>CAWGZE010000019.1:0-63805 GCA_963826855.1 uncultured Acidobacteriaceae bacterium
CAAAATATTCATCCCAAACGAAATAAAAAATCCCAAAAGCTGGCGTAGTGAAAGGGGTCAACTTGATATCCTATAAATAGGGCATAAGAAAAGAAAAAGCAGACTAACTCAAGGCGGCGAAAGCCGCCCTTCTCATTTCTGGCTCACTCACAGGAGGGAACAATGACTCCAGAATGCCGGCACATCAAGACCTCAGGCGGAAAATGCGGATCACCTGCTCTGCGCGGCCAGCCCTACTGCTACTTCCATTCGCGCCTCCGCGAACGCGCCACCCAGCAGGAGCCCAGCTTCCTTAAGCTCGCATTTTCCAATCTCGAAGACCGCGGCGCCATCCAGCACGCCATCAGCGAGGTGGGCATGGCCCTCGCCGAACACCGCATCGATCGCAAGCATGCGAGCATCCTCCTCTACGCTCTCCAGATCGCCTCCCAAAACGCGAAAAACGCCGATCAGATCGTCTCCAGCGAATCCATCGCCGAGCTCACCCGCACCGAACAGGGCGAAGAACTCGCCCCCGAAGGCGCAACCTCCCACCCTCAGCAAGAGGAAAGCATCGCCGACATCCTGATGAGGGAAGTGAACAGGAAACGTGAAGAATGGATACAACAACTTAGCCCGGATCAAGCTCCCCAACCCACTGAAAACAAGGATTTAACCAGGAAATCCTGGGGGGAGGGGGGTGGCTGTCCTTCACGCCGACGCGCGCGCCGCCTGCTCAAACTCCAGCAGCCGCCGTTTGCGCTCCACTCCCCAGCGGTAGCCGGTCAACTTCCCATCGCTACCCACCACCCGATGGCGAAATTGCATGCAGGTCGTCTTCCAGCTCGCTCTCCAGATCCCCAAACGCAACTGCGCAAACCCCCGCCCCGGTCGCCGCCACCAGCACCTTCCCTAATGGCGAGTCAGCAATCCCATAGCTGATCTTCACCCCTGAGTGTTCTTCCGAAATTCCGTCGGAGTCATCCCCAAAACTCCGAAAGTCACAGGTCGGTGTCGAACGCCGGAAGTCGCGGCATCCAAGAGAATTAACCTTGAATTTGTAATGACAGATTCTTTTACGTCATTCAAACTCAGGACTACCGATGCGTCTCACCCATTTCCTGATCGGACGACCGCTGGCAACATCCGAAGAGCGAGCCGAGCACATTGGCCCTTCAGCGGGAATTCCCATCTTTGGTCTGGACGCGCTCAGCTCTGCGGCCTACGGCCCGGAAGCGGCGCTGACGCTGCTGATCCCCCTCGGACTCGTCGGCGTCGACGTCATCATGCCCATCAGCGCGGCAATCATTGCGCTGTTGGTGATAGTCTACTTCTCCTATCGGCAGACGATTGAGGCCTATCCTCACGGTGGCGGCTCCTACACCGTGGCCAGCGAGAATCTGGGCCATCGCGCCGGACTCCTCGCCGCGGCCGCACTCATGATCGACTATGTTCTGACCGCGGCTGTCGGCATTTCCGCCGGCGTGGGAGCGTTGATCTCCGCTGTGCCGTCGCTGCAGGCCCATACTCTCATCTTGTGTCTGGGAATTCTCCTGGTGCTGACACTGGTGAACATACGAGGAGTGCGCGATACCGGCTCCGCCTTCATCCTCCCCACCTATCTCTTTGTCGGCTCGTTGCTGGTTGTCATCGTCGTCGGCAGCGTGCGGGTATTGATAAGCCACGGCCATCCGGCTCCGGTGGTCGCGCCTCCGCATCTTCCTGCTGCAACTGCGGCGATAAGCCTGTGGCTGGTCCTGAAGGTCTTCGCCAGCGGCTGCACGGCGATGACCGGCGTCGAGGCGGTCAGCAATGGAGTCATGGCCTTTCGCGAGCCAACAACGAAGAACGCGCAGAAGACGCTGACCATCATCATCGCCCTGCTTATTCTGCTCCTGGCTGGGATTGCCTTTCTCTGCCACGCTTACGGTGTCGGAGCGACCGATCCAGAGGGCAGCGGGTATCAGAGTGTACTTTCGCAACTGATCAGCGCCGTCATGGGTCGCGGAATCTTCTACTACGTCTCGATCGGCTCGATCCTATTGGTACTGTCGCTTTCTGCCAACACAGCCTTTGCCGACTTCCCCCGCCTTACCCGGGCGATCGCTCTGAACGATTATCTACCCCACGTCTTCCTGATTCGCGGGCGGCGCCTGCTCTACTCCCATGGAATCTATGCCCTCGTCTTCCTGACCGGGTCGCTGCTGGCGCTCTTTGGCGGCGTCACCGACCGCCTGATTCCGCTTTACGCGATCGGCGCTTTCATGGCTTTTACGCTCTCCCAGGCTGGAATGGTCGTCCACTGGTGGAAGTACAGGGGCGAAGGCTGGATAGTGCGGATACTGTTCAATGGGGCTGGCGCTTTCGCAACTGGCGTGACGCTCCTGGTGGTGCTTGTCGCAAAATTTGTTGCCGGCGCATGGGTCACTGCGCTGCTCATCCCCGTCTTGATCGCGATTATGGCTGCCGTAAAACGTCATTACATCCACGTCGACAAAGAGACGCAGAAGGAAGGTCCGATTCAAATCGGCCATATTTCCGAACCCATCGTCGTGATTCCCGTAGACCGGTGGAGCCGAATCACCGAGAAAGGCCTCCGCTTCGCGCTGATGCTCTCGAAGGAAGTTCGCGCCGTCCATGTCGATTGCGAGGAAGATCAGGAGAGCGTCTGCGATATGTGGGAGGCGAATATAGCGGCTCCGCTGCGGGCCGCAAACATGATCGTCCCTGAACTGGTGCTTTTACACTCGCCCTACCGGTTTGTCATTCAACCGGTCGTCGATTATGTGCTCGACGTCGAGCGGCAGAACGAAGACCGTCAGGTTGCGGTGCTGGTACCGGAGCTCATTGTGCGGCGCTGGTATCAAAATCTGTTACATAATCAGCGCGCCAACGTACTCAAGCTACTTCTGCTGATACGCGGCAACCAGCGCATCCTGGTCATCAATATTCCCTGGTATATGGGAGCGCACAACGACGGGAACGTTCCGCAGAAAAATGCGGAAGACGAGTCGGAAGCTGCTACGGCCCCCTCTTAGAGCGGAAGTACGGTTGGTGTTATCTGCCGGAGAGTGTCCGGTACGTTTTGCTGCTCTAGCGCTGGGACCGCGAGACGAGTTCCGGTGTCATCATCTGCCCCTGCCATTCGCGGACCTGCATCACCGCTTGGGCCAGATTCGTGACCACGCGGTCGGGCCGGCAGGTGCTGAGCCGTTCGCGGATGCGCTCGGCGTCCAGGGCCGGGTCCCACAATCCCACCAACATCCGATTGCGCGGTAGCCGCTGCCGCATCCTCTGGCACAGGGCGCGCGTCTCGGCAAAGGCGAACGGAGGCAGCGAGGAGACGCAGATGACCGTCTCGTTTTCTTCCCCGAGTCGGGCGAGGATTTCGTCGGACAACGCGCTCGATGGGAGCTGCAAGGTATGATTGCCTGACTGCTCGAGAAGCTGGGCAAGCATGGTTGCGGCGATCTCGTCGCCCTGGTCCTGGGTGGAAACGCAGATGACTGGGAAAGACTTGCGCACCATCGCGCCGTTGGGTGGGCTGCTCTCCGGCGCCAGCACTGCGCTGTCCGCGAGTTCGGCCAGCAACTCGTTGGCGCATTGAAAAACGAAGTTGGCCCGAACCTCGTCCAACGCTCCCTGATGCCGGTCGCGCTCGGCCAGGGACAAGGCCGGCAGCAATACCACGTCATAGAGTTCGGCCAGCGGATGATCGGAGAGAAAGCCCTCCGCAATGACGTGGGCCTCGGCCTGGTCCATGGCCAGCAGGCGCTCGTAGAACTTGGCCTCGGGCGCAAGTTGGGCCTGGTCCCCGAGCAGAATATGCAAGAACGACAACTGCGGCATGTGCAGCCCCATCACGATCAGGCACACGGTGAGCGGGGTGGAGAGCACGAGCCCCGGCCAGCCCCAGAGGAGCGTCCAGAAAACCGCCATGATCAGCAGCGCCAGCGTAGAGATGCCGGTGTGGGAGCCATAAAGCCAGGGCTCGAGGATGTTGCTGCACGTAAACTCCAGCACGGCAAAGAGAGCGAGCACTACCAGCGCAGGCCCCCATGGTTGGTACACGCCCAAGGCGAAGACAAAGGGCAACAGGACGCCAATCGACGTGCCGATGTAGGGAACAAAACGGAGTATGCTCGCGATCACGCCCCAAAGCGTGGCATTAGGAATCCCAATGGCAAAAAGTCCCACGCCGAAGCACACGCCATATCCTGCGTTCACCAGAAAATTCATAGTGAGAAAACTGGTGATGCGCTTCCCGGCATCATCCAATGCTTTGGTCACCAGGTTCAGCCGGCCCATACCCGCCAGCAGCAACAATCGGTTGTGCAGGTCTTCACGCTTGATCAGCATGTAGACCGTCAGCACGAGCACGAATACGCCCTCGCCCAGCGGCTGCACAACGGGGACTAACGCACTCAGTAGTTCTGAAATTCCCTGGCCTGCTGGCACCACCGTGACTGGGATCGGCGTTGCCGGAGCCGGCGCAAGGCTCGGGCCAGGCTGCAGCGCCGTGGCCTGGCCTTTGCGCTGCGCTGCGCCGCTCTGCACCTGCGGTGCGCCCGCAGCGCCATCGGGATTCACGGCCGGAGGCTGCGTCGTATCTGTAGGCGCAGCGATCTCCTGCCCAACCTCGCGCATGCCGCGGATTGCCCTGCCCATTGGACCCAGTGTCGGAGTATGCAGCGTCTCCAGCTTGGCATGCAGATTCACGCGATAATCGGGCAGTTGCTCAGCGATCAGCACCAGTTGGCTGGCCATGACCCAGCCGATTCCGCCAAGGATAGACGCAGCGACCACCACGACGATAATGACCGCCGGTACACGCCGCAGCCGAAAGCGGTGCAGATACAGAACCGCTGGTGCGAGAAGAAAGTTGAGCGTTAATGCCAGTGCGACCGGAATCAGGATGGCCCGGGCGAAATACAGCACCGCGATCACAGTTGCCAACAGCAGGACGGGTTCGCTGGCGAAGAGCCCTCGCCGGGCGCGCTGATTTTCCAAGAGATGTCCCTTGTGCCGGACACATGCCCGGACAATCCAGCATATAGTAACGTCATTAATCCGCGCGGCCCCAGCGAATACCAACCGAAAGGTTCCTTAGCGAATTGTGTATTATCAGCAGTGGCCCCGCACGGCCCGAACGTTCCTTTGAAGGGTAGACGGACGAGCTTGGCTTGGCATGGCTTATGAGGAGAGAATAGCCACATATGGTTGGTCTTACCTGGTACATGGCAACAGAAGGAATGCTCTAGAATGTGCTTGCAATGACCATGCGCATCCCGCACCATGGAAAGATTGGGAGTCGTCAATGGGCGTGCGTTTCAGCATCGAGATCGCAGCCGAAAGGCGCTCGCGTCATGGAAACCGGGCGGGTTGTCCGGGTATAAAAAAATATGTCTGAATCGATCGAAGAGAGAGTACTGAAGGTTATTGCCAAGACGCAGCGGATTCCGGTGGAGACGGTGTCGCCCCAAAGCTCATTCGAGGAGCTCGGTATCGACTCGATGGACAGCATCAACATTCTCTTCGACCTGGAGAGTGAGTTCGAGATTGAGATCGACGATGAGCAGGCGCGCCATATCCGGTATGTCCACGAGATGATCGACGGTGTGACGAAGCTGCTCGAAGCGAAGGAAAAGGCCTCGCAAGCGAATTGAGGGTCTGATCCCGCTGCTGGGAAGGCGGCGACGGGCGCAAAATTCTTTCGAGTTCTAAGAACGAGGAGTGACGAATACCGGGTGTCTTCTAGCGACGAGAGACGACGAAATCGAAAAAATTGGCCGCGTCCCTTCGGGTTGCGGCAAAAATCGGGTCATACTTCGTTCATGGGCTCGATTTTGGAACCACAAAAGTCTTCGGCCGGCGCCTTATCTGACCCGATTTTTGCTCGCAACGCCGCCCGCCCCAGCAGCGGGATCCGACCCTAAATGCCTCGCGTCGCCATCACCGGAATTGGCGTGATCTCCGCGCTCGGCCTCGACAGAGAGCAATTCTGGACTTCACTGGTGGCGGGGAGATCCGGCATTGGCGAGTTTGAACAGCCCGAATACGGCACGATTCGGTTTAAGAACGCAGCCTTTGTGCGCGGCTACGTGCCCGAGAACTACTTTCCCGAAAAAATCATCACGTTCATGGATCGGTTCGCTCAGTTCTCCGTAATCGCGGCGCGCGAAGCGGTGAGTCAGGCGGGTATCGAGTGGGACGACGATTTGCGCGAACGCGCCGCCATCATCACAGGTTCCTGCATCGGGGGACGTATAGCCGAGGAAGCCGGTTACTGGAACCTCTTTCACCTGAACAAGAACCGTGTTCATCCGCTGACCATACCCCTCGGTATGGCCAACTCCGGCGCCAGCCAGGTCTCGATGGAGTTTGGAGTTCACGGGCCCACATTTACTTTTTCGACTGCCTGCTCGTCTTCGGCCCACGCCCTTGGTCATGCCTTCTGGATGGTCCGCTCAGGCGCGACCCCGCTCGCGCTCGCCGGGGGCGCCGATGCGCCAATCTACTTCGGCAACATGAAAGCCTGGGAGGCGATGCGCGTGGTCAGTCAGGACACCTGCCGCCCTTTTTCGCTCAACCGTGCCGGGATGATTCTCGGCGAAGGCGCAGCTATGCTGGTGCTCGAGCCGCTCGAGGCCGCGCTGGCGCGCGGCGCGCGGCCAATCGCCGAGATTGTCGGCTTCGGCATGTCCTCCGACGCCAGTCACATCACGCAGCCGCTCGCCGAGGGTGCGGCCCGCGCCATTCGCGGCGCGCTTTTGGACGGCGGCCTCGCGCCCGAGCAAGTAGGTTACATCAACGCTCACGGCACGGGAACCGAAGCCAACGACAAGATGGAGTGTGCAGCCATCCGCACCGTATTTGGCGCCCACGCCGACAAGCTGCCCGTCAGCTCCACCAAATCGATGCATGGTCACACACTCGGTGCGGCCGGCGCTATCGAGGTCGCGGCTGCGGCCTTCTCGCTCGATTGCGGCATTCTTCCGCCAACCGCCAACTTCACTCAGCCTGATCCGGAGTGCGATCTGGACGTGATTCCCAACCAGGCCCGCGAAGCCTCCATCGAGGTCGCTCTCTCCCAGTCTTTCGCGTTCGGCGGGTTGAACGCAGTGCTGGCCTTGCGGTCGATGCGCTGACCTTTCAGTAGTTCACGATGGCGACTCCTGCGCGTGCGGCGGGCATTCGACGATCGCAATGCATTTTGAGACTGCTGAATCGGCCCACGCTGATGAAATCCGCACTGCCAACTCGCCGATGAAAGAGGCTATCATCGAGGTTCGGCGGGTTCTCGCCCGTCAGGGGGTCACTGCTTGTCCGATATGACGCCGATGCCGTTGACGCTGGAGGGTGCGAGCGTCCTTCATCAGATGTTCCGTTTCCGCTGGATTGCGTGGCGCGCTCTTTCGCTGCCCGAGCGGGAGCGCGTGATTGACGAAGCAGTTGAGTTGTTAGAACCGGCCGAGCACGGCAGCGGTTCGCCCCGGCACAATCAGTCGGCGTTGTATTCGATGGTGGGTCACAAGGGCGACCTGATGATGATTCACTTCCGCGATTCCGTCGCAGACCTGAACCGCTTCGAGCTCGAACTCGCGCAGACTGATCTCTACGAATATCTTGAGCCAACACACTCCTATTTGTCGGTCGTTGAGCTGGGCCTGTACGAATCTTCGGCAAAGCAGTACGCGCAGTTCGCGGAGCAAGGCATCGAGCCCCATTCACCGGAGTGGAACGCAGAGGTGAAGGAGATTCTGGAGCGGCAGAGCGCGGCGATGGCTTCGCGCCTGCATCCGGCAATCCCGGAGAGCAAGTACCTCTGCTTTTATCCGATGAATCGCCTCCGCGGCGAGCAGGTCAACTGGTACACCGTGCCCATGCGCGATCGCCAGCGGATGATGCACGATCACGGGATGATCGGCCGCCGCTACGCCGACGAGGTGAAGCAAATCATCTCAGGCTCGATCGGCCTAGACGATTGGGAGTGGGGCGTCGATCTCTTCGCCGATGACCCGATCGTCTTTAAGAAACTCATCTACGAAATGCGCTTCGACGAGGTCAGCGCTATCTATGCGCTCTTTGGCAGCTTCTACGTTGGAGTGCGCCTGAAGCTGGCCCAGCTCCACCATTGGCTGGCCGGCAACATGAAACCCGTCACGCGCAAATAGTCTCTGGCCGCGAGGCGCATCTCGCCTCCGTGAATGAAATTGTTCGAGTCCCGCATAACTCTTGATGCAGGAACACTTCAGTTTCAGGCACAATGGATTGCGAATTCAACACAACTCCGGCGAGGCGAGTCCCCAGACACATGGCTACAAAAACGACAGAAAAAAACGAGGAAATAGTAACGCTGGCCATCGATACCGGCGGCACAGGGATCAAGATGATGGCGCTCGACAGCACCGGCAAGTCGCTTACCGAGCGAGTCCGCGTCCCCACGCCGACTCCCGCGACGACCACGGCGGTGCTCGCCGAGTTTGACAAGCTCCGGGCGCAGATGCCCGCCTTCGATCGCGTCTCAGTCGGATTTCCCGGCGTGATTAAGCACGGGACGACCTTTACCGCCGCGAACCTCGATCCCAGCTGGCTTCGCTTTCCTCTGCAGGAGACGCTCGAAAAGCAGTGGAAGAAGCCCGTCCGCGTCTGCAATGACGCCGCCGTGCAGGGCTATGCGGCCGTTCAGGGCAAGGATGTGGAGCTGATCTTGACCCTCGGGACCGGCCTCGGATCGGCGCTCTTTACCAGCGGCCATCTCTGTCCCGGCCTGGAACTGGCGCACCATATCTGGCGCAAGAAAGACCGCACCTACGAGGACTATCTCGGCAAGCGCGGTTACGAGAAATATGGCGCCGAAAGATGGAATTCGCTGGTGAAGGAGGCGATCGAGAGCACGTGCAAGCTCTTCAACTGGGACACGCTCTACCTCGGCGGCGGTAACGCCAAGAAGATCACTTTCCAGCTCCCGGGAAATGTGAAGACGGTCTCCAACGAAGACGGTTTGCTCGGCGGCGTCGCGTTGTGGAGAGACGCTGCGATTCTGTAGAGCTTGGGAACGCCCGGCAGGATTTCGCCATGCTCCGTTGAAGCGGGCGAAATCTGCATCTCAACCTGAAGTGCCGCTCCGAGGAAACGACGCAGCTTCTGAAATTCCTGCGAGATGTTCGCCGATCCAGAGCGCGAAAAGATGAAGCTGCTTCCCATGGGTTCTATATGAAGTCACTGGAAAATCGAGTTGCCGTGGTTACTGGCTCTAGTTCTGGCATTGGTCAGGCCATCGCCGAAAAACTCGCCCAGGTCGGCGCCAGCATTGTCATAAACTATGCCAGCCACAGCGAGGGCGCGGAAGAAACCCGAAAACGGGTTGAGGCTCTAGGCGCTCGAGCAATCGTCGTAAAGGCCGATGTTTCCAATCTTGCCGATCTCCAGACTCTGATCGACCGCGGTTGGGAGGCTTTTGGCTCGGTCGACATCCTCGTGAACAATGCCGGGATGGAAAAGAAGGCTGATTTCTGGGAGGTCACCGAGGAGGACTACGACCACGTTCTAGGCGTGAATCTGAAAGGGGCGTTCTTCCTCACTCAGGCTTTTGTGCGGAGCTTACGCGCAAAGAAGAAGGCCGGCCGCATTATCAACATCAGCTCCGTCCACGAAGACGTCGCGTTTCCCGGATTTGCCAGCTATTGCGCAAGCAAGGGCGGCCTGCGGATGTTGATGCGCACGCTCGCGGTGGAACTTGGTCCGGAGGGATTCACGGTCAACAACGTCGCGCCGGGAGCGATCGCCACGCCCATGAACAAGAGCCTGCTCGAGAACAAGCCAAAGCTCGATGCGCTGCTGGCGAATATCCCCCTGGGCCGTCTGGGCTCGACTGACGATGTCGCCGACCTGGTCGTATTTCTGGCTTCAGACCAAGCAGGCTACGTAAACGGCGCCACTTTCACCGTCGATGGCGGACTCTCCCGCAGCTACCACGAGCAATAGAGCGCATGGCCCTTCGTATCGAGGATTACGCCATCATCGGCGATTGCGAGACTGCCGCGCTGGTAGGAAAGGATGGTTCGATCGACTGGCTTTGCTGGCCGGCGTTCTCCTCCGGAGCCTGTTTTGCCGCGCTTCTCGGCAACGAAAAAAATGGCCGCTGGCAAATCGCTCCCGCTGCCGGCGCGCCCAAAGTCACTCGCAGGTACCGCGACCACACGCTCATTCTTGAAACGACCTTTGAAGCCGACGACGGCACATTTACATTGGTCGATTTCATGCCGGTACGCGGCCGCCATTCCGATGTCGTGCGGATCGTCCGCGGCGTCAAGGGCCGGACGGCGGTCCACATGGACCTCGCATTGCGCTTCGACTATGGCAGGACTGTTCCCTGGGTGGAGCGCTTTGACGGCGGCCTGCTCGCGATAGCCGGCCCGGATATGGCGGTCTTCCGCACCTCGGCTGAACACCGCGGCGAAGATCTGAAGACTGTCTCCGACTTCACCATTGGCGAGGGTGAGAGCGTGAGCTTCGTCTTGACCTATGGCGCGTCCTACGAGAAGCCGCCGCGGGCGATCGACCCAGAGAAGGCGCTCCAGGAGGCGGAAGACTTCTGGCTCCATTGGTCAGCACAATGCAAAAGCGCTGGCCCTTATGCCGAGGCCATCGAAAGGTCGCTGATTACCCTTAAAGCCTTGACCTACCGTCCTACCGGGGGCATCGTCGCCGCCGTGACGACTTCGCTGCCCGAGGCGCTCGGCGGTCAGCGCAATTGGGACTATCGCTATTGCTGGCTTCGCGACGCGACATTCACCCTGCTTGCTCTGATGAACGGCGGCTACTACGACGAAGCAAAGGCTTGGCGGGACTGGCTGCGGCGCGCCGTCGCTGGCAGTCCGGATCAGCTCCAGATCATGTATGGTATCGCTGGCGAGCGGAGTCTGCTGGAGTGGGAAATTCCCTGGCTCCCGGGATATGAAGCATCGACGCCAGTGCGGGTGGGCAACGCGGCGTCGACGCAGGTTCAGCTCGATGTCTACGGAGAGTTGATCGATGCCTACCTCAATGCCCACTTGGAGATGGATCGCGATGACGCCGACAGCTTCAATCTTCCCAGAAATATAGTCGAGCATCTCGAAACAATCTGGGACAAGCCCGACCAGGGAATGTGGGAGTCGCGCGGCGATGCGCAGCAGTTTACTTATTCGAAGATCATGACCTGGGTGGCCTTCGACCGCGCTGTCCATGCCGCCGAGTGTCTCGGCTGCGCCGCTCCAGTCGAGCGATGGACGCAGATTCGCGACACGATTCATCGCGAGGTTTGCACAAAGGGTTTCGACGAGAAACTGGGCAGCTTTGTCCAGGTTTACGGTTCGAAGCAGTTGGACGCTTCATTGCTCCTGCTGCCCTTGGTTGGATTTCTGCCCCCCCACGACCGGCGCGTCGTTGGCACCGTGGAGGCGATAGAGAAACATCTGATGCCCGACGGATTTGTGATGCGCTACGATACCGGCAAAGTCGACGATGCTTTGCCGCCGGGCGAAGGGGTGTTTCTGGCCTGCAGTTTCTGGCTTGTCAGCGCGCTCCAACGAGTCGGCCGGGAAGCCGACGCGCGGAAGCTCTTCGATCGCCTACTCCGGCTTCGCAATGACGTTGGTTTGCTGTCCGAGGAGTACGACGTTAAGGAAAAGCGACTGGTGGGCAATTTTCCTCAGGCCCTTTCGCACATTGCGCTGGTCAATGCCGCCTTCAGCCTGGAGGGTCATGGCCAGGAGCGGCGCCGATCGAAACTGTCTTAAGCTTTGGAGGGGAGCTCCATACTGCGCCCTCCAATGATGCTGCGCCCTCTGATCGTAATCGCGGCCTGCCTCACGTTGCTGCCGTTCCTGGCGGCCGCGTTCTTCGGTGAGGGCACTGCACGTCATGCCGACAGATTGCCCACTAGGGTCAGGCTTCTTCGCCCTGCCGTTCTGTCGGCTCCCTATGTGCTGGTAACGTGGTCCGCCGGAACCTTCCACTGGGGATGGTTCGCCTTATATGCGCTCCTACCGGTCGCCGTCGCCGCCTTGCTCTGGAGCGCCAGGGTAGCCGACCCCGACCAGCGCAGCAACTGGCGGGATTTCCTCGTGCTCGCGACGCTAGGGCTGGCCGTCGACCTGCGCTGGTTCGAGCCCGCATGGCCTGCGCATTTGGCAGTCTTCAACAAGATGCTGCTGCTAGACGCTGGCATCTACGGATTCCTCGTCATCCGCCAACTCGATGGCGTCGGATTCGACCTGCGCTTGAAACTCCGCGACATCGGGATCGGCCTGCGCGAACTCTTGTTCTACACCCCCGTAGCCCTCATTCTGGGGCTGGCTTTGGGCTTTCTGCACCTTCACTCCGGATGGCCGCTCCCGACGCAGTTTCTCGGGGCATTCTCATTTACCTTCTTCTTCATTGCCGTGCCCGAAGAACTCTTCTTTCGCGGATGGTTGCAAAACCTGCTCGAACGCCGAATGGGACGCTATCCCGCGCTCTTCCTCACCGCGGCCCTCTTTGGGCTTTCGCATTTCAACAAGCGTGCCGCCCACTTCAACTGGCGCTATGTCCTGCTGGCCGCGCTCGCCGGCATCTTCTATGGGCGTGCCTGGCGCGAGGCACGGCGCGTCGGGGCCTCGGCCATCACTCACGCCTCGGTCGACACCATCTGGTCGCTATGGCTTCGGTAGAAGCAAAGACGCAGGACGGATGCGGTGATGGTGGCCCTGGTTCGGCCGATACTCCAGGTAGCCTAGGCCGACGCGCATATTGTGAGTCACCGGGCCGGGGAGACAGATGGCGATACAAATGCCGAGGATCGCATGAGTGATGGCCAATGGATACAGATTGCGGTAGCGGAGAAACAGAGTGCACGCGGCCACGCCAAAGGCGAGAGTCGCCACGGTCAGAATCGGGTTCGGCAGATGGGCTAAAGAAAAGATTCCCGCCGTCAGCAAAACCGCCAGCACCTTGCTGGACACCAGCCGCAGGATGCGCCTTAGGAAGAATATCTGTAACAGAAACTGCTGCAGGAAGGCCCAGATTGCGTATCCCCAAAAGCGCCGAATGAGCTCGATCGGGCCATGCCACGGCCGCAGAGTTCCCACGCGGTAAGCGATCGCGATCGCGACCGCCGCGCCCAGCAGGCCCAGCCCCACGATCCAGAGCGATTGCAGGAGATTCGACGAGCGCAAACCCATCGCCGGCCAGCCGTCGAAAGACCTCCAGGAGATCACCAAAATGACCGCCGCAGTCAACCAGTAAAGCGGCCTCTGCCAGGGACTCGGCGTCCAAATCACCAGCAGAATCATCCCGTAGCCGACCAAAAGTTCGCAGAGGTCTCTTCGTCTCCGCGGAAAGGAATCCTCCGCCGGGAGCGCCGACGTTTGGGAGACTGCCATCTCTTTATGCTAATGCCACGGCGACGACGCCGTGAGGCCATGAGCTGCGATCAATATGCCCCGCTAGAAGTCGCCAGCGGTTCCCATGACGTTGTCGGCGTTATGAATCAGTGATCCTTGTCCTCCGGCTCGTCCCAAAACCGAGGGTGCATACTTAGCGCCCGTTTGATCTTCGGAGAGAGCCGCGCTTCCATCATGCCCAGCCGATAGCCTAGAATTTTGAGACCGGTGCGCACCAAAGCGGAGGGAATCTGGGCTGGAGCTCGCTCTTGGAGGTATTTCATTTCAGAGAGGACAAACCTCTTGCCCTCACTGGATGTCCTCCCAAATTCTTCGAGAAGCCAGCGCTCACGATTGTGAAGCACGCCAATGTCGAAGTAGCGTTTGAAATCCTGAATCTCGGACTGAGCATGGGAATGGTATACGCACGCCTCTGCCACATAGGCTATCTTGTGGCCCGCCCGCAGCAGCTTTGCGGCTGTCACAGTGTCCTCGCCGAAGATCACGTCAGCAGGAAATCCACCTACGCTCATGAGCGCCGATCGGCGGTATGCGGCAAAAGAGTTCGACAAGAAAATTGCTTTGAAGCCAAGGCGTTCTCTGCTTGCGAGGTCCCGCAAATCAGACGTCGCGGGATAGTTAAACGCTCTCGCGTGCGCCTCGATCGGGCCGGCTTCGGGTCTGGGCAACTGCCGCCCATAGGCCGCAGCCACGGCGAGGTCGTCGAATGCGGCAAGCAGTCTCGCCATCGAATTGACATCGGCCAGGACTGCATCCTGAGTCATGAACGCCACGATTTCCGCATCTGGAACCATCTCCGCAGCCAACTGCCTGGTGCCGCCATGATTGAATGTTTTTCGGTCGATGGACGCCACCTCAAAGCCCGCCTGCCGCGCCAGATCCGGTGTTCCGTCCGTCGACTCTGAGTCGACAATCAAAACCTGCTCGGGACGAACGCAGTTCAGGAGCGCCGGCGCGAATCGAGGCCAATCCGCAGCCGCGTTGAGAGCGGGAACCACAACCGTATACCGCGGGACTCCTGGCATGGCGGATTCAGGATAGCTGCGAGTACTTCTTGGGACCCTCCCGACGAGAGGGAGGGAAGTCACTCCTTCGAACACATTAGGCAAACAGCAGGTCCATTTGCATGGTCAGGCTCGTGGAAGTTGACCTCCACTTTTTTGAACCCGAGATATTTCAGGGCCGCCACGATATCATCGAGACCCAACCAATAGCTGTGATCGCCGGTCCCTCCCCAAAAATTGAGATGTCTCAGTCCAAGCCCGTATCGCCGTTTATAGCGCGTATAGGTAAAGCCTTCAAAGCTCGCTTTTTCCCCCGGGCTGAAGCGCGACCGCTTGTAAAAGGGCATGTTCTTTTGAACTTTCGCATGATCGTAATACTGGGTCCAGATCAGTGTCCGATCAGTGATTCTCGAGATCAACGAAATTAGCTCAATCGGCTTTTCCATGTGATAGAGAACCCCGCTCGCCAGACAAAAGTCGAACTTCTTGGGCGCGCTCTCCATGTACTTTACGAAGTCACCCAGCAAGAACTCACACTTGTCCAGCCGATAGAGCTCTTTCACGATAAGACATTTTAGGAACTGCCGACTGTTTGCTTCAATCGCCAGAATAGAATCGGCGCCCATCTCCTGGAGCATATAGGAGTGGCCCCCCTCGAGCGGGCCTAACTCGAGAACCTTCATTCCGTGAAAACCACCAACTCCCTCATTTGCCCAGCGGATTCGCTCGTCGTCGAATAGTTTTGCACTGCCGGCTTTAAGCGCAACCCCGTTTATTTCCGGAAGAGTCGACGCCCAGCCATCCGCGAAGACATCGACTGCATTCGCCGGGGACGGGTAGGTTCGTGAGAATAGACGGCGATTGCTTGAAATGAACCGCATCTCGAAGGCCTCATTATGTATAAAAATCGAACCGATGGCTCTTCCGTTTGTTCGACTTCAGGATCATCGCCGCTGGCGATTCGCTTTAGACGCGGCAGAAGGCGGCCGCCCAAATTACAGTATAGCCACTCTGAATCATAACGTTACACGCCTTATGCGGAACCAATCCGAAGCATCACTTCAGCTGCTTACTGTTGATTCGAGTTGGTCGGTTGCAAGCTCTTTGTCAGACAGTAGCTATAAACATACTGTGACCATGTACAATTTGGAAGGCCAGTGCGTGGACGCAGGCTGATCACACCGTCCTGGAGAGCCTTTCGTGCGAGATCGAATGTCGAAGAGTTTCACCCTTCGTCATCGCTCCGGGCTGCCCCTGTATTGCGAGCCGATTGCGCTCTTCGTGGCCGTTTGGCTATTGATGCTGGGCAGCTTGCAGCTGCGTCTGTCCGTCGACACCTATCCTGATTTTACCCTTGCGTGGATTCTCTTTGGAGCGTCCCTGGCCTCACTATTGCTCGGTCATATTACCGTGCGCGGCGCCTATTGGGCACTGGGGCATGAACCAAGATTTGCGGCGACTTATCACGTCAATCTCACCCGGCTGCGGCGAGTGCAATTGTTTCTACTAGTAGTAGCTATTTCGATCATTATCTTTAACCTGATCGCCGACGGATTGCCCCCGATCTTCGGTTTCTTCGGCGTGAATACCCACAACTATGATGATTACGGCAAGTTCAAGCAGGCGCTCGACAGCGGTGTCATGGCATTATTCGTGAGTGCTAGCCTCGAATCCTCGCGGACTCGGAAAGTCTTCGTCTCTACCTTCGCTGTCTTCTGCTTGTTGGCTTATGCTACCCGTGGTTTTCTGCTGATCATGCTCGCCCAGGGTTTGTTTATCTTTTCCTTGCGGACAAAGCTAAGCAAGCTAAAGCTATATTTGATTGCATTTGGGATGTTGATGACGGCGGCGTTACTTGCGAACTTTATAGGTAACGGCCGGGCTGAAGCGACATTAGTCGCATTTTTTGGGATTCGCAGCGCTTATGCAGATTGGCCGATGGCTTTTCTCTGGGTTGCCTCGTATATCGCGATTCCTCTGTCGAACCTTTGCTGGATCGTTCACTCCTATCCATATAGTCATGTCTCAGCCGGATTCCTGGGTACCCTGCTTCCCTGCGTTCTGGGCTCCGCCCGTCTTAGAGGCCACAGATTTGGGTAGTGATCATATCATAGATGGAGTGCACACTTACCTTGCCAAGTATTACTTGGATCTCTGGTTCTTAGGGATTTTCCTGATCAATTATGTGTGGGGGGTGATCTCTGGGTATTTGTCCTCAGGGAACAGAATGGTTAGTCGATTTCTCACATCATCCATCCTGCTTGGGGCGCTGACTTTTATCTTCTTTGTAGACTATCTTACCGTGCTCACCGTCGTGATGGAACTAATCGCTGTTGCCTTCATCCAGCATTACTCAGTCCAGGAAAAAGTTTGCCACCATAGGTTCGCCATAGAACCAAATCGTTGCGGCGCGCGCCTCATTTTGAGAGAGAACGCTACGATTTGGTGGAAGCGTGTGAAGTAATATGTCTCCGGAAGGAACTGATGACCTTTCGCAAAGGGTAGAGATGGTACCAAGCGAACGCGAGAGGGACATAAAGCGCTCCGGAATTCGCCCGCACACATCGCCACATCTCCGCCGAATGCTGATGGCGGCCGCTCACAGAGACGCCGTCGTTTTGGTGATCGGCGACCACCGTCTCCAGTAGTCTGACGGTCTTGCCCGACTTCACGAGTCTTTGGTTCAGATCGAAGTCGCCAAAGACACGATAGTTCTCATTGTAGAAAGGATGTGCGAGTCGGCGGTAGAACGTGCCCTGGTGGTGCCACGCATTTTCAATCCGCAGCCGTAACTCGCTTCTGGGAGAGAATGTAATGCTATCGTCGATCAGCACCTGACATGAGACAACATCGATCCCGTCAGCGAGAGATCGGCGCAAATCATCAACTGGGTATCCGACGGAGTTTGTCACCTGCGTTCAGGTGGAGAATATAGTCACCAGTGGCCGCCGTAAGACCCTTGTTCATGGCGTTATAAATGCCAGTGTCTGGCTCACTCAGCCAGTACTCGATTCGGTCGCTCCACTCGCGAAGCAAGTTTATTGTCTCATCGTCGGACCCGCCGTCTATCACGATCACTTCGACTTCGGGCGATGCGATAGCAAAAATACTCTCAAGCAGCGACTGTAGCTCATGCTTCGCGCGAAAGACCACGATAATGATAGATACGAGAGGAGTTTTTTCGGATGACGGAGAAAGGAAGCGTCGGCCACCCTCTTGCCGGCCAGAGTGCGTAATCACTTCCGCTCCGAATTTCATGGCGATCCTTATGAACGCAGCAACGCATGACAGTTGCGCTCATTCTGCTTTTCTACAGCCCGATAGAGCGGCGCGAAGAATCACTTCCGCCAGCGGATTGCCTCTTGCAGTTCGCGTACCTTGGCGGCCGATTCAGATGCTTCGCTCAGGCGCTTCCACGCCTGTTCTAGGAACGTCACCAGACAGGCCAGCAGGAAGCCTATGATTCCGAAAATTGGGGTAATAATCGAGCCGTGAGGACCTGATTTCTTGTCTGGGGGCACAGCTCGGTCGACAACCTGAATGATTGGAGCGGACTTTGCTTCGTCGATACGCGCCGCCTCATATTGACGAGAGAGAAGATCGAAAAGCGTCTCGTGATACTTCACCTCGCGCAGCTTCCGGACGTATTCCAGAGCCTCCGCAGGGACCTTACCGGCAGGCACCTGCGTATCGCCAGGCGCCAGGTGCTGCTGATCGTCCTGAAGTTTTGCGAGCTGCTGACGCAGCCCCGCGATCTCCTGTTGCAACATGGTCACGTCGGGGTTTTGTTCGGTGGCGAAGGTGCGCATTGCCTCCAGTTGTACTTCGCGACTCGAGATCTGCGCCCGCAACTCGGCGATGCTGCGAATAATTGACTCCGCCTGGCCACTAAGTTGGATAATTCCAGTACGCTCCTCTGTGGACGCGAGATCACTCTCCGCCACTTCCAATGCGGCCTTCTCCGCCTTGAGTTCCTGATCGTAGAAGAGTCGCCGCTGGGCGGCTTCGGAGATCGCCAAGGTCGAGTTCATCGCGTAAAGCTCATCGATATACGCATTCGCGATATCGCTTGCCCTCTGTGCGCTTCGGTCCGCCACCGAGATGTGGATCAACCCATCCTTGCCCAGCTCGAACTGAGCGTGCTGGGCCAAGGCGGTGCGGGTATCTTGCATTTTCTTGGTCTTGTACAAGGACATTAGCCCAAACTTGGCAATGATCTTGTCGGCGATGGTTCGGCTTTCCAGGAACCCAACATACATGTCCGCCGGGTTCTTCAACCCCATACTGCCCCCGCCACTACCCAGCAGGGCTCCCAGTTGCCCCATCATGGCGGAGGCTGAGGATTGCTGCTGTTGCGGCGGCAGGATGACGGCTTTGGCGGTGAAAGTTGGCTTAAGTATGAGAGAAATCAGAGCACCCAGAATCAAAGCCCCAAGTGTCACGAAAGCAATTCGCCGCCAGCGGCGGGCAAGCACCAGGGCGACGTCGAGCAGACCGATTCTATCCGCCCCGTCGTCCGTGGCGTTCGCCGGGGGCTCCACGCTTAAGCTTGACTCGACATAATTCATCCGCGATACCATCATACCGAAGGCTGGCTGCCTCGACCACGACGCGCCCGCCGCTGGCCGGTGCCGCTCCGTTTTGCCAGTTCCACCCCAAGAGGGAAATCTTGGACCCGGCGGCGACAGTCGTTCGCAAGATCGTCATCGCAGAAAGGATCGCATTTGTCCGGCACTTCGCTCACTGTGCCCGTTGTCTTCTGTGTGTTCAATCGACCCACCCCGACCCGGACCGTATTTGCGGCCATCGCGCGCGCACATCCGGCGAGATTGCTGATCGTCGCCGACGGGCCCAGAAAAGACCGTCCGGACGAAGAAGATCTGTGCCGCCAAGTGCGCGAAATCGCCCAACAAGTGGACTGGCCGTGCGAGGTTCTGACCAATTTCTCCGCCACGAATCTCGGCTGCCGTGAGCGCATCATCTCGGGCCTCAATTGGGCCTTCAGCCTGGTGGAGGAGGCGATCATTTTGGAGGACGATTGCCTGCCCGACCCCTCTTTCTTTCCCTTCTGCCAGGAAATGTTGGAAAGGTACCGAGGCGATTCGCGAATCGCGATGATCTCCGGCGACAACTTCACAGGCGTGCCTTTGCCGACAGGATACAGCTATTTCTTCTCGCGAATGACACATGTTTGGGGATGGGCCACCTGGAGAAGCGCCTGGTCCAGATACGACCGGCATCTCCGCCAATGGCCGGAGATCAAGCGTGCCAACCTGCTCTCAGAGATCTTCGACGACCCGAGGCTGGTCGAATACTGGACCGCGCGCTTCGACGAGATGCACGACGATACAGGGCCTAATACGTGGGACTACCAATGGGCCTACACCAACCTCATCCACAACGCGCTGTGCGTCACACCCGCGGTCAACATGGTGACCAATATCGGCTTCGGCGCCGACGGTACGCACACGACTGACGCCAACGACAACATGACCTTCGCGGCGCATTCTTTGGACTTTCCTCTTCGCCATCCTCCCGGCTTCGTGCCGATGAGGAGCATGGATCGTCTTTCGCAGGAACTGGTTCTCTCTCCGAGCCTGGCGCGCCGAGCGATCCGGAGATGGCGTCGTTTCGCCCGTCAAGATTCATTCAAGTAGGTCCCCATCGCCCGGGCTGTCGGCTACGCGGATCTCTCAACCTCCCCGACGAGACTCTAGCTGTAGCAACATCCTTTCCACAGATGCGAGGTCGATTGTCACGTTGTCGAAGCTGGGCGAATTCCCCTTGAGTCCCCCGATCACATAGCCGTAGCTGATGTCGAGTTCGCGGGCCAGCACGGCGAAATATGCTCGCGTCTCCAGAGGGTTGTGGAATTCCAAAAGCGAATGCGCCTTTGTAAACAGCACATTGGTTAAACCGGCTCCATGCATTCCCGCGATAAACTCCGCGTTGGCGACGATTTGAACCTGAGCGCTCCACGGCAGGTCTTCGAGGCAAACTGCGTCGAAGCCGGCCCGCTCCAGGGTCGAGCGAAGGGCGGCCTCGGATTCTGGGGCGAACTTTCGCTTAGCGGCCTTGGCGCGGCTAATGTATATCCGTCTCGGCGTCGGAGTGCTGCCAGATTGCGGCGGGTCGAAACGCTCCATCACTCGATCGCGGATACGCAGCAGCAATTCCCGATCGGGTTGACCCGAGGGGTCCTCAAGTTCTGGAGACCCAAAGGGGAAGTAGGCCGTGGGAAAGATGCAATCCTTCACATGACACCATTCGCCCTTACCTACCGTGATCACTTGCCGCTGAGGGTCAAGGCCAAGAAGTTCCAGAAGCTGCCGCTGAAACGGTGCGAGCGGTGGCAAGATGAGAGGATAGCGATCAAAATCGAATCCCTCGTCGATCACATCGAGGATTCTTGGGACGCCCTCAAGCAGCCAATGATAATAGCCGCTCGTGTAGGCAAGCAGGCAGATGCCTCTCTCGATGGTCTTGGCCCCTGAATGGCTCGACGCCGGGTAACTGAGACTCGAACGCCCTCTGCCAAGCATGTAAGGGTAGTCCAGAATGAGGCCATTTTGGAAAAGTGAGGACACCTCACCACCATGGATGTCCTCAACGTGCAGTGTCACATCTTGAAGATGTTGACGGGTGGTTCGAACTCGATAGCGCTGGCGGCGGCTGGAAAAGGCCGGCAAGTACCACCCTCGAGTCGACTCGCCGTAAATGCAGCGACCATCCTCGCGAAGGGCCACAGTATCCGGAGCAAGGGAGAAACTCCGGGCACTCGTATACACACCGAAAAGGCAGCCCTCGGGGGTCCGGTATCCGGGAAGGCGACGGACCCTTCGATTGAAGAGGACGGTCTTCAACCTGAGTTTGATCCCACCCATTAATGTGCGTGCAAAACCCGCTAGCGCCGCCTTTAAGAGTCTCCTAAGGAAGCGGTGCATGGGATGAAAATGCAATCCATCGAAAAACCATACGTCGCGGCTGAGCGAAAGAGCGTATCCCGCGTTGAGGGCGAGTTGCTCGGGTCGCATGATGGGCGAAGCGATCACGATGCATTCGACCTCTCCAGGTCCGGGCCGCGCGGCCCGAACAGCGGCCAGGTTTCTGCGAACTGTCCTTAAATCTACTTCGTCCTCTAGCTTTAGATCGCCATGGCCGGGGGGCGGCTCGATCTTCCGTACAGAGACGAAAATGTGGAACCTTTCGTCGTCGATCGGGAGGGCGACATCGACGCTCGGGTAAGATGAGTCAAAGACAAAGACCCAATCGGGCATGCCGCAACCTCAGGAACGAACTAGTTTGAACAGATTCAGGATTGGCAAATCCCTCGGCGAAATCCGAAGCCGAGTTTCCCCCAGCCTCCAAAGGATTCTTGGCAATACGGGCTGGCTGATGCTCGATCGCATCATTCGGATGGGAATGGGAGTTGTTGTTGGCGTCTGGGTAGCACGATATCTTGGCCCGTCGCGGTTCGGGTCCCTAAATTTTGCCATCTCCTTCGTCGCGCTCTTCGGAACCCTGACTACTCTCGGCCTCGAAAATATCGTCGTAAAGGAAATAGTACTCGATAGCTCCCGCATTCCGGAACTTTTGGGGACCGCGTTTGCGCTTCGCGTGGGCGGCTCCGTTCTGGCGCCTCTTCTCGCGATCTCCGCGGTATTCGTTGTGCAACCGCATGACAACTTGGCGATCCTGCTGGTCTCGCTGCTGTCCATCGGTCTTTTCTTTCAAGCCTTCGATACGATCGATTCCTACTTCCAATCCCAGGTCCGATCCAAGTTGACGGTGTGGTCGAAGAACTCCGCCTTTCTATCGGCCGCGGCTTTTCGCGTCTACCTGATTTATCGCAAAGGCCCGGTGTGGACGTTTGCCGCGGCCCAGGTTACGGAGCTCGCCCTCGGGGCGTTCGGCCTTGTCGTGCTCTACCAATGGACCGGCGGGCGAATCAGACAATGGCGCTTCAGCAAGCGCCGCGCCGTTGAATTGTTAAAGCAAAGCTGGCCTGTGATTCTCTCGGGCATGGCCATCATGATCTATATGCGTATCGATATGGTCATGCTAAAGGTTATGCAGGGGGACGCCGCGGTCGGAATCTATGCGGCCGCGACACGCGTCTCCGAAGTCTGGTATTTCATTCCATCGGCCATCGTTTCCTCCGTATCGCCCGCGATCATTCGGGTGCGTGACAACCGCGCCCTTTACTACTCGCGGCTCGGGAGGCTTTTCTCCCTGATGAGCCTCATCGCCATAGTTATCGGTTCCATTATCGCGCTGATGTCTCACTGGATCATCCATCTTCTCTATTCGAATGCGTTCGCGGCGGCGGCTCCGGTGCTGGCCGTCCACATCTGGGCGTCGGTCTTTGTTTTCCTCGGGCTGGCCCAGGCTCCGTGGGACTTTGCCGAGAATCTATTGAAGTTGGGTTTCTATCGCACTCTGGCGGGGGGCGTCTCCAATGTCCTGCTCAATCTGGTTTTAGTTCCGAGGTATGGGCCGCTGGGGGCAGCCATCGCCACAGTGATCTCCTATGCTGTCTCGGGGGTCTTTGCCAATGCCTTTGACCGGCGAACTCGCTCAATATTCTTTTTACAGCTAAAATCAATCCTGCCAATCAAGCTTTGGGAGCGTCATGAAGCGTTGGATTAAATATGCCCTCCCGTCCCCCTTGCGGAAGATGCTCAGCCGCGCTCGACACAAAGTGTCCCCCCGTTATGCGCGCGACTCCTATTCCCAGGAGGGCGAGGACCTCATCATGGAACATTTTTTATTTTGCAAACCTACAGGGTTCTATGTAGACGTAGGGGCGCATCACCCTAAGAAGTACTCCAACACTTATCGGCTTTATCGCCGGGGTTGGAGGGGTATTAATATCGACGCAAACCCCGGCTCTATGGCGGAATTCCGGCGCGTGCGTCCTCGTGACATCAATGTTGAGGGAGGTGTAGGTGCCGTCAGCGGAGAGCTAACATTCTATGTATTCAAGGAACCGGCGGTTAATACTTTCGACAAGGAGTTAGCTTTGCAACGAGTCAAAAGCGGTTTCGCGATGGACCGGGAGGTCAAAGTCGCTGTCGAACCACTGTCCCGGATACTGGATCGCAATATACCGGAAGGTGTGCGCATAGACATGCTCACAGTAGACGTGGAAGGCTCTGACTTCGAAGTGCTTCAATCGAACGATTGGGACCGCTACTCCCCGGATTACATTCTGATCGAGTGCTTGGGAGCGGTGACACTTAGCGATGCTCTCACAGGCCCCATCGCAACGTTTCTGGCGGCCCGTCAATACGCTTTGGTGGCCAAGACGGTGAACACCGTCGTCTTCAAGCTGAGCGCCGCGAAGCTCTGCTAAGAAGGACGCTCCTCCGACGCATTCCCTACCGGTAGCAATCAGTAAGCGGCACACACAACAACATTCTCGAGGGGAGCAGCCCACCCAGATACCTTGACTGCGGTTCGTCCACTCGCCCGTCGGTCAAACCTCGTCACCGCCCAAGCAGAGCATCAGAATGAGCCGCCTTAGGACGTCATTTCCTCAAAGTCCCGATCGATGAGACTCGGCCGTCTTTTAGTCATGTTCAACAATCGCGAGATCCGGAAATCGCAGGCTAACCGGAACTTCCCCCGACTCTTCGAACCAGAAGTAAAAAGATGATATGCTCCGCGAGAGAGAAGATGCCGGCCAAACCGTTGCGCCAGCAACTCAAGGGAACTCCGCGTATAGAATGCGATGTGCTGGCCTGTCGACGGCAGAAAATACCACCAATCGGATAACTCTGGGGCGGGCTCGGGTACCAGCAGCGTCGAGACAAATACGTTCTCCGCGATGTTCATCATGGTAGCCAAGTCGGTGATCGGCTCCGTCAAGTGTTCGAGCACTTCAAACGCAGTCAGCAATTCGCAGGACTGACCGGCTTCGTATTCAAATCCGCGGGCATAGTCGTTGCTTGCGTGGCGGTCATACCAGCGAAAATCGAAGCCGCGATCTCGCATCAGGCGGACAAAGACCCCGTGACCGGCGCCATAGTCGACACAGCGTTTCGCCTCCGGGAAGAGAAGATTGAGAACCGCTGTCGTAAATTCGCGATTGACCAGGTTGCGTTGCATGATCCCAACGTCTTGCCTGGCGATCGCCGAGGAATACGCTTCGTCAAGCCAATAAGGGGTTTCCGTCTGAATGAAACCGCAAGCCGGGCAGCGAAAGTAGCTTACTTGGAACTTTCGCAGCACTAGAGTGTTGCCGAAGAAGCGGGAATTCGCTTCGCAAATCTTGCAAGCCACAGATGAGTCGGTGGTGTGTGGCGCGGACGAACTCACTCGGTTGCCCCAGTTTTCTTGAGTTCAGCGATCTCCTGCTCCAGCATCTTTGCCACCACGTCATCCATTGCGTACGAAGCTTTCCACCCAAGCTGCAGCGCCGCTTTCGACGGGTCCACCTTGTTCTTGATGATGTCAGTGGGCCGCAGTAATTGTTCATCGACGCTGACGAACTCCCGCCAATTCTTACCAGCCATGCGGAAGGCAGCATCCACAAAATCAACCAAGGCGCGACTCTTGCCGGTGGCGATAATATAGTCCTGCGGGATTTTCTGCTGCACCATCTCGGCGATCGCCGTGACATAATCCGGGGCCCAGCCCCAGTCCCGCTCAACCGTTAAATTACCGAGAGCTAAGCGGACCTCAAAGCCGAGCGCGAGGCGAGCCGCCGCATGGATAATCTTGCGAGTGACGAATCGCCGCGGACGCAAAGGAGAGTCATGGTTCGATAAGATGCCCGTGCAGGCAAATATGCCATATGCCTGGCGGTAGTTAGCCACCGTCCAGTAAGCGGCGGCCTTTGCCACCGCATAAGGGCTGCAAGGATTGAAAGGAGACGCTTCCGTGGCGCAGCCGTCTCCGGTATCTCCGAAACATTCCGTCGAGCCCGCATTGTAGAAACGCACATCAAGGTCGGAGAGTCGTATCGCTTCGAGGATGTTTAATGTTCCTAACGCAATGCTTTCCAGGGTCTCCACCGGCTGCTCAAACGACAATCCAACCGAACTCTGCCCAGTCAGGCTATATACCTCGTCGGGGCGCACTCGCCGCAGTAACCCCAAGATCCCGCCGACGTCGCCAGGATTCAACGACACCTTCTTGACCGACTCATAAATACCAAGCCAGCGAAGATTGGCAAATCGGTTCATCTCCGCATCGCGGGATGCACCCCAGACCTCATAGCCACGCTCCAGAAGTAGCTTGGCCAGGTAACTGCCGTCCTGTCCGGAGACTCCGCAGATCAACGCGCGAGGGCTTCTGAATCCAGTCACTCTGCCACCCTGTTCGGTCGGCTGCCTACCAGATCGCTCGATGCCGGCTCTGCCGCCTCTCCTGATGTGGCCCGCCACGCCACGCGGGCATACATATCTTGGAAGCTCCGCGCCATATCGTGCGCTGAGAAGCTTGATAGAACATCTGCGCCTTTCTCCACCATGCTTTGGCGAAGTTCCGGATCGCGCAAGACCCTCAACATCGACTCTGCCAGTTCCTCCGGGCAGCCGGGAGTGAAATACAGAGCGCCGTCCCGCGCCACTTCGGGAAGCACACTCGAATTCGAGCACAATACCGGGAGCCGCGCATGGAAGGCCTCCAGGATTGGCAGGCCAAAACCTTCAAATTTACTCGGAAAGACCATCGCCGTCGCTGCACCGAAAATAGACTGCAACTCCTGGGTTGTGACAAATCCGAGATGATGTATTCGCTCGGAAACGCCCAGATCTCTTGCAAGCGCGTCCAGTTGAACGCGAAAATCTGTTGAAGCGCCCGTGAAGAAGACGTCCACTCTGCAGCCATGCTTGGTGTTCAACAAGTGAACGGCGCGAATGATATCTTCGTGATTCTTGTGCGGCCAGGTCACCGCAGGATAAAAGAAAAATTGCCCCGGTAGCTTGAATTTCTCGCGCGCGGCTTGTATCTCTTCTGAGGCGGGTTCACGATACGCCCCAAAAACCGATCCCCAGCGGACTACCTCGATCTTGCCGAGCGCGATCCCGAAGTGTCGCGCCACGTCCTGCTTACACCACTCTGTCTGTACACAAACAATTCTTGCTTGTTCGCAGAACGCCCGGTAAAGCTTTTCGCGCAGCGCAAAATCCGACTTGGTAAAAAACTCGGGGTAATGCACGTGCTGCAGGTCCCATGGCTGATAAATCGTCGGAGACGAAGTCAAGTAAGCGGCCGGCGAAGTGAAGTGCACAAGGTCGAACCCGCCCGATTCGACGAATCCGTCCGAAGCCGGTGGCGAGCCAAGCTTGGTCCTCGTGGAGCGCAACGCCCTGCGTAGAAACCCAATTCCTTTGAGCGCCCGCTTGAGCCTGGATGGTGTGGGCTTCGCGATTGCAGCCATCCGGCAAGGGCCAAAGATGTGAGGTTCCAGCCATCCCCGTAAGGCCTCGTACACGATGAAAGTATATTCCTGGTCCTCGATCGGCGATTCCGACAGCGCATGAGCGAGTGACAAAATGGCAGATCCTACACCTGAACGAGGATCTTCGATTCTGCATTCAAGGGCGATTCGAAGCTTGCGATTTGAAACCATTTTGGGCGACATCTCACATTATGAATTCGGCATCGGAGGACGTTATCTTCGCAAATCGGAGGTAAGCTCGTTATCCGCTTCTCTTGGTGAACTCAAAAAGTCCGCAGGCCAATTCGCTCTCCGGCAACTGCAGCGGGTCGACGTCCTCGTACAGGCAACCGTCATCACCGACAAAAGAGAATGAGACCAGCTCAAGACCAGAAAATGTGTCCAGGACGGTTTTCGGCGAAAAGACGCGATGGGCGTTAAACTCGACCCGTTCGCGGCCCACCGGGACGGAGAAATAGAGCCTGCCGCCGGGGGCCAGTACTCGCCGCATGGCGCGCATGAAGGTGAAACACGCTTGCGGATCGACTGGATCGGAGTACCGGCCGAGGCCAAAGTGCTCAGCTGCATGAAGACTGGAGATGGAGTCGACGCTGTCGGCTTCCAACTGCCCTAGTTCCGTCGCATCGTCCTGCAGAAAAGTGAGACCGCTCAGTTTGCTTTCCATCGGACGGATATCGACCACAGTCACCGGCATAAACACCAGCAGATGCGCCACGAATCCATCTACTCGTGAGCCGATGTCCATATGGTCCGCTGGATGTCGTGCGAAGATCTTCTTCGCCGCCCATAAGTCCTGATGGAAGTAATGCCCTTCTGCCAATCCTGCGCTTTCCATTTTGTCCGACAGAATCGGGAAGGCGTCAGCAAGACGAAGCCTAAAGGAGGGGTATTGGTTCATGCGGCGGTATGTATTCAGATCGTTCAGAAAGGCCGGTAACCCCTTAAGACTCCGAAATAAGACGCGGGGGTGGAATCCCGTCACGTGGGACTGCTTCTTCAGGAATTTAGCGTTCACGATACGTATGCTGTCGTCTCCTGACTGGCGGAGCTATCTCACTCGCGCAAGGGGCTGTGCTCGTAGGCCAACCGAATACCCTCGGCCAGCCCTATCTGCGGTCGCCAACCAAGCCGGTTGATCCGGCTTGAGTCCATCAATTTTCGAGGAGTCCCTTCCGGTTTTGATGTGTCAAAGACAAATTCGCAATCATGCTCAAGCACCTTGCAGACCATCTCCGCGATCTCTCGGATAGTAAGGTCAGAGTTGGTGCCGACGTTGATCAGAGGCGGCTCCTCAGTAGACAAAAGACTGTTGAAGGTCTCGTCGGGAAGCCCCATAAGGAAGACGCAGGCGTCTGCCATATCGTCGCTATACAGCAACTCCCGGCTGGGAGTCCCTGTGCCCCACAGAGTAATCTGTCGTACCGCTTGTTGCTTCGCCTCAGCTACTTTGCGGATAAGCGCTGCCAAGACATGCGAACTCATTGGATCGTAGTTGTCCCCGGGGCCGTACAAATTGGTTGGCATCACAGCGAGATATTTTGTCCCAAATTGCCGGTTATACGACCAGCACATCTCTATACCAGCGATCTTTGCCATCGCATAAGCTCGATTGGTCGACTCTAGCGGTCCGCTCAACAGATATTCCTCCCTGATGGGTTGCGGACATAACTTCGGGTAAATGCAGCTGGAGCCGAGAAAAAGCAGCCGTCTTACACCGGAGCGATAGGCAGCGTCTATGGCGTTTGTCTGAATAAGGAGGTTTTCGCGAATGAAATCTGCCGGATAGCTATTGTTTGCCAATATTCCGCCGACTTTGGCAGCGGCGAGGAAGACGTATTCGGGGCGCTCTTCGGAGAAAAACTGAAACGTCGCCGTAGGATCTGCCAGATCCAGCTCCGCATGGGAGCGGAGCAAGAGATTGTCGTAGCCCTGACGAATCAAAACGCGGTGAATCGCGGAGCCGACCAGGCCGCGGTGTCCGGCAATATAAATCCGACTGTTTTTCTCCATACGCACCAAGTGTGTTTCTGATTCCCTGGATCAAGAACAGGAGCAATCATTATTTCTCTCTGTGGGAAGAACTCGACCGTGGCTCAATGTCCGCTGAACGATGCGTGAATCGGCGTACGAATTATGTCTCCTGCAAGTGGTAGGCGTCGTAGCCGTGGAGTCTTAAGAGCGCACTGCGCTCGGCGCTCTTGAGGTCCTCCATCACCATCTCCTCAACCAGTTCCTTGAAAGATATCTTAGGTTTCCAGCCCAGCTCTCTGCGCGCCTTCGCCGCATCTCCAAGGAGTGTGTCGACCTCTGCCGGCCGAAAATATTGCGGATCGACGCTTACGATCTCGCGCCCTTGCTGGTCGTACCCTCTTTCCTCCAGCCCCGACCCTTGCCAGCTGAGGTCAATCCCAAGATAAGAGGCGGCTAAAGTGGTGAACTCACGCACACTATATTGTTCCCCGGTTGCAATGATGTAATCCCTGGGACTTGCCTGCTGCAGCATGAGCCATTGCATCTCTACGTAGTCGCGAGCATGTCCCCAGTCGCGTTTGGAGTTGAGGTTGCCGAGATAGAGCTTGTCTTGAACCCCAAGCTTGATATGGGCGAGCGCCCGAGTGATCTTCCGGGTCACAAATGTTTCGCCCCGCATAGGCGATTCATGGTTGAATAAAATGCCATTGCAGGCAAAGATTCCATAAGACTCTCGGTAGTTCACCGTAATCCAGTGAGCATATAGCTTTGCCACGGCGTATGGGGATCGTGGATAAAAGGGAGTCGCCTCCGTTTGTGGCACCTGCTGCACGAGGCCAAACATCTCTGACGTCGAGGCTTGGTAGAAGCGCGTCTTCTCACCCAGATTCAATATCCGAATCGCTTCGAGAAGTCGAAGCGTTCCAAGCGCATCAGAGTTAGCCGTATACTCCGGCTGCTCGAACGAAACTTTCACATGGCTTTGCGCGGCAAGGTTGTAGATCTCATCCGGCTGCACCTTTTGGACGATATGAACCAGGCTCAATGAGTCGGTCAGATCCCCGTAGTGGAGGAAGAGGCGCTGGTGTTCGGTGTGCGGGTCCTGGTAAAGATGGTCGATTCGGTGAGTGTTCAGCAGGGAGGTACGACGTTTAATTCCATGTACCTCGTACCCCTTCTTGAGTAGCAGCTCAGCTAAATACGCCCCATCTTGACCCGTAATGCCGGTTATCAAAGCTCTCTTCAATCGGTGGGCTCCAGTCCCTGTAAAGGTTCAAGTGATTCGCTCCTCATTTTACCTGATAGGATTGCGAGCAGCGTTGTGCCTGCCAAGGCTGCGGCCGCGAAGAAAAAGAGATTAGCCGCATCTCCGCGATCTGTCGGGTTGTTTGGCGGCATCTCTGTCGGTCGGCGTTCAAATCCGAACACACCCCGTGATTCCGGACACGCAATCGGCTTCGCTTCGCGGCGATCGACATGTCTAAGTTCTGTCCTTGAAATGACTTATGGTGTGGCCGACTTTGGTTAGGGGAATGCATACTCTTATTGGCGACAGGAGATGCCCAAGATGCAGAGTCTATTGCAGGATGTGCGCTACGCGCTCCGACAACTGGTCAGAAGTCCCGGTTTCGCCGCGGTAGCGGTTCTCACCCTCGCTCTTGGCATTGGAGCGAACACCGCGATCTTCAGCGTAATCGATTCGATCCTGCTGCAACCGCTGCCGTTTCCCCACGCGGGGAGGTTAGTGGAGATCGAGGGAATATCCGAGGGCACGACCGATGCATCCCCCTACCCCAAGGGCTGGATTCGTGAGTACCAGCGCCGCGCCACAACCTTCTCGTCGATCTCTGCATATACGCTGAATGCCGAATACAACGTGGCCGGGGCCGGCGCCTCCGACCGGGCATTCGGCAGCGCGGCCAGCACCAATTTGTTCGACACTCTTGGAGTACGCCCCGCTCTCGGCCGCTTTTTTAGCCCGCAGGAAGAAGAGCTTGGCCAGGACCGCGTCGTCGTGCTCAGTCACAGCTACTGGCAGCAACATTTTGGCGGCGATCCGACTGTAGTGGGGAAGAATATTTTGCTCGATGGGGCGGATCGCCAGATTATTGGGGTCGCCCCGAAAGGCATCCAGTTTCCCGACCCCGAAACCCAGTTTTGGACACCAATCCCCTTCAAGGCCGGCGACACTCTGGATCTCTGGGCCTACTTTGACTACCGCGCCATAGGACGCCTGAAGGATGGAGTCCAGCCGAGCCTCGCCCAGGCCGAATTGCGCTCCTTTCACGCCCAGATGCTCACCCTCTTTCCGTGGATTATGCCCGATGGCTGGGCGGCGGACCTGACCGCCGTTCCCATGCTCCAAGCCGTCGTCGGAGACACCCGTCCCAAGCTGCTGCTTTTGCTGGGAGCGGTGGGGTTAGTGCTGCTGATCGCCTGCGCCAATGTCGCTAATCTCATGCTCGCCCGCGCCGCCTCGCGCCAGCGGGAGATGGCGCTGCGCAGCGCGCTGGGGGCCGATTCCCGTCGCCTGGTGCGGCAGTTGCTTACCGAGAGCGGAGTACTTGCGCTGCTTTCCGGCATCATGGGCGTGATCTTCGCGGCGGTGGGCCTGCAGGCGCTCAAATTGGCCCTGCCGCCAGATACTCCGCGGATCGAAAACATCGCACTGCATGGCGGCGTGTTGCTCTTCGCCGCCGGGGTTTCCTTGCTCGCTGGCATACTGTCCGGCCTTGCCCCCGCCTGGAACGCCGCAAGTTCCGACCTGCAAGGGTCACTCAAACTGAACGAGACCAATGTCTTTGGGACGGCGCGCCGTTTCCGTCTTTCCCGCCTGCTCGTCGTGGGCCAGATCGCCCTGGCGGTCGTGGTGATCACCGCAGCCGGCGTGATGTTGCGCAGCTTGTCCAGGCTCTCCAGCACCGATCCAGGCTTCCGCACCAACCGCGTCGTCAGCGCGCAGATTTCGCTCGACCGCAACGCCTGCGCCAAACCAGCCGCCTGCTCCACCTTCTATCAAAGTCTGCTTGACCGCGCGCAGGGCCTGCCCGGCGTCACCGGCGCGGCGCTGGTCGATGTGCTGCCGTTGACCGGCTTCGACCCTCGGAATACCTTTGACGCTCAGGACCATCCGCGCAGCCCGCGGGAGCGCGCAATTGATGGATTCAGGCGGATCGTCTCCCCCGGCTACCTCAGGCTGATGGGTGTCCATCTCGAGCGCGGAAGGTACTTCGTGCCCTCCGACGCCTCGGGGACAAGTCGTGCCATCATCATCAACTCCGCCCTGGCTAACCATCTATGGCCCAACCAAGACCCGATCGGCAAGCACCTGATCTCCGTGGACAAGGAACCTTTGCCGACGGTGTGGGACATGAACGCCGCGTCTGTTGTCGTGGGGGTGGTCGGCGACACCCGCAATGAGAGTCTCGACCAGGGCGCGGACTGGGAGATGTACTTGCCCATGAGCCCCGGCAACGAAAAGCCCGTCATGAATATCGTCGTGCGCTCGAATGCTACCACCGGGGAAGTCGCCAGCAGCCTGAGGCGCATGTTGGCCGAGATCGACCCGACAATCCCGGTCACCAAAGTCAGGACGATGGAGGAGGTGTTGTCCGCATCGACCTCCGCGCCCCGATCGCTCACATTGCTCCTGACCGTCTTTGCGGTGTTGGCGATCGGCGTGGGATCGATCGGAGTCTACAGCCTGATTGCCTACACGGTAAGCTGGCGCACTCGTGAGTTCGGCCTGCGCCTCGCCCTGGGCGCGAACCGGATGCAGGTGGCGATGCTCATCATCCGCCAGAGCCTCGCGCTCACCATCGCCGGCTCAGTCATCGGCATTGCGGCCGCCTCCGCGGTTACGCGTCTGATGCGGGGTTTCTTATTTGAGACCAGCCCAGCAGACCCGCTCACCTATGCGCTGGTGCCGTTGTTGTTTGCGGCGCTCTCGATAGTAGCGGCCTGGTTGCCCGCGCGCCGCGCGGCGCGGGTCGAGCCGATGGAGGCTCTACGCAATGACTAGGGAGTCAAGCTACGTATCTAGCGCGGAGTTCGCACACCGCTCCTGAGCATCTCAACGGCTTTCGCCAACCGTTTCGTTCGCGTTTCTTCTTTCTTGGCTTCGGTAATCCAGCGGCAGTATTCCTTGCGGTGGGTGTAACTGAGTTGCTCGAAGAATGGGAGTAATCTTTCTTTCCTCATGAGCTCCTCAAACGGCGCTGGAACTGCAACGGTTCTTTCGGCTTCGTCCTTCCAAACGACAACCTCGACGGTGTCGCCCCGCCCCCTGCCAATTTGTTTTCGAATCGCCTTCAGCAACCCCAGCATGTGTTGTCCCTGGCCACATTTGTCCAGGGATCCCGCGTAGGGCACGCCGTTAAAGGTCGCTTTCACGGCAACTCTGCCCTTGCTACCGAACTCCTTTTCGACATCGTAAGGGAAGACGACATAAGCGCCGCCGCCATTGCCTGTTTGAATCTCCGCCTTGAATCGATATTTCTTCATCGCGCTCCGCCAAAGGTGCAATTGTCTGCGGGGCTATTCGAACCTGTACAGCGTCGCTCGCTCGATGTGAATCCTCTGTGGATCGAAGCGCCAGTATTGCCCCTGGTCGTTTTCATCGCCGTTTAGGCGTCGACTAAAGACGAATTGCCCATCGCGGTATTCCCCGTCATCGATTGCGGCGAGACCAACCGGCGGCGCTCCCGGAGTTCGAACGTGGAAGCCGACGCGAAAGCCTTTGCCCGCGCCGATGAAAGCTCCCGGGCCAGTAGCGACGATGAGCCCATAGCCACGCTCGGCGCGACGGCCAAAGATGTCATCCAGGCTGACTTCGAGCGTGTAGCCATTCATTTCGAGTTCGACAGAGGGATGGTTGTTGTCCAGCTGAAAGCCATGCATCATCCCAGGCGCAGTCGTCGCGAGTAGCAATGGTGAGATGCTGCCGAGGGCTGCATAGGCGGCGCTGAGTTCGTTGTCAGGGTCGAGCTTCGCCGCCCAGCCGCCGGGGATATAGCCGTCGATGGCAAAGGGTGAGATGCCGAGTGCCTGGTGTTCGCCGATGGCGTAGAAGGCGCCTGAGGCTCCGGCCGGCCCGCCATTGGTTTCGGGGATAAAGAGCGGGTTCCCGGCGCGATGATAGCGTGCGGTCCAGCCGGAAAAATCAGACGCATAGAGATCGGGACAGTAGATATCGATCGAGGAGCCTGCGGCGCGCCAGATGTCGACCACGCGTGGCTGCGGGCCTCCGCTAGGATAATCGCCGGGCTTGGTGTCGCCTCCGCCAAGCCATGTGTTGACGTACATCGGCAGCGGATATGCCGTCTTACCAGCGGCCGTCACCGCTTGCACAAACTTCGCATAGTTCCACGCCATGAAGATTTCGTCGGTGCGTGACGAGGCGCCAAAGACCTCCTCCCAGGTGCCGCTGGTCTTGGCGCCATTCTGTTCCCACAATGCGAGCAGGTCGGGGTAAAGAGATTCCTTATGCTCCTCCAGATAATGCGTCAGCTCAGGCGGGACTTGTCCGGCAAAGGCCTTCTCCGCCACCGGCGAATGATCGCGCGATGCGCCGAGGACACCGACTTCGTTCTCGACCTGCATCATCAAGACCGTATGCTGGGGGTCGACCTGGCGCAGATGCGTCATCAGCGCGGCGAAGGCGCGGGCGTCGGCCTCTTGAGTCGCGTGGCCAAAGGTGCTCAGGATGTTGACTTCATTGCCCGTCGATCATCACCCGAGGAAAACGCTTGGTATCGCGCTTCACCCAGACTGGCGGATAGCTGGACATTCCGTTCTTCCACGAAGCCAGCCACAGAAAGACGACGCGCTCGTTGTTGTCGCGGGCCTGAGCCAGCAGCCCATCTACGAGCGTGAAATCGTACTTGCCTTCCTCGGGTTCGATCAACTCCCAGGAAAGCGGAGTGACAACGGTGTTCAAGTGCATCGCTGCCAGCCCCGGCCAGATCGGCTTCATGTAATCGAGACCCGATGAACTTGAGTTGTGCAACTCGCCTCCGAGCATGAGAAATGGTTTGCCATCGACGAGGAGTTGCGTCGAAGCGCCGCGAATTTCCAGATGTGGAGCGCCGTTAGATTGTGCGGCAGAGGAGCAAACGCTCCACGACTTGAGGAGCGCTAGCGCAGCGCAGAAGAATAGAGTGCGAGGAGAAGGCCATCGATTCATAGCCGTCCCAATTTACCACCAAAGGCGTACGCGGAGCGGAGCTCGTTGCTACTGCCCCGAAGCCGTCGACTTTCCCGCTGCTGCCGCTTCGCTCTCCGGCAATCGCCAAGCAAATAAGACGGTACCGCTGCCGGTGAGCACATACTGTCGCCCATCGAGCATGTAGGTAATGGGTGAGCTTTGCATCTGCGAGCCGAGGCCGGCGTGCCAGAGGGTCTTTCCGTCGCTGGTGTTGAGCGCCAGCATGTTGCCGCGGGCGTCTCCGGTGAAGGTGAGGCCGGAGTCTGTGGTGAGCACGCCTGCGCCTGCGCCGTATGGGCCCAGTTCATGGGTCCAGCGAATCTTTCCCGTCTGGTAGTCGATCGCCCTGAGCTCTGCCTTACCCCAGAGCCCGTAATCGGCGCCGGCCCAGCCATAGTCCCCATCGGCGGGCTTGGCAAAGTAGAGACTATATGCAGAGCGCGCATCGACCAGGAAAAGACCGGTCTTCGGATCGAAGCTGGGCGAGCGGTAGTTGGTCATCCCGCCCTCGTCGGGTGCGATGAGCCGTCCGTCGCGAGCGGGCTCTTTTTCGGGATTTGGAATCGGATGCCCTTCTTTATCGATGCCTAGCGTCCAATTGACCGGGCCAAACGGGACTGTTAGCAGATTTTCTCCAGTCGCGCGATCGAGCACCGAGTAATAGCCATTGCGCGAGGCCTGCATCAGCATCTTGCGCGGTTTGCCGTTGAAGTTGCCGTCGACCAGCACCGGGATCTCCACCGCGTCCCAGTCGTGCGTGTCGTGTGGAGACATCTGAAATGCCCAGACCAGCTTTCCAGTATCGGGATTAAGCGCAACGATGCTGCATGTGTAGAGATCGTTGCCGGGACGGGTCTTGCCCTCAAGCACAGGGGTGGGATTACCCGTTCCCCAATAGAGCAGGTTGAGGTCGGGATCATAGGTACCGGTGATCCAGGTAGTGCCGCCGGTGGTGCGGTTCGGCGTGCCTTCGGGCGGGTCGACGTCCCACGTCCATTGCAAGGCTCCGGTCTCGGGATCGTAGGACTTCAGGTACATGGGTAAATTGTCAAGATCACCGCCCATGCCGGTAATCACGTGATTGCCCACAATCAACGGCGCGTTGGTCGCCCAATAGCCCTTCTCGACATCCGCAACCTCAACCTTCCAAAGCACGCTGCCGTTTTTCGCGTCCAGGCGGATCAAATGCGCATCCGGGCTCATGAAATAGACCGAGTCCTTATAGATCGCGACGCCGCGCTGACCGATATGGTCGCCCTTGTTGGGCGGATATTGGTAGTGCCACAACAGGTGCGCCGATCGCGCGTCGATCGCCCAGATATTGTCCGGCACCGTGAAGTAGACGATGCCCTCGACCATAATCGGCGTGGCCTTAATGCTGGCATTCTGACCGGTTTGAAACGCCCAGGCCAGGCCGAGGTCGCCAACGTTGGCCGGCGTGATCTGGGTGAGCGCACTGTGGCGTCGCCCTGAGTAGTCGCCGTGAAATCCGGGCCAGCTGTCAGCCGGCGGATGCAGGAGCCACTGGTTGGTGACGTCTTGTGCGGTTGCGATGGGAGCCCAGCTTGCGAGCGACGCGCCGAGTGCGAGGAGGACTGCAGTTTTGGAAAATCTCATCCTGATGTTGGACCTTCGAGCGAGGGTGCTCCGACCGATAGGGGAAGTATTTCATAACCAATACAGATTGCGCGACGGTGGTTCGACTGAACTTGAATCCAGTCTTGCAAAGTTCAGTAAAGTTCGGCGGTAATCCTCATGCTTAGATCAACCGCGGCAGCGGAATGGGTCAACGCGCCGACTGAAATGTAGTCCACTCCGGTGAGTGCATATTTGCGGATATTTTCAAGAACGATGCCGCCCGAGGCCTCGAGCGGAATGGTGAGACCGCGGTCGCGCACAATGCCGACCGCCTTCTTGATCTCCGCTGGCGTCATGTTGTCGAAGAGGATCGCCTCCGCCCCGCCGTCAATGGCCGCATGAAGCTCGTCGAAGGTACGAACCTCCACCTCGATCTTCCGTCCAGGCTCGCGATTGGCGAGCGCCGCGGCCAGCACCTTCGCCAAGCCTCCGCCGAGGGAAATATGGTTGTTCTTGATCAGAATGCCGTCGGAGAGATCGAGCCGATGGTTCTCACCGCCGCCGCAACGTACCGCATATTTATCGAGCACCCGCATGCCCGGCATCGTCTTGCGCGTGTCCAGGACTTTGACCTTCGTCTCCTTGACTTCGTCGACATACCGGCGGGTCATAGTCGCCACTCCGCTCATGTGCTGCAGCAGATTCAGAATTACCCGCTCACAAGCGAGAATGACGCGAGCATTGTGACGAATTACGGCAATCGCCTGCCCCGGCCTAAGCCGAACGCCATCGAAGATCTCCGGATGGCTGATGACCTCGAAGCGTCCCGACTGATGCGTGTCATATTGGGCGAAAATCTCCAGAAAGCGCGGGATACAGCCCACTCCCGCGAGAACGCACTCCTGCTTGGCGATGATCGTGGCCGAAGCGCGCAGCGTGGGATCGATGGTGATCGCGGTCGTCGCGTCTTTCGTAGCCTTGTCTTCGCGCAAGGCCTGTTCGAGGAGTGCTGTGACGCGTTTGCTCTTCCAATCCATTGTGTATCCGTGACTGCTACAGTTCCGAAGGCAAATCGTCAAGACCCAGATGTGTCTTGTCTATCAATATGATCAGTTCGGCCACGCGCCCGCGCAGACCTTCAACAATACTGGCCGGTGCCTTCGCCAGAAAAGCCTCATTGCTGAGCTGACTCTGCTTTGACTGGAGCTCTTTTTCATACTTCGCCAGCTCCTTGGTCAGCCGCTCCCGTTCAGCGGCAACGTCGATCTCTTTCTTGTACAACAGGCCGGTTGTAAAGCTCGCGGTTGTCCTTGTATTCGTCGAAGCAAGGTTCCACGAGGTCTCCGGCTCTAGAGATGAGATGCGCGCGAGTCTTTTTACGATATCGTCGTTCGACTTCAGGAAACGATCAATTCCGTTGGATGAGAGGAAGTACGCAGGTACATGCTCGCGCTCGGGAACATCGAGGTCTTTGCGTAACGCACGAAGCGTCACGATCAACTCCTGAAGCAGCGTCATGTTGCGCTCGAATTCGGGGTCGATATGCTCGGGCAACGGCTGTGGATACCGTGTCAGCGCGATCGACGCCACTGGAGCACGCTGATCGTAGAGCGCATGCCAAATCTCTTCGGTAATAAACGGCATGACGGGCGAGAGTAGACGCAGCGCCGACTCGAAGACCCCGATCAAAGTCGTCAAAGCAGACTGTGTGGCGTTCTTGTCGGCAGCCTCGCTGAAATCCAGCCTCAGCTTGACGATCTCCAGGTACCAGTCGCAAAAATCTCCCCAGAAGAACTGGTATACAGTATTAGCCGCTTCGTCGAAGCGATAGCCAGCGAGAGACTGGTTCATTTCGGCAGCAGTCGTGTTGAGACGCGAAACGATCCAGCGCGCCTCGATGGGGCTCGACGGCCCGAGCACCGGCTCCGCCAGCAGCTTCGCCGGATCGACCGTGAGCCCAGCCTCGGCGGCGCGGTCCATATTCATGAAAATGAAACGCGCAGCATTCCAGATCTTGTTCGCAAAGGCGCGATAGCCCTCGGTGCGTGCTTCGCTGAACGCGATGTCGGTACCCGGCGAGGCCATCGCAGCAAGCGTGAACCTGACAGCATCAGTGCCGAAGCGTTTGACGATCTCGATCGGGTCGATGACGTTGCCTTTGGTCTTCGACATCTTCTGCCGGTCGGCGTCGCGCACCAGTGCGTGGATATGCACCTCGCGGAAGGGAACCGCGTCCTGCAGTGTCCTTTCCGATACCATCCGGCATCGGCACATCAAGCATGAAGTGGCAGCCGAGCATGATCATCCTCGCCACCCAGAAGAAGAGAATGTCGAAGCCCGTCACCAGCAACTGCGTGGGATAGAAAGTCTGAAGATCGACGGTAATCTGCGGCCAGCCGAAGCAGGTAAATGGTAGCAGGCCCGACGAAAACCACGTGTCAAGCACGTCGGTTTCCTGCGTAATCTCTGCGCTACCGCAGTGCCCGCAGGCACTGGGCGTCTCGCGCGCGACAGTGGTCTGCTTGCACGTCGCGCAATGCCACGCCGGAATGCGATGGCCCCACCAGAGCTGCCGCGAGATGCACCAGTCATGGATGTTCCGCATCCACTCGAGATAGGTCTTACGATACTGTTCTGGGCCGATCTTGATGTAGCCCTGCTCGACAGCGGCGATGGCCTTGTCGGCGAGCGGCTGTATCTTCACGAACCATTGCGTCGACAGCCGCGGCTCGACAACATCTTTCGAACGGTCGCAGCGGCCAATGCTGTTCGTATGCTCTTTCACGGCGACAAGAAAACCCTGTTCCTCCAGATCGGCGACGATCCGAGTGCGTGCCTCATAACGGTCGAGTCCCGCGTAAGCGCCGCCTTCGGAATTGATATGCGCCGTCTCGTCCATCACGTTGATGGAGGGGAGACCGTGGCGCTGCCCTAAAGCGAAATCGTTCGGGTCGTGAGCCGGCGTTACCTTCACCGCGCCGGTGCCGAAGTCGCGGCTCACCCACGCATCGGTGACGATGGGGATTTCGCGCCCAACCAGCGGCAACCGCAGCCGCTTGCCATGGAGATGCAGGTAGCGTTCGTCATCCGGATGCACGGCGACACCGGTGTCTCCCAGCATCGTCTCGGGTCGCGTTGTCGCAATAGTGACGAAGCTTCCCGGCTCTTCTACTACCGGGTAGCGGATCTCCCAAAGGCTACCCTTCTGGTCTTCATGCACAACCTCTAGATCGGAGATGGCAGTCTGGCAGCGGGGACACCAGTTCACGATATAAGCGCCACGATAGATCAGCCCCTGCTCGTGCAGGCGGACGAAGGCCTCTCTCACCGCGACCGAAAGCTCCTCGCTCATGGTGAAATATTCGCGGGACCAGTCGACGCTCGCGCCCAGCCGCTTCATCTGATCGAGGATCGCGCCGCCGTAGAGCTGCTTCCACTGCCAGACGCGTTCGAGAAAGGCCTCGCGGCCCATCTCCTGTCGGGTCTTGCCCACTTCTGCGAGTTGTCGCTCGACCATCAGCTGCGTCGCGATGCCGGCGTGATCGGTGCCCGGGACCCACAGAGCGCGGTCACCCGACATCCGCCGCCAGCGGACGAGAATGTCCATCTCCGTCTGCTCGAACATGTGGCCCATGTGCAGGCGTCCGGTGACGTTGGGCGGCGGCAGCAGAATGGTGAAGGGATGCGCCGCAGACTTCCCGACATCCTCCGCTTTCGTATCGAAGAGCCTCTCCTTGACCCAGTACTCCGCCCAGCGGTCTTCGATGGCGGCGGGGTCGTAGGCTTTGGGCAGTTCGCGTGGCATTATCTCTACTTCTTTCTGCTGGTTAACTTTTGACGATAGCACAGCGAACGATCCCGGTTTTGGCTGTCGTTTCTCGCCGTAAACAGGAAAAAGGCCGCAATCCGCGGCCTTTTCTCAGCTCAGGATTTCCAGGTACTTAGAACGGGTTGAGCTTGTCGAGGCCCTTCTTCTTTTTGTGCTTGCTCGACGACTCTTTGCTCGCGTCGTACTTGCTCTTGTCGGCCGCCGCCGAAGTGGTGCCGGTGGTGACCGTTGCCGGGGCCTGCTTGACATCATTCACCTGGGTAGGCGCGTCGGCCGGCTTGTCGACTGCCGGTAGAGCCGTCGCATTGGCCGGGCCGACGGGCCTCAGGCCGCCATTGTCAGGAACAGCCGTCGCCGGAGTGCCAGCCGCGGCCGCTGGGGGTGCACCACCTGCGGGTGGATTTGTTGCGGCAGGGTTGGCCGCCGGTGGGGCCGCTTCGGTGCCGCCGCTCCCATTGCTGGACGGCTGAACGATCTCGGCGCCTACGCCCGTGCCTCCGCTATCGGGCACATTTTCGAGCCGGGGGGCAGGAGCGGGCTGGTCGCTGCGCGGCGGCGCGGTCCCGTTCTCAATCGCAGCAGAAGGCGTCGGTTCCGCAGCCTGAGTCTTGCCCATGGCAACGTTGTAGGCGGCCAGCGTCTGTTTGCTGACCTGCGTCGCATAGGTGGGCGCGGGGTCTTTCATCGTCGGATCGCCAACGTGCGCGGCCTCCACCGTCGAGGGTCTGCCCGAGAAGAGCAGGACTGCGCGCTGCGTCAGCTTGACCGGAACGCGGCTCTCTTCTTCAGCCTGGCTCTCGGCCAGCTCTTCCTTGGTCGGCTCGGGCACCGGACGTCCGAGGGCAATCAGGCGGTCTTTCGCGTCCTCAACGTGAGGCGCCATCGCATACTTCGTCACTACTTTGGAGTAGGCGGCAGCCGCCTGGTCCTGATAAATCTGCACCAGCTTTTCTTTCGCCGCCGGGGGAATATGGAACGTCGGCAACTGCACCGCGCGCGCTTCAGCTGCATAGTCGTCGCCAAGCGCGATCAAGGTGAGATCGCTGTGGCTGAAGAGCGGATAAGTGTCGGCGACAGTCTGCAACCGGGCGATGCTCGCGGACCAGTTCTCACGCGCCGCGTAGAACGTGCCGATCTCGTATTCCCTCTGGGCAAGCACCTCTTGCACGTCGCGCAGACGCTGCTGGGCACGCGGAATGAGCGACGAATCCGGGAACTGGTTGATCATCTGCCGGTATTCCTGCTCGGCGCGCTGCACATTGGTATAGTCCCGGTCAGGCTTCTCCATCTGCATGTAATAAATGTCGGCAACGCGCATCTGCGCCTCGGCGGCCTCAGGCACGTTGGGGAAGAACGTAATGAAGTCCTTGTATTCGGTCTCGGCCTGGGTGTAGGCCGCCGATCCGCCCTCTTTGAACCAGCTATCGCCGATGCCCAGCTTGGCGCGCATCTGGTATTCGGAGTCGGGATAGGTGTTCAGCAGCGTCTGCAGGTCGAGGCGGCAAACATCATAGTGGCCCTTCTTGAGGGCCGCCATCGCCTTGTCATACAGCTCCTTATCAGGCTGCTTTGAGTCGAGGCCGGAGAGCGGATTGCTCGTATTCGGCTTCTTACCCGACTTCTTTTTGCCGAAGAGGGGGCCTGCATGGACGGGAACCGCTAATGCTGCGAGCAGCAGGGCACTGGAGACACGAAGAAGAAAACGCTGCATAGCACCTCAAAACGACTGCATCATTAGTCTATTGCATAACCTCGAAGCCATCTATGCGGCGGCGAAAATTCCCCACTGGCTTACGCCACGGCGTGCTGTTTCCCAGCGGCTTCCTCGGCGGCCTCCCGCGCCATGCGCGTCAGTTCGCGGGTCGCGGTCTCGCCGTCACCCTTGCCAAAGACGGCATTGCCTGCAACGAGCAGCTCTGCACCTGCTTGGACGACGGATTTGATGGTTTCGTGATCGACCCCGCCATCGACTTCGATGCGAAAATCCAGGCCCATTTCCTCGCGCAGGTCCTTGAGCCGGCGAATCTTGTCCAGGGCGAAGGGAATAAACTTCTGCCCGCCAAATCCGGGGTTCACGCTCATCACCAGCACATGGTGAACCATGGGCAGGATATCGATCAGAAAGTCCACCCGCGTAGCCGGATTGATCACCACCGCCGGCTCCATCCCATGTTCGCGAATGTGCTCGAGCGTCCGGTGCAGGTGGCGGCAGGCCTCGTAATGGACGCTCACCCAATTCGCCCCGGCCTCGGCGAAGTCGGGGATGAACGTGTCGGCGTTCTCGATCATCAGGTGGCAGTCGAGGGTGAGGCTGGTCGCCTTGCGGAGAGATTTCAGCACTGGAAGGCCCAGCGAGAGGTTGGGCACAAAGTGACCGTCCATCACGTCGACGTGAATGATCTTCGCGCCACCCCGCTCGGCGGCAGCGACATCCCGGCCCAGGTTGGCAAAATCGGCGGAGAGGATGGATGGAAGCAATTCAACCATGGCTGGACTCCTTCGCGGCAAGTTTATCAGTTGGATGTTGCGCCGGGTGCGCGTGGAGTGCGATAAGCTGGCTCCAGAGGGTCGCGGAAGATTGCAATGGATATTAGAACTAGTCGGATCAGGTTCTTTGTTCTCTTCGCAATTGGCCTTGTCCTGATATCCGTCTGTGCGTCGTCGAGCCAGTCGAGCCCGACGGAGCCATTGCAAGCCACTCCCGACGCTGACGGCGTCTACCACGTTGGGCATGGAGTCAGGCCGCCACGCGTCATAACTTCTGTGAACCCTGAATACACGGACCTAGCCAGGAAGAAGAAGATATCTGGGATTTGCGTTGTGGGATTGGTCGTCGACGCCCAAGGTAATCCTCAGAACATTCGAGTCGTCAGGTCGATCGGCAAAGACCTAGAGTCAATCGGCAAAGACCTGGATCCGAAGCTCAAGAAGGCAGCCGAGGGTCTCGACCAGAACGCGATCAACGCGGTCTCCAAGTACCGGTTCAGCCCAGCGGAGTATCAGGGCAAGCCGGTTCCCGTGCAGGTGAATATCGAAGTCAATTTTAAGATGTTTTGAGGGCCAAGAAACAACTGATTGACGACCCAAGGCGCTCGCCCTCAGAGCGATCAGTAAGGCTGATTCTTCCAAATCGTCGGAATGTAATAGACCTCAAGATACCGCGAAAGCAGAAACATCAACACCGTCGCTCCCAGCGACCAAAAGAAAAGCTGTACCGGGAGAGTGCGAGTCACGGGCGGCTCTTCCTGACCCTTGGCCGGCTGCGAAGTGAGTTGAAAGAGCAGCCCACTGGCGAAGCAGACGCAGCCAGTCATCGCCAGCGTTTCGAATGAAGTCAGCAGCCGATGCTGCCAGGGACTTCCGGGTACGAAAAAGACACTCACCAGCAGCGCATAGATCGAGAGGATGGTTAGGATCAGGGCAGCGACTTTGGCGAGTTCGCGAAACACCGTCACGCCTCCCGTCCGGCGAACGCCTTAGGGAAATTCTGAGATAAGTATAGACCCGGCCTGCCCCGCTAGAAGAGATCGACATCCATGCTGGCGACGAATTGGATTCCCGGAACGATCATGCGTTGCAACGAACGATCATTGGTAAGGAACAAGTCGACTCCCGCCGCCGCTGCGCTGGCTAGGTGGATGGCGTCGGCTGGAGAAACCTTCTTCGTGGCGCGGATGCGGGCGTAGTGCTCTGTCATCTCCAAGGTGAACGGCAGTACGTTGACTACAGGCGGTTGCAAGTAATCCCGCATCTTTTGCGCAACCCAGTCGCTGCTTGTCCCTTGCGCGCCAACTAACGCCTCGCCACGAGTGAAGATGCTGGTGCAGAGCGTGTCGCCGCGCTGGGCCATCCGCATGACTAGCCTCTCCACCGTTCCGTAGTGATCCGGATGCTCCTCGATCAGATAGATGAACATCATCGTGTCCCAATAGATGAGGCTCATAACAAGCCGCGCTCGCGGTCTTGCTTTTCGATTGCGTCTGCGAAGGCTTTGCGTTCGCTGCGAATGAGGTTCTCGCCCCCGCCGAGCGCCGCGAAGAGTTCCTTGCCTATCCCTTTCAACTCCAGCAGCTTCAGAAGGTTTGCACCTGATCCCGGGGGCGGGGGAGCCTGCTGAGGCGTGCTAGCTTCCGGAAGCCGGTAAGTGAAAACCACAGTCGAGCTTTGCCCGGATGGTGGCGCTACTGTTGCCTCCAAAACTAGATCATTGGCCTGCAGGAATTTCTTTGACTGCAGTGCCTGGCACACATTCGGATGCTGACGGGATAGCTTCATCGCCTTATGCACATCCCCCGCTCTTATCTGCACCTTTCTTTCGCCACGCCGGATGGCTGGCTGGATGTAATTCTGGTCAGCGTACTGTCTGATCCTGTCCGCGCTAGTCATTTTGTTCCTCTCAGTTTCTCAGCTCGCCATAGATAGCGTAGCGTAGCGTGTTTAGCTTGTCAATTAGAGGAAGCCCGGATTTAGTATTGGGGTAGTTATGCTGAGAGCCTTCCTTCGCTCGCTGAAGTACATCCTCGTCGTCGCAGTGGTCCTCTACTTCGCCGATTGGGCGCAGTTGGCGATCAGATTGGCGCGCCATACCGGGCTGGGAAGCGTCAATGTTAGCCAATATCTCGCAACTCCGTTGAAAGGCCAAAAGGAAGAGTATGACTACCTCGGCTCTGCCGATCAGCCCTGCGTGAAGTCGATCTTCCCCCACAACTCCGATTTGCCATGCTGGTGGCTGGAACACCACAAGAACCAATGGCAGTGAGCGGCTAACGGGGCTCCCGGCATCCATTCTCAAAGCGCCCGTAACCGCACCGACTACCGCTATCGACCATGAAAATTCTCTCCCTGCAGCCGAGCATCAGCCTGATCCTGCAATCGCTGGGGCGTCTCGATACGCTCGTCGGCTGCACCCGCTACTGCCTCGACGCCGTCCCCGAACTCCGCTCGCGCAGACTCGCCGTCGTGCGCGACTCCTGGTCGAGCGAGACCAGCGAAATCGTCGCGCTCAAGCCGGATCTAGTGATTGCCTCCGTGCCATACCGGCAGGAATCGCTGGCCGCGATCCTCCGGGCCGGCCTCCCTGTGCTTGCACTTGCGCCGCATTGCCTTGAGGACATCTATGCTGATATCCGACTCATCGGTAGCGTGGTCAACGAGCATCCGCAGGCATGCGAGGTCGTCGCCAAGATGCAGGATGCTATCGCTGAGGTCCGTCGCATCGCCTCGACATCCAATCACCGGCTGCTCGTCTATTGCGAGGAGTGGGGCAAGCCGCTTATCCACTCGCAGCCATGGGTGAAGGAGCTCATTGAGGCTGCGGGCGGAATCTTTTTCGGCGAAGCCGGCAAAGTCACAGACGCAAAGGAAATCGCAGCCGCCGACCCCGAAGTGATTGTGCTGGCATGGTGCGGGGCAGGGAATCGTGTCCCAGTGCAGCGCGTCATCGCGATGCGTGGCTGGCAAGAGCTTCGCGCCGTGCGGTATGGACGAGCAGCCTGCATTCCCGACGATCTGCTCAACACTCCCGCGCCCACCCTGGTTGAGGGCCTCTACGTTCTCGCCAAATTGATCCATCCCGAACTTTTCACTTCCGCCGATTTTGAAGCCTCCTGAAGCCCAGCCATTCCCGGTTCCTACTTTCCGTTGTCGAAACGTCTAAACTAGATGACAGTGGGAAATGTAGACAAAACAGAGCTTAGCGTTGTCCCAGAACCCGGACAAAAGCCAGACTCCGGCGAAAAGTCGGTCAGGCTGGTGGTCGTTGCTCTCATTCTGCGTGGCCGTGAAGTGCTCATCTGCCAGCGCCGGTCCGATCAGCCAATGGCCTTGAAGTGGGAGTTTCCCGGCGGCAAGATGGAGCCAGGTGAGAGCGCCGAGGAGGCCTTGGCCAGAGAGCTCGATGAAGAGCTCGGAATTGTCGCGAAGATCGGCAGCCAAATCACGCGTATGCGCCACACCTACCGCAGCGGCAGCTCGGTCGATTTACAGTTTTTTGAGGTGCGTGAATTTGAGGGTGAAATCACCAATCGCATCTTCAACGACCTGCGCTGGTGCGACCTGACCGATCTGCCCAGTTATGACTTTCTCGCCGCCGATCGCAATCTGGTCCGCGACCTGGCCGCCGGTAAGTTGCTCTAGCAAGCCATAGTGAAAAAGAGCGGCCCACCGGAATTCGGTGGGCCGCTCGAATTTGAACCCGCGCTTGAGGCTAATTTTTTGGCTTGTCCTCGTGCGATGAGTTGTCGTGCTTTGGCTGAGAGTGCTGTTGTGGATGCGACGAAGGCTTAGCCGCTTTTGGTTTGGATTCCGGCTTCGATTCTGGAGAAGAGTGGGCTTTCGTCTCTGATTTGGGCTGTGCCTCAGGCCGCGACGACTCCTCCGGCTTCACGGCTGGTTCGGGCCGTTCAGCAGGAGCCGGCTTGGCCTCCGGTCTGGGCTGACTGGTTTCCGGTTTTACCGCTGGCTCCGTTCGTTCAGCAGGAGCCGGCTTGGCTTCCGGCCTGGGCTGACTAGTTTCCGGTTTGACGGCTGGCTCCGTCCGTTCCGCTGGCGCTGGCTTGGCTTCCGGTCTAGGCTGCTCAGTTGTTGCCGGCTTGGCCGCGTTCTCAGGACGATTGCTCGATGCTGGCCGCGCGCTCTCCCCGCTGGTGCCCGGACGGTTTTCCGGTCTCACGCTTGCGGTCGTGGCATTAGCAGGGCGATTCGCCGAGGCATTACCACCTGGGTCCTTCATGTTGGAGGGCAGTTTGCCTCCATTCTCCGCCGCCGCCTTATAGGCAGCAGTATTAACCTGACCCCCTGCCTCCCGGGCCGGAACTGCGCTCTTGAAATCTCCCGGTCTCGCGGTGGCGGCAATGGCGGGTTTGCCGCCGTTGGCCGATGCTCGCAGCTGAGGATTGTTCTGCGCCTGGTTGACGTGTTGCTCCTGGGCAGAAGTCGGCTGGAAGTGGTTTTCCCGGGCCGCAGCCTGTTCCTGGGCGGTGGGTTGGGCCTGAATGCCACCCGTCCCGCCGTTGAAACTGGTGCGGTTGACGGTCACGTTATTGACCACAGTTCGGTTGTAGACATTGGTGACATGAACGTTGCTGATGTTGTTCACTGACCGGTTGTAGGCGAACTGGCCATGGTTCCAGTATCCGCCCTCATAGCCGACTCCACCGTAGCCGAAGCCGTAGTTAACTCCGCCATAGAAGCCGATGTGCGGGCCCCAGTAACCGGCGTGGAACATATAGACGCCGCCGCCCCAGCCCCAGTATCCAGGAGTCCAGAGCACGCCTACTTGCGGAGGCTGCACCCACGTGCCGGGCACCCAATAGTAGCCGGCCGGGCCCCATGCCCAGTAGCCTGGTGTCCACATGTAGCCGGGGGCGGGAATCGCCGGCTGTGTGTAGACGGGCAACGGCGGCGGCGCGATGCCCACCGAGATGAAGACTCCGGCAAAAGATGCGGCCGGGATAGCCAGCACGACAGCCGCGAGCAGCAACGTGCGAAGGTAGCGAGAAATTTTCATAGATGTCCTTTCCGGACCATCCTTCGGTGCCCGGAGATTGCCAAGTTGCAGCGGGCTACGCGGATGGGGCGGCTTCTAGCCGGCCTCGGAAAGTCCTTCACCGGGCCGGCTTGCATGTCTCTTACTAACGCCGCATGTAGGATTTTGTTGCTGAGGGAAGAGTTGCCCAGTAGTGCGCAGAAACCAATAAATACAGGTGTTGGGAGAAGTTGCACGGTATTCGGAGAAGTTACACGCTAACTAGGTAACTAAGTCCGTTTAGTTGGGCCTGTAGCTAACTTCCTACTGCGCGTTCGGCAAGACTGTCGAGAATGTGCCCCATCTTTTCGTGCTTCGTTTGCAGATAGCGCTCGAAGGACTCAAGCGGCTCGACTTCAGCCGAAATGCGTTCGACGACCCTGATTCCCGCAAGCTCCAGCGCCTCGACCTTCTCGGGATTGTTCGTCATAAGCCGCACGGCGGTGACGCCCATGTCTCTCAGGACTTCGGCCGGCAGTTCAAATTCGCGGCAGTCGGCGCGAAAGCCCAAAGCCAGGTTCGCCTCGACCGTGTCCAGGCCCTGGTCCTGCAGCTCGTAGGCCCTCAGTTTGGCCATCAACCCGATGCCGCGGCCTTCTTTTTCTTCATAGAGCAGAATGCCCGCGCCCGCGTCGCCGATCGCCTTGAGCGCCAGTTCCAGTTGCAGCCGGCAATCGCAGCGCAACGAACCGAAGACATCGCCAGTCAGGCACTGAGAATGAATTCGCACGATCGGCGGGGCGTTGTGAATGTCGCCTATCACCACGGCGACCAGCTCTTCCTTGAGCGTCGGAGGCGCAATGGAATGCTCGCAGCACGGCTTTCCGCCCACCAGCAACCCTTCATAGCCAAGAATGCGGAAATGACCCCAGCGGGTCGGAAAGTCCGCTTCCGCTACCTTGCGTACGCTTTCGAATGACATATGCCTAAGTATACGGATGCGAGCGAGATCTATTCGGTCGCAAGACCCGCTCGGCCCGGGGCGATCGCCGGGTCCGAGCCGGAGCTAAGCGACTTGAGCTGCGGCTCTACATTTGGCCGAGCAGTTGACGTTGCGAGGTTCGATTCCTCCAGCGAATCCGCGCGAAGATAGGAAGACCACCAGCGATGGGAAAAACGGCCTGACGGCTGCCATATAGTCTTCCGCGCGGTAGACGAATTCCTCGAAGCGAAGATCAAATTCGTCTGGCATGCTTCGAGCCCTCTGCATCGCATTCACGCTCTCAAGCAGGTCGGCAAGCCTCCGGCACTGCGCTTCCTGCGCGAGTCTTCGACGCAAGTCGTCGAAAACGCGATCGCGAGGGGTCTCGGCACTCTTGCAACGATCTGGGAAATTGGAGTTCATTGAATGACCTATGTTCTTTCCGCTAATACTGCTTATGCCAAATAGTGAGCTGAACGTGGAATTCGTTACGCCGAACCGTCAGATTCGTGAATCGGCTCAAATCGATATGGCGGCCAAGTCGGGAGAAGCAGGCGAAAGCGGTACATTAAGGGTGTGTTCGATTCCAAGCTGATTCTGATTACGCTGCTGGTGAAACTAGGGGTGGCCGCCTCCGTTGCGAGCGCCCTCGCGCGTTCCCGCAGCTTCCAGAATCTCCTGTTTCAGGAAGACCGCAGCGGCACACAGACCATCGGCCTGCTTGCCTGGATTTGTATTCCCCTGACTCTCGGTGTCTGGGTGCGGCTGATCGTGGCCAATTTCTACGCCGCGGATATCGCCTTTGAGACTGTCATTATTCTCGGGGTCCTGCTCGGGCCTCTTTCCGCTATGGCGGGCGCAACACTGCTCGCAGCACCCGCAATGCTTCATCACGAATACCTGACACTGCCCTTCAATCTCACCGTCGCTCTGATCGCCGGCATCTACGGGCGCCTCGTGACCGCGGAAGAGGTCTGGTCGTTCTCACCGTTTGTCGATCTCAGCATCTACCGCTGGGTGCGGCGTAACCTGCGCAAGCCGCGCTTCGACCGCCAAATCCTGCTGCTCATGCTGATTCTGGGAATGGAGATCGGCCGCGAGTCGCTCGCCGAGGCTTATCCCGACCGCCTCTTTGCGTTGGTCGCGCCGACCTGGCCGGTGCGCCTCGCGGTCTATGCTTGCTCGGCGATGGTCGTCGGCATTCAGCTCAAGATCTGGAACGCGATCCGCATCGAGCACAAGCTCGAAGAACAAAAGCGGCTGCTGCTCGAGGCGCGATTTGACGCGCTCCAGCGCCAGATCAATCCGCATTTCCTCTTCAACACCCTGAACTCGATCGCCTCACTCGTACGCTTCCGCCCCGAGATGGCCCGCGAGATGATCGTCCGCCTCGCGAATATCCTTCGCGCTCTGCTCAAGGACCACGACACCTTCGTCGCGCTGCGCGAGGAACTCAACTTCACCGAAGACTATCTCGGCATCGAAGTCGTGCGCTTCGGCGGAGACAAGCTGCATGTCGTGAAAGATATCGACCCCGCCACCCTCGAAATGCTCGTGCCCAGCATGCTACTGCAGCCGCTGATCGAGAACAGCATCAAGCACGGCATCGAGCCGCGCATCAGCGGCGGCACCATCACCATGCGCAGCCGCCTCCGGGAAGCGAGCATGTTGATCGAGGTCGAGGACGACGGAGTCGGCATGGTCGAATCGCGCACGCCCTCCGGCGGAGTCCCACGCAAAGGCACCGGCATAGGTATGAAAAATGTGCGCGAACGCCTCGAAGTGCTCTACGGCGAGGCGGCGCGCTTCGACGTCATGAGCCGGCCCGGACGCGGAACACGAGTCAGCCTCGAAATCCCCGTCATGATGAACGAAAACGGCGACCCGGTCCTAGCCGCGACCGCGGTGCGCACGCTTGGGCCGAATGGTGCCGGGCGGTGAGAAGTCCACGTGCCCTAAAGTTGTAAACTACCTGCTGTGTGAGGTGTTTTCATGGACTGGCTAAGTTGCGAGTGGGTGGAAGCCGTACCGGGCAGACTGAGCGGTGTTCCGGTGATCCGCGGCACTCGTGTCACTCCGGAGACGGTGGTGTTGAATCGAGAACTTGGCGTGGACGAAATTGCCGCGCAATTTCGCCTCCCGCCAGGCGCGGTTGAAGGCGTTCTGTCATTTTGGGAGGAGCAACAAGCGCGTGTCGCGCTGGCTTCGTGAAGATCCTGCTGGACCACAATGTCCCGGTTGGACTTGCCAAAAACCTTGATCAATGTACGGTTGAAACGGCCGACGGTCTGGTCTGGGCCGCCATCGCAAATGGCGAACTGTTGAAACTGGCAGAGGCGGAGGGCTTCGACATCGTGGTGACGGCTGACCAGAATCTCGTCTACCAGCAGAATCTGGACGGACGGAATATCGGTCTTGTGGTTCTCCGCACTAATCACTGGCCTACGCTACAAAGAAATGCGGAGCGGATTGTGAAAGCAATTATGAGTCTGCCGCCCGCAGGGTACTGCGTGACCGAATTCGATTAGACTTCTTGAACTGCGCCCCCCTCTTGATCGCCTAGCGTTCCAGCACTTCTTCGTAATACTTCTCATACAACGGAATAATCCGCGAGGAGCAATAACGCGCCTGCGCAGCAGCGCGTCCCGCGCGCCCCATCTCATCCAGCCGCTCGACATCGTTCAACAGCGCAACCGCTGCATCCGCCATCGCATTGGTGTCGCCGACGGGGAAGAGTCTCCCCGTCGCTCCATCGTCGATCAGCTCCGGAACGCCACCAACCCTCGTCCCAATCGTCGGAACTCGGCAGGCCATGGCTTCCAGCGCCGCCAATCCGAAAGATTCGAGCTCGCTCGGCATCACCATCAGATCGGCTACCGGCAGCAACTCGTTGACGCTCTCCTGCTTTCCCAGGAAAGTCACTCGGTCCTGAATCCCGAGACCGTGCGCAAGCCACTCCGCCGATGAGCGGTCCGGGCCGTCACCCACCAGCAGCAGCCGTGCCGGAACCCGCTCCACAATCCGCGCAAACACCTTCACTACGTCTGTCACACGCTTGACCGGGCGAAAGTTTGAAAGATGTATCACAATCTTTTCGCCGGGCGCAGCATACCGGGCGCGCGCAGCCTCCCGGTCGTCGAGCGGCTTATACACATCGCAGTTCACGAAGTTCGGAATCACCGCGATCGGGTTCTTGATCTTGAACTCCGTCAGCGTCTTGTCCTTCAGATACTGCGAAATCGAAGTCACGCCATCGCTCTCCTCAATCGCAAACCGGGTGATCGGCAGGTAAGAGCGGTCGAGGCCGACCAGCGTGATGTCAGTGCCATGGAGCGTAGTCACGAAAGGCAGTTTGCGTCCCCGCGCAGCGAGCATCTGCCGCGCCAGCAGGGCGCTCACCGAGTGCGGAATCGCATAGTGCACATGCAGCAGATCAAGCTCGTAATACTCTGCGACCTCTGACATACGCGTCGCCAGCGCCAGGTCGTAGGGCGGATATTCAAACAGCGGGTAATTCGAGACCGGGACCTCGTGATAAAAGATCCCCTTTTCGCGCCCCGTAAGCCGAAACGGCTGCGAATAAGTAATGAAGTGGACTTGGTGGCCCAGAGCGGCGAGTTCAATTCCCAGCTCGGTCGCCACCACTCCGCTGCCGCCGTAGGTCGGATAGCACGTAATCCCAATTCTCATAGAGGCTCGCAGTACCTTTGGACGCAGCTGCCCCTAAAGAGATGCAGAATCCCACTTGCCGCAGTTACCCGCTGCCGAAACTACCAGCTGCTGAAACTAAATGACGGCCGCAAAACTCGCCGCCTTCAGTTGCCCGAAGTGAATCAGCGAGACCCCCGCAGCGGCAACTTCCGGAATCACCTCCAGCAGCGCCTCGCGCTCGATCTCGCGCGACTCAAGCAGGCGCGTCCCGGCCGCCCGCAGGCTTGCGTCGCAATACCCAGGATGGCAGACCAGCTCCCAGGTGCCCTCGGGCATCGCATCGAGCGTTCGCCGCAGCGTCTCCGCCGTCATGCTGCCGGTCGCCAGCACGCCCAGTGAACCATCCGTCGTGACCATGCCGATATGCTCGGTTGCCTCTAGAAAATAGGCTCGTTGCGTATTGAGCGCACGCAGCTGTAGTCGGCGTGTGAGCCCGGCGCTGGCCGCCGTCACGCTCCACTCTGGCTCAAAAGGGTTGCGAACGCAGGCCACATTGCACAACACCGCCGCCCGCAACAGCGGACGCAGCACCCGCGGAAAGGCGTGGGTATGTTTGTGCGTGTCCAAGTGTGTGACCTGCAGATCGAGCTGCTGTAACCGCCGAATCTGCGCCACTGCCTCGGCCTCGATGTCCGCCTCGCTCACCCGCCCGCGCAGCAGATCAGTCACCAGCGCGCCGAGCGTCGGGCGAAATCGCGGCGTATCTTTGCCGCTGTGGGGCCCGGCGCGTCGGGTATCGACCAGCGTCGGAACCTTCTCTGCGGGCAACACCGGCCGTCCATCGACCAGCACGACATGACAGCCGATACCCAAAGACGACTGCCGCAGCGCCGACTCTGCGGCCTCTTCTGTCGCCGGCGTCGCAGCCATCAGCGTCGCCGAGGTCAACGCGCCCGCGCGGCCCAGCTCCAGGACCGCCCGGTTGATCCCCGAGGTCAGGCCGAGGTCGTCCGCGTTGATAATCAGTCGCTTCAAGCTGAAGTAAGTTTACCAAGCGCACCCTGCGCGGCCCGCGCCTGAGAAATCCCGCGGAATGGTAAACTAAAGCCTCCTTCCATCGCGGACGGAGCGCATGTTTGTCGGCTATTTAGCCGCATCGCCATGCCCACTCCCGCGACACCGGGGGCGGTTAGCTCAGCTGGTTAGAGCGCCTGCCTTACAAGCAGGATGTCGGGGGTTCGAGTCCCTCACTGCCCACCATACACCCTTCCAATACCGTCCTCTAGCGTCTAGGTAATCAAAATCAATCGCAATAAAATGAGCAAATTAATGTCTTCTTGCGTCCGAGGGCGTTCAATGAAAGCCAAGTTCCCGTTGGGGTATTTCTCAGGGACATCGGGCACACCACTACCGTTCCCAAACATAACGAAGGCAAGCCCGTCAGTTCCTACAAGTAGATCCAGCTTGCCATCATGATTGAAGTCCGCTGAATCGAGCGACCGCGGACTGGGTATCATCGGCGCTACGTTTAGAACAGACGTACCGAAGGAACCTTCGCCATTACGAGGGAAGAAGTCGATCGATGATCCGGTGGTGTTGGCCCCAATGGCATCTAATTTATGGTCTCTGTTAAAGTCTCGTACGGTGATTCCAAAATAGGCGCCCCCTGAGCCCTCAGGATTGATCGGCGATGAAAATGTGCCATCTCCCTTCCCGAGAAAGAAGTATGTCTGGCCGTTCTCGCCAACAAAAAGATCCAGGTGGCCGTCTCCATTAAAGTCGGCAAGTCGTCCGGACAGGATTCCGAATGATCCCGGAATTGGCGGCTGAGGAGCAAAGGTACCGTCCCCATTGCCGAGTAACACGATGGCGACTTGATCGCCAGCGACTGTCCCAACGACCAAATCCGTCTTACCGTCACGTCGCCGGAAACAATTCCCCCAAGGGTGTTATCGATCGCGAGAGTCGTTACGATCGCAGCGCCGAAGGTTCCGTTCCCTTCATTCAAGTAAATCGAAACAAGTTTTGCCGTATTGATCGGGGATCGCTAAATCAGGCCTTCCATCTCCATTGAAGTCGCCTATCGCAAACTGATTGGGAGTCACGGTCCCGGTTGATAAGGTGATCAAGGGCTGGTATTTAAGGGTTGATACATATGAGGCAGGGTTAAGGGCACAGAAAATCAAGAACGCCGCAACAGATTGCGGGGTGGTTGAAGAGACGGTATCCCAACAACGAGAGCATGCGTGTGAAGCCAACGCCACTCGGGTCATTCCTGGCGATCTACTTCATGTACTATATCTTGCGCGTGTCACCGGCGATGGAATCCGGTCTCAGCGACGCGTCACCACTGGAGAGGGCCACATGGGGAAATTCTTTCTTATATCCATCCTGATATCGAATGCGGCATCGGCCCAAGTCGAATCTGGGACGTTTATCGCGATCAACTTCACGAAAGACAAAGTCATCGTGGCCGCTGACAGCAGGACTACTTATGACAGTGCCCGGGTACCAGACGACTCTTACTGTAAAATCTCTGCATTCCGCGACCAATTCATATTCACTAGTTCCGGTAGTGTCCGGTATACCAATGTTCCCGGAGGGAGCATTCCCAGCTGGAGTAACAGTGAGTTGGCTGCTGACGCTATTAGCGCTAATGGGGACGGCGACATTAAGGCCATTGCTACTGATTGGGCCGCATCCGTCAACAGGCGATGGACTTCCCTGTGCGCCGCCAATCGGACAGAATGCGAAAGGGTCGCAGCATCGTCCAATGGACTTTTGACTAGCGGTGTTTTCTTTCGAGTTAAAGACTTGTCCTGGGTGGTCGGAGGTATCCTCTTCGATGCGTCTCAGTTCGTTTATCCTGTCAGATACAAGACGGCAAGCAGATGGAAGACTTGTTGGCCCTGCGAACAAGTCGATGGAAGCCAAATATGTGTTGACGGAAACCATTTGGATGTTGCGGAGAACTTCTGTTCCAAGCGGAAGCCAAATGCCCGTATCCAAGTTCGGACACCACTGCGAGGAACCGTTACAAACGATACGAAACTGCCTGTCAAGCTCGTTGAGATGACAATTGACGCCAACCCATCAGCCCGGTAGCGATGTTGGTGACCCGGTGGATGCTGTGACCGTCACCAAGGGTGGCGGCATCACCTTGAACTCCCTTAAGGCAAACTGTCCAAGCAATAATTAAGGAACAAACGAGGTACCACTTTTCCGGCAGAAAATCAGGTTGCCCAAGAAGTGCTCGATTGAAGGGAGTTGTTGGGCAAAGCCTGTAGCGGCCACCCGCTTGGATGGCTTTGCTCTCGCTGATGTCTCTCAAGGCTAGGCTACTGAAAATACAAGCGCATCCAAGTCTTCCTGCCTAATGCAAAGGCCCCGTGTAATTCCTTACAATCAGGATGGCGGGGTTCGAGTCCCTCACTGTAGCAGACCGGGAAGATGGGACTTCCCGGTCCGTTGGGCGGCATCGAGCTTATTCAAACGTCCAATTGAGGATTTGTTGTGTCGAGGTCAGGCCGCCAGTTCCGGCGGTGAATCCGATGTAGGCGGTATTGCCGCCGACAACCGCCGGAATATTGACCACGAAGGGGTGCGACCACGTTGCCAGGGTGACCAGGTCAGTGATGGTGAGAGTGAGGGATTCGCCGTCATAAGTGAGGTTGGCGTCCATCTTGTCGCCGCTGTGCAGGTTGATGCCGCTGCCTGTCAGGTCGATGGAGGTCGGCCCAATCGGTCCTGCCCCAAGGAAAAAAATGCCGGTCGAGTCATCCGACGGGTCCCCGGTATTTTGGAAGAGGTCGAACTTGATCGCGACACTCTTACTTATGCCCGCATATCCCAGCGAACCGCCGACGGAGCCGAGCGCATTGGGGCCGACGTTCTGAATGGTAAAGGTGAAGCCGTCGGCGGCCGGATTGGTCAGTTGGAAAATGAAATCGGTGTTGAAGGATTGGACATTGACCGGCATCGCAAAGAAGGCGCTGCCGGCTTCAAACGTGCCGCCGTTGGTTAATTGCAGAGAGGTTCCGGAAAGCGAGGCGCTCCCGTTCATAGCCAGACCGGCGGCCGAAGGAAAGCCCGTCGGGGCGTAAGGCACTTGCCCGGCTTCATAGCTCCAGCTGAGAATCTGTTGGGTGGAAGTCAGTGCGCCTGTGCCACCCGTGAAGCCGACGTAAGCCATGCTGTTGCCGACCGTTGCCGGAATGTTGATGGTGAAGGGGTGCGACCACGTTGTCTGAGTGACCAGGTCGGTGATCGTGAGGATGAGGGTGGTTCCGTTATAGGTGATGTGGGCGTGCATGGCGTCGCCGCTGTGGAGGTTAATGCCGCTGCCGGTCAGGTCGATCGAGGTCGGCCCAATCGGTCCGGCCCCATCGATGAAAACGCCGGTCGAGTTGCCAGAGGGGTCCCCGGAATTTTGGAAGAGGTCGAACTTGACGGCCACGCTATTGCCGATACCCGCATAACCCAGCGAACCGCCCGGCGTGCCGAGGGCGCCAGGGCCGACATTTTGAATAGTGAAGGTGAAGCCGTCTGCGGCCGGATTGGTGAGCTGGAAGGTGAAATCGGTGGTAAACGACTGGACGTTGACCGGTGAGGCGTAGAAAACGCTGCTGGCCTCCAACGTTCCGCCATTGGTCAGTTCAAGGAGGTTCCCTGAAAGCGAGGCGCTGCCGTTGAACTGCAACGTCTCCTGGTTCTGGGCAAATCCCGTGCTAAAGTCGAACGGCTGGTTCGTCGCCAGGCCGCCAGCCGCGCCGGCGGTGGTTTCGAACTCGGTGGGGGTGTCGAGGTTCTGCATGCGATAGGCCCGGTAAGAAGTAGAGTTCACCTGCAACTGGTAGACGATCTGGCCCGCGAGGTTTACCTCGGTCGACTGCGCTGTCCCGTTGCTCAGGATACCGTTGTCGTAGCTGGCGTATATATTGCCGTCTCCTGGGGTCAGCAGCTGCCCGCTTCCAAGAGCAAAAGAGTACGCGCCCAAGTCGGCTGCGGTCTCGATGTAGACCTGGCGCGCCGCCTCATCGATCGAGAGGACCATGCCGCGGCTGTCTTGAGGCGCGGGACACTCCGCTACCCGGGTGTTTCCGTCGTCGAAGATCGTCATGACCTTGAAACCGCTGCCGCTGGCGTCCTCCTCATACTGGAAGGCCGCGTCGTGCTGATGGGTGAACCAGGGGAAAACGTTGGGGGTGCCGCAGCTCTGGCTGGGCGGATTGACAATAGTGAAGTCGAGACCCGCGCCCATTCTCCAGATCACGCTGCCGTCGCCTGTGCCGTTGGCGTAATTGATCTTGAGGACCATGTCCTGGTCGCGTTGGGAGATCATAATGTTGCCGTCCGCCGTTCCCTGCGCTGCGTTGGTGTGCAGCCAGTCATTGGCGATCGTGAAGCTTGGATTGAAAGTGGGGGCACATCCTCCTTGTCCCTGTGTACATTTCTCATTCAGGGGCGCGGTGCGATTGATGTCCTCGTGCGCGAAGGAGTCCCACGCCCACTGGAGCTGCAGATTGTGGTCCACGACCAACACCATGTCGCCGATAATATCGACTGGGTTGGTAGGAGTGCCTCCCTGCGCGCTGGTCGAGACAACGTCCCTATAGCCGAGCAGGACGATGTTGCCGTTCGGCAGGTTTCTGGCTTCATGGTTGTTGAATCCAGTGATCGTCGGATAGCCCTTGGCTACCAGTTGCTCGTTCATTATCTCGAGGTTGGTTTGCAGGACCTCGTTTCCAGCCAGATCGTATTCCTCGAGTTTCCCTGTTGGGTATGTATAGTAATAGCCGCCGGGCTCTATCCGAGACATGAAGGTGGAGCCGATGGGGGCATACCAGATCACATTCCCGGCGAGGTCGGTCGCGGTTGCCGTGAATGGAGCCGTGAGGAGCTGAAACAAGACCACCGGATAGGCTGCGTCGTCTACAGTGGGTGGGACATTGACCTGAAACTGGGGAGTGGAGAAGTTGGACGGCAAAGCGCCGGTGGTGAACGGCAGATCGGCGCCCGTGTTCACCAGGGTGGTCCCAGCGTACTCCTCCCAGTGCATGAGGTATTGGGTCGACGGGTACATGCCCGCGACATAGAAGTTGGCGCTTTGTGGCGAGCACGGCACCAGGCTGGTGGTCATCGAAACCGATGAGCTCGTTGGGTGAAAGCGGACAAGCAGTTGATGGCCCGACGCACAGGGCGGCCCGCTGAACAGTGCGACCAGAGGGTGGGCAGTGGGATTGACAACGCCCGTGGCCAGCGGAGTGGTCACCCAGGGCGTTAAATCGAAGGTTACAGCCACTGGCGCGAAGAGAACGTACGGCATCGTGGTGGTGTCACGCACAATCACGCTGACCTGGTACACGCCTTCAACGGTGTGCGGCACCCAGGGGAAGGTATTGGTGGTGCTGAAGTCGCGCACGATCTGAGCGTGGCCGTCGAAAGTCACGCTGAATTGATAGCCGTAAGTGTGCCCCGTCGGTGCGTTATGCACCGTCGCCGTCCAAAACACCTGAGTGCCCAGCTTCTGCGGGCTCGCCACGCCGGGTGTCAAGGTCACGGTTTGGGTCAGTCCTCGAGAGGGCAGTCCGGCCATCACGACAAATGCAAGCACGCCTAGGGCAAGTTTACCGAGCAAGAGTTGCTTCCCTTGCCGCGCCATCGTAACTATAGATGTATGCATATCATCCTCATTCCCTGGCTCAAGGGCTTGGCTGAAACTCGAAAAGGCCAAGTGCCATGTGATCGTTATTGGAAGCAGCTTTCGAGTGCCGACTTGTCGTCAGATTGCTACCAAGTCTTATAGCTAAGTTGGGGGATAATTACAAGATAACAGTTTGACTTAGGCCGCTTTTCAGTCAGGTTCTTTTTAACCGCCGCGAGTTTGCACTAATTCAAGACGGTTGTCAAGACTTTTTCGGAAGTGGTGAGTTTTGGACTGATCCACTCTTTATCACCCTTGCGGAAGAATAGGGTCCCGGATCACTTGATGCCCTCAAACTCAAATCCGCCGTGGCAACGATGTTGAAGTGGCCTTCTCAACAGAGGGGTGGCAACCTCGTCATCGGACGGTGAAGGCGAAAACCAACGGATTCAGCCCGACCGGCGAATGATGGTGGAGACGACTTTCCGAATTGGTCCATCCGGGCTGCGGAATACGTCTGACCACTAGCGAGTGGGTTGATTCTGGTTGTGCCTGTATCCCTGGCAGATCACGCGTTGACTCTCCCGGTAGTCCAGGTTGATTCAGTCTCGGACCCGCCGTCCCCGCGCCGAACGCCTCGGTTTGACAACAAGAACCGGGAGGCCCAGAGCCGTCCCGAAAGTGGCTTTCTTGTAGCGAAGTGATGAGCCTAGGAGCCATCAAACCGACACCCTTTGGAAAGCTTCCTCTGGTTACTTATCCAGGTACTTAATATGTTATCCGGATTACCTTTTTTGTTTAGCCCAACGGGTCCGTTCAGGGGTAACATTTACCGGGTGAAAAATGTAGGTTGTGCAATAGGTTTGATTCTAGTCGCGACTGTATCCTTGGTAGATAACGCCTTGACTCTCGCTGTTACCAGTTTGACGCGAACTCGCCGTCTCAAGCCGACCGCCTCGGCGTGACAACAAGAAACGGGACGCCCGGGCGGGGCGTCCCAATCTGCCTTGGTTAGCGAAGCGATTGCCGAGGGGCTTATCGAGCTCCGCCGTGTAAACAGAGACGCGAGCAACCGCAGGATGGTTGCTTCACCCCGCTTGGTCCCACGTCGCAAGGCCATGAGACGGCCCTCCCTGGGAATCGGCAAACTTACACATTGGCTTTCGCCGGCTGATCAGGGTTATGAATTAGCGTTGTGGCGGACGTCCGCGGCGCATCTTCTGCCTCGGAGCACATAATTCTGCCCTGCATTTGAGCGCCTCAACCTGACAACAAAAATCGGGACGCCGGGAGGCGTCCCGAAGGTGACTTCTGATCGCGAAGCGACGAGCCGGGGGGCTTCTTTTAGCCTCGCTAGGTGAGTAAAGACGCAAGCAATTGAAACATGGTTGCCCGTCACCTGATCCAGAGTCCTTCATCAAGCGACGACTTACGGCCGATGCGCCGCAGACCTACGGACACTTGCGCTTTACTTACGATGAGGATGTCGGGTGTTGGAGTCTTCACGGCTACTAAACTAAGCAGCTAAGTACAGCGACCTTCCAAAAGCTCGTCAAGTGTCAAAAGAGTACACGCAGTCTCTCATCACCATGAAAAAAAACGGGATACCAGCCTACAACACGTTGGCGTGGTGAAGGGGTCCCGTTCGGTAGAATAGAGATAAGGATTAAAAATAAAAGAGGATTAAACTCCAGCACCGAAAGAAGGGCGCCAGAATGGTTTTCGCGTCCCGTAAGTGCTTTGTTTGCCGGTATCTGTGAGCAAGTCACACAGAATGACATATTTAGCGGAGCAAACCTTCGCTAAAGTGAAGAAAACAAGGCGCTTTCGTACAGAGACGGGGGTAGGGGAATTCCCGGCTAGGCATCAGCCTCTTGCTACACTGAAACAGTGAATACCGTGATCGAAGGCCAGCACGAGCCGGTGCCGCAGGCCGCACCAGTCCGCCCACGCATCTCGGTTTGTATGGCCATATACAACGGCGAGCATTTCTTCCCGGAGCAGATGCGTTCCATTCTGCCGCAGCTCGGGCCGGACGATGAGGTGGTAATCGTCGATGATGGCTCGACGGACGCGAGCCTCGATCGGATTGCCGCATTCAACGACCCCCGCATCCGGGTCAAACAACATAAGACAAATGAAGGAGTGATGGTCAGTTTCGATGACGCCGTACGCTTTGCGAACGGAGACATCATATTCTTCGCCGACCAGGACGATATCTGGGCTGCAGACAAGGTGGAAAGAGTACTGGCGGCATTCGCCAGTGATCAGAGTGTTTCTATCGTCACAACCGGATTCTCCCTGATCGACGAAAACGGCGACACCACAGAGGATGAAACGTACTCCAACCGTCCTCCGTTTGCTTCTGGGTTCTTTCTCAACCTCTTAGCAAACCGATTCCAAGGGTCCACCATGGCAATTCGGCGCACCCTGCTGCCACATATTCTGCCCTTTCCGAAGGATTGCAGCTTCGTGCATGACGAGTGGATCGGGTTGCGGAATGCCCTTCTTCGCGGACGAGTAATCCATCTTACTCTGCCCTTGCTGCTCTACAGACGCCACGGGAGCAATCAGAGCAGGCCAAGAAGTATCTACGGTAAGATCAAGAAGCGCGTGGAGATCCTCCTTGCACTTGCACGGTATCGCGCATCAAATGCTGAACCGTTACCTGACAGATTCATCCTTCCACACTGAGGAAACCGAGTCATTCTTATGTCCGCCGACCGCGCCACGAGTAAGCCGTTAGTGTCAGATTCGGTTTCCATTTGCGTGATTGGGTCCGGATATGTCGGCCTCGTGGCCGCGGTGTGTTTTGCCGAAATAGGCCATCGCGTAACTTGTGTCGATAACGACGAAGCCAAGGTGGCCACGCTCCGCCAGGGCGGCGTCCCGATCTACGAGCACCACCTCGCGGGGCTGCTGGCCAAACACCTCAACCGAGGCGTGGACTTCACCTCGGACCTGGGAGCGGCGGTGGAAGCGAGCGAGGCCATCTTCATCGCGGTCGGAACCCCTCAAGGCGACGCCGGCGCGGCTGATCTCTCCTATGTCGAGGCCGTGGTCGCCGAGATAGCCCGCTCGATCAATGGCTACAAGGTGATAGTCGAGAAGAGTACCGTGCCGGTCTACACGAACGAGTGGATACGCCGCGTGCTGCAACGTTACGGCGTCGACGAACGGGACTTCGATGTGGTCTCGAACCCCGAGTTTCTGCGCGAAGGCACCGCGATCGCGGACTTTCTCCATCCCGACCGCATTGTGGTGGGCGCCAACTCCGAGCGCGCAGCGGATGTCCTGCGCCGCATTTACCTCCCGCTGACCGGAGGCGCCTATTATGAGCAACCCGGAGCCCTGCCAGGGATGTGCAGCGCGGCCTCTCCAGCGAAGCTGCTGGTCACGTCGGCGCAGAGCGCGGAGATCATCAAGCACGCCTCGAATTCCTTTCTAGCGCTCAAAATCTCCTTCATCAATGCGGTTGCAAACCTGGCCGAGAGCGTCGACGCCGATATCGAGGACATCGCCGCCGGAATAGGAATGGACAGCCGTATCGGGCCAAAGTTTCTGCGTGCCGGCATCGGCTATGGCGGGTCATGTTTCCCCAAGGACGTCGCCGCCTTTCACTGGGTTGCTCAACAACAAGGCGTAGATTTCCAACTACTCCAAGAGGTCCGCCGCATTAACGATACCCAGAAAGAGATTTTCTTCAATAAGGTACGTGCGGCGCTGTGGACACTTCGCGGCAAACGGCTTGCGGCGCTTGGTCTGGCCTTCAAAGGCGGCACGGATGACATCCGAGAGTCGCCGGCGATCGAGATGATCCGCAAGCTGCTTGCGGCCGGCGCGATTGTGACCGCCTACGATCCCGCCGCTAATGAGCGTGCCATCGAGGTTCTGCCGCCTTCTGCGGTGATGCACTATGCGGATAGTCTTTATGAGGCCGCCAGGCACGCCGACGCGGTGCTGATTCTGACAGATTGGAAGGAGTTTGCGCGGATAGATTTAACCCGCCTGAAGCAGACTGTGCGGTTTCCCATTGTGATTGACGGGCGCAATCTCTATAAACCACAGGAGATGCTCGATAAAGGTATCACCTACGTCAGCATGGGCCGTCCCGCCTCCCATCAGGCGCAACACAGCAAGCCCCGGAAGTTGGTTGCTTCTTAGCGGCGGAATCAAGTTCTCAAATCCAACAATCTACGACCCCAGCCAAGGCTGCGGTCGTAGACTGTGCGCATAATGAAGTCCATAACGCGTCCTACTTCTCAGGTTTCTCCAAGTGGCCGCCAAAGGCATAGCGCATTGCCGAGAGCAGCTTGTTGGAGTAATCGGCTTCGCCGCGGGAGCTGAACCGCTCGTAGAGGGACGCGGTCAGCACATGGGTCGGGACACCTTCGTCGATGCCTGCTTTAATCGTCCAACGGCCTTCGCCTGAGTCCGAGACGCGGCCGCCGAACTTCTTGAGTGCGGGGTCCTCGGCCAAAGCAGCTGCTGTCAGATCCAGCAGCCAGGAGGCGATGACGCTGCCGCGGCGCCAGACCTCGGTCACCTCGGTTAGATCGAAATCGTACATATAGTGTTCGGGGTCGCGCAGCGGAGTGGTCTCTGCATCGATCTCGCCCGCGTGCTTACCGATGTTGGCGGCTTTCAGGACTCCGAGACCCT
>CAWGZE010000020.1:0-70864 GCA_963826855.1 uncultured Acidobacteriaceae bacterium
TCATCTCTGAATTCTAGCGGCTGGCGAGGCGCTAAAGCTTCTGAGCCCGCTGCACGTCCCTCACTCCCGGGACGCGTCGCATATTCGTTACCAGCTTCGTCAGGTGCCGAACATCTTCCGCTTCGACAATGAATTCAACCACCGCACCACCTTCGTCATCCGACTTCGAATCGACGCCGCGGATATTCGTGCCATCGTCGCTGATAATCGCAGTGAGTTCTTTCAAAATACCGGGGCGGTCGTCGCACAAGATCGTCAGCTTAACTGGATAAGTGATCGGCCGCGCCGTCTGCCCTCCGCCATTGGAAGCCTGGGGACGAGGCATCTGCGACCACTCGACCGTGATACGGCGATCCGACTCATAGAGCAGGTTCTGCACATTGGGACAGTTGCGCGCATGCACCGCGACGCCTTTGCCGCGGGTGACATAGCCAATAATCTCTTCGCCGCGAATCGGGTTGCAACATCGCGCGCGATAGATGAGCAGATCGTTCTGGCCCTCCACCTGGAGCGAGTCCGATCCGGTCGCAAGATGGACCCGCGTCACTGCATCCGAAACCGTCGGCTTGGCCTCCACGCCGGATTCCAACTCGCCCGCCGCAGGCGCGGTAATCACCCCTGGCGAGAGCTTGTTCAGGACCTGCCGCGCGGAATACTTGCCAAAGCCAATCGTCGCCAGCAGATCGTTCGGCGTGGCAACTCCGTATTCGCCGGCAACGCGCGCATAGTCGGAGTCCTGAAACTTGCTGAGCGACACCTTGTACTTGCGAGCCTCGCGCTCCAGCAGCTTGCGGCCGATCTCGATCGCGCGTTCGCGTTGGTGCTCGTTGAGCCAGTGCTTGATCTTGTTGCGCGCGCGCGAACTTTTAACAAAGGTCAGCCAGTCGCGGCTCGGTGTGTGGCCATTCTGCGTGATTACCTCAACGATGTCTCCGTTGCGGAGCTTTGACCGCAGCGGAGCAATGCGTCCATTCACCTTCGCGCTCACGCAGGTATTGCCGACCTCGGTATGAATCGAATAAGCGAAATCAATCGGGCTTGCGTCCTTCGGCAGTACGACGACCTTGCCCTTCGGCGTGAAGGTGTAGACCTCTTCGGGATAGAGATCGATCTTTAGCGTCGAGAGAAATTCGTTGGGATCGGTCATCTCCCGCTGCCACTCGACCAATTGCCTCACCCACGCCAGCCGCTGCTCATCGCGCGCGCTGATAGGCGATCCGCCGGCCTTGTATTTCCAGTGCGCCGCGATGCCCTCTTCGGCGATGCGGTGCATCTCCTCGGTGCGGATTTGCACCTCAAACTGGTGGCCGCGTTCGCCAATCACAGTAGTGTGCAGTGACTGATACAAATTCGGCCGCGGCATCGCGATGAAGTCCTTGATGCGCCCCGGCACCGGTCGCCACAGCCCATGAATGATCCCGAAGACGGCATAGCAATCCGCAACGCTGGTAGTAATCACGCGAATCGCCAGCAGATCGTAAACCTGATCGATCTGCGTGTCAGACTCTTGCAGCTTCTGGTTCACGCTGTAAAGCCGCTTGATGCGCCATTCCACCCGGGCCTTGATGCCTTCTTCATTGAGCCGGTCGGTGAGCGTCGCTTCGACATTGGCAAGAAACTCCTCGCCCTCGCTGCGCCGCGAATCCACCGCGGTCTGCACCTGTTCGTAAGCAAAAGGATCAACGTAGCGGAAGGCCAGGTCTTCAAGCTCGCCACGCACTTTGCCCATGCCCAGCCGGTGCGCAAGCGGCGCGTAAATATCCAGAGTCTCTCTCGCGATCGCCTGTTGCCGCTCTGGCTTCAGGTGCTCAAGCGTCCGCATATTGTGCAGCCGGTCGGCCAGCTTGATGATCACCACGCGAACGTCGCTCACCATCGCCAGCAGCATCTTGCGAACATTCTCCGCCTGGCGGTCTTCGCGGTTCGCAAACTGGATCTTGTCGATCTTGGTGACGCCCTCGACAATGTGCGCAACCTGCTCGCCGAATCGCGCCGAGATGTCTTCAGTTGTAACGGGGGTATCTTCGACAGCGTCATGCAGCAACCCGGCGGCAATGGCCGTCGAGTCGAGCTTCATCTCCGCCAGCACCTGCGCAACTTCGAGCGGATGCAGCACATAGGGCTCGCCCGAGGCGCGAAGCTGCGCATTGTGATGCTCCAGGCAATAATCCCAGGCCTTGCGAATGATTTCTGTGTCGTCGGAGGGTCGGTTCTTGCGGACAGTCTCAATCAGCTCGCCGAACTTCGCGGCAAGCATGTCCCGGTCTGATTCCGAGATCTCAAGTGAAGCTGTCTTAGCCGTCGCCATATCTGATTATAGGCTGCGCGTTCTCGCGATCCAACCGTATGGCCTGAGATTGCCATGCCGCGAAAAGTTTCGGTCCGCATATTCTCTATTGGCCCAGTCGGCATCCAACTCTCGCAGATGAAAGTTCGAACTGGGAGGAAATTGAATGAAACGTATACTTTCAGCGTTCTGCTGCGTCGCCTTGGCCGCAATTCCGGTCGTGGCGCAAAAAAAGGCCGCCACAGCACCGGCCATGACCGACCAGCAATTTGTCGATTTCGCCGCGCAAACCGACATGGTTGAGGCCGACCTCGGACAATTGGCCCAGGACGTGGCCGCTTCGCAGCCAGTCAAAGACTACGGCCAAATGCTCGTCACCGATCACACCAATGACTTCGCCCAACTGCATGTCGCCGCGCAGCAAGCCAATCTCACTGTGCCGGACTCGATCGACGCCGAGAACATCAAGACGACGATCGCCCCCTTCCACAAACTCAAGGGCGCGGCCTTTGATCATCGTTACATCCACGAGATGGTCGTCGGACACACCAAGGCGATCGAGATTTATAAGAAAGAAGCGGCAGACGCGCAAAATCCGGCCCTGAAGTCGTATGCGGAGGCAGCTTTGCCCACCCTTCAAAAGCATCTTGACCAGGCAAAGGCTCTCGAGAAATAAGGCCTCAGAAACAGCAAGGGTCCGGCTCCGGAGGCTGTTTACGGAACTCGACCTTCAGAACAAGTAAGGCGCTCCCGCTCGGGAGCGCCTTCTGTTTTTGGGTGGGCCGGGCCGGTATCAGTTGAGCGCTTGGGTGCCGAGAGCGATTTCGGTTCGTGCGCCGCTGAGTCCTCGCAGCAGGAGGCGGGGATGGCCGAAGATGCGGTACTTGAGGGTGCCGAAGGGATGCTCCACCGTGGATCTTCGTAGGCGCATCAAGACCGGTGTCACCCGGTCATGCTTCAGCGCGCCATCGTGGAGGTGGCGCGTGATCATGCGGCGTGCGGCGTGCGCCCTGCGTGCACTGCGGCTTGCGCGGGCAAACGGAGCAGTCTGCGAGCTGAGCTCCATAATAGACGGCGCAGTCCTTGCGCGAGAGTTGCATGCGCTTCAGCGTCTTGCCCTCTGGACAGACGAAACAGTCGTTGCCAGTGTCATAGTGGAAGGCACTACGATCCAGCAGGCCGCCGTGTTGCCGGAGCGCTGCGCAGGCACATGTGGGATCAATCCCGCCTGTTCACAGCGTTCGGCCTGCTCGCCGTTGGGGTAGCCGGTGTCGGCGACGATGTTCAGCCGCTCGAGTTCGAGCGCCTGCCCTGCAGCCTCGGCCATCGGCTCCAACTGACGGTTGTCGCCGGCCTCCAGCACGACGGCATGGGCCACGAAGAGCGTGCACCGCATCCACCGCTGTCTGCAGGTTATACGGCGGTGCGACCGTGCCGCCCCTCTTCATCAGATCGGCTTCTGGCTCGGGATGCCGCTTTAGCTTCTCCAACGCCGCCCGCACCGCCGATGGATCGATGGCCGCCTGCTGCTCTTCGTCGGCCTTCTCGCAGCTGTTCATATGCTGCTCCAGCGCCCCGGCGCTCGCGCACACTGCTGTTGCTGGCCACCGCGCGGAACTTGGTGCCGTCGATGGCAATCCACTCCCGCCGATCAACCCGCAGCCTCGCGCGGACTGGACCAGTTCCGCTCCTGCCGCCGTCACCGCCTCGCGGTGGATCCGCCGGAATTCGGCGATCGACTTATGGTCCGGATACAGTCGTCCCAACAGCCACATCAGTTCCACGTTGCGACCGCACTCGGCCTCCAGTCGCCGCGAGGAACGGATCGTGTGCTGATACCCGAACAGATACAGCTTCAACAGATCGCGAGGATCGTAGCCAGGCCGGCCCGTCTCCGCCGCCCTGCGCTCGAAGCCCAACGCGGACATCTTTAGACCGTCCGCAAACGCATCGATCACACGGCACACATGATCCGACGGGACTAGATCGTCCAACACCACAGGAAACAACGTCCCCCCGCTCACGACCTGCGCCCCGGATATAACCCATAAACAACAATGCCCCCGCTCCCGCAGAGGGCATCGTCTCAAATCAATCACTCCCGTTCAAGAGTTTAGTAACACCCTCTCAGGAGGGGTCTTCGTCGTTCGCGAGTCTGTGGTCTCTTACGGCGGGCTGTGGAAAAAAATGTGGAAAGACCGAAAGCCAGCGTGGAGACCGACCGGAAAGCTGGATTGGCTCTACGAATAATTCCCCGTCAGTGCGGCGTAACTTATTGATTCTGCGTTGCAATCGAACCGAAAAGGATGCTGCGAGCGCATATAACTTCTGTGCCAGGAACGAGATAAGTTGAACGCTTTCCACAATGTTGATTAAGCACCCGTGACAAACGGATCGTCAGACCGTTCAAACGTGCGTTACCGCGAGCTGTCTTCGCCTATCTTCAGCACGGCCAGGAACGCCTCCTGCGGAATATCGACCTTGCCGATGCGCTTCATCCGCTTCTTGCCTTCCTTTTGTTTCTCGAGCAGCTTCCGTTTTCGAGAAATGTCGCCGCCGTAGCACTTCGCCAGCACGTTCTTGCGGATTGCAGTCACCGTCTCGCGGGCCACAATCTTTGATCCGATGGCGGCCTGGATCGCCACTTCGAACATCTGCCGGGGAATCAATTCCCGCATTTTCGAAACTAGCGCACGGCCGCGATCATACGCGAAATCCTTATGGACGATGATCGACAACGCGTCCACCGGCTCCCCGCCAACCAGGATATCCATCTTCACCATCGGCGAGACCCAGGTCCCCGCCAGCTGGTAGTCGAGCGAGGCGTAACCACGCGAGACGCTCTTAAGCCGGTCGTAGAAGTCGAGGACGATCTCATTAAGCGGCAATTCGTAGGTCAGCATGACGCGAGTGGGGGTAACGTACTCGAAGTTCTTTTGCCGTCCGCGCTTGTCCTCGACCAGCTTCAAGATGCCGCCGACATACTCCTCGTTGGTCAGAATCGTGGCGTTAATGATTGGCTCCTCGATCTTCTCGATCTCAGTAGTGTCCGGCCAGCGCGAGGGATTGTCGACCTCGACGACCGAACCATCGGTCAGCGTGATGTTATAGCGGACGCCGGGAGCGGTAGTAATCAGGTCAAGGTCGTATTCGCGCTCCAGTCGCTCCTGGATGATCTCCATGTGCAACAAACCGAGAAAGCCGCAGCGAAAACCGAAGCCCAGGGCGGCTGAGCTCTCCGGCTCAAAGAAGAACGAGGAGTCGTTGAGCCGGAGCTTTTCCAGCGCATCGCGCAGCAGGGTGTGTTCGTGGGAATCGACGGTGTAGATGCCGGCGAAGACCATCGGCTTGAGTTCTTCAAACCCGGCGAGGGGTGCGTCGCAGGGGCGCTCGTCCTCGGTGACGGTATCGCCGATCTTGGTGTCCGAGACGTTCTTGATCGTGGCGACGAAAAATCCAACTTCGCCGGCTGTCAGCTCGCCGATTGCAACCGGCTTGGGAGTCAGCACTCCCATCGAGTCGACACCGAAGACCCTGCCGTTCGACATGAGGCGGATTTTCATTCCCGTCGCCAGCCGCCCGTTAATGACCCGAACGAGCACAACTACCCCGCGATAGGGATCAAACCAGGAATCGAAGATCAGCGCCTGCAGCGGGGCAGTTGCATCACCGGAAGGCGGCGGCAATCGCGCCACGATCGCCTCCAGCACCTCGGGGACGCCCAGGCCGGTCTTGGCGCTCACCGGCAGGGCGTCGGTTGCGTCCAGCCCTACTGTCGACTCAATCATCTCCTGCGTGCGGACGATGTCCGCACTGGGCAGGTCGATCTTGTTGATCACCGGGATCATGTCCAGCCCGTTGTTGATCGCGAGGTGAGCATTGGCCAGTGTTTGCGCCTCGACGCCCTGCGAGGCATCGACGACCAGCAGCGCGCCTTCGCAGGAGGCCAGCGAGCGCGAAACCTCGTAGGAAAAATCAACATGCCCGGGAGTATCGATCAGGTTGAGCTGATAGGCCTCGCCGTTCTTTGCCTGGTAGACCATGCGCACGGCGTGCGCCTTGATGGTGATGCCGCGCTCGCGCTCAAGGTCCATCGCGTCGAGCACCTGGGCCTGCATCTCGCGCGAAGTCACCGAACCGGTGAGCTCCAGCAAGCGGTCGGACAATGTGCTCTTGCCATGATCGATGTGCGCGATGATGGCGAAATTGCGGATGTGCTGAATGTCCATGAATCGAGTGGATTCCTAGTAGCGGGGGCCTTCGTCGCGGGGGATCTGTGCTGGAACAGAGCCTAGCCGGCGGTCTATCCAAGCGAAGTGCGACGACCGACCGCGGCCAGCGCGCGAAAACTTTCCTAAACTCCAATCTTAGCATCGGGAGGCGATGGCCAAGGCCATACAATGAAAGCAGAATCGAAACGCAAGCATGGATGTTTCTCGACTCGTTTGCGCCGTCTGCGTCGCGGCCACAATTCTGTCGACCGGGTGCGATCCCGAGCAAGCTGCCGCCTTATCTTTCAACGGCCAGCCGGCCGTCATTGCGCTAATGTCGAGGGGCAGCCCGGCGGTTGCCCAGGCACCTGCCACAGCGCCCACGCCGGCCCAGGCCGCCGCTCCAACACAGCCTACCCAGCAGGAACGAAATCGCCAGCTGAAGAATCAGCAGCTCATCGACAGCGCTGAGCAGGCGTACCAGGCCGGCGTGAACAACTACCACGCAGGCCATCTCGAGGCGGCCAAAGCGAGTTTCGATTACGCCGTCGACCAATTGCTCTCGAGCGGCCTCGACCTCAAGAACGACCCTCAGCTCTCGGCCGAGTTCGAGCACCTGGTCGATGCCATTAATACCCTGGAGATGGAAGCGCTCAAGCAGGGCAACGGGTTCGAACCGCGCGCCGAGCCGACGCCCGTCGATGTCGCCAACGACGTCACCTTTCCGGTTGATGCAGCGCTCAAGGCCCAGGCCCAGGCCGAACTGAAAACCACTCAGTCCGACCTTCCGCTGGTGCTGAACGACTACGTGGCCAGCTACATCAACTTTTTCGCCAATACCAAGGTTGGCCACGCGACCATCGTCCACTCGCTCACGCGTGCCGGGCGCTACAAGGAGATGATCCAGCGCATCCTCGCCCAGGAAGGCGTGCCCCAGGACCTGATCTACCAGGCCGTCGCCGAGTCCGGCTTTCAGCCCCAGGCGCGCAACGGGCGCAGCGGCGCCGGCGGCATGTGGCAGTTCATGCCAGGCGACGCGTTCGCCCCGCCGAGGAGCGCCTGGTTCGACCAGCGTTACGATCCAGAGGGGTCGACTCGCGCCTACGCGCGCTACATCAAGTTTCTCTATAACCAGCTCGGCGACTGGTATCTCGCCATGGCGGCCTACGATTGGGGAGCGGGCAACGTCCAGCGCGCGGTGCAGCGCACAGGCTATGCCGATTTCTGGGAGTTGTACCGGCGGGACGTGCTGCCTACCGAGACAAAGAACTACGTTCCCATCATCCTGGCCGCCACGATTATGGCGAAGAACCCCCATCAGTACGGCCTCGACACCATCGTCGCCGACCCGCCGCTGCTGAACGACACCGTCACCACCAACTACAGCGTGGACCTCCGCCTCGTATCCGATATCGTCGAAGCGCCGCTGCAGGAGATCGTGGCGCTGAATCCCAGCCTGCTGCGCATGGCCACGCCCCCGGACGACACTTTTGCTCTGCATTTGCCGCCGGGGACAAAGCAGCTCTATGACGGGCGTATTGAAGAGATTCCAGTCGACCGTCGCAGATCCTGGCGGTTCCACAAAATCGCAGCCGGCGACACGATCGAGGACGTCGCCCGCGAATACCACGTGAGCCCTACTGAACTCGCCTTCGTCAACCAGCTCAATACTGGTAGTGATCTCTCCGGTACCGAGGCGCTAGTGGTTCCCGTGGCGGCGGCGCCCAGCACCTCAATCACACGATCGACCCGCTACACCGCAAAGAAGGGCGATACGCTGGTCACGGTCGCCGACCGATTTAATGTGTCGGTCGATGAGCTGCGGAGCTGGAACCATGTCAAAGGTACGACCCTAACGCCGGGCCACACCTTGTATGTTTCGGAACCGGCGCGTGTCTCTTCCACACGAAGCCATCATCGCGCAACGACCGGCTCGCACCCGACAAAATCTTCGCAAGGCACGACGGCGAAGACCGCGTCCTCAAGCTCCGCGAAACCGAAGACAACCGGCGCTACAACGGCGAAGAAGCATCATTCTTCTGCGCCATAACGCAGTTCTCGCTTGCGTTCGTTGGCGACACGTATCATGCTGTTGCTATAATCCGCCGCGGGTGCGTGTTTCGATTTCCGCCGCATTGCGCGGAGAGAGCTTCAGATATGCGACCCATTATTTGACGCCCCGGAGGGCAGAAGACATGCAGGATGAGTACAAGCTTTATGCGAACAGCGATGGCGAGCCGGTTTCCGGTGCAAGCGATCTTGCCGCCGAAACCGAAGACGATTTCAGCGAAGACGAAGAAGAGGAAGTGATTATCAGCCTTACTTCACTGGACGACGAGGAGCTGGGCGGGCACGAAGACGAAGATGCCGAGGAAGAAGTTGCGGCAGTCGTCGTGGTAGTTCCTCCGCCGGCGCCTGCAAAGAAAGCGGCTGCAAAGAAGGCCGCGCCGAAAAATGAGCCAGCCAAGAAAGCGGCTGCGAAGAAGGCAGCAAAGAAGGCTCCGGCCAAAAAGGCGCCTCCTGCGAAGAAAGCCGTTGCGAAGAAAGTTCCGGCCAAGAAGGCCGCAAAGAAGTCAGCCGCCAAGAAGAGCAGCAAAGGCACCCTCGGCGGTGGCAAGGCTGCAAAGAAATCCGTAGCCTCGAAGAAGAAGAGTGCCCTCACCAAAAACCCAACGAAGCGAGGTAGTACATTGGCCGTTAAGAAGGCAGCAAAGAAGGCTCCCGCAAAGAAGGCGGCAACCAAGAAGGCGGTAGCCAAGAAAGCACCCGCAAAGAAGGCGGTAGCCAAGAAGGCTCCTGCAAAGAAAGCAGTCAAGAAGGCTGCGAAAAAGAAGTAATCACCCAGGCACTAAACAGGCAAGCAAAAGGGCCCGGCAAAACGCCGGGCTTTTTTGCGCCCAAAAATCGTATGGATTTGTCTCCGCGGCCCCTTCCCATAACTGCACCGCACGCGATCGGGCAGCGTACAAGGTCGGATTTCTGCTTCCCCGCAATTTGATTTGAGTTAACATCAGGCATCGCGACAGCTTGATTTCCAAGGAGACCGCGGAGTCGGGATGAGAACCAGGATCACTTGCGCATTGCTGCTCGCCGGGTGCGCCGCCGGGGTCGGTTTGTGGTCTGCAATCCCGGTCCATGGCGCGAGCGATTCCTCCCCTTCGGGACCGGGCAGCTGGAATCGACAGGCTGCGGCGAGTTATCTCGATAGCCGCGAGGTCTGGTGGCAGAGCTGGCCGCGCGCCCAGAAAGATCATGGGACTCTTTGCATCTCCTGCCACACCGTGGTTCCATATGCGATGGCCCGCCCGGCCCTCAGCCACGAGTTAAGCGAAAGCGGCATGTCACCTGCGGAAAAGACGATGTTCGACAGCGTCGAGAAGCGCGTGAGCATGTGGTCTGAGATGGTTCCGTTTTACTCCGACGCAAACAACGGTCCCGGCAAGACCGCACAGGCGCACTCGACGGAAGCCGTGCTCAACGCCGTCGTTTTGGCGAGCTATGATGCGCGCCAGGGGCGCCTGCGTCCGATCACCCGGACCGCTTTCAACGCAGCCTGGGCCTTGCAGCTCAGCTCCGGCGACAGCGCCGGCGGCTGGCTGTGGCAGGACTTTCATCTCGCGCCCTGGGAGTCAAATCAATCTGCGTATCAGGGAGCAGCCCTGCTGGCGGTTCAGGTCGGTAAGGCTCCCGGTGGATATGCCGATGAGCCAGAGGTTCAGCCGCACCTGCAACGCCTGCGCGAATACCTGCGACGCCAATATGCGGCACAGCCCTTGATCAATCAGGTCTACGTTTTGTGGGCCAGTTCAGAGGTTCCCGATCTGCTCAGCGCCGAGGAACGCAAAACGCTTATTCAGCAGATTGAAAGCCTGCAGCAGAGCGATGGCGGATGGAAGTTGGCATCCCTAACCCAGTGGAAGCGACTGGATGATTCCGTCGAGCCCTCCGAAAGCGACGGCCTGGCGACCGCTCTCTGTGTACTGGCCTTGGAGCGCTCGAGCGGAGGAAGTGGCGACGCCACTCTCAAGAGAGGCGTCGCATGGCTGGTCCAACATCAGGAAAAAGACGGTGAGTGGCGCTCTGCCTCACCCAACAAACTCCGCGACCCGGAGAGTAACATCGGGCGTTTCATGAGCGACGCAGCAACCGGATACGCCGTGCTGGCTCTGGAAAATGCTCATTAGGCTCGCCGGATGGTCGTTCTCCCTGAGAGCGTCCGATCAACGAAAACTCTCCCTCACTGCATCCCATCGAATAACCGACTCGCGTCCGCCCGGTGGCATGAGTCATACTTGGTTCCGGAACTCGAGCGATCGCTGTCCCGTGGTTCAACGTGTGACTTCGGTCACGACGAATGCAGCACTCTGCGCGTAACCTAAGACTGTGTGCCGCGTTTGAGAACGCGACTTGCAGACTATTAGTTTCGTCGCGCAGCAAGGAGTGAGGAAGATGCCGCTGTACCCCTGGTCGACGATCGCCACACTGCTGGCTTGCGGATTGGCGTTCGGGATCACCCCGCTCGCGCTCGCTTGGGCTTGGGCCCAGCTCGTCTCCCCGCGCAAGGGCGGCCCGGTCAAGGAAGCCACCTACGAGTGCGGCCTTGAATCGAAGGGCGATGCCTGGATCCAGTTTCATTCGTCTTATTACATATATGCCATCGTCTTCCTCATCTTCGACGTGGAGACGGTTTTTCTTCTTCCCTTCGCGGTCGCCTTCACTGGACTCTCGATGGGAGCATGCGTGGCGATGCTGATTTTTCTGCTGTTATTGTTGGAAGGCCTGGTATGGGCGTGCGGAAAAGGCGTCCTAAAATGGGCCTAGCAAAGAACCCCTTGGATTTGAGGACTCGATGAGTCAGGATCGGCCAGCTTTCAACTCGTCAGACAACCAGGCAGGCCAGACAGACCTCACGGCCATCAAGAGTGAGTTGAGCAAGCACGGCGTCTTCACGACCACCTTTGAAGAGCTGTACAACTGGGGCCGCAAGAACTCAGTCTGGCCGCTGACCTTCGGGCTCGCCTGCTGCGCGATCGAGATGATCGCCACCACCATGGCTCGGTACGACCTGGCGCGCTTCGGCGCAGAGGTATTCCGGCCATCCCCGAGGCAAGCCGATCTCATCATCGTCTCCGGCACCGTAACCAAGAAGATGGCCCCGTTGGTCGTGCGCCTTTACAACCAGATGCCTGAGCCAAAGTACGTGATCGCGATGGGTGCGTGCGCCATCTCCGGCGGCCCATTCCGCGATGGCTACAACGTACTCAAGGGGATCGACCGTTATATCCCGGTCGACGTACATATCCCCGGCTGCCCGCCCCGCCCCGAGGCTCTGATCCACGCGTTCATGGCGTTGCAGGAAAAAATCTCTGGGCAGCACATCACCGGCGAGCAACGGCCACGACACCTCAAAGACGACGAGCCCAGCGAATTCAACATTCCCGAGTATGGCGACCACGACCTGGAGCCGCCAAGCAATCGCGAAGTCTTCGCCATGAGCCGTCCAGGGAAAACCAATCCATTGAAAGTGATTCAATGATCGGCATTCAATGACGACTGATGGGATTGACGAGATCAAAGTGGCGATTGAAGCGGCCGTTCCGGGCTGTGGGGTGACTCTCGTACACAACGCAAGCCCCTCCGCGCAGCATTCCCTGTTGCTCGATACCGACCATGCCTTCCAAGTCGCCCGCTTTCTGCGCGACAACCCCGAACTCCGGCTCGACTTCTGTTCCAACATGACCGCCGTCGACTGGCTGGATTCTGAGCTAACCGAGAAGGTGAAGGTCAACAAGCTCGTCGACGGAGTGGAGCAGGAAGTCGAAGAAGCTCGGAAGACCAAAGTTCCCGGTTATCTCGAGGCCGTTTACCATTTGTTCTCGATGGAGAAGAGGCACGGACCAGTAATTCTGCGACTGCGCACAAAAGACCGTGTCAACCAGGTCCATCTTCCCTCGCTAACTCCGATCTGGCGCAGCGCAGAGTTTCAGGAACGCGAAGCCTTCGACCTCTATGGCATCATCTTCGACGGGCATCCGGACCTGAGGCGCATTCTCATGTGGAACGAGTTCACCGACCACCCCATGCGCAAAGACTACGTTCCTCCGGCAGACGATGAGGTGGAGTTGATGGCAGGTGCAAAGCCATGAGCGCCAGCACCATCGACGAGCTGGACGTCGTGAACGCTCCGGCCCCGCCGCAAAGCGGCATCATGGATATTTCCATGGGCCCGCATCACCCGTCCACGCACGGCGTCTTTCGCATGGATGTTCAGTTGGACGGCGAGCGAGTGGTTCGCCTGAAGCCAGTGCTAGGCTACCTGCACCGCAATCACGAGAAGATCGCCGAACATTGCAGCTATCTCGGCTCGATCCCCTATACCGACCGCCTCGATTACCTCTGCTCGATGACCAACAATTGGGCCTATGCCCTGGCAGTCGAGAAGCTGGCTGGTATCCACGTGCCGGAGCGCGCCGAGTATATTCGCGTGATCGTCGGAGAGCTGACCCGGCTGCAAAACCACGCTGGCGTCGTCGGCTTCCTCGTTCAGGACATGGGCGCAAGCGGCACGCCCCTGATGTACGCCTTCCGCGAGCGCGAGAAAGTGCTCGATCTCTTCGAATCGCTCTCCGGCGCTCGCATGATGTGTAATTACATGCGATTCGGCGGAGTGCGTGTCGACTGCTCCGGCGAATGGCTGAGAGCGGCGCGGCAGATCGTCTCTGCTTTTCCGCGCTTCCTTGACGAGTTCGAAAAACTGCTCGACGGCAATGAGATTCTCATGGCGCGGACCCAGGGCGTCGGCGTGCTCTCCCGTGAACTAGCCATCAACGCGGGAGCCACGGGCGTGACGCTTCGCGCCACCGGAGTAGACTACGACATTCGCAAGGTCGACAACTACGGTGTTTACGGTCGCTTCAATTTCCGCGTTCCGCTCGGAGAGCACGGCGATGTCTACGACCGCTACATGCTGCGCGTTCTCGAAATGCGCGAGTCGCTGAAGATTCTCGAACAGGCGATCGACGGCATCCCGCCGGGTCCGATCATGGATTCGAAGACCAAACTCCGCGGACTGCGTCCCAAGCCCGGCGAGGCTTATGGGCGCATTGAATCGCCCAAAGGGGAACTGGGCTTCTATCTCATCAGCAATGGAACGCCCAACCCATACCGGTACCGGGTGCGGCCGCCGAGCTTCATCCACCTCACCGTGCTGGAAGACATGTGCCTCGGCAGAAACATCGCTGATGTGGTCGTGACCCTGGGCAGTATCGACATCGTGATGGGCGAGGTGGACAGGTAAAGGCATGCTAGGCGAAGGCATCATTCAAGGGCTGGCCGAGACGGCACGCAATTTCTTCGGCAGCTTCGTCGAAAAAGACCGGCTCACCACCGTGCAGTATCCGGAGGAACGCAGGCAGCTCGCCGAGGCGACCCGCCAGTACCCGATCCTTCTCTATGACGGAATCGATGCCGAGGCTGGGTTGCGGTGCGTTGCCTGCCAGATCTGTGAGAAAGAGTGCCCGCCGCGCTGCATTCACATCGAAAAGAGCAAAGACAAGAAACCGGACTTCGTTGGCAAACCGCAGTTTTATCCGGCTGTCTTCGATATTGATGTGTCGGTGTGCATGAGCTGCCAGATCTGCGTCGAGGTCTGCCCATTCGACGCCATCCGCATGGATAACGAGTTTGAGCTAAGCACCACCGACCGCTTCGGCGGCCTGCTCTGGCCGAAAGAGACGCTGGCAAAGTCCAACGAGTACTACCACTCGATCCATCCCGCCGAGGCGGTCGAAACCGACGAGCGCCGGGCGAAGGAATTGGCCGAGGCCCAGGCAAAGGCCGCCGCAAAAGCCGCGCAGACCCCAGCAGCGGGGGCGCCGCAATGATGCTGGTGGTAGCGGCGCAGTCTCCAACTGTGCAGTCCGTGGATCAAATCTTCGTCCTCATCAAACACTGGCTTGTCATCCATTCGCCAACTCTATTGCAGCCCGCGGTCTCGGTGCTGGTGACTGTCATCCCCATCATCGTCATATTCCCCGCACTCTTCGCCGTCACTACCGTTCTTGAACGCAAAGGGTTAGCCCGAATTCAGAACCGCTATGGCCCGAACCGTGTTGGCCCTTTTGGCGTATTGCAGCCGATCGCGGACGCGGTGAAGTCGCTGACCAAGGAAGACATCGTACCCCGGGCCGCAGACAAGCTCGTGCATTTCGCCGCGCCCCTGGTCCTGGTATGCGCATCGTTTCTCGCTTACTCAGTGCTTCCCATGGGCCGCAACATGGCCGCTGTGGACCTCGACGCCGGTCTGCTGTTTTTCTTTGCCATCGGCGCGATTCCGGAGCTCGCCATATTCATGGCAGGCTGGTCGAGCCGGAACAAATACTCCATGCTCGGGGCCATGCGCGCCATCGCACAGATGATCAGCTATGAAGTCCCGCTGATTCTCTCTTCCGTCGCTGTCGTCATGACCGCCGGCACGCTCTCACTGCCGTTGATCGTCGATAAACAGGCCCGGTATTCCTGGACTCTGCCCCACTGGTACGTGCTGACCCCGTGGGGGTTTGCCGGCTTCATCCTCTTCATGATTGCCGCAGCCGCGGAGGTCAACCGCAGTCCATTCGATCTGCCTGAGGGCGAGTCGGAGATCATCGGCGGCTACTTTACGGAGTATTCGGGATTCAAGTTCGCGCTCTTTTTCCTTGCCGAGTATCTGGAGATGTTTGCCGTTAGCGGACTCGGCATCACGCTTTTCCTCGGAGGCTGGTCGGCGCCCTTCTCGTTCCTGACCTGGATCCCTTCCTGGATTTGGTTCTTTGCCAAGCTGGTTGCGTTCATCTGCGGATTTATCTGGGTACGCGGCACGGTTCCCCGCCTCCGAATGGACCAGTTGATGAACCTCGCCTGGAAACTGATGCTGCCGATGGCTGTTGTTGTGATCCTCGCCGCCGGGCTCTGGCGCTTTTTACCCGGCGGTGTCGTACGCTGGCTGGTCTGCGCGATCGTCGTTGCCGTCCCCTACGTCTTGCTCGCGCGCATGTTGGCGGGCGACAAAGGGATCGCCAGAAGGATCTACCGCTACGCCGATTAAGTTTGTTGTGCAGCGGTGACCGAGGACACAACGCGAGAAGTTTGCGAGAGGATACGATACTAGGGACGAAAAAGATGAGAAGCGAAGGGTCGCGAATTCGCGGGTGGGTCAAGCTCGCGCCAATCTGCACCAGGGAAGTATCCGAACCAAACCGATGACTGTCCTCATCACGATTCTCGCCGCAGTGACGCTGAGTGGCGCCGTCGCCGCGATGACGCTGCGAAAGCTCGTCCACTGCGCTCTCGCTCTTACCATCGCCTTTGCCGGGCTCGCGACGCTTTACTTAAGCCTCGATGCACAGTTCGCCGGACTCGCGCAGTTGCTCGTCTATGTGGGCGCCATCGCCATTCTGATCGTCTTCGCAATCCTGTTGACGCCGAGTTCCCCCGACGCCGACATCGAGTCTCGAACCCATATCTCGCCGTACGGCTCGGTTGGAATTGTGCTGGCTCTGGGAGTCTTCGCGATCTTGGCCTGGTCGGTTAGGCACAGCAGCCTCGGGCGCTCCACGATTGCCGTCTCGACTCCGGCCACCACCATGCAGCAGATCGGTAATGCCCTGATGCACCACTATGCTCTGCCCCTCGAAGTCATCGGGCTCATGCTCACCGCCGCGCTGATCGGCGCCGTTACTCTCGCGATGAAGGAGAGGCAGGCGCCCCAGTGACTCCGCTAGAGCAATTCCCGTATAGATGTAGACCAAAGCACAAGTGGCGGCGTGGCTTTTCCGTCAAGAAAAGCCAAACTTCACGGAGGCCCGATGGTTCACAGTAATACGGGAAATGCTCTAACCGCTTATCTTCTGGTTTCCGCTCTGCTTTTCTCTGTCGGCCTCGCGGGAGCGCTGACCCGCCGCAGCGCCATCCTCGTACTCGCCGGCGTGGAGTTGATGCTCAACGCCGCAAACCTCAACTTCATCGCATTCTGGCGTTTCGGTCCCCATCCGGAAGCCCATCCCGAAGCACTGACGGGATTTCTCTTTGTAATCTTCTCGATCGCCGTCGCGGCCGCCGAGGCTGCCGTCGGACTCGCCCTGATCCTGGCCATCTATCGCCACGCCAAGACCTCCGACGTAAGCGAGATTGTGGAGATGAAGGGCTAGCCGATGGCGTTCATTGTGCACTCACTCTGGCTCATCCCCGTACTACCCGCGCTCGCGGCAGCCATGAGTGCGCTGCTGAAGCAGAGGCAGCGGAGGCTATCGGCCGGGCTGGCCATTGGTTCCATGGGAATCTCACTAGCGCTGTCTCTCTGCGCCTTGGCCGAAAGTCTCGCCAACCCGAGTCGGCAGGTAGTGAACTTCCGCTGGATGCAATTCGGCTCCCAATGGATAAGCCTGGGTTGGGCACTCGATCCGCTCGCCGCGGTCATGCTGGTGATGATCGCCTTCGTCGGGCTGCTGATTTTCATCTACAGCCTCGGCTACATGGCGCACGACGCGAACTCCACGCGCTTTTTCTGCTTCCTGTCGCTATTTGCCGGGGCGATGTTCGGCGTGGTCATCGCCAACAGCCTGCTCCTCCTCTTCATGTGCTGGGAGGTCGTCGGCCTCACCTCCTATCTGCTCATCGGATTCTGGTATTACCGTCCCGCGGCTGCGGCTGCCGCGAAAAAAGCCTTCATCACCACTCGCATCGGCGACCTCGGCCTGCTGCTCGGCATGGTTTGGCTCTACTCCAAGACCGGAACACTGCTCTTCTATGACAACGGCACTGGCTGTCTGGAACATGGCGCGCTCAGCTCTCTGCTTGGCGCCACCGTCGTCGCGGGCATGCCCGTCTTCACCGCCATCGCCCTGCTCATCTTCTGCGGAGCCGTGGGAAAATCGGGGCAGCTACCGCTGCACGTCTGGCTCCCTGACGCGATGGAAGGTCCAACACCGGTCAGCGCGCTGATCCACGCCGCCACCATGGTCGCTGCCGGCGTCTATCTCGTCGCGCGCGTCTATCCCCTTATAGAGCTTTCTCCGGCCGGCGTCTCGATCGCGCTCCAGGTCGTCGCGTGGACCGGAGCCATCACCGCCATCTTCGCCGCTTCCGTCGCCGTCGCGCAGAACGACATCAAGCGCATCCTCGCCTATTCGACGATCTCGCAGCTCGGTTACATGATGCTCGGCCTTGGAGCAGGCGGCGTTGCGGTGGGAATTTTTCACCTCATCACACACGCCTTCTTCAAGGCGCTCCTCTTTCTCGGCGCCGGCTCGGTCATTCACGGCTGCACTGAAGAGCAGGACATCCGTTATTTGGGCGGTCTGCGCCGCTTCATGCCCATCACCTTCGCGACATACGCAGCGGGAATGCTCGCCCTGTGTGGCTTCCCGCTTCTCTTTTCCGGCTTTTGGAGCAAAGACGCAATACTGCACGCCGCGCATAGCTGGAGCGTCTCCCAGGTGCCGTTTTATATCGGAATCCTCGGCGCACTGCTGACCGCGTTTTACATGACCCGGCAAGTCTGCTATGTCTTCTTCGGAAATCGGCGTGACCAGATGCCTGTCGAATCGCCTCGCGCCCCCGAAGAATTCTGCATCATCCCCGACCCGCACGAGAGCCCGTCCACGATGACCGTCCCGCTGACGATTCTGGCTGTCTTTGCCGTAGTCCTCGGATTCATCAACACTCCTGCGTGGCCTTGGTTTACCTCGTTCCTGGAAGGGCCAAACACAGCCATCTCGTCAAATGCGCCTGTGGGAGCTTTGTGGAACCCGGCCGTCGACTTCGGCCGCTTCGCTGAAGCTGGCATGCTGCCTCTGATGCTGTTGTCGTCGCTGATTGTCCTCGCTGGACTCGCGCTTGGCTGGTGGTTCTACGGACGCAAGCCAATCACCCGCGCGACTGATCCGGACCCGCTCGAACATATCGCCCGGCCAATTTTTCGCGCACTTCAAAATCGGTTTTACGTCGATGAACTTTACGAGTGGACGATCATCCCCGCCGCGCGCCGCTCCGCAGTTTTTTCTGCCTGGCTGGACCGCTGGATATGGAACGGTGCAGTGCAAGCGGTGCAGTTCTTGGTGACCGGACTTGGCATAGTGGACGCATCCCTCGATAAGCACGCCGTGAACGCTGGTTTCGACGAGGGCTGCCGCGCCGTTGGCGAAGGCGGACATCTCTTCTCGCGCTTCCAGGATGGTCGCGTGCAGAACTACCTTCGCGTGATCGCCGCGGCCTTAGTCGTGCTCGCGGCATTGCTGCTCTGGCGGAGCGCCGCATGAGCGGAGTCGCCCCGGGTGAATTTCCCTGGATCACGGTGCTTATGTTTCTACCGCTTGCCGGGGCAATGGCAGTATTTCTGCTCGGCTCTCGGCTGCCTGGTTTCGCCCGCGCTCTGGCGGTCGGCGTCGCGACCGCAGCTCTTGTCATGACGCTGGTTATATGGCAGCGATTCGACTCAAACCTGTCAGGGCTGCAGTTTCAGGAGTCGCACCCGTGGGCGACTTCCTTGGGAATGACATACCACGTCGGCATCGACGGACTAGGCCTGCTGATGCTGGTGCTCTCGGCGATCGTCGTGCTGATGTCTCTCGCCGCCTCATGGGCAAATCCCCGCCAGGGCCCGGTCTACTTCGCGCTCGTCTTATTGCTAGAAGCAGGTCTCTTCGGCACCTTCACCGCGCTGAATTTCGTCCACTGGTTTCTCTTCTGGGAGTTGAGCCTGGTTCCGGCCTTCTTCCTGGTGAGGTTATGGGGCGGCAACGACAGCGCGCGCGCCTCGACCCAGTTTTTTCTTTACACCATGGTCGGCAGCGTCGCGCTCCTACTCGCTTTCCTGGCAATCTTTCTCGCGACGGGAAGCTTCGATTTCATCGAACTCGCCGGCCTCGCTCGAAGCGGGCAGCTCTCAGCGTTGCTAACCCAACACATGCATAGCGGTGGCATGATTCTCTTCTGGGCCGCCTTCCTCGGCTTCGCCGTGAAGACGCCTGTTGTCCCGTTCCACACCTGGCTGCCTGCCACCTACGCGGAGGCTCCCAGTGAAACCACGATGCTTCTCACCGGGGCTATGTCGAAGATGGGCATTTACGGCTTTCTGCGCATCCTGCTGCCGATCTTTCCCGAACAAATGCAGCGCGCACGCACGCCACTGCTCTGGCTCGCCGTCGCCTCCATCGTGTTGCCAGCCTTCGCGGCCTGGGCGCAGAGCGACCTCAAACGGATCTTTGCATATTCCTCGATCAACCATCTCGGCTACTGCGTACTCGGCGTCTGCGTGGCCGCGAAGATCACCGGCAGCGACGCCAGCTTTGCGACGGAAAAAGCGGCAGCGCTCACCGGTGTGCTGCTGCAGATCTTCAGCCACGGCCTCACCGCTGCAACCTTGTTCTGGTTTATCGCATTGCTCGAGCGGCGCAGCGGGGGACTTCGCGGCTTGAACGATTTCGGCGGTCTACGCAAAGCGGTGCCCGTCTTTACTGGACTGATGGGGCTTGCCATCTTCTGCTCGCTCGGACTTCCTGGCTTGAGCGGGTTTCCCGGTGAATTTCTCATCCTCAAAGGCGCCTTCCCGCTTGCCCCCTGGGCAGCATCAATTTCTCTCCTCGGATTGCTGATCACGGCAATCTTTCTGCTGACCGTCATCCAGAAGGTCTTTTCAGGCCCACTCAATAACCGCTGGGCCGCCATGCCCGACCTGACTTCCAGCGAACTGCTGGTTCTCGCCCCCGCGATCGCTTTGATGTTTCTTCTTGGACTCTATCCTCAACTCATTGCCGGCCCGGTCCACGCGACGGTGATGCAGTGGGCCGGGCAGGTGGGGTTCTGATGCTCGCCTGGACCATCAACCTGTCATTTCTCGGCGCGCTGATCGCGCTGCTGGTTGGCAACAAACGGCCACAGGCAGCGAGAGTCATCGCGCTGCTCACGGCGCTAGCCGGACTCGCAATTGCAATCGAGGCAGTGGCGCAGTATCGGTCGGGAGGGGTCCTGACCGTGGTCCGCCTGCCGTGGATTCCGCAGCTCGGCATCGAATACCACCTCGCCGCCGATGGGATCAGCCTCGTTCTCGTGCTGCTGACTGGAATCGCGGCCACAGCCGGCATCCTCTTTTCCTGGAATATCCATCACCGCACCGGAGAATTCTTCGCGTTCTACCTCGCGTTGATCGGCGGCGTTTACGGCGTCTTCCTCAGCTTCGATCTGCTGCTGCTCTTCGTCTTCTACGAAATCGCCATCATCCCGAAATACTTCCTCATTGCGATTTGGGGATCGTCTCCACGCTCCGCCCGGCCCGGCCATCCTGGCGCCTTGCGCGAATATGCTGCGATGAAGCTGGCGCTCTATTCCTTCGCAGGGAGCGGTCTGGTGCTGGCTGGCATTCTCGCCGCATGGGTCGGCGGCGGCCAAACGATGAGCCTCGAGTTGCTGGCGCACGCCTCTTTCTCCTCGCACTTTCAGATGTGGGCCTTCCCGCTGGTCTTCATAGGCTTCGCCGTGCTGGCCGGCATGTGGCCCTTCCACACCTGGGCGCCGGGTGGCCATGCCGCCGCCCCAACCGGCGCGTCAATGCTACTCGCCGGGGTTGTGATGAAACTCGGCGCTTACGGCTGTCTTCGCGTGGCGATGATGCTCTTTCCCCGAGGCCTCGATCCGTGGGGATTTCATCTGCTCGGCCTCGGCTCGTGGCGCGACGTCTTCGCCCTGCTCGCCCTGATCGGCATTGTCTACGGCGCCAGCGTCGCACTCGTACAGCGCGACTTCAAGCTCGTCATCGGCTATTCCAGTGTCAGCCACATGGGATTCGTCCTGCTCGGCCTGATGACTCTGAATCAAATTGGCATTGATGGCGCGGTCTTTCAGATGTTCTCCCACGGCGTGATCGCCGGGCTGCTCTTCGCCGTCGTCGGGCGGATGGTCTACGATCGCACCCACACCCGCGATCTAAACGAACTCGGCCCCATGCACCTCGCCCGCGCGGTCCCATTCGCCGCGGTAATCTTCACCCTCGCAGCCATGGCTTCGATCGGGCTGCCGGGATTCAGCGGCTTCATCGCTGAGTTCCAGGTGCTGATTGGCGTCTGGCGCTCCTTGCCGTGGATGACCGCGGTCGCAGGCTTCGGAATTCTGGTCGGGGTGGCCTTCGCCTGGCGCGCCTTGACGAAAGCCTTCTTCGGCGATGGCCGCACTCCGGCCGCGGAGCACCCGCTGCCGCCCATCACCTGGCCGGAACGCCTCGGCGCGCTTCTGCTTCTGGCCACCACCCTCGTCGCCGGTCTCTATCCACGTATTCTGACCGATTTGATCCTGCCTAGCCTGAACTCGCCGCTCTTCGAGGGTCTGCGCACGGGAGCGTGGCGATGAACGGCGTCAACTACGTCGAATTGCTTCGACTCACGCTCCCCGAGATTGTCGTGGCGGTCTCCGCGTTGCTGACACTCACTCTGGATATCGTACTGCTGAAGCGGACGACGGTGAACGTTCGCCTCCACGCCGGCGTGCTCGTCGGATGCATCGGTTGTGTCGCGGCGATTCCTCTAGCTCATGCGTCACAGTCTGTCAGCCTTGCGGACGGCATGTTGGTGCTAACTCCACTCACGACCCTAGTCCAGACATCGCTGCTCGCTCTGACGATTCTTACCCTGTTGCTCTGCGACTCGATCCGGTTCACCGAGCACGTCGGTGAGTACCTGGGGTTGATCCTCTTTGCGACCGTCGCCATGATGTTCCTGGTTAGCACGCAAAATCTGCTGCTGATCTTCGTGGCGCTCGAGTTCCTCAGCCTGTCCCTCTACCTGCTCACCGGATTCGACAAGCAACGCCGCGAATCCGCTGAAGCCGCATTGAAGTATTTCCTCTTCGGCGGAATGTCGGCTGGATTTCTGCTCTTTGGCATTAGCCTGCTCTACGGACTTTCGAACTCGCTCGATCTCCGTGAAGTGGCTATGGCTGTCAGCGGCGCGCCTCTGGATCCACTAGCGCTGATCGCCATCGTCATGGTCGCGATCGGCTTCGGCTTCAAGGTTGCTGCCGCCCCATTTCATTTCTGGGCGCCGGATGCCTACCAAGGTGCTCCATCAACCAGCGCCGGATTCATCGCCTCAAGTTCCAAGGTTGCCAGCTTCTTTGTCTTCGCCCAGGTAGTCACAGTTGGGCTTGCAAGCGCCGCCGGATCCGGAAGCTGGCACAACTCTGCCCCGGGATGGGTCCCCGTCTTGATCATCCTCTCGGCGCTCTCGATGGTGGTCGGAAATCTTGCCGCAATCGCACAGTCCAGCTTCCGCCGTCTCCTCGCCTACTCGGCCGTCGGTCACGCCGGATACATACTGCTCGGCCTGGTCGCCCACACGCCACAGAGCCTGAACGCGCTACTCTACTACGTTCTGACGTATGCCCTGGCTTCGCTCGGTGCCTTTGGCGTCCTAGGCGCACTGGACGCAGACGGCGTTGACAGCATCGCGAGTCTGGCCGGCCTCTCTCGCCGTGCACCTGGGCTCTCATTCTGCATGTTGATCTCTGTGCTATCGCTGGCCGGAATCCCACCACTCTCTGGCTTCTTCGCCAAGTTCTACATCTTTGGCGCAGCATTGAACGCCGGAGACCATTTCGGCCTGCTCTGGTTGGTGCTGCTGGCCATCGCCATGAGCGCTGTCTCCCTCTACTACTATCTGCGAGCACTAAAACAAATCTATGTGGCCGACGCGCCTGAGGGCGCTACGCCCATCCGCACATCGCCGTTAAGCTCACTGGTCCTCTGGATCATCGCCGCGCTGGTCGTGCTGCTCGGTTGCGCGCCCAACCTTCTTCTGCAATGGATCGGCAGTCCGATGGCGACCGGTGTGCGCCCATAGCGCTCGATCCTCTACAATTGGTTCCCGTTAGGTCGAATATCCCCTTAGTCGGCAAGCGCTGCCCTCGATTCAGGTATAATTCGATCTTGCTACTAAATAAGACGGGATCCTGCCAGTGAGTTTGTATTGCGCCGTCGGAAGTCCGGAAACCGATCTCTCGCCGTCTCAGCTGAACGACCTGTTCGCGGAGAGCCTGGCCAAGCTCGGCGAACGAAACCGCGTCCTGGCCGTTCCTCCGGACATGACGCGCTTCCACTCCCGCGCCGGCGACCTCACTCGCTACACCTGGAAGTACTACAACGACCGGCTAAAAGCGGTGCTTCCCGCTCTCGGCACGCATTCCGCCATGCAGCCCGCGCAGCTTCAACACATGTACGGCGACATCCCAGCCAATCTCTTTCGCGTGCACAACTGGCGCACTGACATCGAAACGCTAGGCGAGGTTCCGGCGGAGTTCATTCACGAGCAATCCGAAGGCAAGCTGAATTACACATGGCCCGCCCAGGTCAACCGGCTGCTCTCGCAGGGTGGCTTCGACCTGATTCTCTCCATCGGCCAGGTCGTGCCCCACGAAGTCATCGGCATGGCCAATTACAACAAGAACATCCTGATCGGGACGGGCGGCCGCGAAAGCATCAACCGCAGCCACTACCTCGGCGCGGTCTATGGCATGGAGCGGATCATGGGCCGCGCCCACACGCCGGTGCGCAACATGCTCAATTACGCCTCCGACCATTTCTTGCGCAATCTGCCAATCGTTTACGTCCTGACAGTCGTCGGGCGTCGCACTGACGGCGGCCTCGCAGTACGCGGCCTTTTCATCGGCGACGACGTCGAGTGCTTCGAACTCGCTGCGGCGTTAAGCCTGAAAGTGAACTTCGAGATGCTCGACCAGCCGATCCAAAAAGCGGTGGTCTACCTCGATCCCGAGGAGTTTCACAGCACCTGGCTTGGCAACAAGGCCGTCTATCGCACCCGCATGTCGCTCGCCGACGGAGCGGAGCTGATCATCCTGGCGCCGGGCGTGAAGGAATTTGGCGAAGACAAAACCATCGACGGCCTTATCCGCAAATACGGCTATCGAGGAACGCCCGCCACGCTCGAGGCAGTCAAAACCCATGTCGATATTGCCGCCGACCTGAGCGCCGCTGCGCACTTGATCCACGCCTCCTCCGAAGGCCGCTTCAACATCACCTGGTGTCCCGGCCATCTCAGCAAAGACGAAGTCGAAGGCGTCGGCTACCGCTACGGCGATCTAAATTCGATGCTCGCCCGCTACGATCCGCAGAAGCTCACCGACGGCTACAACCAGGTCGGGGGCGAAGAAATCTTCTTCATAAGCAATCCAGGCCTCGGGCTATGGGCACACCGCGACCGATTCGGTAGTGAATAGAGTTCAGCGCTCGAAAAGGAAAAGCGATATGACAAGAAAGACGTTCGCTGCATTTGGCGTCGGCGCAGTTTTGATTGCTTCAGCAGGCCCCCCCTTGTACGTCGCGGCGGCTGCCGCCGATTCACCGGCTATCGCGCCCGCGACCATGCCCCGGGTGGGTACGATCGACGAACGCTTTCAGTCCTACAACATCGAGATGGTCGAGGTCACCGGCGGAAGGTTCTGGAAACCCTACGCCAGCACCGCCGCGCCAGAGAAGCCCAGTGGAAACCAGCCCACGGGGATGGATCCGTCGCTCTACGAATACCGGCCGCCGATCGACCTCTCCAACGCTCGTCTCCGCAAGCTGGCAACGGCGCTGGGCCCGGCTTATCTGCGCGTCAGCGGAACCTGGGCCAACTCCACCTATTTTCAGAACTCCGACGGGCCGCAGCAGGCAACACCACCCACCGGATTCAAAGGAGTACTCACTCGTCAGCAGTGGAAGGGAGTCGTCGATTTCTCAAATGCCACCAACGCCGAAATCGTCACCTCTTTTGCCACAAGCGCGGGCACTCGTGACAGCTCCGGAGTCTGGACCCCAGACCAGGCATCGCAGATCGTTCAATACACCCAATCGGTCGGTAGCAAAATCGCCGCGGCGGAGTTCATGAACGAGCCAACCTTCGCCGCCATCGGCGGTGCTCCGAACGGCTACGACGCAGCTGCTTACGCTCGCGATTTTGCGGTCTTTCGCGCTTTTGTGAAACAGTCCGCCCCCGGCATGTTGATCCTTGGCCCTGGCGGCGTAGGCGAAGGCTCGTCCCTGGCTCCCGCCTCGATGCACTTGCTCACGACCGAGAGTCTCCTTCAGGCCACCGGGCATGGCATCGACGCCTTTTCGTATCACTCCTACGGAGGCGTCTCCAGCCGCTGCGCACCTGCTGGTTCGGCGATGGCCAATTCCCCAGAGAATGCCCTATCGGTAGAGTGGTTAGCGCGACCTGTCGGCATCGAAGAGTTCTATGCCAAGCTGCGCGACAAGTATGAACCGGGCAAACCGATGTGGCTCACCGAGACCGCCGAAACCGCCTGCGGAGGTGACCGCTGGGCCTCGACCTTCCTCGATTCTTTCCGCTATTTGAATCAGCTGGGACTGCTCGCCAAGCTTGGCGTACAGACGCACATGCACAACACCCTTGCGTCGAGCGACTATGGGCTGCTCGATGAAAAGACCTACGAACCGCGCCCCAATTACTGGGCAGCGCTGCTGTGGCACAAGCTCATGGGGACCACGGTCCTCGATCCCGGCGCTTCACCCTCGTCAAATCTCCATCTCTATGCGCAATGCCTGCGCAATCACCCCGGCGGAGTCGTCTTGCTCGGCATCAATGCCGACCGCGCTGCCCCGTATTCGCTTACAGTTCCCATCGCTGGCGAGCGCTACACGCTCACCGCCAACGATCTGATGGACAAGCAGGTGCAATTGAATGACGCCGACCTCAAGCTGGATCCCGACGACGCTTTACCGGAGCTGCAAGGAACGGCCACGAAGTCGGGCAGCGTCACCTTTGCCCCCGCGAGCATCACTTTTCTTGCATTGCCAATGGCGCACAACGCCAGTTGCCAGCAATAATTGTCGGGCATACCTCGCCGCAAGAAAGGTCCCACTCACCGATGTATCAACCTGCAACCTATGCTGTGACGCTGACCTTCATGATCACCAGCATGTTGTGCTGGGGGTCATGGGCCAACACCGTCAAGCTTTGCCCCGGATATCGCTTCCAGCTCTTTTACTGGGACTACGTCATCGGACTTATCGTCGGCGTGCTCGTCTGGGGCCTCACCCTCGGCAGCATCGGTCAGACCGGTCAGCCGTTCTTCGCCGCGCTTAGCCAGACCAGCTCATCAAGCATCGGATATGCGCTACTCGGCGGATTGATTTTCAACGTTGCGAACCTTCTCCTCGTAGCCGCCATCGACATCGCCGGGCTCGCAGTCGCTTTTCCTGTGGGGATCGGCGTCGCCCTCGTAGTCGGAGCGGTGAGCAGCTATCTCATCGCGCCCGCCGGAAACAAATTGCTCCTCTTCGGCGGAATCGCCTTCGTGGTCGCCGCCATCCTTTTCGACGCCGCAGCCTACCGCCTAAGAGACACCGACAAGCAGGCAATGAGCAAGCGTGGAGTGATCATCAGCGTCATCTCCGGATTGCTCATGGGCAGCTTCTACCCCTTCGTCGCCAAGTCAATGGGCGCAGCAGGCGGCCAGGGTCCCTACTCGACCGCATTTTTCTTTGTGCTCGGAGTCGCCGTCTGCGCGGTGCCGTTCAACTATCTGCTTATGCGCAGGCCCCTCGACGGCCGAGAGCCGGTCGGGATGCAAGGATACTGGAGCGCCAACCAAAGCTGGCATCTCTGGGGTATCGTCGGCGGCGCAATCTGGTGCACCGGCGCGGTACTCAACTTCGTCGCCTCGCGCAGCCAAACCGTTGGCCCGGCAGTCTCATACTCGATCGGGCAGGGCGCAACCATGATCTCCGCCGGTTGGGGCGTCTTCGTGTGGCGAGAGTTCAGCCACGCTCCCAGAAGAGCGAAGACGTTTCTTGCCATCATGTTTGTCTTCTTTCTGATTGGCCTGACGGCGGTCGCCCTCGCGCCGATCCTGTAGGACAGGTGATAAAGCTTGGGAGCGTTAAGCGTGTCCAATAGAAAGCCGATTGTTGTTGTAGGCAGCATCAACGCCGACTTGGTGGCGACGGTGGATCATATTCCCCTGGGCGGAGAAACCATCACAGGTAGCAGCTTTCAGATTCATCCCGGCGGCAAAGGAGCCAACCAGGCCGTGGCCGTCGCACGACTGGGCTATCCGGTCAAAATGATCGGACGGCTCGGCAATGACACTTACGGAGAATATCTCAGGTCTCACCTCAAGACCGCGGGCGTCGACACAGAACGCGTCCTGACAACTGACGAAAGCTCCGGCACCGCGTTGATCCTTGTCTCGAGCGCGGGAGAAAACTGCATCGTTGTGATTCCCGGAGCGAACGCATCCGTCAGCCCGGCCGACATCGATGCCAACCTCCCAACGATTCGCGAAGCAGGAATGGTCCTCGCCCAGCTCGAGATCCCCATCGGAACCGTCTCCCACCTCGCCGAAGTATGCGCCCGAGAAGGAATTCCGCTGATGCTCGACCCAGCTCCGGCGGTGAGCCTGCCCCGCAAGTTGCTTGAGCAAGTAGCCTGGTTCACTCCGAACGAGATGGAATCAGCGTTCTTCATTCGAGATATCGTCGCGTCGGTAGAGCAGCTCGACCCCAAACGAAGCGCGAACGCCTTGAGACACGCCGGCATCCAGCGAGTTGTGCTCAAACTGGGATCACGCGGCGCCTTTATCGCGTCCGATAGAGTCGAAGAACTCGTCCCCTCCTATCCCGTAAAAGCGGTCGATACGACGGCAGCAGGAGACACCTTCAACGGAGCCTTCGCAACCGGCCTGCTCATGGGCAAAACCACCATCGAAAGCGCCCGTTTCGCCGCCGCAGTCGCAGCGATCTCCGTCACCCGCGCAGGAGCGCAGCCTTCCATGCCAAACCTTGTGGAAGTGACTGCCTTCCTGCGAACAAATGTGTAGGCGCCGCCTGTGGGATTCGACCTGTGGGCCGCCGTCGCGAACACGTTTGGTGGGCCCACCAGGACTTGAACCTGGAACCAACGGATTATGAGTCCGCTGCTCTAACCATTGAGCTATAGGCCCTTCAACAACTTACGGCTTCGCCACTGGCGAGTTTAGCGGATACTGTAGCGGGTGCCCATCGTTCGCCTCAATGGCAACCAGCTTAGCTGAGAGTTGCAACCGCTCGAATGCCCGCTCGACCGCCTCCGGAGTGGGGTGGATGTATCGCTGCGATACCACGATGCTGCTGTGGCCTGCAATTCGCATCATTGTGAAAGCGTCCCTTCCTGAGTCGCCAAGCCTAGTAAGCATTGTATGGTGCAGAGAGCGCATCACAAAGTTCGGCGAGAAAATGGCCTTCGCTTTCCGTCGATTATCGGTGCGCTCACATCCCGGTTTAGATGATTGATCGACGTGACGAGGTAACGCTTCCCGAACCTGTTAGCAAATCCTTGGCAGGGAGGCGGGCGTATTTCCACCGCTGGCATTGGTCGCAATGGCGCGTTGATACCGCCATTGCGGGCAATCTGAAAGCGGCATCGAGCAACCGCACTTCATACCAAAATCGGGTTCCGGGTGGGTTCCTCCCAAGTTAGCCCCCAAAAGAGTTTTCGCTTGTACTCCGGGCTATCCCTGCTTCGGGTCCAAGATGGACACAATCTCTTGCGACTACCAGAACCGATAAGCAGCTTGGGCGGAATTTACTCCCCAGACGACGGCATCGGCGCCGACGGAAATTTGGTTTAGGGTTCCGGGAGTGTAATCCCATCCTTGCAGTTGAGGCTCATATCGATAGATTTGGCTTCCAGAGTTAATGCCCCACACCGTGCCGTCAAAACCCACCGCAATCTGGCTCAGATTGCCCGGAATCGGGTTCCAGTTCTGGGCCTGCACGTTGAATTGGTAAATGGATCCTCCCGCGGCCAGTCCCCAGATGCTGCTGCTTGAGCCAACCGCGATCTGGACCAGCGCGCCTGGAATCTGCGTCCATCCCCCGGCGTTGGGATTGTAGGCGAAGATCTGCTGTGCGCTCGTGATCCCCCACACCGTCCCGTCAGCTCCCACAGACAGCTGCTTCAGGCTGCCGGGGATTTGTTCCCAGCCCTGCGCCGCGTTATTAAATCGGTAAATATTCCCGCCGGGATTGATGCCCCAGACATCTCCATTGGCGCCCACCGCGATTTGCGAAAGTTCGCCCGGCACATTCTCCCAGCCCTGAATGCCCGAGTTGTACCGGTAGATGGCCCCCCCAGAATTGATCCCCCAAACGTCTCCACCGAACCCCACCGCGATCTGCGATAACGAGCCGGGTACGTTCTCCCAATTTTGGATCAGCGGATTGTAGTGATAAATAGCAGTGGTGCCGTCTAGTGCCCAGACATTGCCCTCCACGCTTACCGCCACGTGGGTCAACAATGCGCCGGGGACTGGATGCCACGCATTGGTTGGCTGAAGTGGCTGCACAAACTGATAGATGTTGCCGGCACTGTTAATTCCCAACACCGAGCCATTCGCGGCGGCCGAGATCTGCTTCAACGTGCCCGGGATCTGGGTCCAGTTCTGTGCCTGGGTATTGAACGTATATACATTGCCCGAGGAATCCAGTCCCCATACGTTACCTGCCGATCCCACACTAATCTGCGCCGCGCTGCCTGGAATAAGCTCCCAGTTCTGAAGCAACGTGTTGAAGTGAAATATTGCATTTGCTCCGTTTACGCCCCAAACGTCGCCGTCGGCCCCTACCTCAATTTGGGAAAGCTCTCCCGGCACCTGCTCAAACGCACGCGTTCCAACGTTATAGCGGTAAACGTCACGTCCGGAGGTGCTACTTCCAGAGCCGAGCCCCCAAACCGCGCCATCGAACCCAACCGCTATCTGGGTGAGAGCTGTGGGAACATACTCCCAGCCTTGCGCCGCCGAAACGTAGTGATAAACACCCCCTCCGCTGTTGATGCCCCAGACGTCGCCGTCCGCTCCCACTGCTATCTGGGAAAGAGTGCCCGCTATCTGGTTCCAGTTCTGCGTGGCCGGATCGAATTGGTAAATCTGCTGCTGCGCATTGATGCCCCATACCGCAGTGCTGGAACCGACTGCTACCTGAACCAGTGCGCCCGGAATCTGCGTCCATCCCCCCGCGCTGGCATCGTACCGGAAGATTTGCTGCCCACTGTTTACCCCCCAGACACTCCCATCTGCGCCCACCGAGATTTGTGCCAATGAACCGGGTATTGGTTTGATGGGATAGGGAACGACGGTGAAGGCGGCGCCGTTGCTGGACTCTACGCCCACCGTGACGACGATGTTGCCAGTGGTGGCGTTGCTTGGCACCTGGATGGAGATCAACGTATTTGACCACGAAACTACATGGGAGGGGGCGCCGCTGACGGTGACGCTGCTGTTGCCTTGGGTCGCGCCGAAGTCGGTTCCGGAGATGGCGATGATTGTCCCCGGGATTCCAGAATTGGGGCTAATAGTGTTGATCTGCGGGGGGGGAGGCTCACCTGTGCCGCTGAGCGGGATCGTCTGGGTTGCGGGACTGCGATTCAAGGCATTGTCGGAAAGAGTAAACGTGGAGCTGAGCGGGCCCAGCGACTGCGGGGAGAAGCTAAGGCTGACGTTGCATAGTGCGCCGAGAGCGAGTGAGATGACGCCATTGCAGTCCGGAACTGTGCCCGGGCCCCCGACCACGGTGAAGTCGAGGGTATCGCTCAGTACTGCAGTGCCCGATAGCGGCTGGTTTCCGATGTTCTCGAATTGCACCGACCTGGGACTATCGCTGCTGGTGCCGTGGATGACAGTGGTGGCGAAGCTGAAAGCCGGAGGTTGCGAGCGCTCGATCACCTGGATTGACGCGGGCACAGTCATCGCGACGCCTTGGTCGCCCACGTAAAGGTTCCCGCTTGCGTCCAACGCGACGCTCTGGGGCGAGCCAAAGCCGCCGCCTAAAGGCAGCATCGCGGTGTAGCCGCCCGCTGCCAGAATCTCTAATATGGTTGTGAAATCGCCATCGGCAATGAAGATGTTTCCGTTCGCGCTCGTGGCTACGCCAAGCAGTGACTTGAAGCCGAAACTGCTCGCGAGTTGATTGACAGTGGTATAGCCCCCCGCAGCCAGAATCTCGTAAACCGCGTTCTTGCTGAAGTCGGTAACGAAGACATTGCCGTTGCCGTCTACCGCCAGGCCGCTGGGCTTGCCGAAACTGAAACCGGTCGCTAATCTGGCGACAGCAGGATATACGCCCCCCGCTGAGGGAATAATATACACGGCGCTATCGTCGTCACTCACGTAGAGGTTGCCAGATGCGTCCAGAGCTACGTCACTGGGTTCGCCGAAGACAAAACCGCCGCCGAGGGTGTTCACGGTGGCATACCCACCGGCGGCGAGAATTTCGTAGACCACTCTGTTGGCGTAGTCGCTGACAAAGGCGTTGCCCGCGCCGTCGACAGCTATCCCGGACGGTTTGCCGAAGGCGAAGCCACCGCCTAGTGTTTTGACAGTGGTGTATCCGCCGGCGGCTAGCATTTCGTAGACGGCATCCTTAACGAAATCGGCGACGAAGATGTTGCCGCTGCCATCTATGGCTACCCCCGCAGGCTTCCCGAAGCCGCCGCCGGTCAGCGAGGACTGGCTGGCCGGAGTGAATGCGATCGCGGGAGCAGTTCCGGTGCCGTAGAGGCTGGTTGCCGCGACCAGGCTCCCGCTGGCGTCGAGTATCTGCACAGCGCCGCTGCGATCTCCCGCATAGAGGGGCGCGAAGGTCACGTCAACGGTGCAGGTGGTTGCGGAGGGATAAGTTTGCGGCTTGCAAAGGGTGGTGCGGGTATCGTTGGCTTGCGCCTGGAAGTCGAGGTTCGGAGCGCCCAGAGTCAGGATCTTGATGCTGCCGATGGTGGTTCCGGCAGTGACATTGTAGGTCAACGTCAGCGAGGTATTGCATGGAGCCGGGGCGGTCGCGCCTGACGGGCAGACGTTTACACTGCCGAAGTTCGTTTGCGCCCGAGCCGTTGGAGCGTTCCACGCCACGCAGATGGCTGCAAAAATAATGACCGGCGCCAACCTGAACGAAAGAGCCGGCATTGAGCGGCGACGATCGGACAGGGAACTCTTGCGCGACAGCGGGGAACTCAGGACACAACACGATGGCTTCAACACGGCACTCATTGATTCTCCTCACAAACTCACCGGGTAAGTTGCGCTGGCTGAGTCTCGAGGTCCAGCCGGCTGAAGCAGACGAGATAGACAGGTATCAGGCGTCTACAGTCATGACTTCTCAAACAAGACAGTGGAAGTCCGCGAGGCTAGGGTTGTCAATAGCTCTTATTGGGTAAGCGTTGTCAGTTTAGGCGCTTCCAGATCGATAACAGGGCAGTGCAGCGATGGGACTGGCGCATTCGCCGGAACCACTTCGGGGACGAACGGCATAGAGCGCGGTTCGGGCACGGCGGCTACTGCACAAACCCGATCCAAGGGTTGCTACCTCGCGCGGAATGAGCGGCGTAAGTTCGCCATCGCGGTGCCGAGCCGGGAGGAGAACGTTTTCGGCAGCGAACTAATCGGTGACCCCGTACCCATAAATCTTGATCGTGGCCAGCACATTCCCGCTGCCGCGGTGATTTCACTGGAGCCATTCCATGTACCCGTAGCCAGAGATGCGAAGGTTACGGGCACTGTGCAGGTTGCGCCCGCGAAAACGCGCCGGTGCAGGTGCTTCCGCTGACCAGGACGAAGTCGAGGTTCGCCGCAAGTTATAGGGCGATTCGTTCGAATAATTCAATCATGCCGGGGAGAGGTGGATTTCGAAGGGATGCAGGCGTAAGTCGAATGCTTCCAAGCTGGTGAAGGCGGGGTTTGTCGCGTCAGGGCTTACTGCTGAATTTCAGGAATTAAATTGGAAATCACTTCTTGAGTCCGGTGACGAGCGGATACGCTTCGAAGCCATGAAATATCTCACGGATCGGTATTCGGGAAAGCCCCTCAAGCCGTCGCGCTGAAGCATTCCCGTGGCAGCGACATTGACCTCGCTGAGCGAGTTCGCGAGGCGCGCTAACGGGTCGCGGAATGGCGATGATTCGCGCAGTATCCTTCGAAAAACCACTGTAGCGTGTACACGTTTAGTCAGGCTTATATTGGCTTACGATCAAGCGATGTAAAAGACTCAGAATACAGGCGAGTATCAGCCTATCGAATCGGGTCGAAATCGCCCAGTCTCAGATTATGAGTCGCTGCTCTAACCATTGAGCTAGGCCCAAACGTTGGCCCACCGCTGGGCGCGATGGCTGAGGCCAGGTCGCCTCTTATGAAACATACAGACCAACCTCTTTAGTGTGGCACAACGTTCCTGCCCGCGCCACCCGGCGCGCATTGGCGAACGTCCTCTTCTGTAGAATCGACGCATCCCCGATGTCTATTACCCCGTCCGCATCGGCATCGTACTGGCAACGCGTGATGCGCGTCTTTCGCCCCTCGCATCGCCATACGGCCTTTACTGCGACGCTGCTGCTGATGCTCTCAGCGTTCCTCTCGCGAATCATCGGCCTGGTGCGGGTGAAGTACATCGCCTATCTATTCGGAGCCGGCCCTCAAACGGACGCCTTCAACTCCGCCTTCCAGCTCCCCGACATGATTGCGTATTTTCTCGTGGGCGGCGCTGCCTCGGTGACGTTCGTGACGATCCTTAGCCGATATCGCGACTCTGGCCGCGACGAAGACGGCGCTCGCGCCATGTCCGCCATCCTTACCTCGATGCTGTTGGTCCTCGGCGGCGCGGTCCTCCTCGCTGAGGTCTTCGCACCCCTCTACGTCCGCTGGTGGTTCAGGGGCTTCTCACCGGAGCAGGCTGCCCTATGCACGGCGATGACCCGCATCTTGCTGCCCGGGCAACTCCTCTTCTTTGCTGGGGGAGTCTTCGGCTCGGTGATGCTCGTCCGCAAGCAGTTCGCCCTGCAAGCTATCACGCCGCTGATCTACAACCTCGGCATTATCTTCGGTGGCGTCTTCCTCGCGAAAGTTCTAGGCATCCGATCCCTGGCCTGGGGCGCGCTTGGCGGCGTCTTGATCGGGCCTTTTCTGATGAATGCCATCGGCGCCCAGCGCGCCGGAGTCCACTACCGGCCTGCACTCGACTGGTCCAACCCCGGCTTGCGCGAGTGGATCCGCCTTTCCATTCCGCTCATGTTGGGAGTCTCTCTAGTCTCCTTCGATGGCTGGATCATGAACTACTTCGCTTCCGGCGACCGTGGAGCGATCACTCTGCTCACCTATGCCAAGAGCCTGTTCACCGCTCCGGTCGCACTTGGCCAGGCGGCGGGCGCCGCTTCGCTTCCCTTTCTGGCGTCGCTTTTCACCAAGAACGACGCCGAAGCCTTCTCCCGCAATGTGAATTCCTCAGTTTCTCGCGTGGTGGCCTTTTCCCTTCTGCTCACTTCGTGGATGATCGGCCTTGCCTTCCCCCTGGTAGACCTGATCTTTCGCGGCGGTCTCTTCCACCGCAACAGCGCCCATGAAATGGCGCTATATTTCGCAATCTTCTCCATTTCGCTTTGCTTCTGGTCGGCACAAACGCTCTACGCGCGCGCCTTTTATGCGGCCGGCAACACCCTCGCACCCATGGTCGCGGGCACGATCATTGTCCTGATTTCGCTGCCCATCTACTCCTTGCTCTACCGCGCGCAGGGAGCAGCCGGACTGGCGATCGCCTCGAACCTCGGCATCGTCATACAAACGGTTACTCTTGGCCTCATGCTCCATCGCCGCAAAATGGTTCGACTCTCGGGGCTTGAGTTCAAGGAACTCGGCAGGTCGGCCTTCGCCGCCCTAACGGCTTTCGGAGCGATTTATCTGGTGGGCCGCGCAATCCCGGCAACGGGTGGCCGATGGAACGATGGGATGCTGCTCTTGGCGGCAACTGCGGCGTGGGTTGCCGTGTCGACAGTGGTGCTTCAGCTCACCGGCTCCAACCTTCCTAAGCAATTGTTAGCCCGCTTTCGAAAACCATCCCCGGCGCTCTGAATTCGTAGGGCTCAGAATTTCAGCAATTTCGCAGTCACTTCTCCAAGATGGAGACTATCTGTTCAGTCGGCCTGTCGCAGCGAAATACTCCCATGGCCTTCTCCGACTCTGCGGCGTTTCGCGGCATTCTATCCATATCAGCGCCGATACAGGGGATCACCTTTGCTGTCAGCACCAGCAACCGGCACTCCGCGGCAATGCCTGTCGCCTGGATCCGGCTCGGTAATCTACGGGCGGAGGATAGGAACGATCAGTCTGCCTCATCCGGCTGCTCTTCCACACGCGGAAAGAACGTCTCTTTGACAAGCAGCAGAATCGCCGCATTTAGCAACCCGAGCACCCCCGACAAGATTGGATTCTCTTTTAGGAAGTGCATGAGGTCAAAGCCAAGGCGCTTCCCGTCGATCTCAACCGATGCGGGACCCGACACTCTGAGTTTTAGCGCATTCAGGCTGAAGGCCAGGTGATCAAGCACAAGCGCCGAGTTCCCTTCTGCTCTCGCTTTCAGCCGGTCGCCATCCTCGGCGCGCAACGGAAGCACTCGCAACTGCCTTGACTCCAGAGAGGTGTTCCCGAGAGAGATTCCATCAAACAGATCGTCCGCGCTAAGCCACTTTAGTGGCGCAATGAATGCCGAGCTCAAATCAATGCGAAATGTATTGGTGGGGCTCGATGCTTTCTGACTCGGCACTGTCGGCACCACCAAATGAATCGGTGCCTGGATAAGCGGAACGTCCAGGTCGGCCTTGGGGTCATTTCCCTCCAGCGGCCTTACCTGCAGCACCTTGCTGCATCCAGGGATAGCATCGAACGGAATCTGCTTCCCGTTGCCTGCGGGAGGAGGGTCGGTGTGAATCAATACATCGAGAGCGCCACCATCGGTCCAGACCCGGAGTTCGCGGCGCTGTTCGTTGTTCGCGGTGCCGTTTAGGACGAATGCATTGACCGAAGTAATAGGTGAAGAAGCTTTTGCGCGGCGAATCTCAACGAACGTGTGACACGTGTCGCCATTTGGCGTCGCAAGCGCTCCTTCCGGGTCCGCCTTGGCCGCGGAGATTGATACGTAAGCAATCTTCGCCGGCACAGGAGCTACAGGTTTCAGAGAAGATTGCAGGCTGGCATTCGACGTATCGACAATCGCGTCATCAAAATGCAGGTCGGCCACCTCTCCGGCCTTTCCCGCGTAGGAAAGCAGGAGCCCACCTTCCGGAACAGTTGGTTCATCAATCTCGATGCGCTCATTGTCAGCCTTGGCCAACAACTGTGCGTCAACCTCATCCTGCGGCAGATCGATGGTCCTTGGGATATTGGCAAGATAAATCTGCAACGCCGCTGCGAATACAGTCAGGCCACCGACCAGCAGTTTGCGGCGAATCGATACCTCACGTCGCCGGACCTTTGGGCGATGGACTCGCGGAGAGGTCATCGCTTACCTTTCGACACTGACCATGTCGGCAGACAGCGTGCTAACCCAGTCCGCTCCTCGATCAATACCGCGCCACGCGACAATGCGCACGATGTGATCTCCGGATCGCACGTTTTGGGGCTGCCAGCGCAGGCCCTGCACGTGCTCGTCTTCACTTACTGGTGGAACGTTCTCGGTATCCTCGACAGTGAGCAGGTTGCGTCCCTGGTTGGGGGCGACAAGCCAGAACTCAGCGATCACCGAGTCAAAATCACTGTGGGAATGAAACCCGAAAACGGCTACGTCTCCTGCCGACACTCGAATGGCCTTGTCCGTAGGCGCCAGACTCAACTGGTCGATAGCCACCGAACCCACAGCGTGGGGGCCGGCTGCTACACCATAGATCCGTAACCCCGGCCAGCCTGAGGAACTCACAGGAAGTGGGGAAGCGTCCAGCCGAATCCAATAGTCCGCTACCCCCGGTTTCTCCGAAAAGCCCGAGGGTATACCGGTCAGCTTCACAATGTGGCGCGCGCCACCAGTCGGGGGCAAGGCGAACGAGCCCCTCTTATGGCTCGTGGTGATGATGCAATGAGCGTCGACCGTTCCCGGAAGCGCGTACTCAATGGCGATCGGCCAGCCGTCCTGCACGAACCCTGTGACATGCAGGTTATTCATGTCAAAGGCCTTCGGCAATTGGGGACCGTGCGACTTGAGCTTGTTGACGACTTCGTGCTGATGGATAAGATCAATGACGATCCCTGTGGCAACGGCACCGCCGGCGATTCCCGCTATCTCCGCTCCGTGTCCTGAATCATGTGCGTTGCGGCCAGTATTCTGGTCCTGCTGGTGCCCATGTGTCGTTTCCCCAGGATCTTGAGTCTTGGCGGGAAGTGTCGGCTGAGCATCTGTCTGACCTGGCTGGCCCTGCGCCGGCGGAGCGGCGGTCGGATAGCCAGCGTCCTGCGCCTGCAGCCGCGCAAGCCCGGCGATAACCAACACCAGAACGGAAGCGAAAGCAGATGGCGAGCGCCTGAATCCCATCGGACACCCCCGCGTCGTTGATGAATATGCAATCACGCTTTAGCAGGAGATGCAAGCTATACCCAAGCCGGGTGGATGTCCTATTTTCTTTTCTTCGCGATTCTGGCGCTTTGGTTGATGTCGGCTGCGAAGGCCAGGGCCACACACTTTCTGAATTCGGAACTCCGGCGTTTATGCTCCGGCCTTTTGATTTATGGTCACGGCTGCGCGAGCGGCCGCCGGTTCAACAGGGGCTTTGCGGCGGAGGACGGCAGCGGAGATGAGTGTAATGATAAGGCCGACCGGCAAGGGCTCGATGAAGGTGTAGGCCATGTTTACGAAGGGGTTCTGGTAGAGCTGCTGAGAACGCTGGATGGCAGCGATCTGCGCAGCGGTGGTGGCAGGATCGAGCCCGGAGGACTGGACCTTGTGAATCTGTGCGGCGAAGTAGCTGTCCATGAAATGGGGCATGAAGTTGAAGTAGAGGACCTCCCACGTGCCGACGTAGCATACGGTGGTGATGAGGGTGATCAGGATGCCGCAGGCGAAGGCGCGGCCGAAGGAGATTTGGCCCGCGAGGGTGATGTCGCGGTAGCTGCGGATGCCGAAGTAAACGAGCATGAACGAAGCCACCATAATGGTGTAGCCAAGAACCATGCTGTGGCCGGAGCCGATCTTGTCGGCGAGCAGAAGCGACGCGTCCATCAGGACGGACATGATGAGGCCGGAGATAAGGCCGAAGGTGAGGACGATTTTTTTCATCTGAGGCTCCTGGTGCGAGTGAGTATTGTGTCACGATGCGGTGTAACCGGGCCGGATGTCGTCATCCTTTTTAGTGATTTTCCAGGAATGAAGCGGAAATCGTGCTTTTGGGTGACGTCTTCCCGATCCTTGGTTTATTTCCCCGCCGCTTTTGGTCCAAACAAACCGTAGACATCAACTTCGTGCTTCGCCCCGACATAGACATGCCCGTCGATGACGGTCGGAATAGTGAACCGGAGCGCGAGTCCGGCCCGGTCGCGAGACGGATTCTGCTCGGTGTGGTAAAGCAACCGGGAGATATTGAGAGCGTCGAAGGCATACAGCACATTGGTGTCGCCGGCGTCTCTTGCCTCCGAGCACAGCACCCAAAGCACACCGTCTTGTGAGCGGTTAGCTGAGACAGTCGGCGTTGCGCAGGTTCCTCGAAGACGAGAACCGCTTGCCGCTTTGAGGGAGAGCCTTCCGTCGTGCAAGGTGAATTGGCGGAGCGCATTGTTGTCGCTATTGCTTAGCACGTAGAGGTTGTCGTTCCAATACGCCATCGAGCCAAAAACGCCGCCACCGGGACTGCGGATCGTTTGCACCGCGTTCTTGTCACTGTCCGACCGGTAATGGCCCATGCGATCACGGTCGATCAGGTAGATCGTTCCGTCTTTGCCGGCAATCACGACCAGGTGTGGGTGCGAACCGGGCTGCGTCGGCAAGAGCACTGGCCCTCCGGAGCCCAGATCTTTGTCGCCGGCGTTTAGTTTGTCTGCGTTGGAAGGTGCGAAATAGTCGGTAAGTTCTAGGCTCTGTCCACCCAGTCGGAGCAGACTATCTCCATAATCGCGCCCACCCTTGGCGGCATCGAACTGCCCATTTCCAGTGGCAAGAAAGAGATTGCCTCTCTCGTCGACAGCGGGTCCCGTATCGCCCGCCCAAAAGCCGCTGGAGTCCGCGTCGGGCGATGCGTTGAAGACTGCCCTCTGCTTGAGGGTATGCCCGTCATAGGCCATCACCCAGCCGTGGTATGGCCCAATATCGCAGGAAGAACCCCAGGTAAGATAAACCAACCCGTTCGCCAGCAGAAGTGAGGCGCGAGGATTCTCTCGCAACGGATCGAATTCCACCCTTCCCGATTGGCTGCCGTCCCCCTTCCCACGAATCGTGGCCTTAATATCGACTGGACCGCCGAATTGTTCAAGTCCGGACGTGATCGCCAGTGCGTGCAAACGCTGTCTGTACTGACTCGACAGCGATCCTTTCACCTCCTTGGTCCGCGCCAGAACATACAAGGTTCCAGTGTCCGCATCGATCACAGGCGTCGACGTAATTCCGACCTCCCGCGCGATAAAGGGGCACTCAACGTCGTCCTCCGGAACAGTCGTAACCCCCTTCCTGAGAAAATTTACCCGCCAGAGCGGCGAAGCGGGCTGCCCGTAGGCGTCGAAGGCATAGACGCTGTCGTGCTCGGTTGCAACAAACACCACATCGTGCCGGCCCTTGCCGGGTATCTCCAATCCTGCGAGGAAGAGCGGTTGCGCATAAACGTCTCCGTCGACTCTCAACGTAAATAATTTTCCAAAATGGCGGCCATTCACATTCTGCGGAGTGAGTGTGGCTTCCAACGGGTTCGCGCCACTGCGCATATTGTCATACTGCGACGTGGTCACACTCTGCGGACGCGCGTAGAAGCCCATGGTCAAGACCAAAATGGAGGGCAATACCGTCGGTCCTTTCATCACAAGCGTCTCCACTCGAATGACTATGCAAGAGTTTTATACTCCACTCGAATGACTATGGGAAGAAGGAATTTTGCCCATGGGGGAAGGCCTCGCCCGTTCCATATCCTTACCGTTCTAGTGATCTTGCAAGAATGGAGCAAAAATCGTGCCTTTGGGTGACGAGGTCACGGCAGGAGGCCCAGTTCTTTGCCGCGCTGGACGGCCTGGGTGCGGCGGGCGGCTCCGAGCTTGTCGAACGCGCGGGCACAGTGTGTCTTTACGGTGTTTTCAGAGACGAAGAGCTGTGTGGCGATCTCGCGGTTGCTGAAGCCGCGGGCGACCAGGGTGAGGACTTCAAGCTCGCGTGCCGTAATGCCGAGGGTCTGCTGCTGGGTGGCATTGGGAGCGAACTGTTGGAAGGCGGGGGCTTCGGCGGGGACATGCACTTCCTTCACCACAATCGTTTCGCGGACCGTTTCCCGGATGGTTTCGCGACTGCGCGTGATGCGGAGGCCGAGCCAGATGCCGAAGGTCGCGAAGAGGATGGCGACGAGCGCGCCGTAGAGCTCGATGGAGTGCTCAATGACAACGAAGCGGTATTCGGTGTATTGGAGGATGGCGATGAGCAGGCCGCCGACGAGACCGAAGATGAGGACGTGGCGCTTCATGATGGGGTTGTGAAGAAGTATATCCCCGCGCCAAATTAGGCCCCCAGAATTTTGATTGACTCACTGGACTGAATAAGCCACACTCTGAGACGTTGCCTATGATTGAAGTCCGCTAGACCGTTTTCACAAGCAGCATTTCCGAGCGGAGCGAATTTGACGAGCGGCTCTTCTAGACGGAAAGCCGCGCCGAGCCTATCTCGATCGGATATACAAATTGTGAAAACGGTTAGTTCGGCCCTCTTTGTGTTCTTGCGGCGTCGGTGTTTCCTGCCTGCGCCCAACACCAAAGCCTCGCCTAACCGGAAAGCGGATCCGATATGACTTTTAGGACAACAACCCCCTCTATCAGCGTGGAAGCATCCACGCCAGACATCCTCACCCCTCGCCTCGAACTGATCGCCATCACGATCGAAATGATTTGTGCCGGTTTTGCCAAGTCGCCGGACTTTGCAGAGCTCGTTAACGCAAGATTGCCCGAAGGCTGGCCCCCAGAGGACTGGGACGACCACGCCTACGAATACGTCGTCGACAAAATGACACGATACCCCAACTCACACGGGTGGGGCCGCTATATCGCTCTGAAATCAACTGACAGCAGTCGCCGAACCTTGATCGGTACCTGCGGCGCGACGCTGCCCATAGAACTGAACGACGACACCGAGATCGGCTACGGCATTCTTCCCGCCTACCAGCGCCGCGGCTACGCGAGCGAGGCGGTCGCCGCGCTGATCGAGTGGATCTTCTCGCATCCACACGTGAGATCGGTCAATGCGCAGACCTTTCCCCACTTGCAGGGGTCGCTGGGCGTGATGGCAAAGAACGGATTCCAGTTTGTCGGCCCAGGTCGGGGGCCCGAGGAGGGAACGGTCCTCTATCGCAAATGGCGGGAGTGACGCTCAATCCCGGTTACAAAAATTCACGTTCGGAACCGGGATTAAAGAGCGAGACTCCACTCACTGTCCAAGGCCGCAGTCTAAACCGATATAATTGACGCGATAATGCAGACTGCGGCCCGGCTTCTTCTCATCCTTCTTTTTCTTTCGCCCACTCTGAATGCCCAGCAGTTATCTGCGCGTTCATGGAAGGGAACCCTACACGACAGTACCGGGGCGCCGATCAACGGCGCGGAGATCCACTTGATCGGCGGACACGGCGAGCTCGTCGCCCAGACCCAGGCAGACGGAAGCTTCCAGTTCACCAATCCGCCACCCGCCAGCTATCAATTAGTTGTCGTCATCGCTGGAGTCGCCCACAACGCGGCCGCACCCATCAATCTAACTCCAGAGTCCCTCCCCGCAATCGTGACCATCGATGAAAAAGGAACCGTCACGGTTACATTTCAGGGCCTGCCCGGCGCACCCGTCGTGAAAACCACCGGAGGCGAGCAGCTCTCGAGCCAGACCGTGAGCGCCATTCCTCTGAACAAGCGCGACTTCAGCCAGTTGCTTCTTCTCGCTGCCGGCACCATGACCGACGCCAACGGCGCAACCAACTTCACCCAGCAGTTTGCCATCAACGGCCAGCGCGGGGTCGAAGCGACCTTCGCAATGGACAACGCCGACACCAGCGACCCTGAAATGGGCGGTGCGACCTTCTCCAACTTCAACGTCGACGCCGTCGAGGAGATCAAGTCTTCCTCCGGCTGGATGCCCGCCGAGATCGGCCGTGGCGCCGCGGGTTTCACCAACATCATTACCCGCTCTGGCAGCAGCGGCTTTCACGGCTCGATCTTCGAGTTCTTGCGGAACTCCTCCCTCGACGCGCGAAACTACTTTGACCACGCTACCATAGCCGACCCAGGTAGAATTCCCCCCTTCCGCCGCAACGAGTTCGGCTTCACCAACGGCGGAACGGTCATCATCCCCCACATCTATAACGGCCGCGGGAAAACGTTCTATTTCGGCCAATATCAAGGCTTTCGCCAGGTGCTCGGAACAACCCAGGTTCTCCCCGTCCCCACGCAACTCGAGCGCGAAGGCTACGACGCCCGTGCTTATCCCGGCGACGTCCTCATCATCACTCCCAATCCGCAGATAGCCGCCATTCTCGCCCGGTACCCATTGCCCAACAACCCAACCGGCCCCTACGGCGCGAACACCTACGCAGCCTCCTCCAAAGTCGTCACCAACGCGAACCAATTCTCGCTCCGTCTCGACCATCAGCTATCGGACAAGTCCCATCTCATGGCCCGCTTCAACTTCAATAACCTCTTCGGGCCAACCACCAACCCCGACCAGACTGCCATTGATCAAGCCTTCGGCGTCACCTATGTCGACCATCAGCGCAACGGGATCGTGACCTATACCCGCACCGTCTCCCCGCGCTTCGCCCTTCAAAGCTCGATCAGCTTCACCCGCACCACGCCACAGTTCCCCACGCCAGACCACACCGACCCGGCGGTCAAGTTCAACGACGGCCTCTACGAGGGATTCAACACCGCCGGCGGCTCCGTCATGACCGCCTACGGCAACCTCTTCCAGGGCCAACAGAATTTCACCATCATCGTCGGCCGCCACACGATCAAGACCGGCGGCGAGGTCCGCCTCAACCGCGACACTACCTACTTCGGCATCAGCCCCAATGGCGAATACGACTTCGGCGGCGGCACCGCCTACTCGCCCGTCGATATCCCCTCGCAAAGCGGAAAGAACGACGTCAAGGCCGGCCAGGCGCTCCCTGACACGCTCTCCGCGCTGCTCACCGGAAGGCCATTCGTCTACACCGTTGCGGTTGCGCCTCCGTATACGTCAGGCGGAGATCACATCGGCCCCGCCGCCATCTCCCGCAATGCCGGCGGCGTCTATGCGCAAGACACCTGGAAGGTCTCCGACCGCTTCGTCTTCGATTACGGCCTTCGCTGGGAGATTTATTCGCCCATCACCGAACGCGCCAAGCGTACCTCCGGCTTCCTAGAAGTCAACCCTCCCGCCGGCCAAGTGCAGCAATATCTCGACAACCCGCAGCCCGGATACAAGACCAATCTCGACAGCTTCGGGCCTCGCGTTCAGGTGGACTGGCTCGTGACGCCCAAACTGCACCTCCGCGTCGGCGGCGGCATCACCACCATTCCGCCCAACATTTGGCAAGACAATTTCCTCACCGGAGCGGTCCCGTTCACAATCTATCCACACCTCGTCACTTCGCAAATCGCGCCAATTAACTACGGCTTCCAGATCACCTCCGGAGAACTGCCAAACTTCTACACTCCCTCAGGCCAGAACGTCTTCGCCAGCGGCAAGACCAATACCGTCCCGGCCAACACCGTCCTCGACGTCGAACGCTATCAGCGCGACCTCGCCGCGCTCTCTCCCGGAGCCCAACTCACTCCGCTGAACCTCGCCGGCATCGACCGCCGCTTCGGCAACGGTTATCTGCAAACCTGGACCCTCGGCCTCGAGCGTGCCATCGGCAAAATGACCGCCGACGCCGCCTACATCGGAACCGCCGCCGTGCGCCTGCCGCGCTCCTACTTCCCCAATGCCTACTCCGGAGCCGGCCCAGGCTTTGCCCACTACACCCTCTTCGGCCCCGACGGCAACGCCATCGGCGGCTTCGGCACCGAACAGGTCATCGAGGGTACCTCCCACTCCAGCTATCACGCCCTGCAAACCTCGCTCCAGGGCACCATCGTCGAGAACGGCCCCACCATCCAGGCAAGTTACACCTATTCGAAATCGCTCGACGATGCCAGCGGCCTCAACCCCAACGGAAACGCCACCGGAGCGGTTTCGATCCCGTTCCCGCAAAACCCTTTCAACACCCACTCTGAGAAAGGCCCATCCGCCTTCGACGTCGCCAACGGTTTCACCCTCAGCGCCGCGCAAGACCTGCAGATCGAGAAAGCCCAGTTCCTGCAGCCCGTCAGCCGCCGCATCACCCAGGGTTGGGAACTGCTCAGCATCTCCACCATCAGCAGCGGCGCGCCCTTCACCATCTATTCCGGAATCCAGCAGACCGGCGCAGGTTCCAACGGCGTCGACCGCCCCAACCAGATCGGCATCCCGCAGCTCTCCACCGCCCGCAAGGTCCGCGAAGACTACTTCGGCATGGGCGCCAACAACGCCTCCTACTTCTCCATCCCCATCAACCAGCCCGGAGGCACCGGCCCCAACTCCGGCTACTTCGGCGCGCTCGGTCGCAACACCTTCCGCGGCCCCGCCTACTACGACTTCGATTTCTCGCTCATCAAAGACACCCCCGTCGGCACCCGCTCCAGCGGAGGCGAACTCTTCGACGTCCAGTTCCGCTCCGAGTTCTTCAACCTCTTCAACATCGTCAACATGGGACTGCCGACAAACACCATCCTCGCCTCCGGCTTCGGCCAGATCAGCCGAACCGCCGGAACGTCAAGGCAGATTCAGTTCTCGCTGAAGATACTCTATTAAGGTCAGCCACCAAGGAATCGATGAGCGCCTTGGCATGCTTAGCAATAGCTGCGCGGTCGTGTCACGTGTCCGATTCGCCGACTAGAACGAAGCCGCTGGCGCGGCGGACACTGCCCGGGTAGCGGGGCAGCCAGCAGCGGTGGCTGAGGTAAGGTGGGGTCACAAGGAGGGAGGTTCCTGTGACCCATTTACGCAAGAGGATGCTGGAAGAACTCCAGCGGCGCAACTACTCCGAGAGTACGATCCGCGGCTATCTGCGAGCGGTTCAGCAGTTCGCCGTGCACTTTGGAAAATCCCCAGACAAGTTAGGGCCAGATGATCTCAGAAGCTACCAGGCCTATCTGGGCGCAAGCTGGCGGTAGGGAGCGTGGTGGCCCGCGTTGCCGCACTTCGATTCTTCTTCGTTCGAACGCTCAAGCGACGCGACTTCCGAGAGGAGTTGCCCTATCCGAAGGATCATCGCCGGTTGCCGACGGTGTTGAGCCTGGAGGAAGTCGCCTGGCTTATTGATGCCGCCGGCAACCTCATGCAGCGGGCGCTGCTGATGACGCTTTACGGCACGGGCATGCGGCGGACAGAAGTATCGATGCTCAAGGTGCGGGATATCGACAGCCTGCGCATGATGATCCGCGTGGAGCGCGGCAAGGGTGGCGCCGGAAGAGATCTGCCACTCAGTCCGGCTCTGCTGGAAACGCTGCGCGAGTACTGGCGCTGGAAGAAGCCTCACATCTATCTTTTCCCCAGCAGCACAGGTCAACGCGGCCAGGATAGACCGATCTCCGACAAGACCGTTTGGTATGCCTGTAAAGAAGCTGCCGTCCATGCGCGCATCACCAAGCATGTAACGCCTCACACCTTACGCCATAGCTGGGCCACCCATTTGCTCGAGGCGGGAACGGACCTGCGCACGATTCAGGTTCTGCTCGGTCATGCCGACCTTGAGACTACCGCCAAGTATCTTCATTTGTCGCAGCGGCACTTACAAACAGTATCCAACCCGCTAGAGAGTTTACAGCTCTCCAGCGTCAGCCAGGCAGGCCGAGGCTATCACCGGAAAAGAGAGAAATGACCCGGCCCGTCGTGGAGGTGGTCGATATCCTTCGGGTCCGCGGTGACTGCTTCCGAGAACAGAACCGCTCCTGGCTTGGCTACCAGCAGCTCAACGTGTTGCGCGCCATCACCGCATGTCGCACGGCTACGCTCGGGGGCCATGTGGACGCCTGCTCACGTTGCGACCATCACGCCATTTCCTACAACTCCTGTCGCAACCGCCACTGTCCCAAGTGCCAGGCCCAGGCTCGTCAGCGCTGGCTCTCAAGGCGCGAACAGGACCTGCTCAGCGTGCCCTACTTCCACGTCGTCTTTACCTTGCCTCACCAGTTGAACCCGCTCTGCCAGCGCTATCCACGACTACTCTACGATCTGCTCTTCCGCGCCAGCGCTCAGACCATGCTCGAAGTTGCGGCCAACCCCAGGCACCTCGGGGCCAAGATCGGCTTTCTCAGCATTCTGCACACCTGGGGACAGAACCTGCGATTGCATCCTCATCTCCACTGCGTCGTTCCCGCCGGCGGTTTCGATCCAAGCTATTCGCGCTGGGTACATCCGAAATATCCCTTCTTCCTCCCCGGCAAGGTTCTCAGCCGCGTCTTCCGCGGCAAGTTTCTCGATCTGCTTCAACGAGTCCCTCGTCCGCAGCTTCCCAGCCTCTCCTCAACCCTCGTGCACACGTTGCTACAGCACGACTGGGTCGTCTATGCCAAGCCCACTTTTGGTGAACCCAATCGCGTGCTCCGCTATCTCGGCCGCTATACCCATCGCGTGGCCATCAGCAATCAGCGCCTCCTCGGCTTCGATGGTCATAGCGTGACCTTCCGATGGAGAGACTATGCTCACGGCAATAAGCAGCGCATCATGACTCTCACCGCTACCGAGTTCCTGCGCCGCTTTTGCCAACATGTGCTGCCCCGAGGCTTTGTCCGCATCCGCCACTTCGGCTATCTCGCCAGTGCTCACCGAACCGCTTTGCTCGCACTCGCTCGCCTTCAGCTCGCCTGCCAACCTCGGCCCGATCCTGCATCGCTGACTCCAAGTCAGCCACCTGGCGCTGCCCACGTTGCGGAGCCAACATGCACATTGGCCCCAACCTTACCGCGCAACAACTGGCCTTCCGATGCAAACTGTCCGATTCTTCCTGATCCCACCACCCTCCAGTCACTCTCAAACGTGTGCCAGCACGTCTTCGCACTTCTATGCCCTGCCGGCAAAACTACTGTCCTATCCCGCATTCCTGGCTGCATGCAGGTCGCGAAATTGCCCCTTTCACACACGTCTACCTCGCATCGCACACCAGACCGGCTGCCACTGCCTGACTCGTCGCGGCCTTCACCGAAGCCGAGTCTCGCCCTCAGCTCCATAGCAACGCCCACCACTGCCGGCGACTTCCTTCTAGGCTCCTTATCGAAAATGCCTCGGAGCAATCTCTTGCTCCCTCAGCATCCTGCCCCGAGGCATTTCCGATCAAGGCTAACGACTTCTCGGACAAGTGGTCTCCGGGTCGATTGTGGTGGGTAGGGACTGGCTAGCTTTGAGTGCGAATCCCGGGTAGGAGTTTCGGGCTGATCCCCCACGGCCAGCCTTATGGCCCACTGGTTAGAGAGCAAATGGTTTTGGTAGCAGATTTGGTAGCAAATAGCGGCCAGAGTGCCGGTTCTTTCCGACTATACCGGCTTCTAACCCCTTTATCCTCATCATCCGTCTACCTTTTCACCACCTTCACACGGTGGAAGTCGCACGTTCAAATCGTGCTGCGCCCACCACAATTAGAATCAATAACTTAAGTCGAATTTACTGAGATCGAATCCGACAAATACGTTCAGGTTCGAACCCTAGCCATCAAAAAAACCGACCGCGCGTCGATGATAATTCGCACGTCGCTCAGCCTTTCGCTAGTGACTGGACTGCCTTTTCAAATCATGCGCGGGAGCGGCCCGGCCTGCTCCGCTAGCATCTGGCTGCTGTTGTTGCGGCCGCTCAGATTGGCGTTTGGAGCGGCGGCTGTCCTATATGGAATTGCTACGTTCTATCCCGATGGAGCGCCAGAAGTAGGATAAGTTCAATGAAGAAGCAAACCGAGCCAACATGCCATGACCGGACCAACTGCGGACATCCTTCTCAGGAGTTGGCAAGCAAGCGGCGGCGAGCGCTTCGGCTTTGCATACCCGCAGTTCGAGGAGTTGATGCTGGAAGTCGCTGCATCCAGCCATTGGGGTCTCGCCCCTGATACTCAGGTTTCCATCAGGGCGCAGCTGGAGTTTCTCGCAAACATCCGAACCCGTGACCTTGTGTTAGCCCGCGCTTGCGCGATGGGCAATGAGCAGGCGTGGGAGGTCTTCCTGACCGAGTATCGCGAGACGCTCTACAGCGCGTCCTACGCCATAACCGGAGACAACGCGAGCGGCCGTGAACTCGCCGACTCGCTCTACGCCGAACTCTTCGGCATGACCACCCGCGACGGACGGCGGCGCTCGAAGCTTGAATACTATAACGGCAGAGGTTCGCTCGCCGGCTGGTTGCGGAGCGTGCTTGCCAGGCGTTATATCGACGACTATCGCAAGGGAAGGCGACTGGTCAGCCTCGATGAACAGATGGAAAACGGAGAAGTGGACGTCGCGGTTGCCGCCCAGACGCTCACGCTTCCCGATGAGGCGCATCGCATTAGGCTTATGGCTTGCGTAGGCGATGTGCTCGCAGAAATGGAATCGCAGGATCGATTCTTGCTTCGCACCTACTATCTCGACGGCAGAAGCCAGGCGGAGATCGCGAAGCTTCTCGAAGTTCGCGAATCGACGATCAGCCGTCGTGTGAAGCGCCTCGGGGAGAAGCTGCGGCAACGGCTCCTCAAGAAACTGCAGGCTTCCGGTCTGAGCCGTCGCGCCTCGGAAGAGGCTTTGAGCAGCGATGTTCGCGACCTCGATGTGAATGTCAAAGAGCTGCTGCAAGTTGCGGAGGAAAAAGCGTTCCAGAATAGAGGGGCGAGCGCGCTGAAAATCGCCACGGGGGGGAGATCTGATGGAGCGCAACCAGCGCACGATTGCGCATCCCGACGAAAACCTGCTCACTGCTTTCGCAGAGCGGACGATTACCCCTGGCGAACGTGAACGCGTCATGACGCATTTGGCCGATTGTTCAGACTGCCGCGACGCGATCTTTCTCGCGCAACAAGCTGCCCCGGAGCCTGAGCTACAAGCGGGATTGCGGCTAGGCCAATCTGGACCGCGTGCCTTCCGCTGGCGCTGGGCGATGGTCTCTACAGCGGGGCTTCTCGCCGCTTTCCTGATCGCCGCGCCGGTCTTGATCTATCGGCATGTCGAGAATTCAGCAAATACTTCGCCTAAGCAGATGGCTGCTTCCGGCCAAAGTTCCGCGCAGTCTGCTGCAGCAGCTGTGCCGTCTGCGCCGTCGTCCCAAAAGCCGGCGGAATCGGACGCTTCAGGACTTCTCCGCAGCCAAGCAGCAACTGCTTCGAAGCACGAATCCCATTCTCGCTCCAGCAGCAGTCTGGCAAGTGTATCTGCTGCGCCGCACCCAGTAGCGGCCGCCTCGGCACCATGGCCAGCGGCTTTGCCGACAGCCGTCCCCAGCCAAATCGGCGCACAGATCGCAGGATCGGTAACCGACCCCAGTGGAGCAGCGATTCCCGGAGCCACTGTATCGTTGCGGCTTCCCGATGCAACCACCCGCCAAGTGGTTACAGATCCCAATGGCCGCTTTGAGATCGGCGCAGTTCCGCCAGGGAACTATGTCGCAGAGTTCAGCGCGCCAGGTTTTCAAGCGGCGACACGGGATGTCGACGTGCGCGCGCAGGACCGCGCCGCCCTTTCCGAAAACGCTGGCCCCTGGTTCGGCGTCGGAGACGGTGAGTGTCTCGGCTGCGGCCGCTCAGCTCCAGACGGAGAACGCCCCGTTGCAGAGCACCATCAACGGCAAAGAGGTCAGCCCGCTCCTGCTGCAAGGTAGGAATATCACCCAGCTTGCACCCGGGGGATCCAGTCAGCCCGCGCAGGCAGGCGTCGGCGGCGCAATGGTTTCTGGTGTGGGTGGCGGCCTGGCTCGGTCCGTCCCCCGCCTCTCGATTAAGAATGGCAGCCTTCAGAGCTGCATTGGCCTAACATGCACAGTTCGAGTTCTCCCTTCGGGGACGCAAGCTGTCTCAGTAGCGTTCGACGCAAGCACCTCGCTGGTCGTCGATGCCAATGGCAATGTGTATTCGACTAGCGATGAGGGTGCCCATTGGGTTGCAATCAAGAGCCAATGGAATGGGAAAGCAACTGCCGTCACGCTGGCTGCGCCGCCATCTGGAAGCATCAAGCAATCAATCGGAGGACCTGTGGCAACCGGCCCCATTGCCGGCACCTTCGCCGCACCATCCATTTTCTCCTTGACGAACGACCAGGGTCGGGTCTGGCTCAGCTCCGACGAGGGCCAGACCTGGCATCTTAATTAATTAGCGCGTCCGCACCTCCAGTTGCACCGGACGCGCTGTCGCGCTGACCTCGGGATCGTAGTATTCATACACGCGCGACTGGAAGGTCTGCGCGCGGATCGGATATTTCGCCCGCAGCCGAAAATGCAGCGTTATCGTTTCGCCCGGCGCGAGCGCATCGAAGTAGAGGATCGCCTGGGTCGCGGTGAGGCTGAACTTCTCCAGCCGCCCAGTCTTTGCGGTGGCAGTCTTCTCTTTGAAGCTCTGCAGGTCTTCGCTGAGCAGGTCGAATCCAGGTGGTAGGCCGAGGTCGATCATCACCATGTTCGCCGTCTTGTCGAGGTTGCTCTTGACGATCGCGGTCGCCGTCGCAATGTCGCTCTGCGCCAGCTTCGTTCGGTCGTAGGAGACGTCGATCGAGAGCGCCTCGTTTGCCAGCTTCTGCTCCGTTGACCTCTGGTCCCACGGCACGAAGTAGCGACCCACCACCTGATACGCTAAGCCACCGCTGCCGTCGAACTGAAGTTGAACGGAGTGCGCCGCCTTCGCATCAATGCCTTTGAAGACGAACTGATGCAGCAGGTCGTTATTCTCCGGAGTGAGCGCCAACGTCTCGACTGGCTTGCCGTCTAGCAAGACGCGCAAATTACCCCGAACATCCGCGGAACTTTTTTCCGAAGCGAGCAGCAACGCCCGCAGCGCCATGATCGTCGCCTGCGTCGTTCCCCAAGTCCCAGAGGCACCTTTCTTCGCAGCAATGTAGCTCAGCGCCTTACGCGAGATCGAGGACGCCTGGCCTCGTCGCACCCTGTCCTTGATAGCTTCCGTCGCCCCATACCTTGCGCTCTTCGCCGTGAAGCAGGTCCGGTAGCATGTGCTTGTCCGCCACCGAGGCCGCAGTCGAGCACAGCGAGTGCACGATCGCTTGCTTGCTATCCACGCCGATGTGCGCCTTCATCCCGAAGTACCACTGGTTGCCCTTGCGCGTCTGGTGCATCTCCGGGTCCCGCTTGCCGGTCGCGTTCTTGGTCGACGAAGGCGCATGGATAATGGTCGCGTCCACGATGGTGCCCGTGCCGATGCGAATGCCCTTGCTTTCCAGGTAATGGTTAACCGCATCCAACATGGCTCCGCACAGGTCCTGCCCCTCCAGCAGATGGCGGAAGTTCAAAATGGTGGTCTCGTCCGGCGCCGCCGCACGGCCCAGATCGACTCCGGCAAACCGCCGCAGCGCCGGCGAATCGTACAGCGCCTCTTCCGCCCCAGGGTCCGACAGGTTGAACCAGTGCTGGAGGAAGCAGATGCGCAACATAATGCTCAACCCCACCGGTGGCCGGCCGTTGCCTTCCCGGGGATAATGCGGTGGAGCGGTTGGTTGACCGCTACCTGGGGAGTGAGCGGAGGGCCTGCCGGGTTCTTCGAGTTCCTCGAGCAACCTACCGCTATCGAAGCTGTCTGGATCCACGGACTGAGTTGCGGATGAGGACCCGCGAGATCGCTCAGGCAAGAGTGCGTTACGGATACCGCAAGATGCGCGTACTGTTGAACCGCGAAGGCTGGGATGTGGGCAAGTATCTGGTGTACCGGTTGTATACGGAAGAAGGACTGACGCTGAAGAGAATGAAGCCTGCCGGGAAGCGGAAGGCTTCTCGAACCCGCGAGGATCGGATCAGGCGCACAGCTCCGAATGAAGCCTGGAGTATGGACTTCGTGATGGACCAGTTGCAGGATGGAACACGGTTCCGCGCCTTGACCATCCTCGACGTGCATACGAGAGAAGCTGTAGCGATAGAAGTAGGCCAGAGCCTGAAAATCAGCTAACGTGGACGATTCCAGCGCCAAAGACTGCCCCCAGTCCTTCTACTGCCGCAGATTTCCTGACCTAGGGGTTTCCCCAGTTTTCACAACACTGCTCTTGCATAAAGATTGGCGTGCAGGATGATGATGCCAGGCGTCTCATGTTCCTTTCCCCTTAGAGGGAATGGTTACAGCCTCACCTGACATTGTGAAATGCCCTGCAATCAGCTCCACAAGAGAAGGAGAGCATCGATGAGATTCAAAATAATCGCTTCCGGCCTTGCGCTGGCCATGCTGGCTACAGGTTTGGCGGGCGCCGACGATACACCCGACCAGAAACGGGACAAGACTCGCAAGATGGCTTCTGAAACTCTGCAAGACCTGTACAAGCTGCAACCCGCAGCGCAGGGGGCCATTCAAAAGTCAGCCGGATATGCCGTTTTCAATAACACCGGAGCCAATGTCTTGTTGCTGAGCACGGCGCGTGGCGCAGGAATCGCTGTCGACTCCAAAACCAAGCAGGAAACCTTCATGAAGATGGGTTCGGTCGGCGCTGGCCTGGGTATGGGAGTGAAGAATTACCGCGTGATCTTCGTATTCGAAACCGCTGACGCATTATCCAATTTCCTCAATTCCGGATGGTCGGGTTCAGCGCAAACGGACGCTGCGGCCAAGGCAGGCGATAAAGGCGGCGCTTTCTCGGGAGCGGAGGAGATGGCCCCGGGGGTCTGGGTCTATCAGATCACCAAGAACGGCCTGGCCCTCCAAATAACACTGCAGGGTACGAAGTACTACAAGGACGACGATCTAAACAAGAAATCCTAGCTTGTGAAGTCATAGCTCCGGTCACGAAACGCGACGCCACAAAACTACGGGGTGCATACGTGTGCGCTGGAGACAGTAGAGGGCCCATAGATCATCGAGCGCCGGAAGTTATAGAATGCGCGTCACCCGAGCTCCCGGCACGTAGCCATGGTCCAGGAGGTGTCCGACCTTGACTTCGCCAACTCCCAAGGAGGGTCACGATGAAGCAAATGGCCCGACTGATCCTTCTCATCGTTTTCTTACACTTCCCGTTCGAGTTGGCCATTGCTCAAGCGCAACCGAATCAGAACAAGGAGGCCCCTTCCAAAAAAACAAAAACCGAAACCCTGGAGCTTGGCAAATCCTACGACTCATTGCGTCCTGAGCAAAAGCAGCTGGTAGACGACTTCATTCGCCGTTATAACGCCACTACCGGGAGCAACCTTGTGCCCAAACAGGCCTACGACAACGCCCGCCTGTCCGTCCGCACCACGTTTGACGCCGTGACCCATGCGCTGCTGAACGCCAAATTCACGGATGCGACTGGCAAGAGCCTGGGTCGAGCGATTGATCTGGTGGAAGCCGTTGACGAAGTGCTAGGAGAAGAAACCGGCGTGGGCAACGACCGCCAGTTTCGCCTCTATGTGTACCTGAAGCCCGATGCCGTCGATACTCTCAGCCGCAGCCAGGAGTTCCTTCATGATAAAGACAACACCGTCTATCACGCAGGTTTTCCCATTTGTTACAGGCTGAAAAACGGGCCTCCCTCGATTCAGTTCTCCATTTCGCGGGACCATCAATTGTCCGACGTCGATGTCGACTATCGTTCTTCGGGCTTTCCCAAGGGGCTGGTCAATGGACATTTGTCCGCTTCTAATTCAGACGTCCGCGCGGGAAACAATCTAGACCGCCATGACGCTCGCTGGTCGGGTCTTAATGGCTGGTGGCTCGATGTCTTTGGACAGTTTGGAACCGGAGGAAAGCCGTCGCCGGAAAACAGCACCGAGAGCCTTGGCCACATTCCCTTAAATCCCGGTGTGAAAGCCGATCAGGGTATCGATAAGAGCGCGCACGATTTCCTGCAAAGCTGGGTCGTAGACAAACAACCAAACAAGTCGGTCGCCTATTTTTCGCGCCAAAGCTATCCGTGTTTGGAGGCAACGGCGTTGAAAAGCAGGCATTCCGCGCCGCCAGGCATGATCCGGCTGCGCACCCTGATGCTAATGGAGAACTTTAGCGAGAGCATTGGCACGACAAATTCCGTTGCCGACGTGTTCGAGCCTGCCGGCAAATGGTCGCCAGCATTGAAAGATGCGAAGAACGCTTACGCATCGGAATTTCTGCTGGTGAGCGTGCCCCTGGATATGGAACCGGACGAGAGATGCGCTCCCACTTTGAGCGAGGATTCTAGAAATCGCTCTAAAGAGAAGTACTTTGCCACCGTGTTTCGCGGAAAGCAGGGAGACAGCCGGAACAAGGTTATGACCCTGCTTTGGGCTAAGGAGGGCGACTACTGGAAGATCACCGCCATCCGCCTCGAGGATGGCAGCGATGCAGACATCGTTCCCGGAAACGCTGCTGCTCAGGCTGAGCCCTCAGTTGAAGAACCGCGGAATATAGCTGGTGACCCCACCGCCGAAAAGGACATCCTGGAGTTCTACCAGACCTGGATCGTGAAGCGGGATGTTATCCGGGCTTCCACCTTTGCCTCATCGCGCTCCTACGAGTGTCTGCCGTCGCCCTCTAAAGACCAGCAGAAATTGACGCCTATAGCCAGAATCCAGTCTGGGCTTCAGCAGCCGCTCGAAAGGATTCCATCCGGAGCGAATCTCTCAGACATGATGACGAGTCTGCAGCCGAACAATGATCTGCTTCCTCCTGTCCAGCATGAAGACTCAAAAGCTTTCGCGATCATGGCGGTGCCGGAGCAGATGGCGTCTAGCTTTCTGTGCCAACATCGTCAATTCGCAACTGCTCCGGACTTGAAGCCCGCTGATGCAAAATACGGAGCTTATTACTTGTCTGCCAGTCAATTGAATTATGGGGCAGAAGAGTCACCCCCTCTTCTGTTGTTGTGGACCAAGGAAGAAGCGGGTTGGAAGGTTATTGCCTGGGCTGTGGAGCTTCCATGACTCTCGCTATGTCGCTGGATCGCCCGATCTGCGGATAAGCATCTTTGAAAAGGCGTAAGAACAGGAGCAAGCCAATGCAAGTTAACAAACGTACTCTGAAAATCGCCGGAATTATTATCGCGGTAGTGTTGGTAATCCTGATCGCGCTTCCGCTTTTCATCAACGTCAACAGCTTCAGGCCAAAAATCGAGTCGGAGCTGACCAACGCCCTGGGGCGACCCGTGACCTTGGGAGACCTGAGCCTATCGCTCTTCGGCGGCACGGTCGGCGTGGAGAACGTCAGCATCGCCGACGATCCCGCCTTCAGCAAGTCACCGTTTATAACGATGAAGTCATTGAAAGTCGGCGTCGAACTAATGCCGCTCATCTTCTCTCGGCAACTCAACATAACGGGGATCGAGCTGGACGAGCCTCAGATAACCCTGCTCAAAGCTTCCAACGGAACCTGGAACTTTTCCAGCCTCGGCGGGGCTAGTAAGAACACTTCTCCGGAGTCAGCGAAGTCAGGTGGGTCACAGAACCTATCGGTCGACAAGCTCGAGATCAAAGATGGAAAGTTGTCGGTCGGCAATGCCAACTCCACGGCAAAACCGCAGGTTTACGACGACCTCAACGTAAAAGTCTCAAACTTCTCTTTCACTTCCCAGTTCCCATTCGAGCTGACGGTCAACCTGCCCGGAGGCGGCGACGCCAATCTTACCGGCAAAGCGGGACAGATCAATCCTCAGAACGCGGCCAAGACTCCTTTCGACGCCGCAATGAAGGTGAAGAATTTAGATCTCGCGGCCTCTGGCTTCGTCGATCCGGCGAGCGGCATTGGCGGCTCCGTTGATCTTGAGGGGACGTTGAACTCGACCGGGAGCCAGGCCAAGCTGGCGGGCAGTATCACTTGCGAAAAACTCAAGCTGTCGCCGAAGGGGTCGCCCGCTCCGAAAGCCGTGACCGTGAAATACGCAATCGACGAAGACCTCGACCATCAGGCCGGCACCATCACCCAAGGCGACATAGCCATCGGCAAGTCAAACGCTCAGCTGACGGGCGGATTTCAGAATCAGGGTGAAACGATGGTGATGAATCTGAAGCTCAACGCCCCGGGCATGTCGGTTGATGAACTGGAATCGATGCTACCGGCCCTCGGCGTAGTGCTTCCTTCAGGGTCGAAGTTGAATGGTGGAACGCTGTCGGCCGACCTGGCAATCACCGGTTCACTCGACAATATGGTGATCGCTGGTCCCGTGCGGATGGCCAATACGAAGTTGGCCGGTTTCGATATGGGTTCGAAACTTGGCGCGCTATCGGCCTTTAGCGGAAAGGCTCCCTCCAATCCCGACACGACCATTCAGAATGCCAGCTTGAATGCGCAAGTCACTCCTGCCCTGACTCGGGCTGACGCCATCAACGTGACCATACCCTCACTCGGGGTGCTGACGGGAGCCGGCACGATCAGCCCAAATGGAGCGCTCGACTTCAACATGATGGCCGACCTGCAGACCAACCGGTCCGAAGCGCGTGCGGAAAGAACAGGCCGCGGTGGAATGGGAGGTGTCTCCTTCAAGATTCAAGGGACAACAGCGAATCCGAGCTTCGTTCCTGACGTAGGAAGTGTGGCGGGTAACGTTGCAAAAGGAGCGATACAGAGTTCTGTTACTGGCGCCACGGCGGGTGCAGGCGGCCTCTTAGGGAAGAGGAAGCCGAGATAAGGCCGCGCGAATCACTTGGAAACAAGTGGAGAGACGTAAGGCGCTCCGATAAGTGCCGCGTGTACCGCTGGAATCAGGTGCGCCCTCATCTGGGACTTGACGACGTATCCCAAACCGCCTTCCGCTGTACACGCTTCCACGAACTGCTCTTCCGAATGAATCGTGAGGAACACAATTCTGGCTGTCGAGGCCAACTCGCGCAATCGATGCGCGGCATCGATTCCGCTCAAGCCAGGCATTGTAACGTCGGCCACAATGACGTCAGGGCTAAGACGAAGGGCCTCCGATACCAAAGCCGCGCCATCCGCTACGGTTCCCACAATCTGAAACTGAGGCTCCAGCAAGGCAGCGGTGCGTTCAAGGAAAGCCGAATGGTCGTCCGCCAGCAACACCCGGGGTCTGATCAAAGTTCACCTCCGTGAGAGCAAGGGGACGCCCATCCTTCGTCGGACAGGCGCCGAAGCGACTCAGAACCTTTGTAATTTATTCTTAGATATGTCGCGGAGTCTTTGCGACTGGGGAAATCCCTAGGATGTGATTACCGACCGGTGAAGGTTCGGGGTCGACCGAGATTAGGCCACGCTTTAAGGCGAACAACACCAGGGCGGCGTTGCTCTTGAGACTGAAGGTGTCCATAATATGATGCTTGTGGAATTCCACTGTCTTTTCGCTCAGGTCGAGGATCGCAGCTATTTCCTTCATCGGCCGTCCCTCGGCATACAACTGCAGGAAGTCGCACTGCCGTGGCGTCAACTCCTTTGAAAACTGCTGAGCCCGGGTCTTCGCGGCGACCCAGTCCTCAGGCTTCAGTTTGGGGGTAACGTAAGACCGGCCATGCAAAACCTCGTCAATAGCCTTGAGCAGTTCCTGTCCTCCAGCGCATTTTAGAATGAAAGCCACTCGCCCAAGTTCAAGTGCCGCGGCGGCAAGATTCGCGTCGTCGAGCATCGTCAGAAATACAAACCTGACCTTTGGAACCTGTTTTCTTATTCTGCGGGCCGCGTCCAGTCCGTTCAAGAGTGGCATGGCGACATCGGCAACAATTAGATCCGGCCTGAGTCTGATGGCTTCCTCGAGCATTGCCCGGCCATCTGCCACAACTCCAACGACGGTAAATCTCTTCTCCAGGTAGACACACAAAGCCTCAGTGAAGATCGCATGGTCATCTGCGATGAGAATGCGCGGGCGCGACGCACTTGGGTGGATTGTTTCCATGACCAATCCCTCGCGTTACCTAACTTGGCTTCCAAGTGTGACGTAAGAAACCAATCTTGCGCAAGAATTAACGAATAAATTCCCGGGCTGATTTGAACCAGAGGGGCGTTAGCGTTAACTGTGACACCTGTAAAACGAGTGCGATGCCGTCTCGCTAAGTTGCAACAGACTTACTCGACCTGCCGCAAATTATTTTCCAGGCTGCGCCCGCTGGTTAGCGATGCCTTTTTCCTGGAATTATCCGCTGTCCGCGTGTGGAGTGCGACCGAGGCCTCAAGGCCTGTCCCCTCCCCAGGTTCAGACTGAATCTCAAATCGACCACCCAGCAAACCTACCCGTTCTTTCATGCTGCGGATGCCCAGACCCTCTGTCTTTCCTAGCTCGCGTATGTCAAATCCGCTGCCTTCGTCGCGCACAGAAACGAACAACTTCTCACCGCGCATACGTAAACGCACCTCCACTCTGGCGGCACGTCCATGTTTTTTTGAGTTGCGAAGTCCTTCCTGGACGATGCGAAAGACACACAAAGCCACATCGGGGTCAACAGAACGAGGTACATGTTCGGAGAGAAAATCAACCTCAACTCCTTGCTGGATGGCGAACTCCTTGCACAAAGCATTGACCCCCGGAACAAGCCCCAAAGCTTCCAGGGTCGAAGAATGCAGACGATGCGAAAGAGTGTGAAGATCGGCGCCGATTTCGCTGGCAGAATTCTGGAGGTTGTGCATTTGCCTGACAGCCTCATGCGGCGAAGTGCCTATCGCTTCTTCAGCATTCTCCAATCCGAACGCAAGTAGCGCCAACCGCTGGCTAAAATCGTCATGAATTTCCGACGCCAGGCGGCTGCGCTCCTTTTCTTGCGCGGTAATCAGCATACCGCTCAGCCCCAGTTGGCGGTTTTTCGCCCGCTTCAACCTGAGGTACATGGCAAGCACACTTAGACAGAGAATGACGAGCAACGAAACGACCCATGTCCATTTGGTGCGCTGCCATAGAGACGGCGGACGGAACAACACCGCGCTCCCAGCCGGAAGGTCTTTTTCTCTGAATCCCCAGCGCCGCAGCGCCCGCCAATCGAACATATAGGCGTTTGCACCTCGCACGATCGGGATGTCTTGTGGCCTCTCTCCATTGAGAATCCTTACAGCAATTCCGCCAACGATCCTGCCTTCCTTGGCGAAACTCTCCAGGTAGCCTCCCACCTCACCGTGGCCCAAGTCGACGTCAGATGGGCCGAAAACAGGTCCATTCGCCGCACCGGCAACCATCGGCCCCGCCTGGGATGCGCCGACGAACCGAGTTCCCTTTGCGTCCATTCCGATGTGCGTGTAAAGCACAATCGTGTGCTCCGGCAGATGTTTCAAGCGTTCGAGCAGACTCGGCATGTCGAGAGCGGTGAGATACGTAAAGTCCAGAGTCGCTTCGTAGCTGTGAAGACTTTCTCGATAAATTGCTTCCAGGTGTTTGTCGAAAGACGAAACGCCGCCCACCACAACCGCGTGTCTGGTGCCAGGTTGGAGTCGCAAGGCCAGATCCAGGGTCTTCGCTGGCTCAAATATTTCCCAGCAACCGGCAAAGTGGGAGTCGAGCGGGAGGTTGTCCGCCTGCTGCTCGCTGGTGCCGCCGAAAACGATTGGAATCCCCGCAAAGAATTTCTCATGCGAGTCGAACATGAATCGGACCGGCGATGGTCCGAGGGCGATGATCAGGTCTGGTCTGCGACGTTGATATTTACGGATGTACGACTCTCTAAACTCCTGCTGATCCGCTGGATCGTCGAAAAGGGTCGTCTCCAGATACTCCGGATATAGCTCGATCTGGTAGCGTGAGTTGTCCAGTGTGGCGCGCATCTCGCGGTCAATGAGCGCCACCGCTGGAGAAGTAAGGCCCAGTTCGTAGAAAACAACGACTCGCCGAACCTCTTTGAGCTGAGAACGCGCTCTGGGTTGAGACAGGAGACAAAAGGTTAAGAGGACGAAAATCGCCCCGTCTGGGCGCCACGCCTTACTTCGTCGTGAACCCAACCTCAAGTCATAGCCGGAAACTCGTGCATTCTTCGGCACATGCGGCCTCGAAAGGAGAGCGGAAACATCTCGTCAAGACCCTGTTCACTTCTGGACAGTTTTCGCAGATGCAGCATACTCCGTCTGCCAACCAAGGCGCAAATAAATCCAACCCTGCGTTTCTCAACATCAACGTTAAGAACCGGTCTCCATGCAGATTTGTCCACTCAGGGGTTTCCCTAGTTGTCTCGCCACAGGTTCAGCGCGAGTCTACGAGTAGTCGGCATGAATTTCGGCAGCGATCCCGCAAGTACCACAGGTCGCGAAACAATCAAGATGCCATAGACCCCGAGGATTTGAAAGACGATGGAATATTCGCCGCAGAATAAGGACTACATTCGTCGCGCTCTCGAAGTCTCCATCCACGTTGGCCTGGTTGCCTTGCTTACCGCCGCGTGCCTCATCATTCTCCTCCCGTTTCTCCCCCTGGTTGCCTGGGGCATTATCATTGCGATTGCCGTCTTCCCTGCGTACCGACGGCTGCGGAGCATGGTGGGCGAGCGTGGAAAGCTGGCCGCTACTCTTTTTGCTTTGCTTTTTCTGGCGATCCTTATTGTTCCGATTGCGCTGCTGGCGGACACGATGGTCGAGGGTTTTCAAACACTGACCGTCCACATCAAGGACGGAACGTTTGCTATCCCGCCTCCTCCAGCCAACGTCGGAACGTGGCCCCTTATCGGCACACCTCTAGAGAAGCTCTGGAATTCCGCTTCCACAGATTTGACCGGATTGCTTCAAAGTCTGGCTCCAAAGATCACGACCCTCGTTCCCGGGGTCCTCGCAGCTTCAGCTGGATTTGCCCTCACCGTGCTGCAATTCGTGCTCTCCATTCTGGTAACGGGGGTTCTGCTTGCGAATGCTTCAGGTTGCGCGACGGCTACCCGTTCACTGACGAACCGCCTGCTTGGTGACCGCGGTCCGGAGTTCGAGAACCTTGCCGAATCCACGATAAGGAGCGTCACCAATGGAATTCTCGGTGTCGCCGTCATCCAGACTGTCCTCGCAGGTCTTGGCTTCCTTGTCGGGGGACTGCCCGGCGCCGGGTTGTGGACGTTGATCTTCCTCTTCGCCGCCGTGTTGCAGGCAGGAGCCCTCGTGCTTGTTCCCGCCGTTATCTATATGTTTGCGATCGCCGGCACGACGAAGGCGGTGCTGTTTCTGCTCTGGTGCATCGTGGTCGCCCTCATCGACAACGTGCTCAAGCCTTTGTTGCTGGGGCGCGGCGTTGCCGTTCCCATAGCGGTCGTCTTTCTGGGAGCAATCGGCGGATTCATCGCCATGGGCATTATCGGTCTTTTCGTCGGCGCTATCGTTCTATCGGTCGGCTATAAACTCTTCCTCGCCTGGCTGGAAGGTCCGGAAGGGGCGAAGCAGGGCATTTGATTGACGGAGCCCGCCGCCCACCCCGGTCCTTAATTATTCAGTCCCTCTGTCCGGCAACTTGATCTCGAGTCATCTCCGCCATTATGCCTTTGCTTGCCCGCAGCAGATCTTCCGGCTTCAGGCGCGCAAACAAATCAAGAGTCCGGGCGATTAGCCCCGTCCACCCGGTTTGATGGCTGGCTCCCAGCCCGGCGCCGTCGTCGCCATGGAAGTACTCATAGAACAGGATGTAGTCCCGCCAGTGAGGATCTTCCTGAAGTTTTTTCGTTCCTCCATAGACCGGACGCTGACCGTCGGCGTCGCGGAGAAAGATCCTCGACAACCGACGGCCGATTTCTTTCGATACTTCAAACAGGGTCATGTAATTTCCTGAACCCGTCGGACATTCAACTTTGAAGTCGTCGCCATAGAACGTATACATTGTCAGCAGTCCGCGTATCAACAAAGCATTTACCGGCATCCATATCGGCCCGCGCCAGTTGGAGTTGCCGCCAAACATACCGGTATTCGATTCAGCGGGAAGGTATTGAACCTTATATTCCTGTCCGCCGAGATGAAGGACGAACGGGTGATCGAGATGATACTTCGAGAGAGAGCGTATGCCGTATGGGCTGAGAAACTCGTTTTCGTCGAGCATGTAGGCCAGAATGCGCCGCAGCTTTTCCTTGTTGCAGACTGAGACCATCCTTCGCCCGCCGTACCCGATGAAACCGCTATCTGCTATGGCGATCTTTTGCAAGACGTCAGGATGGCGCTTCCGGAACAATTCAATCAGTTCAATTATGCGGGGATGATTTTTAAACGTACCCGGCTCGAATATGGCGGCAGCGCCCAGCGGGAGCAGTCCAACCATGGAGCGGATCTTCATGCGCACTGCGTCGCCTTCGGGGAGATGAAGCAGGTCGTAGAAGAACCCGTCTGCGGTGTCCCACATCTCGTCATGGTTCTCACCGATACGGTCCATGGCATAAGTGATCCAAACAAACTGCTCAAGGAACCGGTAGGCGATCTCCTCATACATCGTGTCGTAATCAGTCAGGACGATCGCAATCTCCAGCATGCACAGGCAGTAGAACGCCATCCATGCGGTGCCGTCGGCCTGGTCCAGGTGGCCGCCGGTCGGCAGCGGAGCGCTGCGGTCGAAGACCCCGATATTGTCGAGTCCGAGGAATCCGCCCGCAAATACGTTGCGGCCTTCTGGATCCTTGCGGTTGACCCACCAGTTGAAATTCAGCATCAGTCCCTGGAAGGAGCGCTCCAGAAAGCGAAGGTCGGCCCGTCCGAGTTCTGACTCTATCCTGTAAAGAAAGATTGTCGCCCAGGCGTGTACGGGGGGATTTACGTCGCCGAAGTTCCATTCATAAGCCGGTATCTGTCCATTGGGATGGGCATACAGGTTCCGCAACATCAGCAGGAGCTGTTCCTTGGCGAAGTCGAAGTCCACCAGCGAAAGCGCCAGCGTATGGAAAGCCAGGTCCCACGCCGCGTACCAGGGATACTCCCACTTGTCGGGCATGGAGATGATGTCGCTGTTGAGCATGTGGAACCAGTCAGCGTTGCGGGCAGTCCCCTTGCCCGATCCCACCAAAGGATGAGCGTTATGCTCCGTGAGCCACCTGTCGAGGTCGAAATAATAGTACTGCTTTGACCAGAGCATACCGGCAAGCGCCTGACGGTGGACTCGACGTTCGTCCTCGCTTAATTCTTTCGGAGTAATCCGTCCATAGAACTCGTTGGCATCTGCGAGGCGGTCGTCGAAGATCCGATCAAAGGTATCGAATGCGTCGGCCGATGGCTTCGCGCTCAGCCGCAAACGAACAACCGAACTTCCGCCCGCTGGAACCTCAAGCAGATAATGAGCTGCAGCCTTGGTCCCTGATTTCGCCGGATTGACGGCGTCGTGCGCGCCGGAGATCACATACCGGTGAAAGGCATCTTTGACGTACGGTGAAGGATTAGGCTGTCCCCAAAGGCGGCCGGCATTGGACTCGTTCTCGGTGAAAAGCAGCTCTACTGCGTTTTCGCACTGAAGCGTGTAGTCGCCGAGCTTGGGATGAGAGGCATGAATCTTTCCCCCATCGATCTGGCCGAGAACCGGCTTCTGCTCGCCTTCTTCCCATGTCCAGGTATTCCGAAACCACAGTGTCGGAAGCACATGAATCTGGGCCGTCTCCGGGCCCCGATTGTGGACTGAGACCCGAACCAGCGTGTCTTCGGGATCGGCCTTGGCATATTCCACAAAGACGTCAAAATAGCGGTCTTCATCGAAGATACCGGTGTCGAGAAGCTCATATTCGAACTCTTCGCGGGAACGGCGTCGACTGGTCTCCAGCAAGTCGCGATAAGGAAACTCTCCCTGTGGGTACTTGTACAGATATTTCATGTACGAATGGGTGGGAGTGCTGTCGAGATAAAAGTAGTACTCCTTCACGTCTTCGCCGTGGTTGGACTCGCTGTTCGTTAGCCCGAACATGCGCTCCTTCAGAATCGGGTCGCGGCCGTTCCACAGCGCCAGCGCAAAGCAAAGCTGCTGCTTGTCGTCGGAGAATCCGGCTAACCCATCTTCACCCCAGCGGTATGCGCGTGATCGCGACTGGTCGTGAGTGAAATAGTCCCAGGCGTTGCCATCGGCGCTGTAGTCCTCGCGGACAGTGCCCCACTGACGTTCACTGAGGTACGGTCCCCATTTCTTCCATGGAATGCCTTTCTCACGCGCCTCGTTCAGGCGTTTTTGTTCGGTGACTTCAACATATGAGAATGGTGTACGCTGCTCTTCTTTCGGCGTCATGGCTCTCTCTTTCATTTGGCGGCAGGTCGACCGGCATTGCCGCCCGCGGTCGCTCACTGAAGAATCTGGTCAGTCTACTGGTGTAACCGCCCAAGACAGAAAACAGGCTTCGCGTCGCGGTTCCACCAAACCCGAGAACCATGCTAGAGCGCCGCGGCTAAACTGGCAAAAAAACCACCGCTCGGAGAGGCGACATTGGGTTTCGGATTCAGCTCTCGGGCTCTCGGGAACGGCCGATCATCCATACCGACTCCTCATTCAGACCTTAGGGTTTTCCCTAGTGGCGGCACGTTCAGCCCCACCTTACAAAGGGGTAGTTACGTTCTCTCGGATAAGGGTGTATCATCCGACCCTGAAGTGAAGAAGGCGTGGGCAGAAGGATATTGAATTTGTCGCGGAACAAGAGCGACTTGCGAGCAAATGAACAATTACGGCTGCGATAATACGCGGAGGAAGGTAGCCATGAAGCCGAAGCCAAAAGGATTTGGTGCGGGCATTCGACGTGTGGTAGTCGTGATCTGCACAGTCGCCCTCATTCCGGGAGACACCTATGCAAATATTGCGCCGCCCCTTCAGACGGCGCAGGCGCCCGCGGCCGAGAGTCAGGCCGCAACGATTCCCGCAGATCAGCTCGATTCCCTGGTAGCGCCCATAGCTCTTTTTCCCGACCCGATGCTGGCTCAGGTGCTGGCTGCCTCCACCTATCCGCTTGAGATCATCCAGCTTCAACAGTGGCTGACCAAGAATCCCAAGTTAAAGGACAAAGCTCTGGCCGACGCCGTGGCCAAGCAGCAGTGGGACCCAAGTGTTCAGCAACTCGCCGGGCTGCCTGACCTGGTCAAGCGGCTGGCAGACGATATCCAGTGGACTACCGACCTCGGCAATGCATTTCTGGCACAGCAAAATGACGTTATGGAAGCTGTGCAGCGCATGCGCAAGAAGGCCCAGGAGACCGGAAATCTGAAGTCCAACGAACAACAGAAGGTGGAAACCAAGACCGTCGAGAGCAAGACCGTCATTGTCGTCGAACAAGCCAATCCTCAAGTTGTGTATGTGCCCTCCTACAATCCCACTGTAGTGTATGGAGCACCGGTGTACCCCTATCCGCCGATCTACTACCCGCCGCCGGGATACTACGCGGCTGGCATGGCAATATCTTTCGGCGTCGGAGTCGCCATGGGCGCATTCTGGGGTGGCGGAGGTTGGGGATATGGCTGTGGCTGGGGTGGTAACAATGACATCACCATAAACAATAACTTCAACCGCAACACAAACATTAACGGCGGAAACCGGGTCAACGGCGGCAACGGCGGCAACCGGCCATCGCAATTACCCTCCCGTGGAGGCGCTGGCGGTGCAGGAGGCGTCGGCGGGGCAGGAGGTGTAGGTGGTGTAGGCGGAGCTGGAGGGGTGGGTGGAGCTGGAGGTGTGGGTGGGGTTGGTGGCGCTGGCGGAGCCGGCGGCAATAAATGGCAGCACAACCCGCAACATCGGGGCGGCGCTCCGTATGGAAACCGGGCTACGGCAGACCGGTTTGGTGGCTCGGCTCGCGGAGACTCGCTGGCCAATCGTCAGGCCGGTGCGAGAAACCAGATCGGGCGCCAAGGCGGTAATGTAGGATCCAACCGCGGCGGCGTCGGTGGAGCTGGTGGGGTTGGAGGCGCTGGTGGCCGCGGAGGCGTCGGTGGAGCAGGCGGAGTTGGCGGAGCCGGCAATCGCGGGGGTGTTGGTGGAGCGGGCGGAGTTGGCGGAGCCGGTAATCGCGGAGGCGCGGGCGGAGCGAACAGCATCGGCGGCCGCAATATCTCGAGCGGCGGAGGCGGAAACCGGGACGCCTTCGGAGGGGGGAATAGCGGTTTCAATGGATCGAGCGCACGCGCCAGCAGCAACCGTGGAGCCTCAAGCATGGGATCTCGTGGCGGCGGTGGCTCGCGTGGCGGCGGCGGAAGGCGCAGGTAAAGCTATGGAAGGATATCCAGGAGCGTTGGAGATGAAGTCAACACATGCGAACAATAGCTTCTCCGGATTTGCCTGGGTTGCGGGCGTACTAACCTGGGCATGTTTATGCGTGCCGGTCCATCTTATTGCCCAGCAGACGCCGACAAAACAGCCTCCGGCTTCTGCCACTACCCGGTTTGCCGGCGCTATGGGCTTTGAAACCACAGAGCAGGCAGTCGATGCGTTGGTTAGCGCGGCCGATCCGTACAACAAAGAGAAGTTGGCCGAGATTTTTGGCCACAACCTCGACGACATCATACTCGTCAGTGAACCGGCCCAGGAGCAGCAGCGCGCCGCCGATTTCTCCGCCCAGGCCCACGAAAAGAAGAGCGTTGCCGTGGATCCCAAGAACGGGAACCGCGCATTTCTCCTTGTGGGCAACGAGGAGTGGCCATTTCCCGTGCCACTCGTAAAGGCGGGCGGCAAATGGTATTTCGACAGTAAGGCCGGGCGCCAGGAGCTCTTATACCGTCGTATCGGCTCCAATGAACTCGATGCCATTCAAATCTGCAATGGCTATGTCGAGGCACAGGAGAATTACTCTCTCGAACCGCGTAAGGGTTATCAAGTAAACCAGTACGCGCAGCGCATCATCAGCACTCCGGGCACCCAGGATGGCCTCGCATGGCAAAATCCGGATGGAACCTGGGGTGGTCCAATCGGGGAGAATATTGCGAAGGCCATCGCCCAGGGCTACACAAGCCGGGAGGATTCGTACCATGGCTACTTCTTCAAAGTACTGAAGGGGCAGGGACCTGACGCACCGCTTGGACAATTGAACTACGTAATCGAAGGCGCGATGATCGGGGGCTTTGCCCTGGTGGCGGCTCCGGCTGACTACCGCGTCACTGGAGTGAAAACCTTCATTGTCAGCAATGACGGCGTTGTCTACCAGAAGGACTTCGGGGCCAACACGTTGGACGAGTTCAAGAAAATGGAGCTCTTCAATCCTGACAAGACCTGGACTCCTGTTCCGGAAGAAGATAACTAGAGAGCCTGCTGGAAACGATCAGAACGCCGCAATTAGCCCGGTAACTCTTCAGTCGCATTGCGAAGTTCGGCCCCGGACCGCAGCTCGGAGAACAACCAATGGTGAATAACAACAACAACCTGAAATCGACCGTGCGCAAGTTCTGCTACGGAGCGCTCTTGCTCGCCACCACCCTGCTGCTGACGGCGGTCACCCCCACTATTTCCGCCGCCGACACACAGCCGGCGACGATTGACGCTACAGCGATGGGTACCAGCACACAATTGGGCAAAAATGTCAGCATTAAGGTAATCATCAACCAATTCTCGACGGCGGAAGACCGGCTGGTGCTGGTCGATGCGTTCAAGAAGGGACAGAATCAGGGCCTGGTGGACGCGCTTAGCAAGATGAAGCCCGTAGGCCGCATCGCCATCACCGGCACACTCGGCTACGACCTGGCTTATATCCGCCTGATTCGTACTCCCAGCGGTCGCAAGATACGGTTCGCCACCAACCGGCTGATCAGATTCGGTGAAGCCTATAACAACACGGAGAGCAAGTCTTACAGCCTGACCGCCGGCGAGTTTGATCTGAACGACACCGACAAGGACAAGAGCGCAGGCGTTCTCTATCCCGCGTGTCAGTTGACTATCGGGAAAAATGGCGAGCTCCAATTTGAACTTCGCAAGAATCCCTGGAAGCTGGTGAACATCATCGACTGGAACAAGGCTGGCATGGAGGCGCAGTGAGATCGATAAAGAGAAATACCTGCCATGGCCCATTTCGGTGAGTGATTTCGGATGAAGAGTTCACTGCAGAAATCTCACGTGGCCAGAGGCGATCTCATACACAGCGCCTACAAGCCTCGCGCGGTCCTCTTCGACTGCTCTTTTCGCCTCAGGCGTATCCAGCAATTGCCGCATTGACCATCTCACATTGGCTTCGACAGCCTGTGCAAGGCGCTCTTCTGCAGGAGTCTGTGGATCAAAATTCGGCAGGCCCGGCAAGATGTTGTTCACCAGAATCTGGATGCGTGACAGATGCTCAACCGCGCCCAGTTTGCTATCCAATGCCGCATTTACCGCGCCGCACCCCTCATGGCCGAGAATTACAAATAGAGGAGTATGCAGGTGGGCGCCCGCATACTGCATGCTACCTATGACCTCAGGAGAAATGACGTTGCCCGCAACGCGAATGATGAACAGTTCACCGAAATCGGCGTCAAATATCAATTCCGGCGGCACGCGAGAGTCGCTGCACCCGAGGATAGTGGCGTAAGGTTGCTGGCCTCTGGCCAGGTCCGCGAGAGTCTCCTTGCAGACAGTGGGAAAGTGCGCTCTGCCCTGAAGAAACCTTTGGTTGCCCTCGATAATCCGCCGCAATGCTTCATCGGCGGAGATGACTGACTTCTGAGGATGATCGGAGGTCATATGCTTGCTCTCGAAACAGCATAGCTCAAGCCCTGAGTTGGCAATGTTCGCGGAGCGAGCGCCTTGTCCAATGAATCGTCAGGTGGGGTCGACGTTGATTCTTATGCCTTCCGGTTTGGGACGGCTTGGGAACCGCTCTGTCGGAACCGCCAGTTCGCTCGCGTCCCGGAGCGACAAGATCGCCGGAGTCATGATTTCGACGCCCGAGTCAGCGAAAGCGTCCAGCACATTTAGGCGCAACGCTGTGCAGGTGTCGAAGATCTCCTCAGCGTTCTTGGTCCAGGTGCGCAGTTCATATTCCACCGAGTAATTCCCAAAGGAATTCACCTGTACCCGCGGAGCCGGATCGGTCACGATCTGTTCGGTTCGAGCCGCTCCTTCGAGTAGAAGCTTGTGCACGATCCTCCAATCGATTTCATAGCCGATGGTGGCGGTGATTCCTAATGCAAATCCGCCGCTGTCGCTGTGCGCGCTATAGTTCGTAACCGAAGCGGCCAATACTTTGCTGTTGGGAATGACCACGTGCTCGTTTCCAACGGTCAGGAGCCGTGTAATAAGCAACGTCTGTTTGGTGATCCTTCCGTATGTGCCTTCGATGCGAACCACATCGCCCAGCCTGAATGCCTGTTGGTAAGTCAATAGAATTCCGGCCAGGAGGTTGCCGATGAATCCGCTGGAGCCGAAGGTGAGCAGCGCACCGAAGAATAGCGAAAACCCGCGAAACAACGGGGTGTTGGCGCCAGGCAGGTAGGGAAAGCTCACGACCAGGACCAACAGAAAGAGGAAAGCACGGCTCAGCTTATAGGTCGGTTCTGCCCATTCCACCGGGAAGTTCGTAAAGACGATGGCCCCACGCTGGATAGATTTGAAGAAGTACTTTAAGGCCTTACGAAGGATCCAGCCGCACAGGAGAATGACGAAGATATATCCGAGGTTCGGGACGTAACTTCTGAAGGCTTTGTCCGCATCGCTCAGGGGAGGGCCCAGGAACTTGACCAGAGCGGCAACCAATATCCTGGTACGGGGAAACATCCTGAAGCCGTGAAAGAAGTAAACCAGGATAAGAGCGACGGACAGAATGGTACAGAGGACATGAATTCCCACCTGAATGATCCGGCTGACATGAAACTGGGGACTGGTTTCGCTTGTACCGTCGGCGCGAAGGCGGGACTGCCAGGCGTCGATACGCTGATCGCCGAAGCGGTACATCAATCCCACGAGGTAGAAAGCCGCGAATAATACCGAGGTGGCAATCAGCGCATAATAGAGGCCCACCAAAACAGTGGGCGGCCAGTCCGATTGAGACACCGGCCGCAAACGACCAATTATTTCTCCCAGAGCAGTTAATATTTTTTCGGCAGGGTTGCGTAGAAGGCGAAGCACTACTAGCGCGACGAGATTCCCAGCCGAAAACAAGTTGAGCCAGCGCGCAGACTTCCGATTGCGGCTCAACAGGAAAGTGCGCAGGCCCCAACGGCAGGCCGCAACCGCTCCGACGAAAATTAGAAGTCGCAAGACGAACTGGATCAGATGAAAGCTTGTTTCGGCAATGTCCAGATTCTGATCGATCGCCTGCACTGTTACGGTCCTTCCCCCTCGAAGAATGCTACAGACCTGAGCCAGCCTATGCTTACAGCCTGGCTTGTTGCAAAGAGCAGGCACCCCGAGGCTCTTCAGTCTACCAGTTGGCGCGACGTGGGGGGACTGTTTGTCGTGGTCAGCGCGGCGCGTAATC
>CAWGZE010000021.1:0-35163 GCA_963826855.1 uncultured Acidobacteriaceae bacterium
GAACAGACTCCTGCCTGAATGGTGAATTTTGCGCGTTGGAAGGGATTTTGGGGGGTTGAATGGGAGGGCGGAATTGGGGATGGTAGGGCTGTTCCGATTTGGGACGAGGACACGGATGAAGGCAGCGTTGTGATGATGAGCGAAAATCTACTCCAGACGCTCCAGCAGTTAGTCCAAGATGTCATCGCTCCGGACGTGCGCGAGCTGAAGGTGCGGGTTTCTACGCTTGAGAAGCAGATGGATGTTCGCTTCGACGCTGTTGATGGGCGGTTTAATGCGTTGGAGCAAAAGATGGATGCCCAGTTCGATGCATTGCTGGCGGCCATCGGCGAGTCAAAAGCTCAGTCGGAACTTACCACCATGCGACTGATTGCACCTCTGGCTGAGCGCATCGCCGTGCTTGAACCGCAACGCCGCTAGGCCTTCCTCAGCTATCTGCTTGTTGAAATTGCCGCGCCTTTTCCGTAACTTTCAGGGCACCGACCTCTATCTGAAGCCGCTTTCCGCGTTGACCTGCGCAACTTGCGCGCCAATACTTAGTTTGAGCCTGGTGAGGCTTCGTGGCGAGGGGTTATGGTCCAGGATTCGGCAAAGACGCGATTTGAAGACTTTGGGCGCAAGATTGACGAGCGCTTTGCCGATGGTGCGCCACGCGTCGAAGAGGAAGTCAAGAAGGTGATTACCTACCTGAACGACGAGGTCGTCCCGCAGGTAAGGCAGCACTCGTCGCAGGCGCTACGCATCGCGGCCGAGCATCTTGCCCGGCTCGCTGAGCACCTCGACAAGAGGCCTTGAATGACGCAAGCCGCGACGCAGAGGATGGCTCCGAATCAGAGTCCTCATCTCGCTGCCTTCGCCGTGGCCTCGCTCTCTTTAATATTTCTTGCTTCTGGCTGCGCGCATCACCAGCATCCGACGATCAGCGCTGCGGCTTCGGCGCCGAGCCTTGCAGTTCCTCCCGTAGCGCCCGCGGCTGAGCCAACAAACGAAGATTTCAGCGCCGCGAAAGTTCCCATTCCGGGGAATATTCCGCCATCTGACAGCCCTGGCGATGCGGAATTCGTCGCTGCCCATGCTCCGATCTATTCCGAGACTGGAAGGGCCAGTTGGTATGGGCCGCCTTATAACCATCACAAGAGCGCGAATGGCCAGGTTTATGACCAAGAGGCGATGACCGCCGCGCACCGCACCTTGCCGATGAATTCGCTGCTGCGGGTGACAAATATCCAGACCGGGCAATCGGCGATCATGCGCGTGACCGACCGTGGGCCGTTCGTGCCGGACCGGGTGCTTGATCTCTCGCTGGCCTCGGCGCGGGCGGTGGGCGTCTATCGCCCCGGCACCGCCCAGGTGCGCATAGATGTTTACGAGACTCCGGCGCCGATCGATGAGGGTGGGCGCTGGTGCGTGCAGATTGGCGCGATCCAGAGTGAGCGCGAGGCGAAGAAGATCGAGGCGCATCTACAGAAGAAATATGCGACCGCGAACGTGATCGAGTTCACAGGGCCGACTGGGCACTGGGTGCGGATTCGTCCGGCGCATGACGACAAGCAGCGGGCGATTGAGATCGCTGCCAAGGATAAGCCGGCTGAGGGGAATGCTTACTTGGTAAGGTTGGATTAGCAGTCAGCGGGTCGCGGCCTGCTGCGGCAATAAGATCAGCTATCAGGGCTTCAGTCCCCACTTACAACCATATTTGCAGTTTAGGGCTCCAACGTGTTGTGCGGAGTAGTTTCACTGCCGCCTATGAAATTTAAGGAGTCCTATGAAAAAAATACTCTCCGCTGCCCTCGTCGTAATCGGTCTTAGTGGTGTTGCCCTAGCAGCTTCGGACACGGCCAAGCTCGATGACCGCATTGCCGCCGCTCACGCTGTATTGCATGAGTTGATGGACACTCCCGACAAAGGGATTCCTCTTGATGTTGCGGCAAAGGCCCATTGCGTGGCGGTGATCCCCAGCGTCAAGAAGGGCGCGTTTATTGTAGGCGCAGAATATGGCCAAGGTGTGGCCACCTGCCGCACGGCACATGGCTGGAGCGCGCCGGTGTTCATTCAATTGACGGGTGGAAGCTTTGGCTTCCAGGCCGGCGGCCAAGCGACGGACCTGGTCCTGGTAGGCGTAAGCAATAACAGCATGGACCTGCTGCTGCACGATAAGTTGAAGTTAGGCGGCGACGCTTCGGCTTCGGCCGGGCCGGTTGGAAGAAACACCCAGGCATCTACTACGGAGCTGGCGAACGCTGGTTTTCTCACCTATTCGCGGAGCCAGGGCTTGTTTGCGGGAGTGGATCTGAACGGTGACGTGGTGAACCAGAACAACGCCGATACTACTACCTATTACGGGAAGGAAATTCCATACAAGACGATCCTGAGCGGAGCAGTTCCGACGCCGGCTACTTCGCGGCACTTCATCGCAACTGTGAACGAGATGTTCCGCATGGGGACGCAGCGAGCGGCGAAATAGCTCCCGCCAGTTTTTGCTGGATGTCTTGGAAGTAACTTGAGGTAGCGCTCTTACTGGTGCTACCTCTTTAGTTTTACGTCGGCAAAGACAAAGCCATCGCGCTCGACGATCTCTCCGCTCTCGATTGGGATGGCGTGGCGGAACATGGGGCCGTCGTAGACGCAGGTGTGAAATTCGCCGTTCTCCCCACAGGGGTCAATGCCCTCTGGCAGATCGCGCAGAAACTCTGAGTCGAGGTCGCGGCCGGCGAACTCGCGCGGCATCTTCTTCGGATCAATGCAGACGATGCGGGTCTTGACTCCGGCGTCGATCATCTGGCGGAGGAGGGCGTCTGTGTCCAGCTTCCAAACGGGAAAGAGCGGGGTGAGGGCGGTGCCGCTGAGCCGCTCTTCGCGATAGCGGCGGATGTCCTCAAGAAATAGATCACCGAAAGCGATTGCCTTGATGCCCGATGCGATTGCGCTGTCACATGCGGTGCGCATTGCCGCTTCGTAGGCCTCGTTCGAGCAGGGCCAAGGCAGCGGGATGACATGAAGAGGTAGTCCGGCGGCCTCGGCCTGCGCCTCCAGAATTTCTCGGCGGGTGCTGTGCATGGCGACGCGGTTGAACTCTGTGTTCAATGTAGTGAGCAGGCCGGCGAGTTGGTATGCGGGGTTTTGCTGGAGCGTGTACAGCGACCAGGCGCTGTCTTTGCCGCTGCTCCAGGAAACCAGTGTCGGGATGGGCGCTGTCATCGAATCCTGTCGAAGTATACGTGGGACTTGTGAAGCCAGCCGCGCTACTCCGTTCTCAACACTCGCATCGGTTCGACGGACGCGGCCCGACGGGCCGGGATCCAACAGGCCATCACTGCGGCGGTTACCAGAATGAGTCCTACGGCCCCGAAGGCTGAGAAGTCCATGGCACCGACGCCGTAGAGGGTGCTCTGCATGCTCCGGCCGACGAAGTAGGCGCCGATTAATCCGAATCCCAAACCGACCAGCGCCAGAATGACGCCTTCGCGCACGATCAGAGCAACCACCCGGCTTCTGGTTGCTCCCAGCGCCATGCGTAGAGCAATCTCATGGGAGCGCTGGGCCACGGAGAACGACATCACACCGTAGATGCCGAGCGCGGCGAGCAGCAAAGCCACCGCGGCAAAGCTCACGAAGAGGATGACGGTGAAGCGATCGTCGGCCAGAACATCGTCCCGAACCTGATCGAGGGTCTTTGGGTGGTCGAACGCGATCTGGGGGTCGACGGTGTGGACGGCGGCGGCGATGCTTTTGGTCATGGTGGCTGGATCTTCCGCGGTGCGCACGCCGATCGAGGCTTGCGGCCAGGGAATCTGCCAGAAGGGGATGGTGATCTCGGGGTTCTCTTCGCGGAAGCCGCGACTGCGGACGTTATGATAAACGCCGACAATCTGCCATTGGACCTCGGGGCCGAGCTTGGTGACCCCTGGAATCAGCTGCTCGACGCCGAGTCGCTGCTTGAGCGGATCGGTCCCCTTGAGGAATTTGTTGACGAAGTCTTCGTTCACCATGGCCACCTTCACGCCGGACTCAGTGTCCTGATCGTTGATGAAACGTCCGGCGATCAATTTAATGCCGAAGGTCTGGAAGTAGTCCGGCGTCACCATTTGGAAGCCCGCGCTCGGACGCTGAGATGGATCGGCGTAGGTTTTCCCGGGGATCGTAAACGGCATTCCGAAATAGGTGCCCTCCAGCGGCATGCCAGTCATCGCCGAGGCGTGGGAGACGCCGGGGACGGCGGCGATGCTGGCGAGAATCTGCCGATAGTAGGCAACGATCTTTTCGGGGTCCTTGGGGCGCGAGTCCGGCACCGGAAGGCCGAAGGTAAGGATGTGGTCGGTGCGGATGCCTAGATCGACGCGGAGCAGATTCCAGAAGCTGTGAATGGCCAGGCCAGCCCCGGCGAGCAAGGTGAGCGCAAGGGTAAACTCGCTCACCACCAAAATACGGCGGAGACGATGCCGGCCGGCTCCGGTGCCTGAGCGGCCGCCCTCTTTCAATGTTTCGGCGGGATCGACTTTTGACGAAAACCAGGCCGGAACGCAGCCGAAGAGCAGTCCGGCGATTGTCGTCGCGAGCAGCGTGAAGAGCAGGATGGGAAGGTTGAGGTGCAGGTCGGCTTCGGTCGGCAGCGTCCCCTCGGGCATCACTGCAACCAGGCCGGCAAGCATGGCGTATCCCACGCCGACTCCGAGAGCCCCACCCATCAGGGCGAGCAGGATGTTTCGGTAAGTAGCTGAATGAAGATGGTCCGTGGAGTCGCGCCCAGCGCGCTGCGCACGGCGAGCTCTTTCTGCCGGGTCATGCTACGGGCCAGCAGCAGGTTGGCGACGTTGACGCAGGCGATCAGGAGCACAAACCCGACAGCGCCTAACAGGAGCCATAGGATCAGGATTCGCTCTTTAGGCATGAAGTCGTTTTTGAGCGGCTCTACCCAGGCACCCCAACCTTTGTCGCTCTTCGGATATTGCTCAGCGATGTGCGTGGTGACCGCGTCCATATCGGCCTGCGCCTGCTTGATGGTGACGCCGGGTTTCAATCGGCCCATCACCAGAAGCCAGTGAAAGTCGTGATTCACCTGGTCGGGCTTGAAGACCAACGGCACGGTCAGCTGTGCATCGTTGCGATCGTCGGGACCGGGCGCGAGTATGCCCACGACGGTATAAGGCACTCCGTCCATCGGCATGGTGGTGCCGATGATGTGCGGGTTGGCGCCGAGCTTGAGCCACAATTTGTGGGTCAGGACAACGACGTGGTTCGCGCCTTCCTGGCCCTCCTCGGGCAAAAATCCGCGGCCCAAAGTGAAGGCTTGTCCCATCATCTGGAACCAGCCGGTGGTTGCCAATCTTCCCGGGATGAGCTCGGGCTGGTCTTTGGTGGCGATGTTGAATTGATTGCCGCTCCAGGCGTTCAGGTCCTGAAAAGCGGTGCTCTGCCGCTTCCAGTCGGTGAAGTCGCCCGCCGCGACAGAGTTGTGGTAGGTCTTGATCTTTGACCACACCATGACCAGCTGGTCCGGCTCGGGATATGGCATGGGAGCGAGCAGCGTGGCATAGTCGACGGTGAAGATAGCCGTATTGGCGCCGATTCCGAGCGCGAGGGTCAACAGAACGGTGAATGTGAGCCCGGGGTTCTTGGCCAGCATTCGGAGGCTGAAGCGGAGGTTCTGAAGCAGAGTCTGCATAAACTTCCTTGCCGATCTTGACCGAATTGCACGGGGCCGGCCCCCGCGGGCAGAGTTTGACTTGGAAGATAGACGCAAACGCTTACCTTCCAGTTCAATGGAATTGCGAAACACAGCCAAGGCCGCTATCACAAGCAGGATTCAAGTCAGCCGATAAGATGCGGCGTCCACGAATGGACACAGGTGTCGCTGTGGACTCCCTACTGACGGCGGGAGCGGCGTTTGGTTAGGAGAAGCCGGATATAAATCTAGACAAAGAGCAGGCACTCGGGCGACTGGACGGGGGCCGTTGGCCCTGTCGTTTGAAGCTGGCCGGTTTTTGGATCGCGGCTGAAGACGGCGATGAGATTGGAATCCTGATTAGCGACTAGAATCCACTTCTCTGTGGGATCGAGAGCGATGTGGCGGGGGATCTTTCCTCCGCAGGGTGTCTGGCGCGGAAAAGAGAGTTTTCCGTTTGACTGGTCGATGTCGAAGCCGGCGAGGAAGTCGTCGTCGCGGTTGGCGACGTAGGCGTACTGGCCTTTCTTGTCGAAGATGATCTCGGCGGCGCGACTGATTCCCTTGAAGTCCCTGGGAAGCAGGTCGGTTTTTTGGACCAGCGTGAGCTCGCCCGTCCTGGGATGCCAATCGAGCAGGTCGATCGTTGAGGAAAGTTCGTTCACGCAATAGGCCCACTGACCGTTGGGATGAAAGCGCAGGACGCGGGGGCCGGAGCCAGGGGCGGCTTTCCAGTCGGCGGGACTATTTGGCGTCAGCTTCGCCTTAGCGGGATCGAGTTTATAGATGTGGATGCAGTCGAGGCCGAGATCGTTGATGTAGGCATAGCGATTGTCGGGCGACGTAGTTGCATGATGAGCATGGGCGGCTTCCTGGCGGTCTTTGTCCTGGCCGGGACCGGCGCCCGTCGAGTCGTAGTGAAATTGGGAGACGGCGTTGCTGAGGCGTCCGTTCCAGTCGATCTGGAAGGAGGCGGCGCTGCCGCCGGTGTAGTTGGCAACGAGCAGGACGCGGCCGGTCTGGTCGGTATTGACGTGGCAGGGGCCGGAGCCGCCGGAGGCGACGGTGTTGATGAGGGTGAGTTTGCCGCTGGCTTTGTCGAGAGCGTAACTGCTGACGGCTCCGGTCTTCTGGCCCTGGTAAGTGTCGATTTCATTGACGGCGAAGAGGAATTGTTCATCGGGCGACAGGGCGAGAAACGAGGGCGAAGGCGCTTCTGCGGCGAGGCCGAGCGGCTTGAGCTGGCCTGACGAAGAGTCAAATTGAAACAAATAGATTCCTTTGCTGCCGGTGTTGGTTCCGGTACCGACGAAGAGCATGGCTCCTCCCGCTTGTGTGGACTGTCCCCAGGAGGCTGGGCCTGAAAAGCTCTTGGCCGCGAGCGGCGCGATCGCCAGACCCGCAAGAAATTTACGCCGTGTTGTCATTCATCCCTCGCATCTGTTCGACAGAGCTTCTCAAAAACGGTTTCGCAACCCGACCATCACGTGCCGATTTTACGGCAACTTGACAGCCATCCCGAGTGGCTCAAGTCGCTCATTGAGTTTTTCGCCATTGTTAGGGAGCTCATGGCTGGACAATCCCGTTCCGGATAGCATATCGAACTAATTCGGCGAGGGATCCCAGTTTCAGCCTCTTCATGATCTCACTACGGTGCCCTTCTGCTGTGCGGGCGGAGATGTCGAGATGGTCTGCCACTTCCTTGTTGCTCTTACCTTCTGCCAGGAGCTGAACGACCTCTCTCTCCCGGGCCGTCAGCAGTCTTTGGCTCCGCGCACCTGTACTACCGCTCGCAGCCCTCTTCGAGAAGTACGCCTCGACCACCGTTTCCGCTACTCTCGATGTAAAGAAACGGCGACCCTTCGCTACGCTCTCAACCGCCGCGACCATGTTGTCGCCTGCGTCGGACTTCAGCACGATGCCCCGCGCACCCGCGTCAAGAACATCAATGATTGCCCTTTCGGTTTCATGCATGGTGTAAGTCAAAATCTTCGTGTTGGGTTGCTTCTGCAGGATCTGCCGAGTCGCTTCCAGGCCATTCAATTCAGGCATGCTCATGTCTAGAATCGCAACATCGGGTCGAAGTCTCTCGGCCAGCTCTACTGCCAGTCTGCCGTTCGAGGCTTCTCCGCAGACCGTCCAATCCTTCTGCTTTCCAAGAGATATCTGAGACCCGATCGTGTCAGGTCGTGATCATCCGCCAGCATGATTCGCAGCATAATGCTTCCTATCGAGGGGCACCGAAGCTGTGACTTTCGTCCTCTCAGCACTGGCTTGCAGTTTGAAGACTCCATTGAGTTGCCGAATCCGTTCTCGCATTCCGGCAATTCCAACCCCAAGCGTCGCCGCACCTTTCAGTTGGGCGAGCTGCTCGGCATTCATTCCGTGCCCATTGTCCTCTATCTCTAAGGTTACCGCGGTCGCCGAACTCGATAGCACCACTCTGAGTGTGGTGCCACCGGAATGCCGCAGCACGTTGGTGACGCTCTCCTGCACCGTGCGAAGGAACGCTCTCTCGGCCTCAGGCGCGAGAGGCTTGAGATGTGCCGGTCCGTCGAAGACGATGTGGATGTCGGTCCGCTTCTGCAGTCCTTCCAAGTACCACTGAAGTGCGGAGGCCAGCCCGAGACCATCGAGTATGGGTGGGTGAAGAACATAAGAGACCGTCCGAACTTCGTTCAACGCCTGTCGGCTGGCAACGTGGGAATCCTCCAAGAGCTTTCGCAAATCGTCGTGTCCGGAGGGAAAATCCGCAAGTACCTGTCCGATGGTCAGAGCCATTCCGGAAAGATGCTGGCCGGTGCCGTCATGTAGATCGCGAGCGATCTGACGTCGTTCATCGTCCTGCGATTCGAGCAAACGCCCGGTCATATCGTGCAAGGAAGCTTCGGCACGCTTCCGATGAATTCGATTAATCAGGAGTCCCAAAATCAACATTGACTGGGCAACGATCACCAGAGCGACTCCAACGATACGCCAGCGATATTGTTCCTAAGTGGTTGTTGTTCGAAACAGAACAATACTCCCCGTCGGGAGATCCCTTTCGGAGAAGCTCCATCTCTTCAGCTGCCTCGGGTCAAACATATAAGTGGCCGTGTCTTCGGCCGGAACCAGGATCTGATCGGCAGGTCTCCCGTCCATGATTTGTGCCACGACCTTCGCTACCACAGCCCCGGACTTATCAAAATCTACTACGTAGCCGCCAACGGCTCCGCTCCCGATAATGGTGTCGGCCGCGGCGTAGATTGGAGCGGTAGAGACGTGCGATAGCGATGCCACTACATCCCGCGTGAAATAGATGTTTCCTTTCAGATCCCGTGCATACGAGATGGGTAAGACGATTGTGTCGCGGGGCAAGCGAGCAACTCGAACCTTCAAGTCTTCAATTGAAAGGTCAGGCAGATACTGCGTAGAGATGCTCACTTCTCTGAGCTGATCATGAACTTCTTTGAGGAGAACATGGTCTTCATAACCCGCTCCCGCGATTACTAAGACATTTTTTGCCTTGGGTTGCAGCCGTCGCGCGGCCAAAACAGTCTTCGCGAAATCGACTTTGAACCAGACAGTGGCTTTCTGGTGGATCCGATGGAAAAGATGGGTCCAGAATCACACGAATGGGGCTACATCGGCCGCAAGTTCTCGCGGAGACGATGTGGGCGCCGACCGCAGCAACTCCGTTCCTGGCCGAGCACCTTAAGAGCCGGCAGGACTATCCGCCCCGCCAGGGTGCGGATACCCTCAGCATGAAGAAGGCGATCGACGACACCATGAAGAAGATGTCGATCCTAACGCTAGCAGCGACTAGGTGACACCGTCACTGCTTCGCCCGCCCGGGCAGATCCTGATAGGACCTGCCCAGGTACTTTCCTCTCGCGGTTTTGCAATAGATGGCAAGTACAGTCAGCGCGGACTTTAAACGCAAATACGGCCGTCTTAGCTCTGAAGAGATCGATATGGATCTGAGTAGGCTTTCACGGCTTCTCTTTTGTAGCCGTCGTGCTGCCTTACGAGGAATTCTCGGGACATGGCCATCCTGATCGTGATCCTGGCGATGGCGACCTCTATTCCTCTCGCATCTGCTCAGGAGGCGCCGAAAAACGAAGAGTCAGCATCTTCGCCTGCTCGTACGACCGAGCCATCTGATGGCAAGGAGTACAAGTTGCCCGAAGCCGAGTTTGTGGGATCGCCGTCGTTCCGCTCCGGCTCCCTGGTGCAGGGGCCGTGGAGCGATCTCAATTTCGACGGTCATTACTTCGGTGGGAACCAGAGCAACGTTGGCCTTACCGGTGGCAGCTGGACCTTTCACGGCGAAGGCTGGAAGATCGCGCCCGGGATTTGGCGCAGCCTTTGGAGATAACGGATTTCGGACGCTGCCGACGGTGAGTCTACGGTGGGGTTACGAACGCAACTGCTTCATCACCGAAGGTTTGCTGATCCAGGGGCTGCTGCACGATGCTCCGCCGTCGGCGAATTTTGTCGCAACCTCACATTAGACTGTTGATGGCTCTTCCAATGGCCGCTTCTCAGACAATTGATCGAAGAATCGATCGGTGTGTCAGCTTGCCCATAGGTGAAGCTAAAGCTAGCGCTATCGACCTTTCTCGGCGGATTTCGTCGGACAGCTGATGTCGGGGTGTTAGTGGTTTTCGGAATTGAATCCGAAAGTTATAGGCGCGTTTCTTTGCGGATGACTATCCTTTCGCGATTCAGGCGTCGTTGAATGCCAAGCACCTACTTCGGACATCGCACTCCTAGTTTGAAGTAGAGGAGTATAACTTTTACGGCGCTCTCGTTCGGACTGCGGCTCTTAATTCTGCAACCGAGGGTTCGCGACAGGAGCACTTCGAGGCTCTGGGCGATCATCACAAGCAACTTGCAATATGGGCGGAGAATTGCCCGGAGAATTTCGAAAGCCGTGCCACTGTATGCGCGGAAATCGTCCGGATCGAAGGCCGCGATCTCGACTCCATGCGCCTCTAGGAGCAGGCGATCCGCTCCGCACACGCAAACGGCTTTGTGGGGTCACCGAAACATCCGCCCGGACTGGCTGACGTTGAAAGTTGGTCATTCCCGAAGGCTCCGGAACGGACGGCAGCTTATCACCATCCCGGCAATCGTTGCGTCGAGTCTGGTGAAGCCGTAATGAAGCAACTCGCCAAGGATATACAGCTCCGTTTCGGGCCGCTTCGGGTCACGCAGCCTTACGCAAATGCGGCCTTTTTCTCGTACAGCACATCTCGAAGATTTTGCACGCACCATCTGCGAAATCTGTCCCTTGATGTCCCGGACAAAGAGTTTCCTTTGCCCCGGTTCGCCTGCTTTCGGTTGAGCGGCCCGAGTCCAGGCTTTTTACGAGTCCGACGCTTTGCCAGCCGGCTGGATGATTCGTCAACTCGTGGCGCCCCCAAGAGTGCGACAGGAAGTAAATTGACAGTGTGCAAGGAAGGGGAACTGCACATGGGTCGAAGGTCGCAGTATCGGAAGTTCACCGAAGCGTGCCGGGAGTTGGCGGTGCGTCGTCTGCGAGAGTGCGAGAACGTCTTGGAGCTGTGCCGGGAGATGCGCATTTCGCGGCAGCTGTTGTATCGGTGGCGGGACCGTCTGGAGCACCGTCGCCGCTATGGCTATCGCCGGGTCACCGCCGAGCTCAGGCGCCGCGGCATGGCGGTCAATCACAAGCGAGTGGCGCGGTTGATGCGCGAGGACAACCTGCTGGCCGTCTCCGCGAAGGCTTTCGTAACGACGACGGAATCGAATCACCAGCTGGAGGTCTACCTGAACCTGGCCCGGCGGATGAACCTGACCGGAATCAACCAGTTATGGGTGGCCGACATCACCTACATCCGGCTCCGCGGCGAGTTCGTCTACCTGGCCGTGGTGCTCGATGCCTTCTCCCGCAAAGTGGTGGGCTGGGAGTTGGGCAGGAGCCTGGCGGCGCGGCTGGCGGTCATGGCGCTGGAGCGGGCGGTCGCCGAGCGCCGCCCCGCTCCCGGGCTGGTGCATCACTCCGATCGCGGCGTGCAGTATGCCTGCGGCGAGTATGTGAGCGCCTTGCGCCAACACCAGATGCTGCCCAGCATGAGCCGCCCCGCCAACCCTTACGACAACGCCAGCTGCGAGAGCTTTATCAAAACCCTGAATCGGGAGCAGATCTATGCCCACAAATATCGCGATACCGCTGATCTGCGCGCCCACATCGAGCAGTTCATCGACGAATATTACAATCGGCAACGGCTCCACTCCGCGCTCGGCTACCGCACCCCGGAGGAGTTCGCTCACCCGGAACGGGGTTGCCGCGCTTGAGAATTAAAGTCTCTGTCCTCAGCGAAGGTACCGTGAGCCCCGGTTCGCTCAATTGAGACTTTCGCCTCTCCGCAGCAGTGTGCCCCAAGCTCGCGGGGTTTCCCAGCTAGCCCAGGCGCTCAACACAAGGGTCATTGCCGCTAGGAGAGTCTTGCGATTAACTCTGTGGCATCGCGCCAAGGCGGCACTTCTTGGTTGATGTCAGCATCACTTTCGATCCCTTCAGCCTACTCTTTTAGGCCGCCGGGCAAGTTTTGCGGACTCGCTCCCGGTAGAGATCGCGATTCAGGCGGCGCGGTCACTCCAGGAAGCCGTCAAATGTCTGTTTGTGTTGGAATTCCTCCGGTCTCAACGTGACTATTCCGAAACTGAGCTTGAAGAAGAACTCGTTGAGCTTCCGCTGAGTCCATCGGATGATGGTATCGACCGATACCTAGGTGTATATCAATACCAAAGTCCAATAGATTTCCCTTCACTCTTCTGGTGGGATCCTCCAAGAAAGCTGCGGCGATGTGTGATGTCCTGCTTTCGCAGAACTTCCGAGGGATCGATCGGAAATGAATAAAACCCCAACAGACCTGAAGGAAGGGCCGAAATCTCTCCCGCGAGAATCCGGCATGCGGTGCAGACCCTGGAGTAGGCTATTCCTGCTTAGTTTTCCCCTTCTCGGCGGAGTGGGAGCCTTTGCGCAGTACGACCCGCCAGCCACGCCGGCGCCGTACAATCCGATTGCTCTGGCCGATGTAACAGGAGCGCCGCGAACAGCTGTTCAAGCCGGACAAAATAACTATCAAACCCTGGCGCAGAATCCGTATCTCGGAGGAGTTCCTGCAGGAGAACTCAGCGCGACGCCAGTGGCGCTTTCCCTCGACGATGCCGTCGCCATTGGACTTAAGCAAAATCTCGGCGGAGTTTTGGCCACGGATGCCGTTACCGACGCGCGTGGACAACGCTGGCAAGCGTTGAGCGAATTGCTTCCCAATGTAGTCACCGATACGGGTTTCGGAGTTCATCAAATCAATGTAAAGGCAGCCTTCGGTCTGACCATTCCTGGACAACCTCCGATCATTGGCCCGTTTGGCTATTTCGACTCGCGGGCTTATTTGACGCAGTCCGCCCTTGATTGGGCAGCCATCGAGCGGGTGCGATCTTCAAAGGCGCAGGTGAGGGCGGCGGAGTTCGGCTCCAAAGATGCTCGCGAGGTTGTCGTGCTTGTCATTGTCGCCAACTATTTGCTCGTGATCGCCGATCAATCCGAAGTTGAGTCTGCCACATCGCAGCGAGACAGCGCCAAGGCGCTTTTCCAACAGGCTTCCGACCAGAAGACCGCAGGCCTTGCCTCGGCAGTGGACGTTCTGCGCTCACAGGTCCAATTGCAATCACGCGAACAGAAAGTGATTGTCGCGCAAAATAATTTAGGGAAGCAGAAACTAGTTTTGGCGCGAGCTATCGGGCTCCCTCTGGGGCAAAAGTTCGAGATAGTCACCCAAATCCCTTACCAAGAGCTGGCGCCCTCGAGTCTCGATGAGGCGATCCAAAGCGCCTACAAGGCTCGCCCCGATTTTCAGAGCCAGATGAATCAGGTCCGGTCTGCTGAGCTCGAGAGAAAGGCCGCTTCTGCCGAGCGTTATCCGTCGATAGGCGTGGAAACCGATTATGGTCTCTCTGGAGTTAATCCAGGTTCGTCGCACGGCACCGTCGATGCGGCTGCCACACTCCGGATTCCCATTTTTCAGGGCGGGAGAGTACATGGGGATGTTCTGCGGGCTGACGCTTCGCTAACAGGGGAAAGACAGCGGCTGGAAGACTTGCGAGCCAGGATCGATCAGGAGGTTCGCGACGTTTATCTCGATCTTGATGCGGCTGCGAAAGAAGTTTCTGTCGAGAAAAGCGCGGTAACCCTGGCCACTCAGAACGTGGAACAATCGCGGGATCGATTCGCCTCGGGAGTTACAGACAACATTGAAGTCGTTCAAGCGCAAGATGCGCTGGCAATCGCCAGTGACGCCTACATTGCCAGTCTTTACAGCTACAACCTTGCAAAAATATCTCTCGCAAGAGCGACCGGCGTCGCGGCCTCACGCTTTGCTGAATATGTGGAGGGAAGATGAGTATGGCTGAGCAAAATCCGGCAACGAATCCGCCGCAAGCGACTCCGCCAGCGCGAAACGCACCAGCGGACAACGCCAGCGTAGATGACCTGCCAATTTCGGCTTATCCGAGGAGGCGCTCCTACAAGCGGTGGATATTTCTGGCGTTGTTTGTTGTCCTGGCCGTTGCTGGCGCTTTCCTCTGGCACTATTTTTCCGGCTTCGAATCCACCGATGATGCGCAGGTGGACGTCCATCTTTACCCTGTCAGCGCTCGCATCTCCGGATATATCCAGAAAGTCAACGTCGACGACAACCAATGGGTCAATGAAGGTTCCCCGCTCGTGGAAATCGATCCAAAAGATTACGAAGTGGCATTGGCGAGAGCGCAGGCAACGCTCGATACTTCAGAGGCTACCGCCAAAAGTTCGAATATCGACGTGCCAATATCTTCCGTCGATACCTCAAGCCAATTGAAGTTTACGTCTTCGGATATCAAGAATGCGGAAGCAGCGATCCAGGCGGCAGAAAAGCAAGCTGCGGCCGCCCACGCCCGCGTCCTGGAGGCGCAAGCGGAAAATGTCAAGGCGCAAGATGACGTAACACGCTATCACTTGCTGCTCGCGAAGGAGGAGGTGCCGAAGCAAGTCTACGACCATGCTTATGCCGCCGCAGCGAGCGATGCCGCCGCCGTAGCCGCCGCGGAAGCAGATGAGGCCGCAGCTCAACAAGCCGTTGTCGAAGCGCACAGCCGCCTCACGGAAGCTCAGGCACACTACGAAGATGCCCAGGCCGGGCCGCAACGCGTTGACTCAACGCGCGCCAAAGCGCTTTCGGCCGTGGCGGATGTACAGCAGAAAAGAGCTGCAGTCGAACAAGCGCAGTTGAATCTGGGATACACCAAAATATTTGCACCTGTAACTGGCGAGGTTACGAAAAAGGTTGTTGTTGGACTGAATGTCGATCCGGGGGAGCAATTGCTCACTGTTGTTCCCCTGGATCAGGTGTGGATCACCGCGAATTTCAAAGAGACCCAACTCAAACGTATGCGGGTGGGCCAGAAAGCGAGCATTGAGCTCGACTCCAACGGCCGCACATACAACGGTCATGTCGACAGCATTGCGGGAGCCACCGGACCCATCTTCAGCTTGCTGCCGCCGGAAAACGCAACCGGCAATTACGTCAAGATTGTTCAGCGGGTACCGGTAAAGATTGTTCTGGAGCCAGGCGAAAATCAGGACCGCCAGCTTCGGCCGGGTATGAATGTCGAGGTGAAAGTCTACCTGCGATGAGCGCCGCAACACTGACTCTTCCGTCGGAGCAGGCCGTCTGGCGCCCTAAGGTAAATCCGTGGGCGATTGCGGCCACGGTGTCGATGGCGGCGTTTATCGAAGTGCTGGACACGAGCGTTGCCAATGTTGCATTGCCTTACGTCGCTGGAGGTCTCGGAGCCAGCTACGACGACAGCACCTGGGTACTTACCTCGTACCTCGCCGCGAACGCTATCGTCTTACCCATCAGCGGATGGCTCGCGGAGTTGATTGGCCGCAAGCGGTACTTCATGACGTCGCTTGCTATTTTTACGGTGAGTTCACTGCTTTGCGGGTTAGCGCCGAGTCTGCCGCTATTGCTATTGTTTCGAGCAGTGCAAGGCATCGGTGGCGGCGGACTGCAACCGATGGCGCAAGCCATTCTCAACGATACGTTTCCTCCGGAGCAGCGCGGCTCGGCGTTTGCTGTCTACGGCATTACCGCAGTTCTCGCCCCGACAGTCGGGCCGATGCTGGGAGGGTGGATTACCGACAACTATTCATGGCGCTGGATATTTTTCATCACGCTGCCCGTGGTCCTTCTTGCCCTTTATTTGACGCACATCCTGGTCGAAGATCCGCCGTTCCTCCGTCGCATAAAGAGCGGGGGTATCCGGGTTGACTACATCGGAATATCCATGCTCACGCTGGGAGTGGGTTCGCTTCAGGTGGTTCTGGACAAGGGGCAGGAAGATGATTGGTTCGGTTCGCATTTCATCGCGACCCTGGCGATAACCGCAACGGTTTGCCTTATCTCGCTGGTTATCTGGGAATGGTTCCGCAAAGAGCCCATCATCGATGTCCGCATGTTCAAGAGCTTCAACTTCGCGGCGGCGAACCTAATGATGTTCATGATGGGCTTCATGCTCTTCAGCACCCTGGTCTTGATCCCGGAATTTCTGCAGACGCTCATGGGTTACACAGCAGAGCTTGCCGGTCTCGTCCTTTCCGGTGGTGGAGTTATCTTGCTGGTGATGATGCCGATCGTCGGCCGGCTTACATCGAAGATTCAAGCCCGATGGCTCATCGCGACTGGATGGCTGTGCCTTGCCCTTGGGCTGTTCTATTGCGCGAACCAGATCGATTTGTTCGTCAGCTTCAAGTTTGCGATGTGGCTGCGCGCCGCTCAAGTGGTGGGAATCGGATTTCTATTTGTCCCCATCACGGCAGCGGGTTACATCGGAATTCCTCCGGAGAAAGGCAATAGCGTCTCCGGATTGATCAATTTCATGCGCAATATCGGCGGCAGTATCGGAACTTCCGTCGTGACTACGATGATTGCCCGACGGGCCCAATATCACCAGCAGATTCTCGTCGGCCACATCACTCCCGATTCGCCTGCATATCGTTCGGCACTTCATGCACTGAGCTCGATGATCGGGCACTCTGGGCTTCGGGCCGCAGATGCACACGACCAGGCAATTGCGAGGTTCTACGAATTGGTGCATCAACAAGGCGGCGCACTGTCCTATATGGACATCTTTTGGGTCCTGGGCGCGCTCTGCTCCGTCATGTTCGTTCTTGCGTTTTTCTTGAAGAAGAATGATCCAGGATCGGGCGGAGATGTCGCAGTGGGCTGAGGATAAACGCGATGGTTCAAGCTATAACAATTGAGCGCGAGTTCGGCTGCGGAGGGTCAGAAGTTGCCAGTCTGATCGCTAGCCGGCTTGGATGGAGTCTGTGGGACGAACGGTTGACACAGGAGATTGCGCGACTGACGGAGAGTACGCCAGAGGCGGTCGAGAAGAGAGAATGGCGAAGCGATCCCGTTGTGTACAGGCTTTTCCAGGACTTCCTTCGGGGCGGGTTTGAAGGAGGCTTGCCGCCCACCAATCGGCTGCATTTACTCGATGCGCGCCGGATCGCCGCTGTTTCAGAAACCGCTGTCAAGACAGCACTTTCCAGCAGCCCGTCGGTTATTGTGGGCCGAGGTTCGCAGTTTTTCCTGCAGAATCGCAAGGATGTCTTCCATACGTTTCTCTATGCATCTCGCGATTATAAGATCGGCAAACTGATCTCCCGAGGCGAAAGTCAGGACCGGGCAATCAAATTGATTGACACAACGGACGAAGCGCGAGCCGCGTTCGTCCGGCAGTATCTCGGGCTGAAGTGGCCGGAACGCCACCTGTATCACGCAATGTTCAATACCGAGATGGGGGAGTCTTGTACGGCCACGATGCTCGTTGAGTGTCTCCAACAGTTCGAGCGTAACCGTGAATCGTCTCAATAGGACGGTGGACGGGTCCATTCAGCCTTACTGTCAGAGGTCCAATTCAACCGCCGTCAGCGGAGACGAGCAACAGATCAAAACGTTCCCTTCGGCAGGCCGATCAAGAGGCTCCGGAGCGTAACTGATCTCTCCATCGATCAACCCAGACTCGCACCTGTGGCAGACACCAGTCCGGCAAGCCCATCTGACAGGAACGTCGCAGGCCTCCGCGAAGTCGAGCAGGCTTCCATACTGCGAACTCCAAGCCACTGTAAGACCGCTGCGCGTGAAGGAAACCGTTGGGCCGGTGCTCACGCTTCCAGAGGGTGGATGCGGGGGCACGGAGGTGGTGCTTGCAATTCCGGGGGTGATGGAGGATTCGGCGCCGAATCTCTCGGAGTGGATGCGGGAATCAGGGACACCCCATGACTTCAACTCCGTCGTAAAGCCGGAAAGAAAAGCAGGTGGTCCACAGAGATAGAAGTCCGCTTCTTGCGGCACTTGAAACCGTTGCAATGATGCGAGATTCAGACGCTCCGAGGCGGCATAGTCCTGACCCTGCCGATCAGTATCTTCTGGGTTGCTGTAGGCGACGAACGCGTGGCTGCGCGGAAGACTATTGAGCAAGGCGCGCGCTTCCGCCGCGAATGGGTGTTCCCTGCCGTTGCGCGTACCATAACACCACCAGACTTCTCGTGTTGAGTCTGTGCCGGCAGTCGCAAGCGAATGAAGCATTGCCAGCACCGGCGTCGCCCCGATACCGGCGCTCAGCAGTACAACAAGGTTGTTGCCGGGAGCTAACGTGAAGCTGCCTCTCGGCGCGCTCACCTGAAGCAGGTCCCCCTCGTGAATGGAGTCATGAAAGTAACGACTCCCGACGCCAGTGGAACGCTTCACGCTGACGCGATACGTTCCTGCACTCGGCGGGCCCGACATCGAATAGCTTCGCAGGACTGGCGCTGAGTCCGCATCCAGTTTGAGCTTGAAGACGAGGAACTGACCCGGAAGAGACGCCGGTAATGAACTTCGGTCCTCCGACTCGAGAACAAACGAAAGCACATCAACACTCTCGCGCTCTACCGTCGCAACTCGCAGCGACCGAAAACCCGGCCACGCAGGCGGTGGCGTGGAAGATGGGGCGAGTCCCGCATTTCCACTCTGGCCATGATTCTCCTCGGCAGCGGCCAGGGCTTCGAGCGACCCTTTCCAGCCGCTACTAAGTGATGGAATACTCAGAGCGCGTTGCAGGCGATCCAGCGAGCGGCCGGGCAAATAAAGCAGTCCATCAATCTCCTGGACAGTGACATGCTCCGGGCCGTCGGCAACCTTCACGATCTTGTCGCCCGCGCCGATCTCCCCTTCTTCGATGACACGGCAATAAAAGCCTGGCCGCTTATGCGAGACCAGGAGCGCCGGCATCTGCGGGTTGTTCATCCGTATGCCGACTCGATAACAGGTTACACGCGGCTGCGTCACTTCAAACAGCGCGCCGCCGATCCGGTAGCGATCTCCGATGCAGACCTCGTCATCGCCCAGGCCATCGACTGTCAGGTTCTCGCCGAACTGGCCATACTCGAAGTCGTGACGCTGGAGATACTTCTCCCAGTAGCGATAGGAGTCGAGCTGATAGACCATGACAGCGCGGTGCTCTCCGCCGTGGCCGGCAAGGTCGCCCTGACCATCGCCGTCAAGATTCAGACGGCGCGCCATCACCCTGCCGGCTACGGGTCGCTTCCAGACAGCGGTATGGACAATCTTGCCTTGCCACGCAACGTCGCGTGGAAGACCGATGCTCACAGAGACAAGCGAATGCATGATGCTGCTACCTCGCGTTGGGGCAAAACGGTCGAGACCACCTACCCGCAGAGGTACCTTAACCTCTGTCCCGTGATGCTGCAAACTACCTCTCGTTCTTCGGCGTTACTTCTCTCAGTTCGCCTGTTGACAAGTCGTAAACAAATCCACGAATCACAATGTCCGAAGGAATCCACGGGTGCGATCTGAGTTTTAGTACCTGCTTTTGTGTCGCCAGATTTACGTCGGTATAACAGTGGAATTTGTCGGGAGATACTGCCCACACGCCGCATTGCGTGTGAATGTGGTTCTCGAACTCTTCTTCCGAAAACAGTGTCATTCCGCAACCGGTGTGCCCGACGATCATGAGCTCCCGAACCTTCAGAACGTGAATTGAAAACATCAGAGACCGCACAACGTCATCCGTTGCTGTCGTTCCGACGTTCCGAATCACGTCCGCATCGGCGGGTTTGATGTCCAGCCATTCGAGCAGTTGATTGAGGCGCGGATCCATACAGGTGAGGATCGCAATCTTTGGTGCCGGCTTGTTTGCCAGAGAAGGATCATGATGCTCTGCACTCTTGCGGTTTGCGGTAATAGCGTGTTCGATCAAGCTCATTTCGATTCTCCTGGTTGCGCCGCAAAAGCCAATATCCGGCTTGCGAAAACGCGTGTATTGATGCTGTTGATGCGAAACCCAGCTCTCGCACGGGCCCCGCAGTCTGTTGTCGCAGTTCGATAGAGGATGACTCCTCAAGACGGCTAATCTTGTTTCCAATCGCATTCACTAGTCTCGTGCCACCCTGGTCGTGAGACTGATAAGTCGATTAGGCCCTAGCAGCAGAACTATGACCATTGGACGAAGGTATTGATCGATACTTTGATCTAATAGATCTTTCACTGCGTTCGGCTGAGTGGCATTCTTGCGTCCGTGCAAATCAGTACAACACGAGCGTTATCCATACGTTCTACAGGCCTCATCACGCCGTGAGGTTATTCTGATCACGCGCATCCCATTGCGAGCTTTTGGCGGCACGCGCCGGGTCCAGCCGAGCGCGCGCCCGAGAAAGCCTCGACTTCACAGCGGCTTCGGATATTTGAAGTGCCTGAGCGATCTCCCTCGCTGAACAGTTGTCCCTCATCTTCATCTCAATGACCTGACGAAGCCGAGGCTGAAGCTTTCCGATGGATCGAAGCGTACGAGCGTAACGCTGGCGGTGAACGCAGAGGTGCTCGGGGTTTGGGCCAGTATCTTTGAATTCGAAACCGGGAATCTCTTCTTCTGATTCACTCGGGCGGTCGAAGGATACCTCAGGGCGGATACGGCGTCTGCGAAGGATCATTAGCGCAGAGTTAATCGCAATCCTGGTGATCCATGTATAGAAGCTCGCTCTTTCCTCGAAGGTGTGGAGAGCTGTGTATGCTCGCAGAAAGGTATCCTGCAACGCGTCCTCAGCATCCTCTCGGTTCTTGGTGATTATCAGCAGCTTTCGATATACCCGCTGTGCATAGATTTCCCTGAGCTCGGCAAACGCCGCGGCAGACCCCGATCGTGCCGCTGCAACCAATTGCTTACTTCTTAACGGTTCAATGTGGCGAGAAGCAACTTCGATCACAACTCCTTCATCGGTAAGCATCATGGCTGTCTCCTGTGAGGGCGGGTTTGATATGCGATGCTGATGGGGTCCTGACCCGTCGCGGCAGGCTTGCGTTTCGCGGACAACGGCATCATTATTCCCATGCGCGGAGTTATTTCATTTTGGATCACGGCGCTACCTCTTGTAGAGAAGGCTGATTCGTCAACTTTGAAAATGACTCGAATCCCGTCACACTGCGATTAAGCCAGAAGGCAGAAGGATGATCCATTGAACGAAGGTATCGACCGATACCTTGGTATCTAACATCCTCACTTCGCTCCGTATCGTGCCTATCTCTTGACTCCCACTGCCGTGAGGGCGAGCAACGCTACGTGTTATCAAAGTCGAGTTTCAATTGGGCCGGAAGCGCGGAAGAAAGACAATTGAACGATAGTTATTGGGAATACTGTGGTGTGTGCGCGTGATCTCTTGAATCAGTCAATATCTCGTCAACTCTGCGGCCTGGAGAGTAGTGCACCGACGGACCGATTTTCAATTGCGCTTGCAACACCGGTGTCAAGCGCGAAGTTCAATCGAGCCCGCCGCTCAAGATCGGACGCCAGGTCCAACAGCGAAGCACCCAAACGCGTCTCCGTGTACCTCTGCTGGTCTTGCTCGTCTTTTACTTTCTCTCCTTCGAGTGATACTCTCGCGCGGACTTGCTCAGTATGAGCATTCCGCGATGAGAGTTCTCCGAGTGAATCTCGTTCAATCGCATTGGCCAATCCATGAAGCACACTGGAGGCATTCTCCTCAACTTCCTGAATCAACTTGGCTTCCATCACTTCCGCCGCCAGACTTCTATGTTGCGCAAGTCCAGTCTTCACAAGCAGGAATGCGCGCAACTCCGGCAGAAGCGTCCGAATGCTCAGATTCACCAGGCTCTCGCGCGGCTTTTTGGGGAAAGACTCGAAAGCGTACATGTCCGCGAGATCGCGCAGCTTGTCGAACTCCCGGTTGATTCTGGAACTCTCCGCAGTCAACCGCAGATTCGCCTCTTGAGAAGTTTCAGCCGAGATCGCCTTGAAGTTCGCTACACTGCGCAGCGTCATCAGCAGTAAACTCCGGACAGATGCACTGGAAGTCTGCGCCCAAAGATGGTCAAATATGAGCCACATTGCCACAATGCCCAACACGATCCCCAGAACTGCGTCACGAGCGGGCACGAGGGAGGTATTGATGGTGAACCTGTTGAGATTCACCAGACTGTAGGACAGGACAATCTGAAACCCAACGAATGCTATCCGTGGACCGGAGGTCGCTATCCAAGAACCAATCCAAACGACCGACGCGAATAACAGAGCGAACTCGGCGAGAGTGTTTAGCTGAGGAAGAATGAACACCTCGGTTCCTAATCCGATAACGCCTGCCCCGATGATGAATCCCGCAAATCGCAGAGTCTGTCTCTGCCGCCCTCCGCCTGTCAACGGACGGGCAGTTAGGGTACACGTTAGGGTCGACGAAACAAGACCCATCCAACCGGTACTCATATAGAACAGATAGCAAAGAAGAGCAGAGAGCGTACCGCGCACCGCAAACCTGAAATGCTCCGTATTTCGAAGGGCATCAGCAACAAACTCACTGATCGGCTTGGTTGGAGCGGCCGCGGGCGAGCGCCAGGGGATGCGAAAAGTCTCACTACACAAGCTCTGCGCGATTAGACCAGTCGTGCGTTCAATTTCTATCAATATCGGATTTGACACGTGATTTGTAAAAGGAAGATCGATCCACTCTGGACACTGCATACGCGCGAGGTTGGAGCGAACCGAACCTAGAATTCGCGCAATCGCTCGACAACGTTCCTGGTCCTCGAAAGACAAAAGCGGTGCCGATTCCGCAAGATTCGAACCAAGCTCTGTGAGCTGCCTTGTGAGAGCGATCACCGTTGCGAGCAAATCCCGAAAGGCCGCGCCATAGCTAGAAGCTGCGAGGATCCCGCACAAATCGTCCACACCTTTGGCGGCGGAGCGAGCGAGCTGAACCGTCATGGTTGAGGAGGGGAACTCTGCCGCAGAGGTTTGACTTAAGAGCGTTTCTATTGGATGCAAGCGGCGCGAAATTCCATCGAGCACTGCGTCCGGCGGATTCTTCTTCGAGAAGACGGTTTCAATTACGACCGAAGCAATACACCCTATAAGAATCGAGAGCAATGTGTAGAGCGTACGTTCCACGCGCTCTTCAGCAGAGATTGGATAGTCCCATAGCCGGATTGCAATCGCGACCACCGCGCTGAGAGTGAGAGACGCACTCGAAAAGTTCAAGCTGCTGATTACGTGGAATACAGCGAACAGGCTCGCGATCACCCACATCACATGAAGAAAAGGGGAGCCGGCTGTCAACATCCCACCAACAATTACCTCAACGGTTCCGATTGAACAAGCGAGGCCGATTTGAAACGCAGTTTTCCGGGTAGCTTTCAGATTGTCCCGTGAAATCAATATCGGGAAGCTGGCGCCTAATACCGCGCCTGGAAGCCGAAAAATCAGGGCCAGCAACATCACACTCGTGCAAGCGAGCACGATCCTCCCCACCAGGGCGGGCCTGCCCGGGTACCACGCGAGTTCGGCGCGCAGCATTTCGATGAGATTCCGGGCCGGCGGCTTGGCCCCGGGATATGTTGTCATCGCAAACCTCAGCGATCCCGGCTGGAAGGCCGCATTACGACAACTGCGACCTGGCCGATTCGAAGCGTGCCCGGAGGCGGATCAATGATCCTGATACGTACGGGGTATCGCGACGCCAGACGCACCCAATTCAGCGTACGCTGTGCATCCGGCAAGCCCTCCGAAAGCTTTCCCACTACATCCGGATCGGGTGTGACTCCAAAGCTGACGCTCTCGACGACGCCACGATATTTTGCTGAGGTATTGGACATGAGGAACACGTCGGCGGGCGTTCCGGGACGGGTATGGGAAATCTGACTTTCTCTGAAATTTGCCAGCACCCACCAGGTTCTATTGTCGATGAGGGTGAACAGTTGCTGGCCCGCCTTTACGTATTGCCCCTCGGAAGTAGTCAGGTTAGTAACGCGGGCATCGAATGGAGCAACCACGCTGCACTGCTCATAGTTGTATCGAGCTAGTCGAACCGCTGCGGCCCTTTGATCGCGCTGCGCGAGCAAGGGCGCCAGCACCAGAACTGAGTGGGCCGATTCTTTGACCTGGGCGCGGCTCTGTGAAATCTGCGCCGTGGCTTGCTGCTTTTGAGCGGAAGCAGCAAGTAAGCTCGCCTTAGCCAGCAGCAATTGAGACTTCGCCTGGTCAACTGCCGCCGTCTTCGCGTCCGCTATAGTGCGAGCCTTTTGGACATCATCCTCAGTCACGAAGCCTTTTGCAAGCAGCGGTTCGATACGATGAAAATTGCCAATGGCATAACTTTCGTCAGCTCGCGCTTCCTTGAGTGCAGCCTCCGATCGCGTAACGGCGGCTTCCGCGATCTGGATTTCGTCGGTCGCCCTGGTCTCATTGGCCTCGGCGCTTTGCTCACCCGCGTTCGCCACATCGACACTGTTGACCTGAGACGAGATTCGACGGGATTCATTCTCGATCTCGCCTTCGAGTTCCGCTTGAGCAGCGAGCGCGTTTTGCAACGCATACAGATAGGGCCGATCATCGATTTTGTAGAGCAGATCTCCCTTCTTAACGAGGTCGTTATCGTGAATCGGTAGCTGAACGACGGGACCTTCGACCACGGGTGCTATACCAATGAAGTTCGCTGTTACTTCGGCGTCATCAGTACGTGGATACAGAACCACCCCGCGAAGTACCGATACTGCTGAGATAAGTGCAGCCGCAACGATAAATGCGCTGATGAGCGATCCCTTGCCTCGAAATGCGGAGTGTGGAATTGATAATCGCACGGCAACTCCTCCATTACGCGAAGAAGATCAACCAGAGAGTGCAGCTGAAGAGACAAAGAAGCGATGAATAGACGATCGGTAGAGGCCAAAGCTGATCCGCAAGATTCTTTGCTGTTACGAATGCATGAGCCAGAAACGTTAATACAATCGAAATCCCCAGACAAACCAGCCATGACGGGAAATACGATCCCAAGATGTTGAACGTCGGGGGGGCGGAGCACCCCGACGCCGCCAGCAAAAATAGACTGATCACGAGCCACATCCAAACTCGGTGGGTGCGCGGGGAGTGCTCGCACGACTGGTGATTGGATCTCATGGGTTGTTGCCTCTCGGATGATTTCCCAATAAGTCGCCTGTTCGGAAGTCGAGATCCGTGAAGGTTTGAAGCACCTGAGTGCGGGCGGTGACATCGATCGCACGCGCTTGCGCCAAGGCGTTTTCCGCCGCCAGTACATCCAAAAAGTTGCGCACGCCATCTTTGTACGACTCCAGCGCCGCCGAGTACGACTCGGACGAAGCAGTTAATAAGGCCGACGCCGCCTGCCTTTGCTGTAGCGCCGTCTCTGCACTTGTATAGTCGTTCCAGACTTGATTTGTAATCTCATCTTGACGGTCGTGAACCTCGTCCGTGGCTACTTTCTCTTCTGCCTTCGCCTGGCTGATGCTGTTTTCCCGATGAAATCCGTCGAAAACCGTCCATTTCAGACCGAGTGTGGCATCGTAGGTATGAGTCTGCGCATAGGTACCAGGATAGCCGTGTTGCTCTCCGAAGGCGCGGATCCAACCTTTCGAACCTTCAAATGTCAGCGATGGGTAATAGAAAGCGCGAGCATGTTTTACTTCAGCCTGCGCCGCACTCACACGGGCCTCGTCGGCCTGCAGGTCGGGGCGGTCTTTGAACGCCGTTCTTATCGCATCCTCGACCGATTGATCCAGCTTGTCTGGAATTCTCAATTGATCGAGCGGCTCCACTTTCAACGGCTTGACCGGATTCGTGGTAATAGCCCTGGCGAGATTTCCTATTTCGACCTTTTCAGCCCCAATTGCGCTCTGCAAATCATAGGCAGCCTTCGCAGTCGCAGCCTTGGCCTCCAGCACTTCCGGCACGGTGGCCAGCCCGTTATTACGTCGTTCCTGCGCGGCGGTCTCTGTAGTCTTGGCGTCGTTCAGGGAATCCTCTGCAGCTTCCCGCAAACCCCTTGCTGTGAGCAAGCTGAAGTATGCTTCGCTAACTTGTCGGATGAGAATCAGATGTTCATTGTTGAACGATAGGTTTGCGGCAACAAGTCCTGCTTGAGCTGCGCTGATCTCCGTGCGTCGCGCACCAAAGTCCACCAGTGTATAAGCCAGATGGACTCCCGTATCAAAGACGCCCAGGTCCTGCTTGGTGAATGTTTGATAGAGAAGTAGCGGGTTAAGATAATTTCTCCCAGAGGCGAAGGCGATGATTGTCGGATACAGCTCGCTTTTCGCGATCCCGACCGATGCCGCAGTCACCTTGGCTCGATTCCAAGCTGCTTGCGTCGTGGGGTTGTTCGATTCCGCGATGTCGATCAGCTCACCTAAGCTGTAAACGTGCTCGGCATCTATCGACGCCTCATGACGGACGACAATGGTTTCGTGGCGCTCCAATAAGTGATCGCCTGGAACCCAAGGCACATTCGGCGTGCCTGGGGCCTTTTGACCCCATGTTCCAACCGATTGGAAAGATATCATCGACACGCCAAACACGAGCAGCCTCACCCGCAGCAATCGGCGCATGCGAATTGTCCGGATGCGGTGCACATGGCGATTAGGCCAGAAGGAGCGGAGAGGCATCTATTAGACGTTGGTATCGACCGATACCTTGGTATCGGTCGGCGAGGGTCGGAGTTTCAAGCGGCGTGCGGCCAATTACCCCGATCAGGGACCGCTCTTTTGCTTTAATGATGTGTCGTTAGGAAGGACCGCAGGGAAGGCCGGCCTGGTCGCCGGATCCCCTCGGATCAATTATCGAGAGGGCCTAGAGTCAGGCTCGAACTTTCCGGCCTCGGCGCGTCGTCATGATCGGATGACCAAATCCAAGTGTGAACATGGTGCATCGTGACAACGCCGCCACGCTCAAATCCTCGGCAATTGGAGACATTATCTGGGCGCAGAAGTTCTGGCCATAGGCGACCGCGGGAGACGAAGACGAGCGGCCATATTCACCAATTCAGCCAGAGAGTCGGCGTTCATTTTCCGCATCATGCAGCCACGATGGGCTTTCACTGTAATCTCACTGATGTCCAATTCGCCGGCGATCTGCTTGTTCAGGAACCCGACGACCACCAGGGCCATTACCTCGCGCTCGCGGGGGGTCAGCCGAGCGTACCGCTCCTTCAACGAACGAAGCTCTTCTTCACGGGCAATGACAGCCCTACTACGGTCAACTGCATTCCGAATGGCATTCAACAGAACATGGTCGGCGAATGGTTTGGTCAGGAATTCGACCGCGCCTGCCTTCATCGCCTGCACCGTCATGGGTATATCGCCATGACCGGTGATAAAAATGATCGGCATATCCCGCTGTTCAACCGAGACGCGTTTCTGCAGTTCGAGACCATTCAGACCGGGAAGAGAAACGTCTAAGACCATACAGCTTGGTGCGGATGTGCGAGGATGCGCAAGAAATTCTTGCGCGGAGCTGAAAGTCTGCACCTCCAGGCCTTCGAGACGAATCAAGGCTTCAAGGGATTCACGGACGGAGATGTCGTCATCGACAATGAACACAATGGGCGGAGTCTGTGAAATGAGTTGCGATGTCATTTGAACCATATCCACTTGAGGACATCATTTTACCTCTCAAAACAAGCCGCATCTCTCGTCACACGTTACTTGGCCCTGATCGGCCTCGGTATTTCTGAGCCAGTTGAAATGTTAGTCTGTGGGGGTTGCCCCCTGGGCTGACACAAACGGTTAAGGCTCTGTTTGCCGTTCGCCGCAAAATTCTCGACCGGCAGGATCACAGTAACGCATTCTGAGCCTGGCCGGTGAAGCGGAGGCGGGCCCTGATGGAGATCAACCCGCCAAGGAATAGCTGGCTGGAGACTCATCCGTAGCGATGAGCGCCGGGAGCGGACTGCTGCAGTCGCTGCCGGTGTTTTGAGCCTACATCGGGTGGATAGATTTCCCCATGCCTTGGAAAACTCTTGCGACAAGCTGCCGCGCAGCGGCCTCTATGTTTTGCGCCGCCAGTTGCGCCTCGAACTCCGCCGGCGGCAGATAGCCGAGCGCAGGCGCTTCTGGTTGTAGACCTTCTCCAGAAACTCGCGGATCGAGGCGCAGGCCTCGGCCAAGTCGCGGTACTCGTTGCGCAGGACCTCCTCGTACTTCAGTGTCTTCAGGAACGACTCGCACTGCGCGTTGTCCCCCGGGTTGGCTTTGCGGCTCATGCTGATCTGGATGCCGCTGGCCTTCAGCAGATCCGTGTAGTCGTTGCTGGCAGACTGGCTGCCGCGGTCGGAGTGGTGCACCAGCCCCGGCAGCACGCTGCGATGCTTGAGCGCCATACGCAACCCCGTCAGCGTCAACTCATCTTCCATGGTCCGGTCCAGCGCCCATCCGATTACCCGCCGCGAGAAGGCGTCCAGGATCACCGCCAGGAAGACGAACTCCTCGCGCAGCCGGATGGAGGTGATGTCGGCGCGCCAGAGTTGATCCACGCCGGTCAGAACCATGCCAGCCGCCAGATTCGGATAGACCCTCAGGCCGTGGTTGGAGTTGGTGGTGACCACGAACTTGCGCTTGCGCGCGCACAGCAGGTTGTCCTCGCGCAGCAGCCGATAGACCCGCTTCGGGTTCACCGTCCAGCCACCCCGGCGCAGCTCCCGCGTGATGCGCGGCCGCCCGTAACTGGGCCATTCCAGCGCGATCCGCTGAATTGCGTCGCGCAGGTCCATGTCGGGATCCGGGCCGGTCTCTGGGTTGGCGTTGAAGCGGTAGAAGCCGGACCGGCTCACCCGGCCCAGCTCCACCATCCGCTCAATCGTCAATCGCCCGACGGTCACCTCTTCACCGACTTTGCGGTAGACCGCGGACTTCCAGTCGATGCCTGCAGCATCCGCTGTTCTTCGATGCGCTGCAAGCACCCCTTCAAAAAATCGATCTCCACCGCCTGCTGGCCGATCTTGCGTTCCAGTTCAGCCACCCCGCCTTCGGACCAGCGCCGCTGCCCGTTGCCGGGAAACGCATTGCCGGGCGCCTGGCGGAACTCATGCCGCCAACGCTGCAACACGCTCCGGCTGACCTCTAGCCCGCGCGCCGCCTCGGCCATCGAAACCCCAGCTTCCAGACGACGAACGGCGCCCAGCTTGAACTCCTTCGTGAACGTCCTGCGTGGCAATCCCATCACTCAATTCTCCATTCGCTGAAAATTGAGCCTTAACTGTTTGTCTCAAAAATGGGCGCAAGTCCAATCAAACCATATCTACGCAAACATCAAGAAGCTCGAAGATCTTCCCGATCAGTTCCTGAGGGAGCTTCAGGGCTTCTTCGTGAATTATCACAAGCTCGAAGCCAAGGAATAAAAGCTGCTCGGTTGCAAGGGAGATAAGGCGGCCATGGCCCTTATCAAGAAGGCTCAGAAAGCGGCATGAAGGCGAATGCCTGCTGGTCGATCAGATGAGCGAGTTCATCATCCGTTTTCTCATTGGCGGATTAGTGGTGAGCTCCTTCGCGGTCGCGGGCGAGATCTTTCGCCCCAAGAGCTTCGCGGGGATCTTCGGAGCAGCTCCGTCCATCGCGCTTGCGACCATTGGTCTCACGATCGCAAAGGAAGGGAAGGCGTATGCATCGCTTGAGGCCCGCTCTATGATTATCGGAGCGATCGCGTTCTTCGTTTACGCATGCGCCGCCAGCTTCATCCTTATGCGATGTAAAACGCATGCCCTGGCAACAACAATCGTTCTCATGCCGATCTGGTTTGGCGTCTCATTCGGTCTCTTGTGCCTCTTCTCATGACGAATCCTAGATTGATCAGTGCCAGATTATCCTCGCTGAAGGACGTAAAGCCTCATGATTACGCTGTGCGGTTTCTCTTTGGAGGCTTGTGCACCGTCGTCGCTGGTCTCATTGCGAAAAGGTTCGGACCCGTTATTGGCGGCCTCTTCCTTGCATTCCCGGCGATTTTTCCGGCTGGAGCGAGCCTCCTTGAATCCCATGAGAAGAGAAAGATGGCGAGGTCGGGTCTTGACGGAACAAAACGGGGCAGGGAGGCGGCCAGTGTTGACTCGGCAGGAGCGTCAATCGGGTGTATCGGCTTGATTGCATTCGCAGAGACGTTCAACCTTGGTCTACAGAAACACAACGTGTACATAGTCATTGCGCTCGCGACACTGTTCTGGCTGATCGTGTCAGTGGCCTTCTGGCTCATGAGAAAGAGCCGCCTTTTCACCGGATCAAGCGATGAACGGATTGTCGCGACTTACGAAGACAAGTTGGTTGTCACTCCTAATTCCGACACTCTCTGCTTTTCGGTAGATTCACCGAACAATTCGCGTATACTGTTTCGCGATTGGGCAGGTGCTGACTGGGAACTCGTTGGCACTGGCAAATGCAAATGGCGGTGATCATCGTCACGGCAGAACTATCTGCGAGTCTCTAACGTTGTGCTGTCCAAGGGTCACCGGCAGTTCAACCGGAACGGAAGGAGAGACAATGACTCCCGAAGCGATAGCGGTCTTCGCCAAGCAACGTACGTGCGGTGAAATCAGGACGACTGAAGTCCTCAGCCCATTCGAACAGGCATTGCTACTTGGATATGAAGCCAAGTCGGAGCCCAGCAGTGGACACAAATTGTTCGATTGGCAGGACAGGAGAGGTGACAGACCGTGGCTGATACAAACAACGGCAAGAGCGGGAACAAGCTGACTAACAAGGAATATACGAAGGAACTTCGCCGGCTCCAGGCAGAACTCTGCAAGCTGCAGGAGTGGGTCAAATACAAGGGCCTGCGCGTGATCGTGATCTTCGAAGGGCGTGACGCCGCCGGCAAGGGAGGGACGATCGCGCTATCACCGAGCGGTCAGCCCTCGCGTCTTCCGCGTTGTGGCGTTGCCTGCTCCATCCGACCGCGAAAAGAGCCAGATGTCCCTACAGCGCGATGTAGAGCGTTTCCATCCGGCGGCGAATCGTGATCTTTGATCGCAGTTGGTACAACCGAGCTGGCGAAGAACTCGTGATGGGCTTCTGCACCAAAGAGCAGAACCGCGTTTTCCTGGAGCGGTGTCCTCTTATCGAAGAGTACATTGTGGATGCAGGAATCATTCTCATCAAGTACTGGCTGGAAGTGGGAGCCGATGAGCAGGAACGGCGATTCAAAGCACGCATCAACGATCCCTTGCGGCAATGGAAGCTAAGTCCGATGGATGTCGAGTCGTTTCGTCGCTGGTATGACTATTCAATGGCACGGGACGCCATGCTCAAGGCAAGCGACAGCGACCAGGCGCCCTGGAACATCATCCGCTCCGACGACAAGAAGAGGGCGCGACTCTACTGATAGCCCATTTGCTGAGCAAGATTCCCTATGGCAAGGTTCCACGGGAAGAGGTGAAACTGCCTCGCCGCGACAATCGAAAGCGGTACGATGACTGGGCTCCGATGAAGGGCCGGAACTTCATCCGGAGGTTTATTGATGGCTGCTGAGGTGATGTCGGCCCGATGATTTTGCCGGTGCCCGTGTGCTCGGTGTGTCGTTTTTCTGCTCCCGCCAACCTACGCCAGCTTTACTGCATCTTTGGAGCGAGCTAATTACAATGCGGGAGTCTGCGCCCGGTTCTGCTGGGCAAGCCCCTTGGTTCACTGAAATTCCTTCGAGGGGGGGCCTTGGAATCCGGAGATTGGGGTGCGGTACCTGAGGCGCTTGGTGACTTTCCCTCGGCCAGCGAGAATGGTCAGCAGTCCTCGACCGATTCAGCTTCGACTTCCGGCTTGTTTGCCGGCGGCGGAGAAGTCGGCGCACTCATGGGTCAGGTCGACTGGTCCTCGAGCCCACTCGGGTCCGTGGAACCGTGGCCCCAAAGCCTTCAGACTGTGGTGCGTATCCTGCTCACCTCCCGTTTCGCGATGTGGATGGGCTGGGGACCCGATCTCACGTTTCTCTACAACGACACCTACCGCCAGTAACCCTCGGCAAGAAGTCCCTGGGCACTTGGCAAGCCGGCCCGCGAAGTCTGGAGCGAAATCTGGAGCGACATCGGCCCGCGGGTTCAGCGTGTACTCGACGGCGGTGGCGCTACCTGGGACGAAGCTCTCTTGCTCTTTCTCGAACGCAGCGGTTATCGCGAGGAAACCTACCACACCTTTTCCTACAGCCCCTTGAGCGGCGACGACGGCCGCATCATGGGCCTGCTCTGCGTTGTCACCGAAGAGACTGACCGCGTCATCGGTGAACGCCGCCTGAGCTTCCTGCGGGCTCTCGCGTCTGCTCTCGGCACAGCCATCGTCGAAGGCGACGTGCTCGCCGCCATCGAGGGCAGTCTCAACCAAACCCAAAACGATCTGCCGTTCACGCTTACTTATCTCCTGGGGACGATGGGTACGCGAACCTGGCCTGCAGCAGCGGGATCGACAGCGGACACCTTGAAGCCCAGCCACGGATCGCCATCGATGATTCCGGCTCCCTGTGGCCGGTCGGCGAGCTTCTTTCCCAAAAGGCGCTCGTCGTCGTCGAGAACCTGAGCAGCGGTTCTGGCAAGCTACCCTCCGGTCCCTGGGAGGTCGCGCCTGAGCGAGCCGTTATCGTTCCCCTCCAGCGCCAAGGGCAGGATCGCCCCGCTGGCTTCATGGTGGTCTCAACCCTTATCGCGAGCTGGACGCCGAATACGCCGGATTCATCGAGCTGATCGGGGGACAGATCGCCTCCGCACTCGCCAGCGCCCGTGCCTATGAACAGGAACGTCGCCGCGCCGAAGCGCTCGCTGAACTCGATCGCGCGAAGACCATTTTCTTTCGAACGTCAGCCACGAGTTCCGCACTCCGCTCACCCTGATGCTCGGTCCGCTCGAAGAAGTCCTCAACAAACGAAGCCAGAACGTCGCGCAGGAAGACCTGCCCCAGATCGAAACTGTCCATCGCAACGGACTCCCTCCTAAGCTCGTCAATACGCTGCTCGACTTCTCTCGCATTGAAGCCGGGCGCATTCAGGCCCTCTACCGCCCGGTGGACCTCGCCGCCCGCACCGCCGAGTTGGCCAGCGTATTCCGCTCCGCCATGGAACGCGCTGGCCTCACTTATAGAATCGACTGCTTGCCGCTGCCTGAGCCCGTCTACGTGGACATCGATATGTGGGAGAAGATCGTGCTCAATCTTCTCTCCAATGCCCTCAAGTTCACGCTCCAAGGAGCGGTCGAGCTGACCCTTCGCTCCATCGACGGCAAGGCAGAGCTGCAGGTACGCGACACGGGAACGGGCATCCCCCCTTCGAGCTGCCCCGCATCTTCGAGCGCTTCCATCGCATTGAGGGCGCGGCTGGGCGCACGCACGAAGGTACAGGCATCGGCCTCGCGCTCGTCGATGAGCTGGTCAGGCTTCACGGCGGGACCGTACAGGCACAGAGCAAAATGGGCGCAGGCACACTTGACTGCTGGGATCCCGCTTGGCGCGTCGCATCTCGCGCAGGAGCGTCTGGCTACCGACGATCGCCGCTTCGAAAGTACACTTGGCGCCGCTCCCTACGTGCAGGAAGCTCTGCGTTGGCTTCCTGGCGGCGCAAGAGCGAAGAGCAGCTCGTCAAAGACCTGGCGAACGAAGATCTCACCTTGTTTCTCGATCAGAAACAGCCGGCACTTGCCGACTGTGCCAGCGTCCTGCTCGCTGACGACAACCGCGATATGAGGGAATACGTCCAGCGTCTTCTCGAACGGAAATACAAGGTGACCGCCGTTGAGGACGGCGAGCAAGCATTGGCCGCTGCTCTCGCTCAGCCTCCCGACCTGGTTCTCACTGACGTGATGATGCCGCGTATGGACGGCTTCCAACTGCTCCGTTCCCTGCGCGACAATCCGATTACCGCTGCGATCCCGGTGATTATGCTGTCCGCGCGTGCCGGCGAAGAAGCCGGGTCCGAAGGCCTCGAGGCTGGCGGTCCACTATTCGTGAAACCCTTCACAGCGCGCGAACTCATGGCTCGCGCCGGTTCGCACATTTCCATGCACCGCCTCCGGATCGAGCTGACGGCCAGGGAGCACGAGCTCCGCACCGCGGCCGAAAAAGCAGAGAAGCAGTACCGCTCGATACTCGAGAGCATTTCTGAAGGGTTCATCTTCGTTGATCGCGAGTGGCGTATTCGCTATGTGAACGAGCAGCTCGCAGCCCTCGGCGCCGTTTCTCTCAGCAGCATTCTTGGCAAGACACTTTGGGAAGCCTTCCCGGGCATCGAGAACTCCAGCTTCGTTCCCGCTTACCGTTACGCCATGTCCAGCGGCCAGGTTACGCATCACGAGGGTTATTACGAACCTTCTAAACTATGGATTCACGCCAACGCTTATCCCTCGCCGGACGGCCTCTCGATCTTTGCACAGGACGTCACCGAGCGCCGCCTGCAGCAGGAAAAGCTGCTCCTCTCGGAAAAGCTCGCAGCTACCGGCCGGCTTGCCGCCACCATTGCACATGAAATCAACAATCCTCTCGAATCGGTTCTCAACCTGATTTATCTCGCCCGGACCTCGCCCGCCGAGATCTCAAAAATTCGAGAATATCTCGAGACCGCGGAAAAGGAGCTAAACCGGGTCTCCCATATCGCCCGCCATACCCTCGGCTTCTATCGAGAGACCTCGGTTGCGTCCGACGTCGACCTGCCCGCGCTCATCGAAGAGGTCCTGACTGTTTACGACAGTCGACTACGCGCATCTTCTATCGTGGCGGTCCTGGATTTCGCCGTCGTTCCCGCTGTGCATGCTCTGCGCGGAGAACTGCATCAGACCTTCTCAAACCTCATTTCCAACGCCATTGACGCGATGCGGGACAGTGGCGGGCAGCTAAAAATATCGGTTCAGCAGGGGAACGGCAGTCAAGAACCCGGCGTTCTCATCTATATCGAGGACACTGGTACCGGCATACCTTCGGAAAACATTCCACGTCTGTTCGAGCCCTTCTTCACGACCAAACCCGCTTCCGGCACCGGCCTGGGTCTTTGGGTAGTTCACCAGTTTGTTGCCTCCTGGGGCGGCACGATTCAGGTCGGTAGCAGCACCGATACCCAGAAGCACGGGACAACGTTTACGATATACATTCCGGCAGTGGCAGCAGCGGAGTCGAAGAAGAAGCCGAATGTGCCGCAAC
>CAWGZE010000022.1:0-290796 GCA_963826855.1 uncultured Acidobacteriaceae bacterium
TGGCCCATTTGTAACGAATCGTTGCCATACCCCAATCCCTGCTGGTGCGGGCTGGATTGGCGGATGGTCGGTGTCTGTGTGGGGGCGCGACTTGCATCCCAGGTCTCAGGATCAAGACCTGACCACCGGCGATCGGTTTGTCATCCGTGGCCGCGGTGATGTAGAAAAGCCGTCGAAGGCCTCGCTCATAGCCGATCCCCATTCCACGGAGAATGTCCCATGATGCAGGATTTCTCGGAGTTGCACGCACCCACTGGCGCGCTGGAGCCCCTGCCCGCGCATGAACAGGACTGGCAGCAACATCGCCTCAGAGGTGAACAGGTGGCGGCGTTTCACCGCGACGGATTTCTGACCGGCGTGCAGGTGCTCGACGACCATCAGGTGGAGGCGCTTTGCGCAGAGCTGGCGGGGCTGATGGAGACATCGCATCCCTCGCACGAGCTGTTCCACGAGTACCACTCGAACGAGTCCAGCAACCCGGATACGATCCTGTTTCACGCACTGGGCGCGTGGCGGACCGGGCCGGCGTTTCACGACGTGTTGTGGAGTCCAGCGTTTCTGGTGGCGGCGTCGCAACTGCTGGAGGGGGCAGTGCGGTTCTGGCACGACCAGCTCTTCTGCAAGGCGGCACATCACGGCGGCGTGGTGGCATGGCACCAGGACTATTCGTATTGGACGCGGACGCAGCCCATGGCGCACCTGACGTGCTGGATAGCGCTGGACGACAGCACGCGCGACAATGGCTGCTTGTACTACGTTCCCAGGAGCCACAAGTGGAACCTGCTGCCGATTACGGGGCTGACGGGCGACATGAACGAGATCATGACGGTGCTGGATGAGGATCAGAAGCAGGCGTTCCGGCCAGTGCCGATCGAGCTGAAGCGCGGGCAGTGCTCGTTCCACCATCCGCTGACGGTGCATGGGTCGTATGAGAACCGCTCGGACCGGCCACGGCGTGCGACGCTGGTGAATGTGTTTCGCGACGGAGTGCGCTCTGCGAGTGACGAGCCGCTGTTGGCCGGCGTATCGGCGATTCCGAAAGGGCAGAAGATGGAGGGTCGGTTCTTTCCCCTGCTGTTTGATCCGGCGGTGATGGGGAACTGAATGAGGTCGAAATTTCAGCCAGATCGTCGTTGCGACAACTCTATCGTAGCGATATCGCAACTTATGTCGCATCACACCTCGACAAAGACCTCTTAGCCCGAGATTGTCATTCACCGCGACGACGATCTCCTGCTCGGATCGAGGTAGCGCTCCGTCGTCTGGATCGACGAATGCCCTAGCAGAAACTTGATCTGCTCGAGGTCGCCGCCAGCCTTTCGGCAGAATGCAGCTAATGCCACTTGCCTTGCATTGCCGTAGCAGGGACAGTCACTGTGCCGATGCGGCCCGAGTCTTCGTCGATGACGACGACGCGGATCGAGCCAGTCTTCTGCTCTCTTTCAACCTGCTGGTCGAAAGGCATGCCGGACTTCAACGCTTCCTGGTAAGTCGCAGGCAGCAACCGTAGACCGATCTTTTGTCCGCTGACCCTGGGGTGAGAGCCGATGTCTTCCCGTTGCACGAGGAAAATATCGAGCTTGCCAACCCACCGGTCGTCCTGCTGCTTGAGCGCGAGGTCGTTGGCGGCGATCTTGAGCTTGAGCGTTGCTCCGGCAGGCGATTCCACTGGATTCGCGCTGATGGCGATGTCGTTGACATCGAGCGGCTGCGAGATTGCTTGGCGCACTCGATCCTTCAGCGTGACTGGTTCTTTGGCGTACAGGTAGCCGCTCCGGTAGCGCAAGGTCACACCACGCTCTGCGGGGAGTTTCACAGTCAACTGGTGATACTGATCATCGGCCGACGTGTCGGGAGTGAAGCCGAGCAGATACGTAGCGCGGCCGTCGGCGACCGCCTGGTTGAGCTCGGCCACGATGTCGCTCGATCGGCGAAACGCCCGCCCGCCGGTGGCCGCCGCCAACCCCTGAATCGCAGGCTGGATTCCGTGAAGGTCCTGCTGCATTTCGGCGGTGACGCGCCCGGTTTTTTCGGCGCCACCCTGGGCCGCGGGTCCAGCCATCGTCCCGGGGGCCAAGGTCACGTTCATATTTGCGAGGCTGGAGTCGACGGCCATGGTCTCCAATTGCGATGCGTCGAGTGGGGCGATGCTGACGTGAGCATCGTTTAGTACCTCCTGGGCGCGCAGAACCAGTCCGTCGGCATGGGTGGCCCCTTTATCGCGCCCGGTTGCGATGTCGGTCCAGTTCACCAGCACGTTGTCGCTGCTGATCCACACCAGGTTTTTATGGCCGCGGATAGCGGCGAGATGCTGGGCAACATCGAGGAGAACCGGAGCCACATCGCGCAGAGGATTGTTGCCGTTTGCGCGCAGCTTGGGATCAACCGTGCTTGCCGCGTCGGGCGAGCTGCTGACGTTGCCATTCACGGATTGCATATCGGTCGAGTTACGCACCTCATCGAACTGCTGCCGGTTGCGCTGTTCCATCTCCTGGCTGCGCGCGAGGTCCTGGGCGCTGGGCATCCATTGGCTAAGCTTTGCCGCGAGCAAAGAGTGATCGGTGGTTGCTTCTTCAAGAACCTGAAAGGAGTGCGCTTGAAGGATATAGAGAGCGACGCGATCATTCGCAGATAGACCTCGTAGAAAGCGCAGCATCTGACTGCGGACGTTGGTCAGGTCGGGCCACGCAAGGCTACCGGCATCAATCAGCAAAATGGTGGTGTTGCCTTCCGCGCCGCCTGAGCTCGCGGCGACGCGGCGGTTGGAATAGGCAGGCTGCCCCAACGCTCCTGGTGAATTTGTAGCGGGTTCCGGCGACGCATCGCCAGTCCGGCCGAAGAAGCGGACGGTCTGCTTGCGTCCGTTATCGTAGATTTCGAAGTCCTCCGCTTTCAGTTCAGTAATCGGATGTCCTTTTTTGTCATAGGCGACCACACCGATGTCAACCAACCGAGCGTTCACACGCAAGGAGAAGCCTCCCTCGGACGAAGATTGAGCCGGAGAGTCAGGGAGTTCCGTCGCCGCCGCTACGGTGATTTCAGAAGCTGGCAGACCGACCGCCGCTGGGCGCGATGGCGGACTAGCAATTGGAGTTGGCACCGCTGCTTCCTCAGCTGGAGCTGGAGTTGCTGCGACCGAGGCTGCTGGGGTTGCAGCTAAGGGTCGGACATCACCCGCACCCGACGATGCAGCGCTTTCCGATTTTGCAACGCCAGCATTCGGCGGAGTCGTGCTCTCAATTCCGGAATTCGGTTGGGGCTCTGCCGACGGCTCGCCGTTACCGGCGACAAGGTGAGTATCTGCACGAAAAACGTGATACTTGTCGAAGACGGCATCGTTCAGCCATATCTGGACATGTTCCGGAGCGATCTGGCCGTCCTTACCGGTGAAGCTGCTATCGCCGGCCGTCACAAATCCGTAGCTATCGAGGGGCGACGATATAAGGACGGAGACGCTCTTCGCCGGGCAAATGTAAGTGCTGCCGCCGATCTCAACTGGGCCATACTCGACCGCGGCGTCTGACCTGAGGATCGGATCCGATGACTTCAGGTCCGCCTCGATCGTCAGACGAAGGATCGCTCCAGTTGCCGGGTCGACCGTAAGGAAACCGTGATAACCGGAGAACTGCTGAAAGAGACCGCTCGGATTGCTCCCGCGGACACAGCAAAATTCCACCTGATAGTGTGACTTCTCTCTCGGTATCGAATAGCGGAAAACCGCGACCGGCCCAGCGGTGCCTTGCTCCCAGTGGCTCCAGCCAAGCTTACCCTGAGCGGCATCAACGAGCACGGTGCCGAGGATGGGCCCGAAGACTCCTCGCGTGCTCAGGCCCTCTGGGGTCAATTCCCTTTTCGTGTTCTTCGCAGCCCCCGCATCGATCACTTCCTGCCCGTCACGATAGAGCACCGATACGCTGGAGGCGCCTATTGCGTGCAACTGTTGATAAGGGACCAGGGACGTTCCGCTAATATGCCGTTGCGGGGAATTTTCAAAACGGGTCGTTTCGCGAGTGGCAAAGAAATTCGGCAGGCTTGAGACGGTCTTTACCGCATAGTCCACCGTTCTTGCGATCATCTTGCGCTGCGAGGCGAGGTCCGGCGGAGGTGTGGCAGGAATCTCGCTCGCCGGGAGATTTCGAAATGCCGCCAGATCGCTCAGTATCACCAGCCAGCGGCGGGACTCGGGGCCGGGCAACTCCGAATCCAGACGGAGAAATCTAGCCGCGCTTAACCGCTCCGTGAGTTCCAAGTCAGAGAGTTGCTGCGCGAGCTTTGCATCCGGCTTGGAGCGTGCACCGGCGAGCAATTGCTCCAATTCCTCAGCTGTGACGCCACGAGCCGCCAAACAGAACGACGCGCTGGCGCCCAGCAACAGGAAAACTGCTAGTTTGCGCATCTCGTGCATGTAGCATTCACCGACGGCCACGATCCTCTTTCGCTCTTGTATACGTAGCGAGGTGAAACGTAGACCCAATCGGTAAGGAAACCGATCAATCTCGTTATCCCTGTACCGGGTGCAAATCCGGTGAAACCAGCCTGGAAGCTGCAGACAATGACCTTATAGCCCCAGATTGTCATTCACGGCAACAACGATCTCCTGCTCCGAACCTAGATAGCGTTCAGTCGTCTGGATCGACGAGTGTCCCAGCAGAAACTTGATCTGCTCAAGGTCGCCGCCCGCCTTCCGGCAGAGCTTCGCGCACGTCCGGCGCAGATCATGGGCCCCGAAGCGCTCGACGCCAATCTCCTTCGCCGACTGCTCGACGACCGACCAGACCGCCCAGTCGCTCAAGGTGTCGCCGATCTTTCCGCCCTTCGAGATCGAACGCAGCAGCCGGCCATCCTCGATTCCGGCGGCGCTCATCGAGGAGTTGATTCCCTGCTTGACCCATACCGGGACCGCGACCGTCCGGACCCGCCTTCCCTTCCCCTCGAGATCCACGAGCACCCAGCGGCCCTCGCGGAGCTGGATCGTCTCGACAACGAGCGAGGCCAATTCCTGCCGGCGAAGGGCGCAGCCGACCAGAAGCGCCAGGATCACGTAGTCACGCTTGCCCTTCAGTGTCGATCGGTCGGGCACGGCCAGCAACTCCTTGGCCTGCTCGCGGGTCAACCAGTTCCCCAGGCGAGTTCCCTTCTGCCGGATGTTGGGAACCTCGGCGAGCCTCGCGGCGTCATCGACTCCAATCATGCCGTTTCGCCGCGCCTCGGCGACCAGTTTGCGCACCGCCGAGAGCCGGACATTGGTGGTCGAGGGAGAAAGGGACTCCATCGAGGCCCGGTACTCCCTGAACAGCGCCGGGGTGAGCGGGCGCCCGCCGGCGAGAGCGAAGAGGTCGTCGAGCGCTTTCCCCTAATTCCGGCGCGAATTCGGGGAGGCCACGGTATCAAGCACCATCCGGCGCAGCCTCTGCTGAGCTTCTACGAGCCCGGTTCCGGGCGAACCGTGGTCTTCGGAGCCAGAACCCGCGGAAAAGGGTGTAGTTTGAGGAATTATTTGTCGTAGCTTTTGAGGTGCTTTCTGTCGTAGGCTGGGGCATGCAAGCGCTAGGGGACATGTCCGACGTGGAACGCAAGATCGCCCTGAAGCGATACAAGCTGCTTGAGCCTCACTTGCAAAATGGCCGGGAGCTGCGATCCGTGTCCGAGGGCTCAAATGTTTCCTTCCGCACGCTACAGCGCTGGGTGGCGGGCTACAAGCGTGAGGGTCTGACTGGGCTGGTGCGAAAGGGTCGCATAGACTCCGGTGAACGGCGTTCCGTTACACCTCGTTTGTGCGAGGCGATTGAGGGTCTTGCTCTGGAGAAGCCGCCGCTTCCTCTCACCTCAGTCCATCGCCAGGCGAAGCAGTTTGCGCTTCTTCTCGGCGAACCGGCTCCGAGCTACTGGGTTGTACGCGATATCGTGCTCAGCTTGCCGAATGACCTCCGGACCCTTGCACAGCAGGGCTCCCGCAGATTCGGCGAGCTATATGAAATGGTTCATCGCCGTGAGGCCTCCGGGCCGAACGCGCTTTGGCAGGCCGACCATGCCCAGTTAGACATTCTCCTGGTTCGGGAGGACGGCTCAGTTGGCCGGCCATGGCTCACCGCCGTGATCGATGACTACAGCCGCTCGATCACGGGTTACTATCTCAGCTTCGACCCACCTTCATCACTTCGTACCTCTCTCGCGATGAGGCAAGCAATCTGGAGAAAGGCCGATGCGCATTGGCAGGTGTGCGGGATTCCAGACGTTCTCTATGTCGACAACGGTGCGGATTTCGTTTCCAAGCACCTGGAGCAGGTCGCCGTCGATTTAAAGATAAGGCTTGTGTTCTCGACACCGGGTAAACCGCAAGGCCGCGGCAAGATCGAGCGCTTCTTCCGAACTGTGAATCAGATGTTCCTCTGCGATCTGGAAGGATACACACGTCGTGGTCGTCGCAAGCCGACCCTAACGCTTGAGCAATTGGACGAGCAATTCCGCGCATTCCTAGTTGAGGTGTATCAGCGGACGCCCGTGGCGAAGGCTGAGCTTGCGCCTTCAGCCAAGTGGGAGGAGGGCGGGTTCTTGCCCCGTGTGCCGGCGTCGCTGGAGCAGCTCGACCTCTTGTTAATCGAAGAGGTCCGGCCGCGAAGGATTCGGCGTGACGGCATCCACTTCCAGGGCTTCTGCTATCTGTCTCTGACACTTGCAGCCTACGTGGGAGAACACGTGACGATACGCTACGATCCACGCGATATGGCGGAAATTAGAGTTTTCTTTGAGGACCGCTTTCTATGCCGGGCCATCTCCGCCGAAATCGCGGGTGAAACTATTGCGCTCCGCGACATCGTTCGTGTTCGCAACAGCCGTCGTCGAGAACTCAGGAGCATTCTGGACAGCAGGCAGAAGGCCGTCGATGCTCTACTTCAACTCAAGAAAGGGCAGTCGATTGAGCGAACACGAGTCAGTGCGCCCGCAGCAGAACCGGCAGCAAAAATCAAGCGCTACAGAAACGAGTGATGCCGGGTTTGTCGAGACCTCGGAACACCGGAAATTTGTCGAGTTCAGCGACGCTTGCAAGGCCTACCGATATATCGGCCTGTGCTACGGGCCACCTGGTGTAGGCAAGACGCTCTCAGCTCGACTTTATAGTCGTGCAGACTCCCTGGCTGGCTACGATCGATGGAACGACGCAACGATGCCTCCCATGATGTTTGACACCGTTCTGTACACGGCTGAGGTCGTCAACACACCCTCGAGGGTCGCTTCGGATCTGGGTAGAGCACGAGAAAAATCGGCCAGGCCTGAGACTCGGCACCCTACGACAAATAATCCCACAAAAGCTACGACAAATAGTTCCTCACGCTACACTCTGGACTATCGCCCTGGCGCCCCTCGGACTCCTCCTCTGCGGGTTGGCCGCCGCAGCCGTCCCCGCGCGTCGCGCAGCCGGCTTGAACCCGGTCGACGCACTCAGAGCAGAGTAAAACCGTCTCGTGCAGAGTCCTGTACTGCAGCCTGCAGTTTGCCACCAAGGAGTCGGCAATCGCGCCTATGGCTCAGTCCACCAAACTGTCGAATCGGTGTTGCTGCTCCATAATGACGAGTAGGCGACGAAACGCCAATCACGTCTTCGCATGACTCGAGTGTTCTTACGGAACTAGTCCCAGATTTCCTGGATCCGCCCGTCTTCGATTCGAAGAATTGCGAAATGATTGCGCGTATATTCTCGCGTCGGATCAGAAGGATCATTGTAGCGCTTGTCCCACATCATTACGACAAAAGGACCGTTGGCGAATGCCAGCACCGGCGCATTCTTCCACTCTGGCTTGATGTCCTGAGGCTGATGGTCGGGGAGGCTGTGAATGAACTGTTTCAAACCTTCACGGTCAACGGGCTCGACCGGATTGTGCTCGATGAAGGATGACGAAAGAAGCTCTTCGATGTCCTCGATGTGTCCATATTCGACGACCTTCCTTTCGAAGCGCGTTGCGATCGCCAGGTTCTGTTGTTCTACCGTTGAAGGTTTCGCTGTGTTCCAGGTGGAGGGCGGCGGAGCCGTGGACGGAATGAACGCAGGGGAACCAGGGTTCTTCCGGGCAGCATCCCAGTGCTCCTGTATCTTCCCGTTTTGAATGCGAAACAGATCGAAGCTGTATTCATAGACTGACTGTGAAGCGTCTTTGGGATTTTTGAATTTGTGCTCAAAGACCAGCCAGACGAAATTTTCCTTTGCGCCCGCGACCACCGGAGGATTTTGAAGTCGATCGGGAATCGGATCTATCGCAGGCCCAAGGCCCTGGAAGAATTTCAAAAGAGCGGCTCGACCAGTAGGAATATTCGGATTGTGTTGGATGAAATCCTCGGCCGCGTAGCTGGCTGCAAGTTCGGTGTGGCGAGCTTCGACGACTTCTCTCCACCAGTCGAGAACGAAGGCGAGGTTCTTCTCTTCTTCGGGAGTCATGTGGGCGACTTGTTTCTTGGTGGGGAGATGTCCCGGTTGTATAGATTGACCGAATGCAGAGAAAAAGGCAACGAAAAGCAATGGAAGAGCGATAGCTATGCGCAACGCCTCCGTCCACGCTAAATGAAATGAAATCCTATGTCGATTGTGTTCCTCGAAGTCATTCTTGAACTGATCGTCCATTTGTCTCCTCACATTCTGTGCAAATCTTGCTGTCAGAACAACCATTGGAGATCCGTAGAATCAGACCGGATTCGAGGGAGCTCCAATTTTCCCAACCGCATTTCAATCGTGCCGAAGAGCGCGGATAGGATCGATCCTGGAGGCACGACGGGCAGGCGCGAAAGCTGAGAGCAGCGATACGGTGATCAGAGGCGTAGCTGTGCCGCCGACGGTCAGTGCATCCGTACCTGCAATGCCGTAAAGCATGACTCGAATGAATCGCGTGAGCCATAGAGCCGCAATCAAACCAAGCACGATACCTGCGCCCGTCACTCAGAATGCTTCGCGCAATACGCGGGAGAGAACCTAGCTGGCCCGTGCTCCCAGCGCGATGTGCAAGCCGATTTCTCCGGTCCGGGTATTCACCGCATACGCCATCATTCCATAAATACCAATGCTGGCAAGCACGAGTGCCAGCAAACTGAAAGCTCCCGCAAGCTGCGCGAGAGCGCGTTCGTCCGCCAGAGTTGACCGTGCCTGCTCCTTCATCGTGCGAACGTCGATCATTGGCAGATTTCGAGCCCCGGTCAATACACTGGCCGGGTCCGCGACGGTGCGCAGTTCAACCATCATGCGACTCGGCCCGTTCACCTTCTGCACATACGGGGCAGGGCCTACGCCCTTAGCGAAAAATGCTCTCCCGGCCGCAAAGACCTGGCTTTGACCGCAGCGTGAGTGTGTGTCGCACCAGGCTCTGGTCATCAATCACCGCGCTTGGTTCTCTCTGGGCATCAGCAATTTCTGTCGCGAGAGCGACGCCGTCGATGACCTTCGCCTTGGTGATGACGAAGTCCTCAGTGACCTGCGCCGTGCCGCCGCCCGGCAGCGCGATGGTCAGGTTCCTGACGCCGGAGCCATCCTTGTTCACGGTGTAGGTTCCGCTGATGCCGAAGCTGGTGATCGTCCGCGTGCCGTTCGCGCCGGGCTGGTTTGCCAGCGCGCTGCCGGTCGCGTTGCCCTTTCCGTCGTAGGTCTCATGCCCGAAGCCTGCCGCAATGTTGGCTCCGTAAATCACCACCGCTCCGTAGTCTCCACATAGACTGGCAAGCGTGTATTTTGGGGTCTCCTCCTGGGCCAGCGCGACGCTTGAGAAGACGGCGAGGAGCACGGCTGCCACTCGAACTAAATTGCGTTTTGCGTTCATGGTTTCCTCCTTCCATCTTTCGGACACGGCTACGATAATACCTATGAATCCAACTCCGTGAATTGCGTTGGAAACAGGATGCTGGGGCTCCTCGCAGGCGAAAACAGAACACACGATGAGCATGGATTCGGCACAAGATCCTGCGAGTACCCCTCAAAAACTTCCTTGTGTTGCGACGAGCGCTCTGGAACCCGTCCATAGCCTTCGCTAACGGCGACTTCCTCGCTGCGCATCACAGCAAACGGACTATGACTTGAGCGTGAGGCGGTGGTCCAAAGCCGCCAACCTCACACCTCCTCAACTGACGATCGACCGAGCGTTTCATTGCTGCGCTTCCGTGCGGCCATGATCAGCAGCTTGTAAGTCTTCAAGACGTACGGCATCGCGAGCGGATCGAGCCACGCAGTAATCCCGAGACTGTAGTTGTATTTGAGCAGCGCCCGACCAGCCGCAAGCAGCCTGGCGTCGTCCGGTTGAGGAAGCAGCGCGTCAACCTTCTCCTTCCCGGCATCAACTAGAAATCCATTCGGCTCGAAGTCTTTGCCGAAACCGTAATAGCCCTGCTCGGTTTTGGAAAGGCCCTTGAGATACGCAGCCGTAATTCCCGCCCGTTTTATCAGAGCAGGATTCGCCCACTCCGTGTGACCATCCATCCCCTGCAGCAAGACCGGCTGGTCCTTGTACGCTCCGGCGCCAAACTTGAGTTTTAATTCCGCGTTGTGCGACCAGATCTCCAGCGGAATGCCCTGCACAACCACAACATCTCCCTGCATTGCGCGGCCTGATTTTCTTGCCTCAGCGGTAAAGGTGACCAAATCGGCAACCGAGTTCACCTTGTCTGTCGCGTCGGCTCCAATCAGGCCCAGCCCGCCGTCGACCGCATGCATGTGAGAATCGATGAACCCGGGAAACAGCGTCTTTCCGCCCAGGTCAATCCGCTCAGCAGAGGCACTCACCGACGCGGCGGCGTCCCCCAACGTGCCAACGGCAACGATCTTCCCTCCCTTGATCGCAACCGCTTCCGCATAAGGGTTAAGCGGCTCGCCCGTAAAAACCCTCGCGTTGTAGAGGATGCGCTCATCGGCACTCCCCTGTCCCAAGAGTGGCGAAGTAGCGATCCAAGAACAACAAGTGATGGCAATTAAGAAACACGAAGTACGAACGAATGACCGAATCACTCTCTCCAATGCTTGCTCCTGTTGCGCGAGTGGTCCTGTGAAGGATGGAATTCGCTGATTTTACTACGGGGCTAGCGCCGTTCCGGAACCACCCAAATCGGCCCGTCCGGCCGCAGCGTAATCTTGGGGGCCAAACCGATCTTCTGGTCCGTAAGGAGCCTTAGCTTCCAACTCTGGGCAATCGTCGCCAGCAACAGAATTCCTTCCATCCACGCAAAAGCCTCGCCGATACACTGCCTATTGCCTCCGCCAAAGGGGAAATAAGCAAACTTCGGCCGGCCAGCTTTGGCCTCGGCGGTAAACCGTTCCGGATCGAACCGGAGCGGCTCGGGAAATTGCTCCGCGCTGCGCTGCATGATGTATTGGCTGAAGAAGAGGTAGCTCCCCGCCGGAAGTTTGTAAGGGCCAATCTCAATATCCCTGGTAGCCTGTCGGCCCATCGCCCAAGCCGGCGGATACAGCCGCATCGACTCAGCGAGGACCATCTCCGTGTATTTCAGCTGCGGTAGGTCATCGAGCGTTGGCACTCGTCCGGCCAGCACCGCATCGATCTCCGCATGCATGCGCGCTTCCGCCTCAGGATTCTGCCCCAATAGCATCCAGGTCCAGGTAAGCGCGTTGGCAACGGTCTCATATCCGGCAAGGAAGATCGTTAGCACCTCATCGCGCAACTGCTCGTCAGACATTTTCGTCCCTTCGTCTTCCTGCTCGCCGTCTTCATCTCTCGACGCGATCAGCATCGAAAGCAGGTCCCCTCTATCCACCCCATCGGCTCGATGCTGCTCGATTATGCGATGAACGACCGCATCCAGTCGCTTGCGGGCCTTGCGAAAGCGCATCAGCCCCGGAATCGGCAAATGCAGCATCGCCTCGGCACGCGGCAGGGCGATGAGGAAGTTGTAGAGGTCCATGATGACATTGACCTCGTCATTGATGGCCTGCACATCGCTGGTGACGTCGGTGTTGAAGAGCGTCCTCGCGACGACCTGTAGCGTGAGCCGCATCATCTCGGCGGCGATATCGATCTTCTGCCCCGGCTGCCATTCCTCTCGTATCGCTGCGGCCCGATCGACCATCATCGAGCCATAGTTCTGGATGCGCTGGCGATGAAAGGCCGGGGCGGCGATACGGCGCTGGCGCTTGTGGATCTCTCCGTCGCTGGTGATCAGTCCCTCGCCTAGCAGGATCTTCATCCGTCGCTGAGTGCGCTCCTTGACGAAGTTCTGCGGCTGATTGATCAGCACGTCCGCGATCAGGCTGGGATCATTGATGAAAACGATATGGCTGGTACCAATCTTGTAGTGCGAGACTGGCCCATAGGTCGCCACCAGATGCTCGAAAAGCCGGATCGGATTGCCGGGCCTGAAAAACTTTCGCGACAGATAGAGCGGCAAATTTAGCTTTAGACCGGGCGGATAACGATAGCCGTCCCGCTCCACAACAACGAAATCTTTTTCATCGCGCGTCTGCCAACTGGTTGCCATAATATGAGCGAAGGGTGCCGGTACAGGAATGGAGTGACAGCTACCGCAGAGTCGCAGAAGTTAACCTTGCAGCCAGTCGCTCTTCTACTAGTCTTACGACCCTCTGATGCACCTCTTCAATGGGCAAATCGCCATCGATTACCACGACACGCACAGGTTCGCGCGCAGCGATCTCACGGTATTTCTCAAAGACTCGTCGGTAAAAAGCATCACCCTCGCGCTCGAAGCGCCCTTCGTCGACGACCCCGGGGCGCGCATTGCGGCGCCGCGCGCGTTCCAGTGAGGCTTCAAAATCGGGAAGCAGCAGGATGGTCAGATCGGGTTGCAAACCGCCGCACATCGTCTGGTGCAGCGCCAAAACAATCTCGCTCCCCAACTCGCGACCGCCCCCCTGATAGGCTTCCGTCGAGTCAGTAAAGCGGTCGCAAAGAACGATGCGCCCCTGCTCAAGCGCCGGCGCAATCGCCTCGGCGATCGCCTGGGCGCGGTCGGCGAACATGAGCCCGAGTTCGGTGCGCGGATCAAGCGCCTCCGTCTTCGAATCCAGGAGCAATGCCCGAATGCGATCGCCAGTCTTCGTCCCACCCGGCTGACGCGTTACCAGCGGATCTTCACCATGCGCCGCAAGCCAGGCAGCAAGACGGCGAAGTTGCGTAGTCTTGCCCGAGCCATCCAGACCCTCAAAGGTAAGGAAGAATCCTTGCGCCATGGGGCAAGTGTACATTTCGCAGAAGGATCAAGAGGCTGGCTTGCGGCTCTCCTGAATTACATCCATATAAGCTCTCGCCATGTCCGTCACAATCCACGGCTTCCCTTCCGCGATAGCCGTCGCATTCACCAGATCGGAGCCCACGCCGAGAGCCATCGCTCCCGCTTTGAGGAAGTCGGCAGCGGTAGCCACCGTCACACCGCCGGTGGGGATGAGCTTGAGTTGCGGAAAAGGCGCCAACAACGCCTTCAGATAGCTGGCGCCGCCCATCGCCGAGCATGGAAAAACCTTGACGTAATCGGCGCCTGCCTCCCACGCAGTGATCACTTCAGTCGGAGTAAGCGCTCCCGGAATCGACACCTTGCCCATCTCTTTGGTCTTGGCAATGACGTCGAGGTGAAGGCTGGGGCTGAGCACAAACTCGGCGCCCGCTTCAATCGTCGCCTGCGCCTGAGCAGCCGTGGTCACCGTACCTGAGCCGAGCAGCACCTTGCTGCCATACTTCGCCTTGAGGTCGCGAAGCAAGTCAATCGCTCCAGGAACGGTCATGGTCACTTCGATCACCGTCACGCCGCCGGCGTAGATCGCCTCAACCAGCGCATGCGCCTCCGGAATCGATTTCGCGCGGAGAACCGGCAGCAACCCCACCGCCTCTAACTGCGCTTTGACTTCGTCTGATGTCATTTGAACTCGCTCACTCCGTCCCTTATGCGTGGCGCTCGCTCGGATTCATCAAGGCGCCAAGAAACAGCAGGATGCCGCCTACGACGATGGCTGAGTCGGCGACGTTAAAGTCGGGCCAGTGGTAGTTCCAACGGCCAAGAATGATATGGACTTCAAGAAAGTCGATCACCGTGCCATAGGCGAGGCGATCATACAGATTGCCCACGGCGCCGCCAAGAATCAGAGCGAGGGCGAAGGTCGTCACCGTAATCTGCCGACCCATCTTCAGCAGAAACACAAAGACCGCACCCGCCGCGATCACCGAAAACGAGATAAGCATTACCCGCACCAGCTGCGGCCTTGAGGAATATGAGAAGAGGCTAAAGGCCGCGCCGTCATTCATCACATGCGAGATGCTGAAGACTCCGGGGATCACACTGCGTGCTTCACCGACATCGATGTGCCGCGAAACCCACACTTTCGTGATCCGGTCGAGCAAGATGACTATGGCCGACAATCCGAAGAGGAACTGCAGCTTGCTGGATGAGCGCTGGGAGACGACGGCTGCGGTACTCATTGCGCGACGCTCGCATTCAACTCGGAGTACCCCATCTCGTCGAGCGCCTTCCTGCAGCGTCCGCAGACCACCGACCACGGGCCGTAAGAATCCGTGTCAATGCGGAAGTTCCAGCAGCGCTCGCACTTGATGCCGTCTGGGCGAATGACTTCGACATTGGGTATGTGTAAGTCGAAACTCGGCCCACCATCCACTAACTCGACGCCAGAGACCCCAAAAATCTCCCTCAAATATTGTTCGTTTCTATATTGGAAAAGCTCCAGCAAATCGTATTTGCTAGTGTGCGCAGTGAATCTGATCTTTGCTTCTGTTGACTTCCCGATTTCCTTAGCCCTCCTGGCTTCCTCCAACTTGGGGAGCACAAACTGGGCACGCATGTTAATCAAATTGAGCAAACCCGTGTAATCGTCATTAGGAGGGAACTGCTGACCCGACATCCTTGCAAAGGGGATGTCCTCTGGGCTTGGGAACATTGCCAGATGCACACTCGCGGGCCGTCCCTCCATCGTCGGCATATAACTCCAAACCTCATCCGCCGTATAGCTAAGGATCGGAGCCACCAGCCGCACCAACGCATCGGTGATCTTGTAAAGCGCCGTCTGCGCCGACAACCGTTCTTTGCTCGTCGGAGCAAAGGTGTACATCCGGTCTTTCAGCACATCGAGATACAGCGCACTCAGGTCGGCGTTGCAGAATTCATTGATCGCATGAAAGATGCGGTTGAACTCGAATTCCTCATACCACTTCAGGACTTTCTCGGTCAGCTCACGCGTCTTTGCCAGCATGTACTGGTCGAGCGGCTGCATCTCGTCAAACGCGAGCTGATCCTTCACCGGATCAAAGCCATGCAAATTCCCTAGCAGAAACCGGAACGTGTTCCGCAGCTTGCGATAAATCTCTTCCGCCAGCCGCTTCAGCAGCGGAATACTCGCGACAACGTCCTCGCGATAATCCACAGAAGCGACCCACAGCCGAATGATCTCCGCGCCGAGCTGGCTCGCAACCTCAGTCGGAGGAATATCGGTCCCGCGCGACTTCGAGAGCGCACGGCCCTGCTCGTCGAGCGTCCAGCCGGGAGTGAGGGTCATGCGATAGGGCGCAGTCTGACGCAGCGCGACGGAGTTCATCAGCGAAGACATATACCAGCCGCGAAACTGATCGTTGCCCTCCAAATACAAGTCGGCGGGCTTGCCGTCGAATGTCGGAGGCCGCAGCACCGCTCTCCAGCTACAACCCGACTCGAACCAGACATCGACGATGTCCATCTCCTTCGCGAACTCGCCCGCACCGCACTTCGCGCAGACGGTGCCCTCCGGAATCAACTCAGCGGCCTCGTGCGTATACCAGGCGTCCGCGCCCTCGCGCTCAAACAGGGCGACGATTCTCTTATTCAACGAGGGGTCTTCGACGAGCTTTCCGCACTTCGTGCACGAAAGCACAGCAATCGGCACGCCCCAGATACGCTGCCGCGAGATGCACCAGTCCGGACGGCTCTGCACCATATTCGAAATGCGCTCTTTACCCCACGCCGGGTCCCACTTCACCTGCTCGATCTCGTCAAGCGCATATTGCCGGAACGTCGTAGGCGAACCATCGTCCCGCTTCATCGGCGTATCCATATTGATGAACCACTGCTCAGTGGCGCGGAAGATGATCGGATGATGGCAGCGCCAACAATGCGGGTAGGAGTGATAAATCTCCGACTGACCCATCAGCGCGCCACGCGCATTCAGCAGCTCGATGATCGGCGCATTGGCGTCGAAGACCTTCAGTCCGTCGTACTCCGGCAGCCCATCGAAAATCCGCCCCGCATTGTCCACCTTAGTCGTCTGATCCAGACCGTAGCGGCCGCCGGTGTAGAAATCGTCCGCACCGTGCGAAGGCGCAGTGTGAACGGCGCCAGTTCCCTGCTCGGTGGTCACGTAGTCAGCGTTGACGCCCAGGATTTCCCGATCCAGAAACGGATGCTGGAAGACGACCCCCTCCAGCTTCACGCCCTTAAATCGAGCAACCTCAACCGCGGCCTCAAGCTTGCACGCCTCGCGCGTTGCCGCGGCAAGCGCATCGGCCACGATATAAACCTGACCATCCTGCTCCAATGCCACATAGTCAAAATCCGGATGAAAGGCCACCGCCAGCGACGCAGGCAGCGTCCACGGAGTCGTCGTCCAGATAATCGTGTTGACCTTACGACCAGCCAACGCCGGGTCGATCGCGGCCGGCTCGCTCAACAGCCCATAGCGGACATAAATGCTCGGGCTGGTATGCATCTCATATTCAACCTCCGCCTCGGCTAGCGCCGTGCGGTCGTGGATGCACCAGTAGACCGGTTTCAACCCCTTGTAAACAAACCCCTGCTCAAAGAATTTAAAGAACGTCTCGGCAATCTTGGCCTCGTAACCCTTCGACATAGTGAGATAAGGGTCATCGAACTGCCCAAAGATGCCCAGCCGCTGAAAGCCCTCGCTCTGCAGCTTGACGTATTTTTCGGCATATTCCCGGCAGGCGCGGCGGACGGCGATCGGCGGCATCTCCAGCTTCTTCCGCCCCAGCTGCTCATCCACCTTGATCTCGATCGGCAGGCCGTGGCAGTCCCAGCCCGGCACATACGGGGCGTCATACCCGGCCATCGTTTTCGATTTCACGACGAAATCCTTCAGCACCTTGTTCAGGGCGTGGCCGAGATGCAGGTCACCGTTGGCGTAAGGCGGTCCGTCGTGAAGAATGTATGTGCCCTTCTTCGACCCTTTGCGGGCTTCACGAATCTGCGCATAAAGGCCCTCCCGCTGCCACCCGGCAAGCCTCGCCGGCTCGTTCTGGGGCAGGTTCGCCTTCATGGGGAAGTCAGTTTGTGGAAGGGTCAGGGTGTCTTTCAGTGCGGGTCCGGGAAGGGCAGAACTGGCGCTCGCCTTCTCATCCGGCTGTGGTGCGGACATCGTTTCTCCTGCTATTTCCAGAAATGGTCAACATCTATTGTAGCCGCGCGGGCCGTTCTATATTTGGCGTACCCGTTTTACAATAGGAAGTGACCTTCCAGCGGCATGTGCCGTCTATAGGTGTAAGGTAAAGACCGTCCAGACATTTCGAGGGCGTCTGCCGATTGCATCCCATTTCTTGAGGCCGTTCAAGGCGCCCGCGAAAGATTGTCTGGTGGGGGATCTTCCTCTTCCGACCATCTGATGAAAATTTTCGCGCATCGCCGTACAGACAATACGGACTGCGGTCGTCCATAATGGAGAGATGCTCGGGAAAGGCTACCGCCAGAGTTCCCTGGACAATCTGTAGATGAGCTACCAGCTTTTGACACCTCCGGAACTCGACCCCCAAAAGCTCGCGAATCAGGGCTTGACCGCCAGCGAAGATGAACCACGCCTGCTGGTTGAGACCGAGGGCTCGATGTGGGCCTCGCTGGTCGCCAACCTCAAAGACGTTTTCGCGCCGGTCAAGCAGGCGCCCCTCGAGCTGACCTCGAAGCCCGCTGAAGACACACTGAGCATCCGCGAAGAGCCGATCTGGAAGACGCTCAGCACTAACGTTCAGGATTTTCTCTTCCCCAGAAAGCTGCCGCCCCTTCAGCTGACCTCGCAGGCCGTGCAGATCGCCGATCCGTTTGCCGTGCCATTGCCGCGCAAGCTCGGCCCCGGCGTCGCCGCTATAATTATGGTGATCGGCACGACCCTAGCGGTGCTTCTCTGGAACGGACTTCGGGTACGCGCTGTCCCGCCGAAAACACCTACTGAGGTCGTCGATCTAAAGCCTTATACCCCGATGGCTCCGCCCAAGATGGATGTGATGGGCGGCGGCGGTGGTGGTGGCGACCGTGACCTTGTCCAGGTCTCCAAAGGTCGCATTCCCAAGCTGGACACCAAGCAGATTACGCCTCCACAAATCGTCCGCAACGACAACCCGAAGCTGGCGGTCGATCCGACGATCATCATGCCCAAGAACATCCCCCTGCCCCAGGTGGATATGCCGAACCTCGGCATGCCGACCTCAAACCAGGTGCAGCTGGCCTCCAACGGGACCGGCAGCGGCTCCGGTATGGGCAGCGGCAAGAATGGCGGACTCGGTTCCGGCACCGGTGGCGGATACGGCCCTGGCTCAGGCGGCGGAACCGGTGGCGGCGTCTATCACGTCGGCGGCGGCGTTTCGCCTCCCACGGTAATCTCCTCAGTCGACCCCGAATACTCCGATGAAGCCCGCCGCGCCAAGTACACCGGCATCGTCGTGGTTTCTCTGATCGTCGACACCCAGGGAAATCCGCAGCATGTAAGCGTAGTGCGCCGGCTCGGCATGGGACTCGACGAAAAAGCCGTCGAAGCCGTTCGCCAGTACAAGTTCCGGCCAGCTATGTACCAAGGCCACGCGGTCCCGGTCGAAGTCAACATCGAAGTCAACTTCCAGATTTACTAGACCAGCCCCAGGTTCATCTCCTCCCAAATCCCTTGAGATCAATTCTTGTAGGGAAATGCCTTGTCGGGATAGGGCGGAGCGGCCGGGACTGGCCTCGGGTCCGCCTGAATTTCCTTCTTCAGCAGATCGAGTCCGGCCTGGAGCTGAGCATCGGCTCCGTCAAAGGTCTCATGGGGAAGATTGTCCACCACGATATCGGGATCGACGCCGTGCCCCTCGATCAACCACTTGCCTTCGGGACCATACACACCGGTCTCCGCCGCCGTGGCGATCCCGTTGTCCAACTCGAAATTGGACCCGCTCAACCAAATCTCTCCGCCCCACGTCCGGGTACCGACGACCTGGCCCAGTTTCAGGCGGCGAAAACCTTCGGCGAACGCTTCGCCGTCCGACGCCGTATCAAAATCGCAAAGCACGACAATATGTCCGCGAAAAGCATACTGCATATTCCAGCTCGGATTGCCGATGCGCGGTTGCCAGTAGAACCAGGCCTGGCGAAGAAGCTTGCCCAGCAGCCAGGAGTCGATGTTGCCACCGTGGTTGTGACGAACGTCGATGATCAAACCCTGCCGATCAAAGACCGGGTAGTAATCCCGCGCCCACTGGTCGATATCGTCAGGCCCCATGGCCTGCAGGTGGACATACCCGATTTTGCCGCTGGAGTCAGATTCGACCTTCACCCGGCGGGTGTATTCCCATTCGGCGTAGCGCAGCTTCAATTCATCGTCAGCCTTAATGGGCGTGACCAGCACGTCTCGCGGCTCGCCCGAGACCGGTTTGACATGGAGCAGTACCTGGGTCCCAGCCTTGCCGCGCAGCAGCTCCCGCTCGTCGGAGACGCTTAGCAGGTCCACCCCATCGATGCTGACGATCACCTCGCCGTCGCGAACCAGCGATTCCGGGCGGGCCAACGGAGGCGCCTGGCTGGGCAAATCCGGATCGTGCAGGTAGACATGCTCGACGACGTAGCCTCCAGTCTTTTCGTCGCGGCGTAGGCGCGCGCCCAGCGACGCCAGGTCGATCTGGTCAGCGGGCTTTCTCGCGTCTCCCCCCCGCACAAAGATATGCAATGCGGAGAGTTCTCCGACCATCTGGGCGATCACCTGGTTCAACTCCGTCCGATCGGAGACGCGATCGACCAGCGGAAGATAGCGCTCGCGCATCGCTTTCCAGTCGACGCCCTGCATATTGCGGTCGTAAAAGTAGTCCCGCTCCAGCCTCCAGGCGTCGAAGAAGATTCCCCGAAATTCCTCTCTCGGATTGGTCGAAAAAGTCCATCGCGACAGGTTGATGCTAGTTTTGGGGAGGGCCTTTGGGTCGGAGAGGGCGCTCCCCTTCACATCCGAATCGAGGATGTAGAAGTCGTCACCCTTATTCACGAGGGTCTTCTTCCGGTCGAGCGAAATCTCATAGCTCTTGACATCGGCCAGGATGGTATCCTGCTCATCGCCCTTGTTCGCGATGTCAAGACACTGCAGGGACGCCTTCGGCTTGACCTCGTCGGTTGCATTCAGCCAGCAAAGTCGCTTGTCCGTCGCCTGCAGGCTGTCATAATTTCCCGCTGGTGCCGGCACTTCGCTGAGACGCGAAGCCAGATCGGTAAAGTCGATCTTCACCTCGACGGGCTTCTTCTCGTCCTTCTTTTCCGGCTTTTTCTCGTCGGCGGAATCCTTCGCGGCAGCGGTCTTTTCGTCCTCGCCCTTCTTAGCATCCTCTGTCTTGCTGTCGGCTTTATCATCATCTTTCTTGGCCGCATCGGGATGAAGTTCGTCTGCAGGCAAAAACGGCGAGCGCTCTCCGGGCATGAGGGCCAGCTCGTAGACCTTTACCTGGCGATCGAAGTGCGGCTCGGGCTCACGCGGTCCCCACGGCGAATGTACCGTCGTATTCAGCGCGCGGTCGGAGAGAAAATACAGCCATTTCCCGTCGGAACTCCACGTGGCGTCCGCGCTGTTATACCGGTCGGAGGTCAACGCCTGGATCGCTCCCGTCTCCACACTGAGCACCTTGATCTGGGTGAACTGGTTGTCGGCAGTCTCTTCATAGGCCAGCCAGCGGCTGTCTGGCGACCAACTTAGATCGCTGAAATCGCCATTCATAGACTGCGCAATACGTTTTTCCTGCTTCGCCTTTATGTCATAAAGCCAGAGCTGCTGGTCTTTGTCATAATGGGCGAGCCAGCGGCCGTCGGGAGAAGGAATCCCATCCCAGCGAAGCACTTTGCCATCGTGCGTCCACTGTTCCGACGCGCCCGCGCCGTTGACCGGATACTTCCAGAACTCGGTCTCGCCAGTCTGCGTCGAGAGTGCGACGACGCTCTTGCCATCCGGCAGAAAGCGGGCCTCGCGGTAGCGGATCTCCGAACTCCCCGCCACTTTAACGATGCGACCGCTCTTCGCGGGAAGGGTAAAGACCTCGCCGCGGGCGGTGAAGACCGCGCTGCCGCCGTCGGGGGCAATGTGCACGGCGGTAAGGTAGTCGAGCGGCTTTTTGACCCAGTGCTCGCGCAACTGGTCGAAATCCGAAACCAGGGTGATGGGGATGACTTGCTCGTGGCCGCTCTTGAGATCAAGCAGCCAAAGATCGGCCCCGCACGCGTAGACAATGCGGCCGTCGAAGATCGACGCCGAGTCGATATCGAATCCGCGCTGATGACTCTCCTCCTTGACCCCGCGGCCCTGTTCGTCCATGGAATACACATTCATGACGCCGTCGCGGTCGGAGAGGAAATAAACGCGCCCATTCCAAAACATTGGGTTGCGGGAGGCGCCGGGATAATCGGCCGTAAGGGCAGTCGCCTCGTCGTGACCGTCGAAGCTCCATAAGTTCTCGGCCCAGCCTCCCTTATAGCGTTTTGTCTGGCTGCCTTGTTTGTCCCAGCGGGTAAAGAAAAGAGTGTGGCCGTCGCCGGAGTACACTCCCTGCGACGCCGAGGCCAGCGGCACGATCTCCCGTTCGCCATGGTTGCCAAGCAGCACAAGTTTGGGATCGGGCAGAGTCGAGTAGCGACCCGTCGTAATCAGCAGGCGCCCATCCGGAGACCATCCTGTCGGCCGCGCATTCCCGTCCCAGGTACGCCGCTGAGGCAGTCCGCCAGTGATCGGGATGGTATAGACCTCTGTCGGCCCCTCATATTGGCCGGCGAAGGCCACCGTCTGGCCATCGGGAGAGATCGTCGCCATGCTCTCCTCCCCGGGATCGGAGGTGAGCCGCCGCGCCGCGCCGCCCTGCACAGATACCGACCACAAATCTCCCTCGGAGGCAAAGACAATGGTGTCGCCGTGGACCGCCGGGAACCTATAAAACCCTCGGTGCTCGTGCTCCTGGCCAATGGCGACAACCGAGGCGGAGATCGGCAGGAAGACAGCCGAAAGTTGGAGAATAAGGCGCAGATTTCTCAGAGAAGGCATTGGCTATGGCTCTCCATTTCGGGAAAACTAACAATCTTCCGGAGCAACACCAGCAGGACAGGATTCGAAGGTGGCAGGCTGCGCCCACCGAAGAGGAAGTGGCAGCAATATCTCTGCAGCAATATTTCTCTTGATCGGAAGGTTACACCATCCTCGCCCGCTCCCCCCATGATTGCGTTGAAAAGCCAAATGGGCCGGTTGCGCTTCACTCGCCGCCCGATCCACACTGTGTCGCGCTCCTATAATAAAGACTGCGGCTATGCGCGGCTGGGTTCCCACACAGACCGGCTGCCTTACTTCCGCCCGAGGTGCAGTTCAGCTTTGACCGATCAGATCGTCATCCGCGGCGCGCGGACCCATAACCTCAAAAACATCGACTGCGACATCCCCCACGGCCAGCTCACCGTGGTTTCGGGTGTTTCAGGCTCAGGCAAATCCTCGCTCGCCTTTGACACCGTCTACGCAGAGGGTCAGCGGCGCTATGTCGAGTCCCTGTCCGCCTACGCGCGGCAGTTTCTGGAGCGGATTGAGAAGCCCGACGTCGACCTCATCGACGGACTGGCGCCCGCGATCGCGATCAAGCAGAAGAACTCTACCCGAAATCCCCGCTCCACCGTCGCCACAGCCACCGAGATTTACGACTACATGCGCCTCCTCTACGCCCGCTGCGGAACGGTGCATTGCATCGTCTGCGACGGAGTCGTCAAGCGCGATTCCGTCGATGAAATCGCCGCCGCGATCCTGGCTCTTGAGGAAGGCACGCGCCTCCACGCCATCTTCCCGGTGCAAAAGCAGACGCCGCCAGCGTTGCCCGACGAGGCCCTCAAGCTGGAGACTCCCCCTAAACCAGCCGCAAGAGGACGTAAGCCCACAAAGAAGGCCGCTGCGGAAACCAAAGCCGATCCCCTCACCGAAGCCCTCAAAGAGCGGCTCACCGACCTCCGCCGCCGCGGCTTCAACCGCCTCTATCAGGACGACAAAATCTACGAATTCTCCACCCCCGAGTCGATTCTCGAAGTCGATTTCTCCCGCCCGGTCTTCGTCCTCGTTGACCGCATCGTCGTCTCGGCGAATAACCGCGCCCGCATCGTTGACGCCGCCGAGATCGGCTACCGCGAATCAGGCGAAGTCCTCTATGAAATCGTTCCCCGCGAGGAGACGGAAGCCCCGCGCGAGCGTCTCCGCTTCTCCACCGCCTTCGAGTGCAAGACCTGCCATCGCGTCTACCGCGAGCCCGAGCCGCGCCTCTTTTCCTTCAACAATCCCTTCGGAGCCTGCCCGCGCTGCCAGGGCTTTGGCAACACCATCGACTTCGATCTCGATCTGATCATCCCCGACAAATCGAAAACGCTTGACCAGGGGGCCATCGACCCTTGGCAGAGACCGAAATATCGCGCCTATCAGACAGAACTGAAGCGCATAGCAAAGCAGCATGGAATCCCAACCGACGTGCCCTGGTACGACCTCCCGCTCGATCAGCAGGAGTTCATTCTCAACGGCAGCGACTCGTTCCCCGGCGTTCACGGCTTCTTCGCACTGCTCGAGCGCAAGAAATACAAACTGCATGTCCGTGTGATGCTCAGCAAATATCGCGGCTACGCCACCTGCCCCGAATGCAAAGGCCAGCGACTGCGCGCCGAGGCCCGCGCGGTGCGGCTAAGTGGAAAGAACATCTGCGAGACCGCGGCCATGACCATCCGCGCCGCCAACCAGTTCTTCAGCGAACTCAAGCTCACTCCCGCACAGCACGAGATCGCCGGAAGCATTCTTACCGAGGTCTGGCAGCGCCTGCATTTCCTCGACGCGGTCGGCCTAGATTACCTCACCCTCGACCGGCTCGCAGCAACGCTCTCCGGCGGAGAGTCGCAGCGCATCCAACTCGCCACTTCGCTCGGTTCACGCTTGGTCGGAGCCCTATACGTTCTGGACGAACCCTCGATCGGCCTGCATCCTCGCGACACCGCCAAGCTCATTCGCATCCTCGAAGAACTGCGCGATCTCGGCAACACGATCCTCGTCGTCGAACACGACCCAGACGTAATTCGCTCCGCGAATTACCTGCTCGACCTCGGTCCCGGCGCGGGCGAGTTCGGCGGCAAACTCCTGGCAGCTGGAACCGTCCCCGAGGTCGAAGCCAATCCCGACTCCATCACTGGCCGCTACCTGAACGGGCAGATGTCCATCCCCGTCCCCGTGCGGCGTCGCGAACTCGGCAAAGAATGGTTGAGACTCAAGGGAGCTCGCATCCACAACCTGAAAGGCGTCGACTGTGAGATTCCCCTCGGCCTGTTGGCCTGCATCACCGGCGTCTCCGGCTCAGGAAAGTCGACGCTCGTCCACGACGTTCTCTATCGCGGAGTGGCCTATGAGCTCGGAATGGGCGAGGGCAGCGATCCAAGGAGCCTCTACAAAGAGCTCTCCGGAACCGAGTTCCTGAACAACATCGTCCTCGTCGACCAGGCCCCAATCGGGCGCACCCCGCGATCGAATCCTGTGACCTATATCAAGGCCTTCGATTCAATCCGCGAACTCTTCGCCGCCCAACCCGAGGCCCAGCGCCGCGGATATGCCGCTGGACATTTCTCCTTCAACGTTCCGGGGGGCCGCTGCGATGTCTGCGACGGCGACGGAACCGTGACCGTCGAAATGCAGTTCCTCGCCGACGTCGAACTGCCCTGCGAAGAATGTAACGGCACCCGTTACAAAGCGAGCACCCTCGAAGTCAAATACAAGGGCAAGAACGTCCATGAAGTGCTGCAGATGACGGTGAAAGAAGCGCTGCGCTTCTTCGTCGGCAATCCGAAGATCCTTGATAAGCTCGCAGTCCTCGAAGAGGTCGGCCTTGGCTATGTCCGCCTCGGCCAGTCGGCGACCACCCTCTCCGGCGGCGAAGCACAGCGCGTCAAGCTCGCATCGCACCTCGCTACCGGCCGCGCAACCATCCGCACAAATTCCACTGAGGCGAACGGCACGACCACCGCAAAGAAAGCCAAGAGCCGAGTCCTCTACATACTCGACGAGCCCACCACCGGGCTGCATTTCGACGATGTAGGCAAGCTGCTGACCGCCTTCCGCAAGCTCATCGACGCCGGCGGTTCGCTGGTAGTCATCGAGCACAATCTGGATGTCATCAAGTCAGCCGACTGGGTAATTGACCTCGGCCCCGAGGGCGGCGCGGCAGGCGGCCGTGTAGTCGCCACCGGAACTCCGGAGACCGTGGCATCGAAGCCTGAGTCGCACACCGGCCAGTGGCTCGCCCGCGTGCTCGCGCCAAGAACAGCCCCAAAGGAAGTAGTGGTTTGAGATGAGTCGTTGCAAGTTTCATGGCCTTGCCTTAAGCGGCATGGCATCTGTTTTTCTGTTGAGCGCGATCGTTAGTCACCCTGCCAAGGCGCAACAAGCCCCGCTGCCGCCGGGAACTTCAGCGCCCGACACGCCTCCGAAGCCCGCGCAAGACGCGGCCGCAACTCCCCTCACCGACGCCGAGGGCAATATTGCGCTGCAGAACTACACCAAGGCACGGAGCCTGTTGCTTCCCTGGCTCTCCGCCCACCCGAATGATGCCCGGGCGCTCTTCGATCTCGGTTACCTTGAGGACGCCGAGAACCATCCCGACGCCGCAGCCGCCAACTACAAAAAGTCGATCGAGGCCGACCCCAAGCGCTTCGAATCTCGACTCTCCCTCGGCTTGCTGCTCGCTCGGGAAGGTCATCCGCAGGAGGCGCAGGAGCAGTTGACGACGGCGGTAACGCTCCAGCCCGACCCGCCTAACCCGGCGGCGCAGGCCCAGGCCTACCGTGCCCTCGCCCGGCTGGAGCGCACCACCGACCCGGCGGCAGCTAAAGAGCATCTGCTCGACGCCCTTCACCTCGGTCCCGAACAGCCGGACGACCTGCTGCTCACCGCCGAGATCGCGACCGCCAACGAAGACGATGAAACCGCCGAAGCAGCCTACCGGCAGCTGCTGACGAGGCAGCCCGAGTCCTCCGACGCCGCCGCCGGCCTCGTGCATCTGCTGCTCAAGGAAAAGAAGTATGCCGAGGCCGAGCAGCTGTTGCGCACCGCCATCGGCCGTGATCCGGATAACCCCGCTCTCAACTCTCAACTCGCCAGCACCTTGACCTACGAGGGCAAAAAGGACGAGGCTCTGGCAGTGCTCGAAAAGCTGCACACCCTCAAGCCCGACGATCCACTGATCGGGGGAATGCTGGCCGACGCCTACACCCAGAACGGAAATCCTGAAAAAGGCGACCCAATTCTTGTCGATCTGCTCAAAAAATATCCGCAAAACGCCGACCTTTTGAACAGCCGGGCGGAGAATCTGTTGCAGCAGCACCGGTATCCCGAGGCGATTCCAGCATTCCAGGCGGCGCTCAAGGTTTCGCCGGAGAATCCCGAAGACTGGATGGAGCTGGCCATCGCCGCCTCCATGGACAAGCAATACCCCCTCGTGCTGCAATCGCTTTCCATGAGAGCAAAATTTGCCGACGAAAATGCTGGAAGTAACTTTCTCCGGGCAACGGCATACGATAATTTGCACCAGAAGAAGGAAGCGGTGGAGTACTATAAGAAGTTCCTCGCGGTCTCCGCCGGGAAGTTTCCAGATCAGGAGTGGGAGGCGCAGCACAGGCTGATCGCTCTTGAAAAGTCGAACTAGCGTATCGAGTCCGTAGCACCCCAAGGAGGTGCACCATGCGGTTCGTTGCTGTATCGGCAAGCATTCTCTCCCTTGCTCTCCTTGTGCCCACCACTGGCCTTTGCGCCATCGATGACAAAATCCCTGATGCTCAATCGCTGCTCGCTCTCGAGGCGCGCGCCAGCCAGGCTGGTCCGCGCGAGCAGTGCTTCCTCTACGCCGAGCTCGTCCACCAGATGACGGAGCTGGCTGGCAGACAATTGTCCGCCGGCGACGCCGCTCAGGCCTCCACCACCATCCACTCCGTCCAGGAATACGCGGCCAAGATCCACATGGACATGGCCAACGACAGCAAGCGGCTCAAGAACGCCGAGATTCTAATGCGGCACACCGCTTTCCGGCTGCATGACATCCTGTCCCAGGCCTCGCTCGAAGATAGGCCAACTCTTGACGCCACCCTCAAGCAACTCAATCAAGTGCAGGCGGAGTTGATGCTTCAGGTGTTCCGGAAATAGAGACAAAGGTGTCGACACCGCGAAAACCGCAGCCGCACACGGCACTTGCTTCCTTCCGCAAACTCCGCATTTTACTGGTGACGTTCCTCGCCCTGAACAGCCTCGTGCGCCTCGCTGCGGCCCAGGACAAAAACGACCCGCTCACAGCGGCCGACGTCGAAAAGCTCCGCGAGGTCGCGGACCAGCCGATCGAACGCGTCAAGCTGTTCATGACCTTCATCGCGCAGCGCACCGACGCAATCGCGGAGATGGTCGGCGACACCCGAATCCAGAACAAGCCTCCAAAGATACGCAAACTGCTTCAGGAATACACGTATCTTGTCGATGAGTTGCAGGACAATCTCGACAACTACGATGAAACTCACGCCGACATTCGCAAAGCCCTGAAAGACCTGATTCCCGCAAGCAAGAAGTGGCTCGATACGGTGAACAAACCGCCGCCCGATCCGGTCTACGACTTCCCCAGAAAGACAGCAGCGGACGCCGCCCAAAGCCTCGTCGATCAAGCCACGCAATTGCAGACCGACCAGGAAAAATTCTTCGCCGAGCAGAAAAAGCAAAAGAAGGAAGAAGAAAAGACTGGCTACGTGCCTTCGTCGCCGCAGTAATCGCTAAAACCCGCCCGCCAAGAAGAATTCCTCCATACTTGCAACAAAATCCATCCCTAGGGATTGATTTGTCTTGCGGACCGCATCTAGAGTGATCTGTGAATTGAAAAAAGGAGTCCTCCATGGCGGTCTCGCGACGTAGTTTTCTAGGCACATTGGCGGCCACTGGAGTGGCTGCCCAATTCCCTTATCCGCCCCATGCGGGCGCCGCAGATACATCCCCGGACACATCGATGACCTGCCCATTCCGTCTCGCCGTCATCAACGATGAAATCTCGCCCGACTTCGATCATGCCTGTCAGGTGGCCTCGCAGGAGTTCGGCCTCAAGTGGATCGAGTTGCGCAGCATGTGGAACAAAAACGTGACCGCGCTCAATGAGAAGGAAATCGCCGACTCCATCAAAATTCTCGAGAAATACAACCTCCGCGTAACCGACATCGCCAGCCCGCTCTTCAAAGTGGACTGGCCCGGCGCGCCGCTGTCCAAAGAGAGCCCCCGGCACGACCAGTTCCACGCTGATTTTGATTTCAAAGAGCAGGACGCTCTGCTCACCAAGTGCATCGAGCTGACCAAGGCCTTCAAGACTGACCGCATCCGCTGTTTCGACTTTTGGAGGCTCGAGGATCAGAAGCCCTACCGCGCGGCGATCAACGCCAAGCTGAAGGAAGCGGCGGAAACCTGCGCCAAGAGCAACGTCATCCTGCTGCTCGAAAACGAGATGGCCTGCAACACCGGCACCGGAGAAGAAGGGGCAGCAGTGCTGGCAGCGATCCCCAATAAGAACTTCATGATCAACTGGGACCCCGGCAACGCCGGCACCTTCCCCGGCAATGTCCCGTATCCCAACGGATACGATGCCCTACCCAAGGACCGCATCGGCCATTGCCACTGCAAGAACGTCACCCGCAAACCCGATGGCAAATACGATTGGGAGCCAGTTGGCACCGGAGTCGTCGATTGGGTCGGACAGCTTCGCGCCTTAAAACAGGACGGCTATCACTACGGTCTCAGCCTCGAAACCCACTGGCGCGGCGCCGGCACACCCGAAGCCTCCACCCGAATCAGCATGAAGGACCTGAAAGATGCCCTGCAAAAGGCTGGGATCTCCTGCTAACCATTTCAGCTCAGGCAATCCACTGGCAGACGAGTTTTGGCTGGTTGTCGCTAAAGAGCAATCCCACTACAATCGCATCTGGTGCTCCAATCGCGAGCGGGAGTAGTTCAGTGGCAGAACGTCAGCTTCCCAAGCTGAATGTCGCCGGTTCGATCCCGGTCTCCCGCTCCAGAAGAATCAACAGTTTGCATAAACCGGCTACGATCCGTGCTCCGTCTGTGCTCCATTCACATCACCAGGAGGCTTTTCTCCAGTCGATTGACCGCCGGAAGCCTGCTTTCGACCGGCGACTGCGTGTACACGTTCTGGCTGACATCGAGGCTGTGGCCGAGCTGATCGGCCACCAGCTTCCCTTCCACGCCAAGCTCGCTCATGAGCGTTGCGTGAGTCCGCCGCATGACGAGGAAATTCGCCCAGCCAAGGCCCACGCTTGCCAGTCTCGGCTTGATCGACCGGTTCCAGCAATTGTCCTTGGATAGGGGTGTCATCCGCTCGCTTGGAAACACCCAGGCATCGTCCTGCGTCGCGAGCGAAACCTCCCTCCAGGCTTCGATGTCCCGAAGGAGACCTTCAGGCAAGGCCGCCTTGCGGATCGATTGATCGGTTTTCGGCGTGTCGATGGCCCCGCGATACACCCGCTGCCGGATGTCCGCATGGGTTGCCGTGAGACGGCCCCAGGTGAGCGCGAATATCTCCCCCGGACGCATGCCGGCCATGATCGCCAGTTTTGCGATCAGCCGCTCCCGTTGATCGAGGACGGCACAGCAGATTTGCACCTCCCTCATGGTCATGACACGGCGCACAGGCTTCGCCGCTTCCCTTGGCGTAAACAGCAATAGCGCGGGATTGCGCGCGACAAGGCCCTCGGCCACGGCCATGTCGAATATCTGCTTCAAATCCCAGCGCAAGTGATCGACGGTCGAGAAGGACAAGCCCGCTTTGGCCTTGTCATCGAGAACGTCCTGCAACTGATCGCGCCGGAACGACGACAGTTCCCGCGCACCGAGGCTTTCGACGAGATGAATGGATACCCTGTTCATGTTATTCACCCGCGTCGAAGCCTTCCACTTGCGGCGATAGTAGGGGAAGTAGACCTCAGCCACGAACGCGCCAAACGTCCATATCCTGTTGTCCGGCTGTCTGGCATTGGCTTCGGCGACAATCCCGTCCACCACCGCCCGCGCTTCCGATTTGGTCATGTCCCTGACCAATCCGATCACGCGGCTCTTACGGCTATGATCGACCCACCACATCGCGACCCAGCGGCCACGCTGTTTCTTGACCGACCCCCGCTGATACCGACTCTTGCGCATAATTTCTCCTCATGCGCGTTTACCGGCACCCCGTACTGGCAATGTCGGTATGGTAGCATCGTCCGCCGCCCGCTCATTGTTCTCGATCCACCGGCGGAGCGTTTCGCGGCGTATCAGCCTGCGGCGACCGAGAGATACAGACGGGATAGGAGAGCAGCCCCTCAATCGCCCCGAGACCGCCTTGCAAACATGCGCCTTCGAGCAGTGAAGAAGCGCGGCGGCATCCGCCAGCGTGAGCAGGTCGAAACTCTCAAGAGGCGTCGGCATGGCATTCCGCCTTATCCAGGCGCAACCTCCACGGAACGGCGGGAAAAAACCGGTTCGCGTTTTTGTTGCAACTCCTGATTCCAGTCCTTGTAACCGAATGGCTCCTGCATGACAAAGCGCAGATCGAGCCGGCCTGTCAGCTCGACGGCGCTGCGCACAATCTCCGCCAGCTTCGCACCGTCTTCGTCCGCATCCATTGCCGCGATGATTTCACTGCCCGGCGGCATCCGCGCGGCTGCGGCCCTGATGAGTTCCGGCTGCTGCGGATTGGGCTTTCCGCCGATACTGGCATAGCGCGCGCGATTGTCGGGGAACAGCACCGCGTGGGAAAGCGCGTCTATGGCGCTTTCTGTTATCACCAGCCGGTTATCGTCCGGTAATTCCTGCGACAGCCAGAGCGCCTTGCTTCCGCCGGAGGCAAAGCCGGTGAAACCGACATTCTTCAACTCATAGCCGCTCAGCCCTTCGGCATCGAAATGCGGAAACACCGCATTGCCCTTGCTGTCGATACGAACTCGGCCCACGAAGCGATCCAGGGCGAGCAGGGCGCCGGGAATCGCGCGTTCACGTTCAAGATAGGGATGGCCGGTCGAAGCGTCCTGCATACGCGCCCAGGCGGCGTCGACTTTCATCCTGTCTTTCTCGGTCTTGTGCAGGGGCGCAAACACCGGAACCGGCACAGGAGGCTGACCGATCCAAGGCCTCAACTCCTTTCTGACTGCCCCGAGGCTAAGGCCCGTCAAGTGCTGCACAAAATCGACGATCGATCCACCGGCAACAACTCTCACCGAGAACCACACGTAGTGATTGTCCAGCCCTCGTTTAATGACAATTTTTTCATTGCTGGTCGGGTGGCGCATAACTGAAGACCCACGCCACGAAGCTCTGGCGTCCAAGGCGAATCCTTGCGCCGCAGCATAGGCACGGAGATCGATATTCGTCTTGAAGTTGTCGAGTTCTGCGTCAAACATTTCTTTTCCTACTGCCCCCTTACTTTTTGTCCAGCGCGAGCCGGATTCGGCTTTTCAACCCGCCGATCCTAATGCGCCCGGCTCTCTCAGCCAAGCACTTCAAATGGCCGCCACGGCACTGAAGGCGGCTTACAGGAGATCGGGGCAGGGCAGGGTGAAGGGGAAACCTGTCTGCCCCCAACAAAGCGCTACAGACCGCCTATTGCGTGAATGCCGCAAGGTTTACATCTCCTGTCGGCGCGCTGTTCGTGGCAGGCGATGAAACATAATCAAGGACGACGTTCTTATCCGGCCAGGTTTTGGTTTTGTCTTTCTCGATTCCGAGCTTCAGCTTGCCGCGCTTATGGTGAAAATCGGTGTGCGCGAGAGAGCCGCGGTTGTATTCGTCCAGAAGGCCGCAAACCTCCGCCGCATGGCGCAGCTTCTCGCCCCTCTGTTCAAGCAGGTAATCGGTAATGACACGGGCGCCGCCGTCCGGGCCGAAGATTTTCACCTTCAGCTCGATCATCGGATTGCCCTTGGTTTTGCTTTCCTTTTCGAAGGCATCGGTAATCTCAAAATCGTAGACGCCCTTTGCCCACAGCTTCCTGTCCGCCAGTTCCTGCTCCGTGCATGGTTTGAAATTCATGGTTGTTTTTTCTCCTTCTTTTTTATTCCCTTTCACGTTCCAGCATGCGTCCGCGCATCTTCGCACAGGCCACACACCCACACCCGAGTTCACCCGTGCAGCTCGGCTTCGATTCCGGATAGAGATCGAAGAATGAAGCTAGGTGGCCGCCAGCCCTGTGATAGGCCAGCAGTTCGCCCTTGCCCATGTGATCCTCAAAGGTCCGATTGAACGGCGGGTTGACGCTCTTAAAATTCATGATCGTTTCCTCTGACTTCAGTCGCTACCTTCTCCACCATTCATTGTTGCCAAAGCTTTGCCCACCCATAAGCATGCCCGTCTGTGTGTAATTACCTTTTTTGATCGTCCCGGCATATCCGCATGGACATGTGAAATAGTCCCTTATCGTCGTTCCGAAGCAGAAGAACCCTTCGCATGTCCTGCACGGGATCGCTCCTATCCAGTAGTCGCTGTAAGCGCCGCACCATGGGCAATGCTCGTGCCCGCAAAACTCAGCATCAAACCCTACAAGGTTGGTGTTGTCTTCATAGTTACCGCGAAGCTGATGTGTCACCCTGATTGATTGCGAATACTCATACCGATTTCCCGCAACGACATAGCGCGAGATATAGGGTTGCGACCGGATTGCACACATCCTCGGAAGGTCAATGATTGTCTGACGATTCGCAACGATTGGCGCAGGGCGCAAATACTCAACTTCCTTCGGCTCGCGCCTGACGATTTGCGGCCTGCGCACATTCTCCAAAGCCCGCTGATTTTCAAGAAATTTCGTAATAGATAACATGCTCCCTCCTTTTGTTACCGACCCCTGCCGCCCCATGAACTGCCCGACCAATCCGATCCACCACGCTCTTTCTCTTGCGACCTCTGGTAATAATCAGGATTTCTTTCCTTCTCCAATTGGGGCCGAAGTTGCAACGGTCCTTGTTGCCGTGCGACCTCGACATTCTCAGTCTTGATGAATTGCGAGAGATCAACGTCGCCCATCACCCACCCCAATGAAAGACATGCCATACGAAATTGACGTAACCACCGATCAATATCGGATGGCCGGCAACGATGGAGCCGAGTACCCACAGGAATATCGAAAAAGACAGGTAAATCTGAGCCGCCTTCCGATACGCCCACCACGAAATGCCCTTAATCGTTTCCCAGTCCCAATGCATACAGATCCTCCTTTACTTAAAAAATCCTGTCTTCCTGAAATACGGGTTATCGCGATAGCCGCTGAATTCATTCAGATATGGCTTCCTCTTGGCCTTGATGACCGCGGGAACGCCCTCGGCGAACATCCACATCTCGTCTTTTGCAAGCGCCGATCCCACTTCCTCCGGGTGCAGGAGAGGACGCGCAATCTGCGAAACGTTGTCACTGATCGACGGAGGCGGAGCGGGGTAAAAAAGGTTCCCTCCGGCCAGTGCGCTGATGCCCTTCGAGCACGTAATAACCTCCGTGGTGCCTGCAAGCTTCGAGACAAGTTCTCTCGTCTCAGGATCGTTGCAGCCGAAGAAAAGTTTTACGCCTGAATTCTGGACGATGTTTGTCGCCGCATTACCCATCTGCGTCACGATTTGTGACCAGCTTTGATAAATTGCGAGGATTTGCAGACCGGCAGCGCCAGCGGCCATTCCCCAGGCATCCTGCCATGCCTTGAACCATGGAATCTGGGCCGCCTCATCAATGATCGCCAGCACCGAAGGTCCGGTAATTCCTTCATCAAGAAGGCCCCAGAGCATCAGCATCGTTATCATCTGGAACAGTGGAAAACAGACATCCATCATATTGAGGGGTAAGACCACATAAAGAGACAGCCCGGGGTGTCTTTTCGGATCGCGCGGATGCCAGTTCGAGGTTTTGAGAATGCTTGCGATAGCCTCGTTCCCAAGCCATGCGGTTTGCGTGTCCATCGTTGCAAGGACGCCTTGACGTTCCCTGCTTTCCTCTGCGCCAGGTGCTGCGAATCCGGCGAGCCTTTCCCTGATATGCGAGTCAGGGCATTTCATGCACTCGCGGCAGAACTCATAGAAGCTCCGGCCATTGGCTCCAGTGATAGCAGCACGAACGGAGATGAGGTTCTGATCTTCGGGCGGCGCATATTTCTTTACCGCCGCAATGGTCCCGGATATTGCTTTCGAAGCGGTCTCCCACCAATGCGGATCGGTTGATGATCCCTGTTGAGGACGGAAGGACTCTGCCTCCTTGTCACATTCAGACATGAAGCTCGGCGACTCCGGATGCAGCATATCGAGAGGGTTGATCGTTCCCTGTATCAGCCCCTTCATCCGGTCGAGATGAATGCGGAACGGATTGATGACGATGACTTTTCCCCACCGCTTGCGTGCATGACCGGTTACACAGACCATTTCGGCCTTGGGATCGACACAGTAGAGTGAGCGTCTGCCGAGGCTTAAGATCGTTGCCGCGAGGATCGTAAAAAGCTTCCCGGCTCTTGCGCAGGCGACAATCAGGATATGACCGAATCCGTTGTAATAGAGCGGCTTGGAGCCATCAGGCGTAAAGCCTAACCGTATGCCGCCGCGCTTCAGGTAACCGGCTTTTTTCAGGTCCTCTGTTGTGGCAAACCTGGCGCAGCCGAGCGTCTGTTCCGGCTCGAACTGATACAGAGCGGCAATACGTGCTCTATTTCGCTTTGCGGCACCATCGAGGGCCGCAAGGATCCCTACAAAAAAAACGATAACAACCAACGCTGCCATCACAGCCATCCTTTCCCGGCGAGAAAGGCGCGATCTGTGTCGCGCATGTCCGCCGCCCGTAAAACCTGTTTCAGCATCAGTTGGAAGTCAGGCGCTTTCGCCGCGTTTTGAACGAGAGCCGCGCCGACGATCGAGAACAGCCTCGCGTCCTCTTTTTCCTTCCGCTTCTGTTGCCGCACCCTTTCCGTTGCTATTGCTGCCCTGAGCGCGGCTTCCTTTTTGCGTAGGGCTTCGAGTCTTCCATTAACGCCGGTTGCGTCCATAAATGGGTTTCGATGACCTCACTTTCATTGGTAGAACTTGTCTGAGCGCCGCCACTCTTCCGTTAGCCCTCTGAGTCCCAGTCAGCCGGAGTCATCTCGTACAGTTCTTCTTCGGACCCATCTTCAAGAGGAGGAACCGCCTCGGGAAGCTTTCGCAGGCGCATGCAAAAGCTCTCGGCAACCTTTCGGTTGAGGCGATGAACTGGCACGTTTTTCCGGTCCGTCGTGAATTCCAGGCGGAAGTCATCGCCGTGACATACTCGCAGTCTGCAAAGGAGATACGCGAACAGCTGGAAGGCAACGTGTCTTCCGCGCGCCTCCGGAACAACTCCAATCTGGTGCAAAAAGTAGTTCCCGTCGGACACGCGCAACGCAGAACACCAGCCGATGACCTGTCCGTTCTCGACGGCAACGGCGCAGGTCTGACTGAAACAGCGGCTGTAAACGAAATACAGATAGTCGCCGTGTCTTGAAAGGTACGGACCGCAGGAGCCGACCAGAGCAACAATGCCCTGGACGTCACTAATGCGTGCGTCCCGGATAACTACTGAATCGTGACCTATCGAATTGCTGTTCATAATTCGTGACCCCCAGTCGTATGGCGGTTGGAATGCCTTTCGATGACATCGCTTTCTGCAAAGCTGAAGCCGGCGCAATCGTTCTTCCATGCACCACAGGTTCCCTCCGGGTCGGAATGCCAGACGGAAAAATTATGTAGGGGTTCGACCTGATTTTTCGGTAATGATCGCCTCACTAACCGCGACCTGAATTTGCGTTCGGTCATCCTGTCTCTTTCCTATTGCCCCGTAACGGCGGGCGAATGGCACTTTAGCCGCCGCCGCTTGCCGTCAATGACGGATTTTGGCTCCCCCCTGCCCTTTCGGTCACGGTTCCCCCAAAATCCTATGACCGCGGCGCTCAGTTGCGACCGCATCGCCGTGCCCTCTTTCGCCCCCGCCGTGGGGGTCACTCAAACGAAAAGAGGCACATCATGGACCAAGACATTTCACCGATCGACCTGGCGAATGCCCTGACACCGGCATGGATGCCGAACATCCGGGATTTCGACGCCCTTGAAATCCAGCCGTGTGCCGTAATCGGGCATTGCGAAGACGGAACCGAGATCGTCGAGCCTTGCGGGCTAGAGACCGCGCATTTTTGGACGGTCTATGGGCACCTGCGCACCGGCGGCGTGGAGGCCTTCGAGGATTTCCCTACCGAAGCTGAAGCACTTGCCTTTCACGACTTGTTGATTTCGGCATATCCGCACCTTACCGAAGAACGGCGGTGACCGGCTCATACCCGGTTGATCCGCTCTTCAAGCGCCGCAAGATCATTCATGATCGTTTCAAACGGAGGAGGTTCTCCGAATATCATCACGCCCATGTTGCGATAGTCGCGCCGAAGTGAATTTAGGCGCTCTTCCGCCGGTAGCAACTTGAGGCTTCCCGGACGGGCAAGAACGTATTTCGCCCAGGCCGACGGATAAAAGATCTGTTTGTGCGTTACGACCTGGCCAAGGAGCGCAATATCACCCAACGCTTCCTCTCCAATTGGCCCCGTGGCCATTAAGGCGAGGTCGTAGTAGTGGCGCGAATAGCGCTCCGGGAAGGGCTTGTCGACAGGCCGGAAAAACTCGGCATGCAGGATCGTGGCCTTTTCCCAAAAAGTCCGCTTCGCGAGAAGCACTTCAACCGCAACATCGCCAGCATCGGCAAGGTTAGGAAATTGCTCGATAGCGAAAGCACGGAGCGAGAAGCTTCCATGCGGCACGAACTCCGCATGCGTCCCCAGCTCCAGTACGACTTGAGGGTGGATGTAGGGCAACGCAGCGCCAATAGCAGCGGGATAGCGAAACCGGACGATATGCGGTTCATCCGCCGCGACCGCGAGGCTCCATCCCTCCCCTGTCCCCAGGATTTCTTCGCAGCGCCGCTCAACCAGCTGCAGGAATTCAGCGGCGACATAACGCTGACAGGCCGTCAGCATGTCAGCAAGGATCGTATTGCGGCGCGTCTTCGAAATGCCTTCCCGGCGCGGATCACGCTCGCCGACAAAACCCAGGGCGGCATAGTCAACGGCAAGATCAATGTCCTCCGAGAACCGGTTGATGGCGTGAAAGACCTTTGAAAGCGACGTGCCGCCCTTGAAGAGAAGCCTGCCATCCAGTTCGGGGATAGAGAATAGCTGCTGCAACATCCGCAGACCCAAAAGTCCTTTTCGACAATCGCATCCGCGATGCCCATGCGCGCGGCGGTTTCGGCGAAGATTTCAGCCCGCGCCGGTGCGGGCATCAGCGCAATACGGTTCACGCCGCTTTCTCCGCGATCTGTTTCGCGACTTCGTAAATCCAGTCCACCCCGAAGCGCGTCTCCCTTACCAGCTTGCGCTGTTCAGCTACCGATAGCCCCGCCCTCAAGATCGCGATTTCCTTGGAGCCGACATTTTCTTTTCCGAGATGGCGCAAGGCCTGGACCACGAGCGCGAGTTTCCCTTCCGGGCCAGCGTGGCCCTTCGGGCGGGCGTGCTTGAAGTGAATTTTGCGCCTGCCGACCGTGACCTCATGCTTAGGACCGTCCGACAGGTAGACAATCTTGGACGGCACCTGCGTCGAAAGGCCGAGCAGATTGGCAGCCCAGGGGCCCTCCGGCACGATTTTCCACCGTTGCCGCCGCGCTATCGCCTGCGCCGTCTCGTCGATGTCCGGACTTAGCTCGCCCCCGAGATCAGGATTGATGCGCGGCATGTCGTAAAGGCCGCGCCGGATGCGACGGATTTTGCCGCCTCGCCTCAGGCTTCCGAGCGTCATATCGACCGTGCCCCTACTGGCGATATCGAGAAAGTCTTTCGCGGAGAAGGCTTTCCCAGCGCCAAATTTCTCGACCCTCGCGATGATCCGATCCCGCATGGTTTGCATGCTTAAGCCTCATAGAACGATTTAGAAAAAACGTACTAATTTTTCTAAATTATGGCAAGACGGTTCAAACACAGCATTCCAGCAACATTCAGCAGCACGCACCAAGCTATTCGCCGCACTATATGCGGTGAATAATGCCCCTAATCTCCGCATTGAGGGAGCGCCTACCGGTATTTTCCGATGAAAACCCCAGCCTTCAGGGTGTTTCCGACCTGGTGTATCGAACCATTACCTCTTTCCTACTGCCCCTCATAACGGCGGGCGGATGGCACTTTAGCCGCCGCCGCTTGCTGTCAATGACGCTTCTTGGCTCCCCCCTGCCCGTGCCGGTCACGGTGCCCCCAACAAGCTATGACAGCCGCGCTCGGTTGCGACGGCGTGACGTGCCCTCGTTTGCCCCCGCCGTGGGGGTCACTCAAAAACGAAAGAGGCCCACGATGACGAACACGTCGAAACTCACCCCCATCAATCTCCGGCAGTTCACAGGTTCCGAAAACTGGTACCGGCATGGGATCAACCCCAACATCACATTCACCGACGGGGCGAAATTCGTGGCCGACGAAGGCGGAGCCTATTGGCTTCTCGATATAATCGCGATCTGTCAGCGCCATGAGAAACGGGTTGCCGGCGAAGAATTCCAGGTCTGGAAGCTCAAGGTCAAAGAAGACCGCACAGCAACTCTCGTCTGCGATGACGGCAACGACAACATCGTCTACACGCAGCACATCGAGTACACCGATTTCCCGCTCGATGAAATCACGCTCTACTTCATGAACAACGTGATCCATTTGCCGAGCGAGTATTAGTCTCTCGCTTGGTTCGCCCGCGCCGGCAGCGACGGCGCGGGTTTCTTTTCCAGCGTTGATCGTTTGCTCAAGCCGTCAATTCATCATTGTCGGGATGATGCCGAGCCGTCCCAGATCGCGCGTAGTCTCGCCGGACACGATCACGAAATCCCCGTTACGAAATCTCACCCGCACATCATCGGTCCTTCGCCAGCGTTCGGCGGCGATGATGTCCGATGCTTTCATTTCTACATACCCGCCCGGAGCCGATGTAAGAACCTGAATGCTCATGCTGCCCCCTCCGCTGCTTTCGGTGCTTCAAGCTGCAACTCCGGCTGATAGCCGGAACCTTTCAGGTGATACGCCTTCACAAATGCCAGCCGGTCGCCGTTGAACATGCAGCGGATGTTGACGAAGAAAACGCCCTCGACCGGACTGCGGAAGATCACTTCCTTGTCGAGCAGTTCGCGGAGGCCGCGTCGGTAAGTGCGCTCGGCGAGGTTCGGCAGGCGATCCTGAGCCACCATGTAGCTCATTTCGATTTTGTCGCTGTTCGGGTTTCCGCGCACCTGGTTGTAGATCAGCTCGAAGATCATGAGGCCGGTGCTCGATAGTCCCGCCGTCTTTCGGACGCCATCGAGGAAGAGCTTCACGAAGCGTTCCTTGTCCACTTCCTCGAACTCGTACATGTAGGCCGCGCCACGGCCAAGAATTTCGCCCGTGCCGCCGTCGATCACCATGCCCCGGTGCTCGTTGCCGAACTGCGTCCGCCGCGACCGGCTGATTTCATCTTTCGCCGGGACGCTCGGATTGGTCATGTAAATGGGCACCCCTCGCTTCTGGCGAATCGCAGGCGCTTCGTTTTGACTGTTTTCGGCCATTTTGTGCCCTTGAGTTTGTCCGTAGGTGGTCAATACCCTGTCTGAACTCGGCCAGAATTGCAAGTGTTTTTTGGCCGTTGACGGCGCGTGTTTAGCCGTTTTCGGCGGGATTCTGGCCGACGACGGACAAAAAGTGGCCGTCACTATCCAGCTTTTCTGCGGGTTTCAGGGCAATCCTCTTTCTTATAGAAAAAAGGATTTCGACGAGGACTTATCCATGCCCGCCTAGCGCGCCCCATAGCGCTGGCGACGGCGGGTGTGGGTAAGTCCCTTCCCTGACTATCAAAGAACGGTTCAGGCGGACAGTAGGAAAAAAACAGGCTTGGCGATGTATCGACACCGGAACGGAAATCATCGTGGACAGGGTCACGGCAGCTCTTTCGCGGGCGGGTCTCATTCAGGAAATGCCGGAGCGCCTGCCTCAGCGCCTCGTCGGGATCGTCCGTATCAACCCGGTCCATCGCCTTCTCCAGCAGCGCTTCGCTCTCAGCCGAGAGCTGAAGCCCTCGATAGGAAACCTTGAGAGGCAGACGGCGTTTGGATTGTTCTGTCATGCAACCTCTCCCCACGGGTTGAGGATGGTGAGACCAAGCTGATCGAAATCCTTCACATTGCGCGTGACGAGCGTGAGGCCGTGTTCGAGCGCTGTCGCAGCGATCATGCCATCGGCGATGTTGAGCGGCCTCCCCGCCATTTGCCGCTCGCCATCAAGCGCCCCCCACCGTTCCGCTATGGCTCGCGTTATCGGCAGAATGCGGTCGTGAAACCACGAAGGAATGCTTTCGCGAATGACACGCTCAAGCTCCACACGGCGGGTGCTGCGTTCCGTCAGCAGCGTCACGCCCCTTCGCAACTCTCCCAAAGTCACGACGCTGACGAAGAGGGTTTCACTCGACTGATGCCTTATCCACTCCGCGACTTTCGCGTCAGGCCGGGGCCGCAGCATTTCGGACGGGATGTTGGTGTCGAGAAGAAAGCCGCTCATCAAAGATCAATCGGGCGGCTCGTCGACGGATTGCGGCTGAAGTCGAGTTCGCCATCCGCAAACAAGCCACGTACCGGCGCGAACAGCTCAACCAGATCCTTCGCCGGCGCCTGCGTCGCATGGTTTCCCGGCGATGCCTCGACATGCGCCGCCTCTTCAAGCAGGGTGGCCGCATAGGCTTCGACGGCGCGGCCCTGGGCGGCGGCCTGGCGGGCGAGCTCGGCCTTAACTTCCGGTTTGATATCAACGGTAATGTTCATCGCCCTGCCCTCCCCGTTCCATTGTCTCGCAACCGGCACTTTACCGCAGACCGCTGCCCGCTGTCACGGCCGGAATGGCGTCGATCGCCGCTTTATCCGGGCCGCGCTGTGAACCATCTCTAATGAGACTAACGAGACTACGTAGAATTCAGAGCTTGCATAGACTCAACAGTTTATGTAGTCCGTCTGCATGACCGCGCCACTTAACATCACCCTCCTCGCCAAAAAAGGCGGCGTCGGAAAAAGCACCACGTCGATCCTGCTGTACGAAGTGCTGCGGCAAGCGGGGAAAACAGTCGCGCTGAAGGATTGGGACGCGCAAGGGACAAGCAGCAAGGCTCTGGAATTAATCCACGGCCAGAAGCCCGAGACTGTCACCAACCCCGACATCCTCATCTATGACACGCCGCCCAATCTCGATCACACTGCGACGGCCACCGCAGTCCGCAGCGCCAATCTCGCGCTCGTCATAACGACCCCTGCTCCCGCCGATGTGTGGGAGGCTGAAGAGGCCGTTCAATTCGTGCGCGGACGCAATCCCAAAGCCATCGTGCGCGTCGTGTTCAACAAGGTCCGAAAAACAACCGTCCTGGGCCGTCTTGTTGAAGAAAGCGCCAAACAAGTGAGCGTTCCCTATCTGCCGGTGACGTTGAGTGCCCGCGAATGCTACCAACACGCCATTGCCCAGGGCTGGAAAGCCCTCGACAACGTTGCCCGAGAGGAAGCCCTCCAATTCGCGCTTGCGCTGCTCTCGCTGACGTAGTATCCAGAGTCTCCACAGACAACCGAGACAACATAGTCTCCATAGATTGACGAGTATGAGTAGTCCACCAAAACGAGGCGACATCCGCGACAGCCTTCTGGCCGCGATCCAGCGCAAGGCCCCAAGCGCCCCGGTAGCCGCCAAACCGGAGCCGCAGGCCACGGCGACGGTCGAACAGCCGGAACCACGCCGCAGAGAGTTGCGCCCCGTCGCAGAAAAACCCAAACCACGCAAGGGAAAACAGGTTCAGTTCTGGTTTCACGACGAGGACGGAAAACTTGTGCGCGAGCTTGCCGCATGGTTGGCAGGGCAGGCGGTACGGCCTACCGACAGCCTCGTCATCCGCGCCGCGCTGCGTACGGCCGAAACCGGCACCGCGTTTCTCCAGGCTTACCGTAAAGCAGCCGAGCTTGACGGTCGGCTGAAGAAGCACAAAGTCAAATGAGACTAACTAGACTATGTAGACAAACTATTCTCAATAGATTGTGCGGTCTCATTAGACAGTGTTTACTGTTGAGAGTATTGAGGCAGGGGAGCCATCTCAGGTCAGGTTTCCGGAACCCTCAATCTGGAATAAGGTAATTCCGCGCAGAGTTGGCCAGACAGAAGCGTTTCAGATCGGCCCGCTACCACCCCAGCGGAAATTGAGAAGAGCCCTCCTGAGCGAGCCTAAAGAGAAATTCGCGGTCAAGTGTTTTTCAGCTTCGGATACCCACGGATGCTCAATTTGCGGGGAGGGGGCCTTCAAATCCTGGATTCACTTCAACCCGGAACCCGATGTCTGTTCTGTCCCACGCAGCTTGAGGCTGCACGGTAACGCAACGAATCGTCAACTCAATTCTAGTAACTGTTCAAGCACACTTCCGTCCTCTACAACTTTGCCATCAAATAGATTGATGTTGCGTTCCGCGTGACGCGCAAAGCGAGGATCATGCGTTACCATCGCAATGGTTGCACCTTCACGGTGCAGATTTGCTAGTAATTCCATCACCGCTTCACCGTTCCGGGAATCGAGGTTTCCGGTGGGCTCGTCGGCTAGCAAAATTGACGGCGAACCAGCCAGCGCACGTGCAACTGCCACACGCTGTTGCTGACCACCCGACAGTTGGGCAGGATAGTGTTTCATGCGATGCGCCATACTCACGCGTTCGAGCGATTCCAGCACACGCCTTCTACGCTCTACTGCCGACATGCCTGAGCGGTAGGTCAGTGGAAGTTCCACATTCTCATACACCGTCAGATCGCCGATAAGATTGAAACTCTGGAAAATGAACCCTATTTCCTGATTGCGAATCCGCGCACGTTGCGCGAAATCTAGACTCTCCACCTCACGGCCATTCAGGAGATATTTCCCGCTCGTCGGCGTATCCAGCAAGCCGATAATCGAGAGCAACGTCGACTTGCCGCAGCCAGAAGGCCCTTGAATAGCCACGAACTCACCCTTGGCGACATTAAGGTAAACGCCCGACAAGGCGTGGGTCTCGATCTCGTCCGTGTAAAAAACTTTGGTCAATCCTTCGATCAAGACCAAGGGTAATCTTCGCTGATGTACCTCACCCCTGCCGCGTTTTCCTTCCTCCCAAATTGAAGGTTCCATTTCGTGGTAACGGCCGCGCTCCATTCGGTCCAGATCTTCCGACCACTGCCTTCGTTGGGACACCAATTCGTTCTCCCTAGATGAGAGCCGCATCGTCACACGAGATATTGGATCGAAGTACAACCGTGCCGCGTCTTTAACGCTATTCAGCGTGACCGTCCAAAGACCCGATTCAGATTGGTTTACATTCGTCATAATTTCTCGATCGTACGTTTGGAGGTTCGCCAAAGAAAGACCGCGAACAGCACCAAGTCGCTTAAGAAAAGCGCATATTCGGCACCTTTTAGGCCATAAACTATTATCGCACCGGCTCCAAAAGCTTCGAGTTTTCGAAGGCCCCAGCCCAGAAGGACTGCCGCAACTGCTATCACCGCAAAGATAAAGGTTCCGACAACCGCGTGGACCGCAAATTCCCACGGTGCGCGCCAGAAGCTAAGATGCTTATCCTCATTAACGGCGTTCATGATTGCAAACGAGCATACTAGAGACCCATTGAGAACAAAAATATGGAAGTGTGGTTCGATATGGACTGGCTTGGATTCAGGGCTCGGACGTGTCGAAACCCGGCTCAATCTGACCGACGCTTGATTAGCCGTCGGCTTCGCTACTTCTTCAACTTCGCGTATTGCTCCGGGGTCAGTTCCAGCCAGATCGCGCCACGTCCATTCTCAATCGCATGGTCGATTGCTTGACGACCCTTCCAGGTTGAGCCGTTAGCCGCCCCGCTCCGCAATCTCGAACAGCTTCGCGGGATCGTTCACGCTCAATTTGCGGGGCAGGGGAGTTTTCAAATCTTCTTCGAGAAACTGGCAATGCCAGCCGTGCCGCAGCATGAAAAACATATACACCCGTTTGCGCGGATTGCGTTCGACAACGCAACGAGCACAGAAACGCTCACCAGGCGTGTGCGGCGGCGGGAGCATGGACTTGCACCAGCAGCAAATCTTCCCCGCCAGCCTCATTGACTCGCTCATGAGTGAGGTCCTAACATGACAACGAGGTCCTAATATGGACCCCATGATCGGCCACGCGCTGGGCCACTACCGGATTGAAGCAAAACTCGGCGAGGGCGGCATGGGGGTGGTCTACCGGGCCTTCGATACTCATCTCGACCGGCCCGTAGCCATCAAAATCCTGCGCGCTGATGCTACCACCAGCCCCGAGCGCAAGCGCCGCTTCGTGCAGGAAGCCAAGGCCGCATCGGCTCTGAATCACCCCAACATCATCCACATATACGACATCAGCTCATCTGGGGACACGGATTTCATTGCCATGGAGTTCGTGGGGGGCAAGACGCTCCACCAGTTGATCGGCAAGAACGACCTGCCCTTGAGAGACACACTGCAGTATTCGATCCAGATCGCCGACGCCCTGGCCCGCGCGCACTCGGCCGGAATCGTGCACCGCGATCTCAAACCGGCCAACATTATTATCGACGAGGACGGCCGCGTGAAATTGCTGGATTTCGGCCTGGCCAAGCTGACCGAGAAGACTGTCGATTCCGAGGCCGCCACGGCGACGGGGACCGCTGAGGACGCCCCGCTGACGGAAGAAGGCTCGATCATCGGCACCGTCGCCTACATGTCACCTGAGCAGGCCGAAGGCAGGAAGGTGGATGCGCGTTCCGATATTTTTTCTTTTGGCTCGGTTCTCTACGAAATGGTCACCGGCCGCCGGCCATTTGAAGGCGCAACCAAAATGTCCACAATTTCGGCAATCCTGCAGAAGGAGCCGCCGCCACCTGGCGGCCTCGCGCCGAATCTGCCGGCAGAACTCGAGAAGATCATCCTACGCTGCCTGCGTAAGGACCGGGACCGCCGGACGCAGCACATAGATGATATCAAGCTCGCGCTGGAGGAACTAAGGGATGATTCTGCGTCCGGCAAGCGATCGCTGGCCTCTGAGGGCAGCGACCAAGTTCCTGTCCGCGATTCGGACTCAGTAAAGACCGCGAAACCCGAAGAGCCGGCCGCCTTGGTGCGGAAGCTTTTCGGGTCGGCGGGCCCCAAACCATACCGGCTTTGGGAAATTCTGCACATTAAGATCTGTTTGCGCTCCGTATTGCTCGTGTATCTGGCCTGGCGGTTCAAAAGCGTGACCAGCGGAACGTGGAGCCTGGCGCTGTTCTTCGCGATCTTATTCTGCGGCACAATTCAATCAATCATGGCCGCGGTTTTGCTCTTTGGGGGCAGTATGGACAGAGAACTCCTTCGTAGCGAGGCGCGAAAGTTCGCGCCCTGGATTCGCGCGTTCGGGCTGGCGAATGGCGCGCTGGCAATAAGCGTGGCGATATGGATGGCTGAAGGGCACACGATCCTGGCCGCGCTGATCGCATTCCTCGGGATTGCAATAGGAGTAACCGCGCTGACCCTCAAGCCCGCGATGGACCGGGTAGCGATCTACGATTCAAACCGCTGATAGCCAGTGGCTCCCGGCCCGGTCCAGGTGCTCGGGGCAGCTACAAAACGATCTACAGTTTCAGACTCTTTATTATGGGCAGGTCCGCCGGGCGCTGCCGTGTGTCGCTGGCCGCACCGTGTAGGGTGCAGCAAAATCCCCTCAATGCGTAATACCCCGTCAGCGAATGGCGCCTCTGGTCCGAGCGTGCGGAGTCTGTAGCCCTGCCTCACAACTGGGTAGTACAGACGATAGCTCCTGGCTTGTCGCCAATCCGGAAGTAATCACATCGTTGAGAAGCCTCTCAGCAATGAGGCGTCAACTGACCTGTTACTCTAACCGGAGATGTAATATGAGGAAATCCTCGCCGACGCTCAACTCCCAAATGGTCGGCAACTCGAAGTCATCCTGAAGCGTGCTTGTAAGAGATGCAGGGTCGCTGAATGACCGGGGCTACAATCGGGCCACGGCAACTCCATCCTGGCGGTTCAATTTTTCGCAAGGATCAAGGGTTCTTCCAAGTCCGTGACTTCCTGTTCCCGAGAAATGATCATCTCCACAACCCTGCGCTGGGCCTCCCGTTTTGCCTGAATTCGAGCCTGGGAATAGATTTCCAGAGTGCACCGACAGTTCGCGTGCCGCATGAGTTCTTGCACGACTTTCACGTTCTCTCCATTTGCCATCAGGACCGTGGAAAACGTGTGGCGGAAAGTGTGCCAGCCGATATGCTTCCGAATTCCAGCACGCGCTGCGGCAGGACGGAGGACACGGGAAAGCAGGCTATCCGGCTGGTGATAACGGAGAGCGCCATAGACGCGCTTTGCCCATCGACCTGTTACTACCGTTCCCCGCTGAAGCCATGACATGCTGGCAAGTGAGCAGGGACGCAGGAAACGCAAAGAACGACCGGCCCGATCTCATCGCGCCTATAGTCCAAGCGCGAACCCTTTTCGGAGACTGAAATTCTGTGCTCCATTTGTGCTCCGTTTGACTTGTGAACAGCGCGCGGATCGAAAACGCCGTATTCTCTATCGCCAGAACGAGATGCCAGGAAACGCTATGTTCTTTGTTTCCGTTTTACTGCCATCTTCCCAAGCTGAATGTCGCCGGTTCGATCCCGGTCTCCCGCTCCAAAACGAATTGACGATTTACATCCGGAAGCCTGCCTTCAACCAGCAACAATCCTCTGTCAGTTGGTCGACGCCAGCAGGTCAGTCAGCAGGCGGGTTTGCCCACCCGACGAAACCATGATCAGCTGGGTATCGCCTTGCGTGAGCCTCTGCGTTTCCAGCACCTCAAAGAGCGCATTGGAAACGGCGCCGTCCTGAGAGATCTCCTTGAGCGCTTCGCCTAGGGTACTCGGACGAATTGCCGTTGCCTTGCCAAACTCGATCGAGGCCTCCCGCTCGGCGGAGCTGGTAATGACGCTGACCTGATTGGCCCCCGCCTGCTTGATGGCGGAGGTGACCTGTCGAAGCCGATTTACGACCTTCTCCTCGATCTGCCGAATCATACCCGCATCGCGGAAATGTACCTTGCGGATGTACACCGAGCCGAGTTGATAGCCCCACTCCTTCGATTGTGCTGAGACCTCGGTACGCACGGTATTGCTCATCTCATGGCGGGTCTCGAGCATCTCGGCAAGGGGCATGTTACTCAGGCAACGCACCGTCGCATTGCTCACGCTGGCCCGCAGCGAACCGCGAGGATCGGTGTTCTTGAAGAGGTACGCGAAGGGATCGGTGATAAACATTTCATACCAGATACCGATGCCCATCGGAGCGCCCTCTTCGGAGTTCACGGGCTCGCTGCGGCGATACTCCTGATCGAGGCGTAGGTCCAGCACATGGCACTGCCCCAGCCAATTGATGATGAACGCTTTTAGACCAAGCCTGTCCGGCAGAAAATGCAGACCCGGCTCGTCAATGATGTCGAGGACTTTGCCGAAAAGTACATACACGCGGCAGGTCCGCTCCTCCACGATTGTGAAGACGCCAAATGCGCGGCAAATGGCGAGGATGAGGGGAACCCCTATAAAGAGAAAAACCAAAGTTGCGACGATGGCGATGAGAAAGGTCATGGACGTTGTACCTCGATATAGGCCGCCTTTGTTTTCTCGTAAATCTTCAGCTTCACATTCCGAATGTAGGCATCGAGCACACCCGGGCCGGCCCGGTGCAGTTGCGCTAACTCCTCAGCGAGCAACTTGATCGGCTGCACCTCGGCTTGCGCCCTGAGCGTCTCGATCTCGACGGCCCGCTTCGACTGCACGATCTTCTGGTCGGCGGCCGCCTGGGCCAGACTGATGTCGCTCGATACCTGATTGTGTGCGGTATTGATCGCAGCCAGCGCAGACTCGACCTCGGGTGGCGGATCGATGCCCGTGATCAGCGATGCATCCAGTGCGACGCCGTAGCGCGCAGGCGTAGCGCGGCACTCCTTGTCCATATAGTCGTTGAGGTCGTGCAGGTTCTTGCGAAGATCGTTGATGGAGATCCCGATCATCTCGCTGCTCGCGGGAATGACTGGTTCGTCCGGGGCGGGCGGAGTTTGCTTCGCCTCAAAGTTCGCAATCTTCTGACGCAGGACGCAAACAAAATATCCCATCGCATGCACGAACGGTTGCTTAATTCCGAAGACGTAAGCGTAGAGATTATTCTCGCTGATTCGAAAACGAATCTGCCCGGTTAGCCCGGTGTTGAGTTGATCTTTCGTGACTGCTTCGAGACGCCTCCCATGATCATTGGCCGCCGGAGTTTCAGGGTCGTAAGCCATGTTCACAGTCTGCGTGGCTACGTTCACCTTGTAGATCCGTTCCCAGGGAAGCTTAAAATACGGGCCGCCAGGCTGGATAACACGCACCTGCGGATAGGTATAGCGATCGCGTTCTTCAGGACGAAGAGAGTCAGCGAGGTTAGGAACGTCGAGAGTCGTCAAACCGTCAGGTAAGCGCTCGGCTCGCCCGAAGATTGTTTTGACTGCGCGTTCGTTCTGATTAACGGTGTAAATCCCGAGTAGGATTACTCGGATCAGGAACCAAAGGAGGAGCCCTGCAGCGATACCAATGAAGGTATCCATAGGTGTACCCTCTGGGTCGGTTACTCTCGACCCTTATCTGCCTTGAGTGTACACGACTCTACTTAACAACGGACAACCAATCCCGGAAATTAGCTAAAATTTGACAAATCAACTAATGCATATGCAACCGATGCCGAGTACCGGAACATAGATCTTTGTCAAATGAGTTATTAACTTCGTCTTACTCAAAAGACATGCAACAAGAGTAAAACGACAACGATCGCAAGAATGAGGCCGATGCCGCCACTCGGGTAGTAACCCCAACCACGACTGTAAGGCCACGCCGGCATTGCACCCAGCAACATCAGTACCAGAAGCACAATCACAACATCAATCAACATCGCCAACCTCCAGAAACCATGAACTCTCTAATCTGGATGTTTTTTCGCGCAATTGAGATGTCTGCCATCTCTCCATAACTCGCGAAAATGACACCCGAAGTTACGAGCCTTTGGATGCAAGGGTCCGCGCCCTCTGGAATATTTTCAGGAACATCCCGGCAGTTAGCTTCCCGGTGTTCGTGTTTTGTAGCGAGGGATGGTAGGTCGCCAACAGAAATCGCCCGTGCGGCACCGCGAATTCCGCCGCGTGTGCAAAATGCAGATTGCCGCGACGCGTGATCGCTCCAGTGCGGATAAGATGTGCGACATATCCATCAAAGGCGATCTTGCCCAGGCAAACCACCACCCGTAACCCGCACAGCAGAGCGATCTCTTCGTCGAGATAAGACGCACAGTTCGCGATCTCGTCTGGAAACGGTTTGTTGTCTGGCGGCGCGCATCGAACAACCGCAGTGATCTGCGCATCGTGAAGCGTCATGCCGTCGTCGCGCGAGGTCGAGTTTGGCTGCGATGCGAAGCCGGCCTGGTACAGCACCGGATAAAGGAAATTTCCCGAGCCGTCCCCGGTAAAGGGGCGTCCGGTGCGGTTTGATCCATGCGCTCCCGGCGCCAGGCCGAGTATCAAAACCCGCGCCATCGGATCGCCAAACGATGGCACCGGGCGACCCCAGTATTCATGATCGAGATAGGCGCGCCGTTTGACTCGCGCCACCTCGGCGCCATACGCACGCAGCCGTGGGCAACGCTCGCAGCTAACTACGCGCGCATTCAATTCCGCCATAGCGGCCGCGTTTGAAGAGAAGGCCTTGTCCATGCGCCGATTCTAGCCGTGCCGCGCTAAGGCTGCGACCCAGTTGGATCGGCCAGGAAAAATCCTTCCTGAAATGCTGTCGAAGTCTTAAGCCTCTCAAGGAATACGCGCTAGGCGTAGAATCGTGTGGTTTCGCAACTGCGATCTTCAAGCCGCCCGCAATGGCGGCGGAAGCCTCGCGCTAATGAATTCAACCTCTCAAGAAGGAACTGATCCATGCCGATTCGCATTCCCTCATCTATATTGATGCAGACCATTGCCGGAGCCTCTCTTGCCATGACCCTGATCGCCGCAGGCTGCAAGTCTTCCAGCACCTCGGAAACCCCGGCCCCGGCTGCGCAGCCCGCCGCGCCCGAAAAAATTGGCGGCTCTGACGTTGTCAAGCTGCAGCGCAAGGCAACCGGCGATGTCACCAAGCCGGAGTTCCTCACCGCCACGATCCTGCCTGGCCGCGGTATGAATCTCTTTCAGATCACCGCCAACATTCCCGGCAAAGGCGAGATTCCACTCTTCTTCGACCTGCCCGACCAATTCTCCTCGGGCGACGACAGCGATGGAAACCTCAGCTTCGGTGGCGGCGGAGCGTTCCTGGTTCCCTACCCAAACCGCATCCGCGGCAAACTCTCTCCGGATGGCAAAACACTCACTACCGAATGGCACGGCAAAACACTGACTCTGCCCGCGAACTTCAAAGGCCACAAAGACGGCGCCGAGGTGCATTCCATTCATGGCCTCATTCTCAAGAGCCAGGCAGAATCCCTGAACACCGAAACTACCGCCGACGGACAGACCGAGACCGGCATCATCCACGCCGGCGATTTCGGCGGTCACTGGCTCTCTAAAACCGATATCAGCTTCACCATCGCGCTGACCGGCGGCGCCATCGACACCACGATCACCGCCAAGAATGTTGGCGATGAACCGGAACCAATGGCGATCGGCTGGCACCCGTATTTCGCGATCCCCAGCGGCGACCGCAAGCAGGCCCGCATCCACATCCCCGCCGAGAAGCTAGCGCTCGTGAACAACTACGACGACGTCTTCCCCACCGGCAAACTGGTTCCAGTCAAGACCTATGAAAACGGCAAGTACGATTACAACGCGCCCGACGGCAAGGCGCTCGACGACGACTTCCTCGATGACAACTTCTCCACGCTCACGCGCACCGACGGCAATGTCGACGTACGGTTGACCGACCCCGCGGCCGGCTATGGCATAAACATTCTCGGCATTTCACCCGAGATCAAGACCGTCCAGGTCTACGCGCCGTCAACCAAACAGTTCGTCGCGGTCGAGGAGCAGTTCAACTTCGGCGACCCTTTCGGTAAGGAATGGCACGGCATGGACACCGGCATGGTGACACTGAAACCCGGCGATTCCGTGACCTGGCATGTCCGCCTTGCGCTCTTTACGCCAGCGAAGTAAACCGGGCCGAATCCACACGGCGGTGAATCCAGAACTAAACCTCCAGATCTGGATTCACCCTTCAGTGGTCCGGCTGAGCGATCCTGCGAAAGAGCGGAGCTCCCCACGTCCCAATCGCCAGCAGTGCGCCAAACAGAATGACGGCGTCAATGCTCTCGCGTCCCTCCCGCGACCAGTACGCGGCCGCATCCAGATTCAACCAGAGCGCAAATTCGTCGAGAGTCAGCGCAGCTCCGATTCCATAGCTCAGAGCAAGCAGCCGGCTCCCGAGAATCGAAAGTGGACTGTCGCCGGTGCCATATTCCGCGATCCCCGCATAGCCAGATGCCAACAACAGCAGGATCCCCCACACTAGGTGATGAATATGCCGCCCACCCAGCTCGACATAGCCAAATGGCCCAACATGGTGAGTGATCGACTTGACCAGCAGTCGAACCGCTAGAAATGTAAGGAAGAAACTCACTGACGCCAGAAACATCCGGCGCTGCGGCCGATCAGGAATCCGTTGGTGAATGATCCGCCCCAACTTGGTAAAGTGCAGCACCACCAGAATGACGACGGTCAGTGCGGCTATGAAGATCAACAGGATCCACGACCCCGGAATGTGCATGCTGAGTATTATGACCTCTTGCTCCGAGGGGCCTGTGCCGGTTTGAGTTCGGGATCGCCCCGGTTTGACCCCAAGGCACTTAACATGCTCTGCGAGCGACTGAGCAGCGATTCGGAAGGAACCGGCATAGCAGAACCTTCCCCCGCCTGATTCCTGAGACTAAATGGTGATTTTCAACCGAGTTTGCCAGTGATATTCTCGTTCCTTCCCGAAAATCAGGAGGCGAGAATGGCGAATGATCCTGACAACCAGCTGAAGTCCCGTCCGTCGGCAGCAGAAGACCAGACCCTCGCCCTGGCATTCTATAGCGCCGCGCGCGCAGAGATACTTCAGCGCCTCTCCATGCGCGAAACGACCTTCCTTGCCTGGATCACCACCGCAGGCTTAATTCTCGGATGGGGTATCCAACAGCCGTCAACCGGTGCGTCCCAAGTTTTTATCCTCGAACTCGTACCAACCCTGGGGCTGGCCTTCGGCTTCGCGCTCTATCGACACAGCATCATCATTCGAAAGCTCGGGAAGCACATTCAAGACGATCTGAACCCGTATCTGAATCAGAGTAGGCACCCGGACCTCTCGTCGTTGTCGCACTGGGACAACTCTAACGTCCTTAAGAAAAGTGCGCGGGGCTATCTTGTCATCGAGCTGCTGGCGTTCATTGTCTTTCTCGTGGGCGTGCCGTCGGTCTGCGTCGTGTATCTGATCGCGGAAAAGCATCTCTGCTGGTATACGCCGCTGTTACTGCTGGCTGAGCTCTCAACCGCCATCCTGTTGGGTGTGGGCACCTATGAGCTCGTTCAAACATGGCGTCGCAGGCGATGAGTGGAACAATGTACCTCAGCCGCTCGTTTGACCCCCCTCCGAAAGCCACTTAACATAAGCATTAGGCCGTCCAACGCCGCGCTTATTCCGCGTCGGATTCAAATCACTATCGGATCCACGCAAGTTGGGCGGACGCGTCTGGAAGGCACAAGTTGAGCTCAACCGAAACTCTCGAAACCAATCCAAATACCGATATCACCACCGTGGGCGACGCCGAACTCGCATCGCACGAAGATCACGCTGGCCATGATCATGCTGGCCACGACCACTCCGATCACCATCACCATCACGATGCGCCCGCGCTGAACCCGGAGTGCACCCGTGAGGTCACCATCGACGTTCCTGCGGACGAAGTCTCAAAACAATTTCGCAAGGTCACGAAGCGCTATCAAAAGATGGCCCGCATCCCCGGCTTCCGCGCCGGCAAGGTGCCCGACTCGCTGATCCGCTCCCGCTTCGCCGAGCAGATCCGCCAGGATGTCGTCGAAGAGATTCTGCCCACTCACTTCCGTGAGGCGATCGACAAGCAGGATCTGAAGCCCGTCTCGCAGCCGCAGGTGACAGACATTAAGCTCGCCGACGGCCAGCCGCTTCACTTCAAAGCAATCTTCGAGATACTTCCTGACTTCTCGATCGATGGCTACCAGAACGTGACCGTCGCCAAGCCGGAGACCGCCCTCACCGATGCCGAATTCGAAAACGAACTGTCGCGAGTTCTCGATTCCCGCTCCACAATGGAGCCGGTCCTCGAGGACCGCGCCATCACCGATGGCGATTTCGCCGAGATCGATTTTCACGGCGAGCCGTCTGATGCTGAAGCATCAGAGACAGCGGAAGCAATACCATCGGCAGACCCGATTCAGGGCAACGGCGTATTAGTCGAAATCGGCGGCCCAAACACGCTACCCGCCTTCAACGAAGCCTTGCGCGGATCGAAGCCCGGCCAGGAACTCAAGTTCGAAGTGAGCTACCCACAGGACTTCAACGAGAAGCGTCTGGCAGGTAAGACGATCGCCTATCAAATCGAAGTGAAGGCCATCAAACAAAAGGTCCTTCCCGAACTCAACGACGAATTCGCCAAGGAACTCGGAGACTTCGAAACCATCGACGCCTTCAAGTCCACCCTGCGCGAACAAGCCGGAGCGGAGAAGCGTCGCCAGCTCGAGAACTCTGCCAAAGACGCGCTCGTCGATGCGCTCGTCCAGCGCTTCCCGTTCGTCGTTCCCGAATCGCTCGTTCAACAGCAAGTCGACGCCCGCCTCGATCGCGGGCTTCGCGCGCTTGCCTCGCAAGGCATGAGCCCGGACGACATGCGTAAGCTCGACTTCGACCGTCTGCGCGTCGCGCAGCGGGAGTCCGCGCTCGCCGAGGTGAAGGGCAGCATCCTGCTCGACCGCATCGCAGAAGCAGAGCACACCGAAGTAACCGATCAGGAAGTGGAAGATCAACTGCGCTTTATCTCCGTGCAAAGCCGCGAGCCCCTCGAAACACTGCGGACTCGTTTGACTGAAGATGGCAGCCTAGCTAGAATCCGTGAACAATTAAGAAGAGAAAAAACACGGTCCACCCTGTACGACCGGATCGGCTCTTAAACACTTTCATCTATCGCAAGCAGTCGGCTAATTTTTCTTGCCGCCCACGATAACTGGTTGACATAGCGGAACAGTTCGATTCGCATTCCGCGGAAGCAAAGGAAGCAATGGCACTTGTACCTATGGTGGTTGAGCAGACGAGCCGGGGCGAACGCGCCTACGACATTTACTCCCGTCTGCTGCGCGACAACATTATCTTTCTTGGTACCCCGATCGACGACCAGATAGCCAACCTGATCATTGCGCAAATGCTCTTCCTCTCCGGCGAAGACCCGGAAAAAGACATTCAGCTCTACATCAACTCGCCAGGCGGTTCGATCACTGCGGGGCTCGCGATTTACGACACCATGCAGTTCATCCGCAACGGCGTTGTCACCTACTGTATCGGTCAGGCCGCCAGCATGGGCGCATTTCTACTGCTCGCCGGCACTCCGGGCAAGCGCTTCGCCCTGCCCAATTCCCGCATCTTGATCCACCAACCATCCATGGGCGGGCTCTCGGGTCAGGCAACCGACATCGACATTCATGCGCGAGAGATTCTCCGCATTCGCGAAATTACCAACAAGCTCATCTCCAAGCACACCGGGCAAGCGCTCGAACGCATCGAGCGAGATGTAGAACGCGATTTCATCATGAACGCCCCTCAGGCCAAAGAGTATGGGATCATTGATGAGATCATTGACCGGCCCCGCACCTAAACACTAGGCTCGGAGGCCGCACCTGTTCGAGGAGTAAAGAGGTCAGCAGCATGAAACCGCGTACAGGTTCCGACGACACACTTCGCTGCTCGTTCTGCCATAAATCGCAGGACGCGGTTGCAAAGCTGATCTCTTCGCCAAGCGATTATCCGCGCGCCTACATTTGCGACGAATGCGTCGCCGTCTGCAACTCGATCCTCGAAGACGACCGTAGCGACGTGCAGCCTGGAGCGGCTCCCGCCCATCTTCCAAAACCCCAGGAAGTAAAGGCTTTCCTGGACGAATACGTCATCGGCCAGGACCAGACCAAGAAGAAACTCGCCGTCGCGGTCTACAACCATTACAAGAGAATTCAGATGAATCGGACCAAGGGGAACGAAGTCGAGCTCTCCAAGTCCAACATCCTCCTCGTCGGCCCCACCGGCAGCGGAAAGACTCTGCTCGCGCATACTCTCGCCAAGATGCTCGACGTTCCTTTCGCGATCGTCGACGCCACCACGCTCACCGAAGCCGGCTACGTCGGCGAAGACGTCGAGAACATCATCCTCAAGCTCTTGCAGGCCGCCGACGGTGATGTCGCCCGCGCCCAGACCGGAATCATTTACATCGACGAGATCGACAAGATCGGCCGCAAAGACGAGAACCCGTCAATCACTCGCGACGTCTCCGGCGAAGGCGTCCAGCAGGCGCTGCTTAAGATACTCGAAGGTACCGTCGCCAACGTTCCGCCGCAGGGCGGCCGCAAGCATCCGCACCAGGAATTCACTCCCGTCGACACCACCAATATCCTCTTCATCTGCGGCGGCGCATTCGTCGGCCTTGAGCGAGTGATCGGTCGCCGGGTCGGCAAGAAAGCTCTCGGCTTCAAGGCGCTCACCGACAAAGAGAAGGAATCCGGCGACGCTTTCCCGATCCGCGCCCAACGCGATGCCGAACTCCTCCGCCAGGCCGAGCCCCAGGACCTGATCAAGTTCGGTCTCATCCCGGAGTTCGTCGGTCGCCTGCCGGTCATGGGCGTCCTCGATGAACTCGACGAAGCGGCGCTGATTGAGATCCTCAGCAAACCCCGCAACGCAATCCTCAAGCAGTACCAGCGCCTCTTCGACTACGAGAGCGTTCATCTCCGCTTCAGCGAAGGTGCTATTCGCGCCATCGCAATCGAAGCCTTGAACCGCAAGGTCGGCGCACGCGGTCTGCGCATGATCCTCGAAGAGTTGATGCTCGACCTCATGTACCACCTGCCCGGCAACAAGCGCATCAAGGATTTCGAGGTCACCGCCGAGATGGTACAAAAACGCGACCTTTCCATGCCTCTGCTGGAAAAGGCTGGTTAGTCCTCAATGGCAGGGTTCGCCCCGCCGGCGCATAGGACGTTTCGACCTGAAGAAAGTAGTTCGGCCTGTATCCTGCCGAGCCAGCCATTTCCGCCTGTATACTTGCCTTTAACAATTAATGTTTCTGCGGCTGGTTGATATTCGCTGAGCACCCCAGTCACCGCAATTTTCGCCTAAAGTTTGCGTGCTGTTGCTCGAATCGCTGCGTTGGAACGGACCATGAGTCGCACGCTTGCCTGGCTCATCCAATGTAAAGAACGAAAGGAAGTATCGTGACCACCCCAAAAGAGACTCGCGACAGAAATGAACTCCGGAAGCTGCCCATGATGCCCATCCGGGACATGGTGATCTTTCCGTACATGATGACCCCCTTCGTGGTGGGTCGCGAGTCCAGCGTCCGGGCTCTCGAAGAGGCGCTGACCGGCGACCGTAAGATATTCCTCGCCACCCAGCACGACGCCTCGATCGACGAGCCAAAGGCGGGAGACATCTACACCGTCGGCACCATCGGCAACATCGTCCAAAGCGTCAAGATGCCGGACGGTAACATCAAGGTGCTCGTCGAGGGCCTCGAACGCGCCAAGGCCGTCGAGATGAACGACGCCGACGGATTCTTCGTCGCCACCGTAAAGACAGGCAAAGGCATGCTCGAAATGACTCCCCAGATCGAGCAGCTCATGCAGCGAGTCACCTCGCTCTTCGAGCAGTACGTCAAGCTGCAACAGTCGCTCAACTACGAGACCATGATCGCCGCCGTTCGCATGGACGAGCCGGCCAAGCTCTCGGACACCATCGCCGCTAACCTACAGCTCGAAATCGCCGAAAAGCAGGAGCTCCTCGACATCTTCGATCCCGCCGAACGCCTCGCCCGCGTCGCCGACGTCCTCGACGTCGAGATCGAGAAGCTCAACATGGACCGCACCATCCAGTCGCGCGTAAAACGCCAGATGGAGCGTGCGCAAAAAGAGTACTACCTCAACGAAAAGATCAAGGCCATCCAGAAAGAGCTCGGCCGCGGCGAAAAAAGCGAGTTCGATGAGCTGAAGAAAAAGATCGAGACCTCCGGCATGCCCAAGGACGTCTTCGAGAAAGCCATCCAGGAGCTAAAGAAGCTCGAAGCCATGCCGCCCATGTCCGCCGAGTCGACCGTCTCGCGCAATTACCTCGACTGGCTGCTCGCCGTGCCGTGGAAGAAAAAGTCCAAAGAAAACCGCAGCATCGACAACGCCGAAAAGGTCCTCAACGAAGACCACTACGGCCTCGAAAAAATCAAAGAGCGCATCCTCGAATTCCTCGCCGTCCGCCAGCTCGTCAAAAATCCCAAAGGCTCCATCCTCTGCTTCGTCGGGCCTCCCGGAGTCGGCAAGACCTCGCTCGGCATGTCGATCGCCAAGGCCACCGGCCGCAAGTTCGTCCGCATGTCGCTCGGCGGAGTCCGCGACGAAGCCGAGATCCGCGGCCATCGCCGCACCTACATCGGCGCCCTGCCCGGCCAGATCATCCAGTCCATGAAAAAGGCCGGCACCAAAAACCCCGTCTTCATGCTCGACGAAGTCGACAAGATGGCCTCCGACTTCCGCGGCGATCCGGCGTCCGCCCTGCTCGAAGTCCTCGATCCCGAGCAAAACACCACCTTCCAGGACCACTACCTCGACGTTGAATACGACCTCTCGCACGTCCTCTTCGTAGCCACCGCCAACGTGCTGCACACCATCCCCGGCCCGCTGCAAGACCGCATGGAGATCCTCCGCCTGCACGGCTACACCGAGATCGAGAAGCTCGAGATCGCCAAGCAATACCTGGTCAAGAAGCAGCGCGAAGCCACCGGCCTCAGCGACAAAAACATCACCTTCTCTGACGACGGCCTCGCCGCTATCATCCGCAGCTATACCCGCGAAGCCGGAGTCCGCAATCTCGAGCGCGAAATAGGCAACGTCTGCCGCAAGGTCGTCCGACGCGTCGTCAAGAACGGCCTTAAGCACAAGGAAGAGATCACCGCCGAAAACCTCAAAGACTTCCTCGGCGTCGCAAAATTCCGCGACTCCTCTGTCCACGAAAAGAGCGAAGTCGGTCTAGTCACCGGCCTCGCCTGGACCGAAGTCGGCGGCAGCATTCTCCAAACCGAAGTCCAGGTCCTCGACGGCAAGGGCAAGCTCACGCTCACCGGCCAGCTCGGCGACGTCATGCAGGAATCCGCCCAGGCCGCGCTCTCCTACATCCGCAGCCGCGCCCAGCACCTCGGCCTGCCCCGCGATTTCTACCGCAATCTCGACATCCACATCCACGTCCCCGAGGGCGGCATACCCAAGGACGGCCCGTCGGCTGGCATCACCCTGGCCACAGCCCTCGCTAGTGCCCTCACTAAGATTCCCGTACGCCGCGACATCGCCATGACCGGCGAGGTCACACTTCGCGGCAAGGTGCTCCCCATCGGCGGGCTCAAAGAGAAGCTCCTCGCCGCCCACCGCGCCGGAATCTTCGAAGCCATCATGCCCGCCGAGAACGAAAAGGACATGGCCGACTTCCCCGACATCCTCAAGAATTCAATGAAGCTTCATTGGGTTGAAAGCATGGACGACGTCCTCAAAATCGCCCTCGAAGGCCCAATTCCCGAGCTCAAAGAAGAAACGCCCGCGGCCCTCGTCACCGTCCCACCACCCCACATCCCCGAGCAGCGCCCACATCAGTAATGAAGAGTCGACCACAAAAATGGGTGCCCCATATCTGACCGCGCGTTAGCGCGCCAGATGTGGGAGGATCAAATCTCCCGTCCTTGGCACTTTCATCCTGGCGGTTAATTGAGAATTTCGTCATCCTGAGCGAAGCCGACGTGCGAAAGCGCGCGTCGGCGAAGTCGAAGGATCTGCATTATCTCCCACCTCGCTGACCCTAGCTTTTCGGCGCCACTTCCAAAGCCGAATCCGTCCGGATCGTCCCTTCATTGCGCTCCAGAATCTCCTCCGCCTTCTCGGAATGGCCTCCGCACTTCACCAGCACAAGCACGCCTTCGCCGATCTCCCGTTCGAGCAACGAAATTCGATCGGGAGCGACCCCCATCTCAGACAGCGCCTTTCTCAGATCGACTTCGGTATAGGGAGAAACCTCGCGCGCATTGCCCTGCCCCGTCTCACCCGCAATCTGCGAAGCACCTTGATGATGCAGGTCCCGCTCGAAGCTGTCTCTCAGCTTCCAAATAACGCTGTGTTCAGCCCTTGAAACATCAGGATGTCCCTCAGCAGCTGAAGCATAGGCAACGTTGATCTGAGAGGCGCCGAAGCCCGCGCGCGACAGATCGCAAATCGCATCCTTCGCGTTCTTCAAATCCGTAAACAATGCCACAACAGTTTCCGAGACCGCGGGAATTATTCTGGTCGAATCCATCCTCATCGTTGTTCACCTCTCCATACTTCGATGCATCGCGACGCATTTCCGAAATTGCCCGGTGGCCATTCTGATCTTTCCCTCCTTCAATCAGCCACCGAAATGGATACCCCATATCTGAGCGCGGCTCTATCGCGCCAGACCGGGGTCCCCAACGATGGGCCTTCGTCGCTGGGGCGGAGATGTGGGAGGAATCGGATCTCCCGACCTAACCGGGGTCGGACACCACAAATCTCTGTCTTCCACACTCTTGTCATCCTGAGCGGAGCGCTTTAGCGCGCAGTCGAAGGATCTGCGGTTTCAGCGATGTCCAACAAGACCACTGTCTAGGAAAGGGCTATCACACGTCTGAAAAGGGTAACTACACGTCTGAAAAGTGCTATTACACGTGTCTCGAGGCGATCAGCGCATCGAGGGCCCTAAGGCCCTCTGCGAAATACCCATCGTACTGATGCATATTCGCCTCTCTATAAACCTCCCATGCTAGCCCAATCGCTACGCGGCCATCCTCCAGACTGCCAGTCCCTATCTCCCGCTCCCCTAATCTCCGAAGCGCCATGCCTAAGTTACTCTGGGTTGTCGCCCAGTCCAGCGGCACTAGCTCCCGTGTCCGTTCCTGCAGGGCCTCCCGAAAGATGGCCACCGCCTCCTCCAGTCTGGCCGTTCCGCTCTCCCGCTCTCCCAGTGCCCGAAGCGCGTCGCCTAGGTTATTTTGGGTCGCCGCCCAACCCAGCGGCACCCGCTCCCGCGTGCGTTCCTGCAGCGCCTCGCGAAAAGCAGTCACCGCTTCTTCGAGCCGGGCCGTCCCCATCTCCCGCTCCCCTAATCTCCAGAGTGTCATACCTAAATTGCTCTGAGTTGTCGCCCATTGCAGCGGTACCCGTTCCCGCGTAAATTCCGTAAGCGCCTCGCGGTAAGCAGTCACCGCCTCCTCCAGCCGGGCCGTTCCGCCCTCCCGCCATCCGAGCGTTTGAAGCGCATTACCCAGGTTATGTTGGGTCCCTGCCCAGTCCAGCGGCACTCGCTCCCGTGTCCGTTCCTGCAGGGCTTCCCGAAAGATGGCCACAGCCTCCTCAAGACGGGCCGTTCCGCTCTCCCGCTCTCCCAGTGCCCAAAGTGCGTTGCCCAGGTTATCCTGGGTCGCCGCCCAACCCAGCGGCATCCGCTCCCGTGTACGTTCCTGAAGGACCTCGCGAAAGACACTCACCGCCTCCTCCAACCGGGCCGTCCTGCCCTCCCGCTCTCCTAGCGTCTGTAGAGCGCTGGCCAGATTGTTCTGGGTTGTCGCCCAGTCCAGCGGCACTCGCTCCCGTGTCCGTTCCTGCAGGGCCTCCCGAAAGATGGCCACAGCCTCCTCAAGACGGGCCGTTCCGCTCTCCCGGTCTCCCAGTGTGCAAAGCGCGTCGCCCAAGTTGTTTTGCGTCACCGCCCAACCCAGCGGCGCCCGCTCTCTTGTAAGTTCCGTAAGCGCCTCGCGGTAAGCAGTCACCGCCTCCTCCAGCCGGGCCGTTCCGCCCTCCTGCCATCCCAGCATTTGAAGCGCGTTGCCCAGGTTATTTTGGGTTGTCGCCCAGTCCAGCGGCACTCGCTCCCGTGTCCGTTCCTGCAGGGTCTCCCGAAAGATGGCCACCGCCTCCTCCAGTCGGGCCGTTCTGCCCTCCCGCCGTCCCAGCGCTTGAAGCGCGTTGCCCAGGTTGTTCTGGGTCATCGCCCAATCCAGCGGCGCCTGCTCGCGTCTGCGTTCCTGCAGAATTCCTCGATAGGCGTCGATCGCCATTCTCAAACTAGCGTTGTCTCCCTTTTCATCGCCATGGGCTTTGAGTGCACTGGCTGACCGCTCAAGATAGTCGAGCCGTAGCTCGGAGTCCTCTCTCCTGAGCAGGTCGGCCGCCGCCCTGAAATGCGCCGCTGCCTGGAGGTAATCAAGGCGCGTTAGGCTTAGTTCGCCGCGCTCGGCGCGAGTTGCCGCCCCCCCGCGGCGTATGCGGGTCGCTGCTTCACTGGCCTCGCGCTCCAGCGCCTCGACCCTGCGCAATGTGGAAGCCTGCGCACCCTCGGCCAGAGAGAGTAGCGTGTCTACTTCTTCGTACTCTCCAACGGAACCGGCGTGTTCGAGTTTCCTCCGGGCCTCATCCAGATATCGCTGGGCTTCGGGGTCTTCCGGGTCGAGAGCACCAAGGCGCTCCATCATGCTCTGGTATCGTCGAGCGATCAGGGCAAGCTTCTCGGGTAGCCGCTCCGTGGGACCCTCGTCCTCCCGGAGCGTTCTCAGAAACCCGACCACCGCCTCCCGGCTGATAGTGAGCTGTCCGGCAAGGTCATCGATCCTGGCTTGCTGGGCGGCAGTAGCAGCCCCGAGCAGCAGAGCAATCTGCTCGGCGCTGAAGCCGACTATGACACTGGCGGTCGCTCCTGACCCGGCGACAGCGTTGTAACTCCCCTCGACGGACTGGCTGAAGTCAGCCATTCTTCACTATCTGCCCGGATATATTGACCGAAGCGACTCCGCCGCGATCAGCCACGGCATTGGCTGTGCCATGCACGGACTGAATATGTTGCTCGCCCTGAGGCAGCGCGCGGATCAGTTCAAGGAGACTTTGCGCAGCCCTCGCGATCTCAGGATCGGAGCCGGCATGTACCGTCTCCAGCTCCTCGCCCAGCGTCCGCTTTCTGCCTTCGGAAGCAGGCCTGCCCTCCAGCTCGGAAACAGCCTTGATGACCTCCGGGTGAGCGCCAAACCTCGTGGTGATGAGGGATTTGAGACCGATGTATGCGTCCGCGACCGCCTTCTTCGCAGTATCGGTCGCGCCAGCCGCAGCCCCCGCGGAAAGAGCGGCGTAAATAGCGCCGGTGATAAGTTCGAGTGACATAGCAGGGGAATTATGCCAGAGATTGGCTCGATGCGGTTAGAAACAGGTGCAGGACCACTGCAAGAGAACCCAGGAGATCGACGAAGGCATCCAAAACGTCAACCTCGCGCTGGCCTAGCGAAATTCTCTGAACGTGAACGTGCGGCTTCGAACTGAGCCGTCCGTCGGCAAACTTCCGATTTGCCCGGTCACTCGTCTGGAATCATCGGCGGGTACCGAACTTCTGGGAGAAGCCGCATAGCGAAGACCGATGTCAAGCCCCCAAAACCAAAGAATTCTCCTCAACCCACTGATTCCATTAGTCAAGAAAAATTCCAAAAGCTGGCGCAGTGAAACTATTCAACTTGATATACTGGAGTTAGGGATCAAGAAAACAAAGTCAGGCGGCGAAAGCCGCCTTTTCTCATGCGCGCAAGAGCGCAACAGGAGCCAGAAATGCCGCAAAGTATTCCATTGAGGGCTTTTAGAATGATCAATCAACAAAACAAGGAATTTAGCCCGATCACCCTCGGCCAACCCGCTGAAAACAAGGAATTAACCAGGAAATCCTGGGGGGAGGGGGGTTAGACCGCCTTTTTTCGCTTCGAGCGAAAGCGAATCGATCCCGCAAAATCGGCCGCAAGGGCAAGTAAGGACGTATCAGGGCATCCTCTGTTAGGCTTGCAGCGAAATCGCAATCCGCCATTCCGAAGGAGAATCCCATTGAACCTGCGCTGTCGTCTGTCCAACCTCGCTCTCTGTTGCAGCCTCTGTTTAGCGCTCGCCGCCCCGCTAGCTGCCGTCGCCCAAATGCCGATGTCCAGCGCGGCCGCCACTCCCGCACAAATCTACGGCAAGCTCATGACCGGAATGCAAGGCGAAATCACCAGCGCCGCCGAAGCCATGCCCACCGACAAGTACAACTTCGCGCCAACCCAGGGCGAGTTCACCGGAGTCAGGACCTTCGGCCAGCAGGTCAAGCACCTCGCCGAAGCCAACTACGAATTCTTCGACGGCTGGAACATCGGCCCCGCGCCCAAAGAGGCTGACATCGAGGCTCTCACCAGCAAGGACGACATCGTCAAGGCGCTTAAGGACTCCTACGTCTACGCCCACAAAGCGATCGACACCATCACCGCCGCGAACGCCTTCGAATCGCTCGGCAAAGACAAAGGCACCCGCGCCGGAATGGCCGCCTTTTGCATCGCGCACGCCATGGACCACTACGGACAAATGGTCGTCTACCTGCGCATGAACGGCATCATTCCGCCCGCCAGCCGCAAGAGCTGAAGCTAGGCGTCCAGTCGGGGCACTTTCGGGCGCCCCACTCAGACGGGGCCCTCGCGACGGGTCTTCGTCGCTGGGGTGTTGAAGCCAACCGTTGGCTTGAGTGGGATTAGACGCTTTGCCCAAGGGTTCCTTAATCGTTTACTGTAGCGTTACGAATGAAGCCGCTGCGCATCGCAATTAGGTCCTTCGCAGATTTCCAATCGGCGCTCGCCGCTCAGATCGCTGCCTATCGAGAATTGCATCCCGAAGTCGAAGTCGAGGTCGTCGCCTTCGACCTGCCCAGCCTGGAAGACGCTGTTCTCGGCGCCAACGGCCTACGCTCTGGCGAATGGGACCTTGCCATCTTCCCCACCGACTGGATCGGCTCGGCAATCAATACTGGTACCAGCGAACACCTCACCCCGTGGATGCAGTCAAACCCGCTCCCCGATTGGCCCGAAGGTTGGCCAGCCAGCCTCCGCGAGCCGCTCCGCCACGGAGACGACTTCTACTGCATCCCCTGGCACGACGGCCCCGAATGCCTCATCTACCGAAAAGACCTCTTCGAAAACCCTGAAGAAAAAAAGGCCTTCGCCAACCAATTCGGACGCGAACTCAAGCCTCCAATCACATGGCAAGAGTTCCACGAAACAGCCCGCTTCTTCACCCGCCCTTCGCAATCCCTCTACGGAACCCTCTTCGCCGCCTACCCCGACGGACACAACACCCTCTACGACCTCGTCCTCCAGGTCTGGAGTCGCGGCGGCGAACTCTACACTTCCGACGGCCTGCCCACGCTGAACCATCCCACTGTGATCGAGGCGCTCGATTACTATCGCGGCATAATCAACGATCCTCAGGCCTGCTATCCAGAAGGCACCAAGATCGATTCCATCTCCTCAGGAGACGTCTTCCTCTCCGGTCAAGTCGCCATGATGGCGAACTGGTTCGGCTTCGCCGCTCGCAGCAGCAGTCCCGAATCACCTCTACGCGGCAAGCTCGCGCTAGCGCCAATCCCAGGCGGGAAACCCGGCCAAACGGCGTCGCTCAGCACCTACTGGGTGATCGCAATCGGCACAGGAAGTCGTGCCAAACCAGCCAGCTACGAACTGCTGCGCCACATCGCGAGCGCCCCGAGCGATAAGCTCACCACGCTCCACGGAGCCGTCGGAGTCCGGCTCACGACGTGGAACGATCCCGAAGTCATCGAGCGCGTGCCAATCTACGCGCAGCTGGAGCAACTCAGCGCTGCAGCCCGAACGCTTCCCTTCTGCGAAGACCTGCCGAAACTCGCGGCGATCGTCAATCAGATAACCGTCGAGGTCTTGACCACGAACGAGCCAAGCGAAACGCTCCTCAACCGAGCGCAGACCATCGCAATCAGCCGCGGCCTTCGCCTCGCACAGCAATCGAGCACCCAAGTGTCGAGCGTTGGCAAGGCTCACCGCCAGAAAGGACTGCCAATGAAGGCAGTCGTGCTGCGAGGCCCCGGAAGGATCACCATCGAAGATCGTCCGGAACCAACGCCCTCCGAAGGCCACGTTCTGCTGAAGGTGAACATGGTCGGACTCTGCGGCAGCGACCTCAACTCCTACCGAGGCAAGAATCCAATGGTCAGCTTTCCCCGCATTCCTGGCCACGAGATCTCGGCTACCGTCGTCGAGAGTGTTGCTGAATTCAAGACTGGCGATCAGGTCACGCTGTCGCCATACAGTAGCTGCGGCGAATGCGCAGCTTGCCGGCGCGGACGCCCAAACGCCTGCGAGAATAACCAGACGCTCGGCGTGCAACGCGATGGTGGCCTCACCGAATATCTCGTTGCTCCGCCCGAGAAGCTCTACACAGCGAACCTAAGCCTCAAAGAACTCTGCCTCGTCGAGCCGCTCACCGTCGGTTTCCACGCCGTCGCTCGCGGACGTGTGACCAGCGCCGATACAGTGGCGATCATCGGCTGCGGAGGCATTGGTCTGGGCGCGGTCGCGGCATCAGCCTTTCGCGGCGCGCGCACGATTGGCGTCGACGTCGACGACGGCAAGCTCCAGATCGCGCGCAAGGCCGGCGCGACTGAGCTGATCAACACTAGCCGCAATGATCTACACACGAAGCTCACCGAGCTTTCTGATGGATTTGGCCCGGACGTGATCATCGAGGCGATCGGTTTGCCGAGCACCTTCCGTGCGGCTGTGGAGGAGGTCGCGTTTACGGGGCGCGTTGTCTACATTGGCTATGCGAAGGAGCAGGTTGCTTACGAGACGAGACTGTTCGTGCAGAAGGAGCTCGATATTCTTGGCTCACGCAACGCGCTTCCCGAAGATTTCCGCGAAGTCATTCGGATGCTGGAAGAGCGACGCTTTCCAGTTGAGGACGCGGTGAGTAAGATTGTGCCTTTAGAAGAGACTCCAGAAGCGATCGCGGCGTGGAGCGCCGATCCGGCGCGCTTCACCAAGATCATGATTCAGGTCGGATAGAGAGCTTTCAGCGATAAAGGAAGTACTACATCGATGGCTCAGATTTATGTTTCACCGAATGCGGCAACCGCAGCACACGATGACGGCACAAAGCCGGCGATGCTGCCGCCCGGAAATCTCCTACCCTTCTTCCTGGTGACCGCGCTCTTCTACCTCTGGGCGATCCCGAACAACATGAACGACGTGCTTATTCCGCAGTTCATGAAGTCGTTCGAGCTCTCGCGCTTTCAGGCCGTGCTGGTGCAGTCCGCCTTTTACATGGGCTACTTTCTGCTCGCAATGCCGGCGGCGTTCATGATGAAGCGGGCCGGCTACAAGGCCGGCATCGTCGTCGGCCTGCTGCTCTTCAGCACTGGCACACTACTCTTCTGGCCGGCGGCATTGGCGCAGAGCTATCCGTTCTTTCTGGGTGCGCTCTTTGTCATTGCCAGCGGACTTGCCTTCCTTGAGACCGCATCCAATCCCTTCATCGCTCAGCTTGGCGATCCGCGCTCCTCGGAGCGACGGCTGAACTTCTCTCAGGCCTTCAATCCGCTTGGCTCGATCACCGCAGCATTAGTGGGCACGAAGTTCATCTTCTCCGGCATCAGCCTGACTCCGGCGCAGGTGTCGGCGATGCAGGCGGCCAACACTTATAAGACTTACCTACAGCAGGAGACGCTGCGGGTCAAAGGGCCTTACATCGTGCTCAGTGTTATCACCTTTATCTGGGCGATTCTGATTATCCGCACCAGATTCCCTGACATTAAGAGCGAACACGAACACGCTGGGCATCCCGAAGAAAGCAGCTTCCGCCATTTGCTTGAGCAACGACACTTCGTCTTCGGAGTGATCGCGCAGTTTCTGTATGTCGGAGCTCAAACCGGCATTTGGAGCTACTTCATTACCTACGTGGAGGACTATACGACTGTATCCGAAAAGACGGCCGGATACTTCCTAACCGGCACGCTCGCCATGTTCCTCATCGGGCGGTTCAGCTCGGCGGCGCTGATGAAGTACGTTCGACCCAACGTGCTCATGGGCGTCTACGCGACGATCAACATTGGACTGATGTCGGTGACCGTCTTTCATCCCGGCTGGATGGGGCTCTGGGCCGCCTTCGCTACCAGCTTCTTCATGTCGCTGATGTTCCCGACGATCTTCGCGCTGGGCATCAAGAACCTCGGCCCGAACACGAAGATTGGCGGCTCGGTGATCATCATGTCCATCATCGGCGGGGCGGCTCTACCAATGCTCATGGGATTGATCACCGTCCATTTCCACAGCATGGCGGTGGCCTACCTGGTTCCGCTGATCGCGTTCGTAGTGATCGCGCTCTATTCGTTCTACGGGTCGCATGTTCGGGAGACGGTTGGCGCTTAAGCACCCCCCTCCTCCCTAGTTTTCCGGTATTATCTTGAATTTAATTGAGTTAGGTTGGAAGATACCAGGCTAAGATATTGATCCTTCATAACTCGCTCTCCAAAATCTCTAGAATGTTAATGTTACAGCAACGTCGCGTCGGCCTCGCAACAAGCCTGCCGAGAACAGCTTTGAAAGCTGGCGATCTTGACTTGTTGGAGTAGGTCTTAGTTTATTCCTGTGTCAAGGATTCGCAGCAGAAATTGTTTCGAAGATTTGCTCGCTTTCCCGAAATGGGAAGTCTGGCGAGAGCCGCTGAGTCCTAGCTTGTCGCGCTGCATTTTGAGAACTCTGAGCTGCTTTGCACGCAATCTTCACCGAAACCAAGCCCAGCAGAGGGCAACAAGAATAGCCAGACCGAAGCACCCCACTACAATTTCGAGAGCAGACCATTTGCCCAATAGAACTTGACGCATGACTATAGGCGCGGGCGCTTGTTTAGACCGCGGATCGTCATTCTGTGGTTTCGGTCTCCAATTGGCCGCTTCGTCAGCATCGGCCGGCGGTCCTAGCGCCTCCTCTGCCTCGGTTGAACCATGCTCCCCTTGCTGCCGCCTCTTCGGTTGTTCTTGGAGTTCATCCGCTGCGGAGTTGGGATGAGCCGCTTTCGATTCGTTTGTTGGCTCCGGAATGCCGGGTTGTTGCGACGGTTGAACACCCAGAGACTTAAGCAGCGCTCTGAGCCCGCGAGCGTAGTCGGCCCTGAAGTCTACATGCTGGACCCGGCGTAATTGCAGGGGAACGGCGCAGTCCTGATACAAGACGGGAATGATGATCTTCTTTTCATCGAGCGCGAAGGAGATTTCGTTGCGGACGCTACTGGATTTAGCGGAAGAAGGAGATAGGATCAGCAACATGCGCGGAGACTGAATCAATGCGCTCTCAATAGCGCTGTCCCATTCCTGGCCCGCTTCAATGTCCAATTGATCCAGCCACACGCTTGCTCCGGCGGCCTTCAGGTCTTCGGCGAGTCGCAGCACAAACTCGGAGTCGTCACGGCTGTAACTGATAAAGGCGGGCGAGTCGTTCGCTGGCAAGGACTATCTCCTGATCCAGGACTCTTATTCAACAGCGATATTAGCGGATTCTCGACGGAATGGGACCCTTCTTTGTCTGCCGGCATCGCTCCTTCGTGGAAGAAATGAAACTCTCTTGGGACGACTTAATTTGCTTGCGGCAAAAGACCCAGGTTAGCTACGCGAACCTGGGCACCCGGTTTTGTGGATTCGCGTGGATTTCGGGATCGTAGACCTTTAGGTTTGGCGGATCTCGCTTTGGGCGGGCCTTCGTCTCGCTCGTCGATCATCTCGTCGAAGACTCCGGCTCCGCCGAGAATTATATTCATGGGGCGTTCATCCATGAAAGCTTCTGGGACATCGATTGTTCGTGCGAAGGCGAAGAATTCTTCCCAAGCTTGCGCGTTAGGGCTCTCGCATGAGTCTGGTTCTTGGTGCAGAGGCTTCTTGTTCGGTGGAGTGTCCTCCTTGTTTGTTTTGAGGATAGTCCCTTTGTTCGAGGGCGGCGATTCGGGACAACCCAGATCCTTCGCTCCCGTTGGTCGCTCAGGATGACACCTTTGTGGAGGCAAGCTCGGAGACACCGCCTCTTGTCGAAGATGATTCTGCCGCGGGGATGGTGCGCCTGTATTCGCCGTGATGCGGTCTAATGGCTGCTATGGCGAAGAAGCGGTTTTGGGTTTGGCTGGTTTTTGCGCGGGTTTACGACGTGGACGATTCGGGTGCCAAAAAAGCAAGAGGGGGCGCAAGGGGGCGGGAAAGCCACTGGATGTGGTGATTGTGCGGAGTCTCTGTCCCCTTTGAAGCAGTGTGCGACAATGCACCATACGCCGCCGCGATGAAGGAGATTTACACTTAGCCATGCCCGGGACCGAAACGAAGGCGCCCAGAGTCGCGACTCCTGCATTAGCGATCTTCGGAGTGATATTCGCGATTGCGGGCCTGAGCATTTTTTACTGGACGAACCGGCCATTCGCGACCTCCTGGGATGCCGGCCTATACGTTCGCGCGCTGGAATATTGGCATGCGGGGGGTGACCCCTATCTCAGGGACCAAAACCCAGCCACGCAAGTGCTGGCGAACTTTTACGTGTATCCTCCGATATTTCTGATCGTCTTCCATTGGCTCGCAGCGGCGCCCGCGCTGATGAAGACTGGATACGCAATTTTCTATCTTTCCGGAGTTGGCCTGCTCTTGTGGACAGGTTTTCAGATGGCCCGGTTCGCGGAAGTCGAGCCTTGGGCGCTCGTTCCGCTCGTGCTTTTTTTCCCCGACTTCGAGCAAGGGCACCATTTGCTTTCAGGCAATATCGGAATTCCGATTTGTGGCGTGCTGATTTTCGTGGCCTGGAGGGCCTTCCGAGGGCGAAGCTGGCTGCCATTCTATGTGGTCTTGTTCGTGGCGGCATGTATCAAAGGGCCCATCCTGGTTCTGGTTGTCGTGCCCTTTTTTGTGGCGCGACGACAATTGCTGGCGGCAGCTGCGACGGTAGCGGCGACCCTGCTGGTTTACGCCGCGCAGGCCAAGCTGCTTCCCAGGCTCTTTCATGAATATCTAGTTTCTCTGAACATCGAGTTGCGCTTGAATGGGGATACCGGCTATTCCTTTGCGGGTCTGGCGACCCATCTTTCGATATCGCAGCGCATGCCTCTATTTCTCCCGCTCGTCGCGGCGTGCACGGCAGGTTTTCTCCTCCTGGTTTGCTGGCAAGTGGCGGACAGAAGCGCGGTGGCGCAGCAGTCGCCGATCGCGTGGTTTTGTTTTGTGTGGCTAAGCGCCCAGATGATGAATCCGCGCATGCAGCCTTACGACGGGTTAGGCACCTTCTGGCCGGCCGTCATCCTGCTCTGGTTCGCGTTGCCGAACAAGCTTTCCCGCCTGATCTTCCTGACGGGAGCGGCGGCGATGCTCCTCTTTACCTCTCGGCACCACTCATACACCGGCAGGTGCGTCTTGATCTGGTCTATTTATGCCTCGGCGCTGGCCTGGATTTGGACCTTTAATTGCCCGAAAGCCGAACCTGCAGACGGAGCTGTCGCGATAAACATTTCCCCGCCGGCCACCAACAGCTCCGGGTTGTTTTCTTTGGCGACTGATATAGCGGATAAATATGTCCAGCCATACTGAATATGCCGAGCCGCGTTCGCGGCAATGCGGTCTAATGACTGCTCTGGCGAAGAAGCGGTTTTGGGTTTGGCTGGTTTTTGGGTTGTGGGTGCTTGTTGCGCGCACTGGGGCGGCGAACCCTGTGGAGTGGACGACTCCGATTGCGCCTTTTCGGATTGCGGACAACCTCTACTATGTGGGCAGCAAGGACCTGGCTTCGTATCTGGTGGTGACCCCGAAGGGCGATATTTTGATCAACTCAAGCCTTGAGGCTTCGGTGCCGCTGATTGAGAAGAGCGTGGAGCAGCTGGGCTTTCGCATGACCGACATCAAGATTCTTCTGATCAGCCATGCGCACTCGGACCATGACGCGGGGAGCGCGGCGATCCTGAAGATGACGGGCGCCAAGTACATGGTGATGGATGGGGACGTGGCGGTGGTCGAGAGCGGAGGCGCGAAGGACTTCGCTTACCCGAACGACCGCTATCCCGCGGCGAAGGTCGATCGCGTGTTGCACGATGGCGACGAGGTGCGGCTGGGCGGCGTGGTGCTGGTGGCTCACAAGACAGCGGGGCATACACGCGGGTGCACGACGTGGACGATGCGGGTGATGGATGAGGGCAAGCTGCGGGACGTGGTGATTGTGGGTAGCTGGAATGTGAATCCGGGGTTTCGGCTGGTGGACCAGCCAAGCAAAGAATGGCAAGCCGGGACAGCTTGCTTCTTATCCAGGGATTGCTGCTGACTATCAGAAGACTTTTGTTACGCTGAAGAGCTTGCCTTGCGATATTTTTTTGGGCGCGCATGGACAGTATTTCGACATGCTGGGGAAGCTGGCACGGGCCAAGGCTGGCGCGGGTGAGAGTGTGTGGATTGATCAGGATGGGTATAAGACGGCGGTGTCGGAGCGGGAGTCGGCGTTTGAGGCGGAGTTGGCGAAGCAGGAGACTGTGAGGTGAATGGATGCGCCTGCAGCGCGTCTTTCAATCAAACTGCAGATCCTTCGACTTCGCACTTCGTGCTTCGCTCAGGATGACAAATTTCTTTTATAGCGCGCGATTGGTGTCACCTGAGCACTCGGAGTCGTAGCGCACTTACTTCGGAGTTGGCGCGGACATTAGTTCGATAAACTTCTTTGAAAACTTTGGCAGGTCGAGGTCGGTTTGTGCGTGGACGAGCCTTAGCTCAGTCTGCGGCTTGAGCTCTTTTGTCCAGGTGAGCGTGTCTCCGTAAGTGGGGCCGTGGCTGATGTCGACGTCCATGTAGAGCTGGCGTTCGGCGGTGATGATGGTGGGGTCGAGCCAGGCGCAGGCGGTGAGCTCGTCCCATAGGTAGTAGCGGTCCTGCGAATACTTTGCGATGTATTGCGCGGCGGGGTTGGGCGACTTGGCGATTTCATCGAGCATCGCCTGGGTGAACATTGCCTTGATCGAAATATCGACGGTCGTTACATCGATGCGCGACCACGGGGCGCGGAGGGTGATGTGCGCGGCCTCGGGGTCGAACCAGAAATTGAATTCGTGGCGAGGAGTGGCGGAGAATTCGGGATCGCTGGTCTGCGGATCGAGGCTGCCGCCCATGATGAGGATGCCCTGAGTGAGCTCGGCGAAGTGCGGGTCGATCGAGATGGCGAGCGCGATGTTAGTGAGTGGGCCTCCGGCAAAGATCGTGACCTGGTGGGGGTGGGCGTGCACCTGGCGAATGAGGAAGTGGGCGGCGTCTTCGTCGAGCGGCCTGGTGTGGGGGGCGCCCTCGGGCATCGGCGGCACGAAGTAGGGGTTGTCGGGGTTCGACGGCGGGATTGAGGGATTGGCGACGACCGTGGGGACCATTCCGTTGGCGGTCGGGGTGAGGGTGGTCGGGCCTTGTCCCCAGGCGCCGAGCCAGGTGACTTTGCCGTAGAGGGCGGTGGCGAGGCGCGTCTCCTGCTCGTTGCGAACGAGCGGGAAGACGGCGCCGGTCACGACGGGAACATCGGTGCGGCCAATGATCTCGAGCATGCGGAGGGTGTGCTGCACCTCTTCATCGCGCCAGGCATTGCCGGTGACGATGGTGATGCCGAGCACGTCGACGTTGAGCGATTGGAGGAAGACCATCATCGCCATCTGGTTGGAGCCGCCGGGGCCGGAGCCGTCCTGGTCGATGAGGACTAAGCGCTTTTGCGCGACGGAGGGGGTGGCGAGGGCGGTGAGGATGAGGGCGGCGAGGATTGCTTTCATGGATGGGTTATTTTTTCATACCGAACCGATTGGGATTCGACAATTGTTCATCATCCTCTAATATGAAGCTTCTCAACCATGGAGGTTCCACGAGTGTCTGAAAGCCCCGCGACATTTCAACCCTTTATTCCGGCGACTGAATCGCGGCCAGAGTTTACTGTCCGCGCAATTCTGCTGGGGTCGCTGTTTGGGATTTTGTTTGGCGCCGTGACGGTGTATGTGGGGCTGCGGGCGGGGTTGACGGTCGCCGCGTCGATCCCGATCTCAGTGCTATCGATCAGCGTGCTGCGGGCGTTGGGGCGGGCTTCCATTCTGGAGAACAATATCGTCCAGACGACCGGCAATGCGGGGCAGTCGATCGCTTCGGGCGTGATCTTTACTTTGCCGGCGTTGATCTTTCTGGGCTTCGATCTTGAATACTCGCGAATATTTCTGCTGGCGCTGATCGGTGGCTGGCTGGGCGTGCTGTTCATGATCCCACTGCGGCGGCAGTTGATTGTGGAGGAGCATGGCAACCTGACCTATCCCGAGGGCACGGCGTGCGCCGATGTGCTGCTGGCCGGCGAGCGGGGCGGCTCGTTTGCGAGCCGCGTCTTTTTTGGGCTGGGACTGGGCGGAGTCTATACGCTCTTTCAGAATGAGAACCTCTTCGGCGCGTGGCCGGGAACCCCCGACTATCAGCCCGACCTGGGGCCGCAGCATATTTTGAAAGGCGCGGCGATTCGCGCCGATGTGACTCCGGAATATCTGGGCGTTGGCTACATTATCGGGCCGCGCGTGGCAGGGGTGATCTTTGCCGGCGGGGTCTTTTCGTGGCTTGTGCTGATGCCGGCGATTTACTTCTTTGGGTCGCATTACGGGATGCCGCTGTATCCGGCAACGAAGCCGGTCGCGGCGATGTCGCCCAGCGAACTCTGGTCGACATATATCCGGCCGATGGGCGCGGGTGCCGTTGCCGCAGCGGGATTGATTACGTTGCTGAAGACGATGCCGACAATCTTTAACGCCCTTCGATCAGGCATCAAGAACATGAAGGGGAGCGGCGCGAAGGTGGCCACAATCCGCACGGAACAGGACCTGCCGATGAGCGTGGTGATCGGCGGATCGGTCTTGCTGGTAGCGATGATGTTCTTCTTCCTGACCTTCAAACCGGTGCCTGGAGCGCAGGTGGGTGTTGGAGCGAATCTCGCCGCTTCCCTGCTGGTGGTCATCTTCGGATTTCTATTTGTAACTGTGTCCTCGCGAATTGTGGGATTGATCGGCAGCTCGGCAAGTCCGGTCTCCGGAATGACGATTGCGACGCTCATGGCGACCTCGGCGATCTTCCTGACGCAAGGCTGGACGGCGCCCGCATTTGGCGCGCTGGCGATCACGATCGGGGGCGTCGTGTGCATCGCAGCTTCGAACTCCGGCGATACTTCGCAGGACTTGAAGACCGGATTCCTTATCGGAGCAACGCCGTGGAAGCAGCAGCTGGCGCTGATGATTGGGGTCGTGGTCTCAACCGTCGTCATTGGATTTACTTTGAACGCGATGAATAAAGGGCTGGAGGAGTTTTACGCGACTTCTCAACCCTGGAACATCAACGCGCCGCATTCCGGAGTTCGCGACCAGGGGACATTCAGCCGGAAGTCTTTTCAGATCGCAGGAGTCTCGGGAGCGGCGCTGCAAGGCAGCAGCTATGTTCTTCTGAATGCGCTCGGCTCGCCGGAGCTGGCCGACGGCAAATATCTTTACAATCCGGCCACGCAGCACATCGAGGTGCAATGGGTGCAGGGGATCGGGAGCGAAAAGGCCGCCGCTCCGCAAGCGCGACTGATGGCGACGGTCATCAATGGCATTCTCACTAGAAAACTACCTTGGGGGCTTGTCTTGCTTGGGGTCTTTCTTGTGATTGCAGTAGAACTGCTGGGCATTCGTTCACTGTCGTTCGCGGTAGGAGCTTACCTTTCGATCGCGACCACCCTCGCAATCTTCGTCGGCGGCATTGTGCGATGGATGGTCGACAGCGCGGTCGCGAAAGCCGGTGGCGGAACCGATACGGAAAGCGAGATCAGCCCTGGCTCTTTATATGCGAGCGGTCTAATCGCTGCGGGAGGAATCGTCGGATTGATGGGCGTAGCCTTGAAGCTCTATGAGGCGGCGTCAGGGCATGTAGACACTGTGAAGTTCCCCAGGACTTTTCTCTTTCACGATTGGATCTCGGTGGGGATGTTTGTCCTTCTTGCGTTCTCGCTGTACTATTTCGCGCGCAAGCCGCTTGGCAGCGGTAAGCCGTAGTCCTGCGGTACTCCGGCCCGCCATTTTCCGTCGTCGACGGCAACGGAGCGCTAGCGACTTGGGACGAGGCCGAAGACCTGAACGAGGACCTCGACGGACCCGAGCAACAGGCATGAGCACGCAATCAACAGGCGTTTTTTGAACTCCGGCATGGTCTCCCTCCCGTTCGCTCTTCGTTTCTACAAACACATAGACGGACAAGAGGTTGCGAAAGTTGAGTGGGAAAATCTGAACCTATAAGGCGGTCTAAGATCCGAGCAGTTCCGCGGCGGCGGTTCGGCCCTGGCGGATCATATCGGGAAGGCCTACTCCGTGAAAAGCGTTGCCGATCAGGTGCAATCCGGGGATTTCGCTAACGATGGCCTCGGCGCGCTCGACGCGCGCGCGATGTCCGACAGCATATTGCGGCAGAGACAATGGCCAGCGACGGACGAGTTGAACCCTCGACTCGGGTATGTCACCGAGCACCGCGGCTAAATGGCGGCGCGCCAGATCGATGATGAACTCGTCGGGCTCGGCCAGCAGCGACGGCGCAGATTTGCCCCCGAAGAAAGCGCGAAGCAGAATGCAGCCATCGGGGGCTCGATAGGAAAACTTCTGGTTGACGAAGGTGCAGGCGAGGAGCTCGGCCGCGGAGGACGCTGATTCGAAGCGCTGCGGGACAAGAAAGCCGAAGCCTTCGGGAATTGTGATCCTTGCGGATTGATCCCGATCGAAGGCGAAGGCGGCGACGACTGCCGAAGTCGCCTCCATATCGAGCAGTGACTGCAGCTCCTGGTTCCACGGCGCGACAAGTTCCCGAGCTATGTGCACTGGAGTAGCCACGACAACTTGATCGAAGATGGCGGAATGTGAGGCGGTCGTGACCCCCCACTTACCTGCCTTCGGCTTTAGGGTCTTGACCTCTTCGTTCAGCCGGATGACCGAAGTTGGAATGACTGCCGACATCCGATCTATCAGGCTCTGAAGACCGCTCTTGAGCGAAGTGAAGACAGACTGGCTCTTCTCATTGCGAGACTGCCGTTGCAGCGCCAGAATGAGGCTGCCGTGCTTGCGTTCCATTTTGACGAAGTTGGCCATGACCGCATGGGCGCTGAGCTTGCGGATGTTTCCGCCGAAGACGCCGGCGAGCAAGGGCCCGGCGATCTTTTCGGCGATTTCGCTGCCGAAATGCCTTTGAACGAAGCTTGCCACCGACTCGTCCCAATCCGAAGGTCGAGACGCGGCACAAGCCTTCAGTTCCTCCGCGCGAGATGGTTCTTCGCGGTAGGCTTGCCGAACGCTTTCGCTGAACAGGGGCGACGTCGCGATCGCCTCAAGATCGGTAGGCACCATCATTCTCATGCCCTCGGGCATCGGGACGAGCTTTCCGGCTACGAGCAAATAGGTGCGGCGATGAGCATCGTTTGAGGGGATGATCTCGTCTTCGAGGCCGAGTTCGATGGCGAGTTCCCGAGCCCAGGGCTTTTCGGTGACCCAGGAGTCAGCGCCGCACTCGATGACGAAGCCGTCTTGCCTCTGGGTTTCGACAATGCCGCCGAGGCGCGACGTCGCTTCGTAGAGAACAAAGTTCGTGTGGCCGCGCCGGGCGAGTTCGTATGCGGTGGAAACTCCGCTAAGACCGCCTCCGATGATGGCGATGCGCGGCATCAGCTGACCGCGGCGACTGGGTGTGGATTCGTGGCGAGTCGTTCGGCCAGGCGATGGAGCGCCTGACCGCTGAGATAGGCGAGAGCCTCGGTGAGGATTGACGAGCCGTTGAGCGACTCCGTCCGATGGAGTCTCATGCCGAGTCCGCGGGCGAACTCACGGAAAGAGATGTCGATGTCATAGAGGATTTCGACGTGGTCGCAGAGGAAGCCGATCGTCTGGACGATCACCGCCTTGTGGCCCTGCTGGCTCATCGTTGTCAACGTGTCTTCGACGGTAGGGCCGATCCATGGGCCTCCGGATTGCCCCTGGCTTTGAAAGGCGAAGAACCACTGCGAGTCTTCGAGTCCGGCCCGCTCGGCGACAAGGCGGGCGGTATTCTTGGCGTCGACCGCGTAGGGGTCGGGAATTGCGGGGTCGGCGACCGGCCAGAAGATCTTTTCGCGTTCGGCTGGCGTTGCGCCTGGATTCGCCGGCACCGGCGTCTGGATGGTCCGGCAAGGCACGCTGTGGGCGGTGAAGAGAACAGGGACTTCGGCGCCGGTCTCTTCGGAGAGCTGCTTGCGGAGCGGAATCAGCTTGTCGGCGAAGGCCTTCGCCAGCAGCGGATGGTCGGCCCAGCCCTCGACAAACTCGATCTGGATAGAGTCGCCAGCTTCGGCGAAAGCGGCGCGGCGGTAGAGCCCGACGCTGGTGCGCGAGTTCTGCGGCGCGAGGCAGATGGCGGCGGCCGAAGTAACGCGATCGGCCCGCATCTGCTTTACGACGTCGGCGATGTACGGCTTCCAGTTGCGCATGCCGACGTAGACGGGCAGGCCGATCTTCTCTGATAGCAACTGACCTTGCAACATCGTGATTTCGGTCAACGGACTCTTGCCGATCATCGCATAGCGATGGCGAATCTCTTCGACGACGTGGTCGGGCATGGGGCGTCCGCTGACCACGTTGCGGAGGTAGGCGGGGATATCGTCGAGCGTCTCCGGCGTGCCGTGTGCGAGCAGCAGCACCGCTGTCTTTTCGGGATAGCGATCAGCCACGAGCACCTCCCAAAAGAGGGGATGGGATGGGTGACTGGTGCGAGTATTCGCGCACGAACTTGACCACCGCTTGCACATTTTCGACCGGAGTTTCGGGAACTATGCCGTGGCCCAGGTTGAAAATGTGTCCGGGACGATTGGCGGCTTGCGCGAGAATCTGATGCACCCGCTTCCGAATCAATTCCGGCTCGGCAAAAAGAGTAATCGGGTCGAGGTTGCCCTGCACCGCGCAAGCGTAGTCGAGCGAGCGCCAGCCTTCGTCGAGCGGCACGCGCCAGTCGAGGCCGAGAACGTCGGCTCCGGTCTCGCGCATGGCGGGGAGCAGGCTGGCAGTGTCGACTCCGAAATAGATGACGGGAACGCCGAGCGACTGGACTTCGCGGACGAGGACCTCGGTCGCGGGCAGTATGAAGTCGCGGTAGTCAGCGACGCTCAGGGCGCCTGCCCAGCTATCGAATATCTGGATCACGTCGGCGCCAGCGGCGACTTGCTGGGCGGCGTACTCACGGAGGACGACGATGAGCTTGTCGAGCAGCATCCGCCATGCGGCGGCCTGGCGGTACATCAACGTCTTGGTGTGGATGTAGTTGCGCGAACCTCCGCCCTCGATCATGTAGCTGGCGAGGGTGAACGGTGCTCCACAAAAGCCGATGATGCCGAGGCGGTCTTTGAAGTGGGCGACGACGCGCTCGATGGCCTCGGCGACGTAGCTTAATTCGGAGGCGCGGTCGGTACGCAGGCGCTGAATGTCGGCGAGCGTGCGAACCGGATGATGAACCACCGGGCCTTCTCCTGCCTGAAACTCGAAGGGCAGTCCCATGCATTCGAAGGGAAGCAGCAGGTCGGCAAAGATGATCGCGGCGTCGACATCGAGCTTCTCCGCAGCGGTGATGGTGACCTCGGCGGCGAGTTTGGGCTGCTTGCAGATCTCGAGCAGGGTGTGGTGCTTGCGGACGGCCTGGTACTCCGGCATATAGCGGCCCGCCTGGCGCAGAAACCACACCGGCGTGCGGTCGACCGGACGGCGCAGGCAGGCGCGCACGAAGCGGCTGCCGGGGGTGAGCGCGGGGTCCGAATCGAGAGCGGATTTGATGAGGGGTGCGGGTGAAACTCTGGTCATGCCTGGTGATTGCTTCTCTCATCAGGTTAGCATTTTGGCGCGACTCATCGGATGCTTCACCCCCGGCCCCCTCGTCTTAGCTCCGCGTGTTCAATGCCAAAATAGAAAAGACCAACGTAGCGAAGCAAGCCCCGAGTAAGAAAAAAAGGATCGCGGCTCTCCAGCCGGAAAACTTTCTGAAATTAAAGAGGAGTGCCACGGATATAGCTACCACTCCAAGGAATGCGGTCAGGATATTCGGATAGGGCGAGGCCCACCAGCCCAACCAGACTTGGATGGGGTTACTTCGATGCAGCACGCTCTCTTGCGGAGACATTCCATAAGTCAGCGCGACATAACTGATACCGGCGAGACCGGACAGCCCATATCCTAATTGCCAGACTCTTTTCGAGACTTGTCCTTTCTCTTCCATAGCTGCTGATTGCCTACTTTCCCGCAGGCTTCGGCATCAGGTATTTGTCGTACCAGGCAAAATATCTTTCGTACCGGTCGCGAATGAAGCTGGGCCGCGTAAATCCGTGGAATTGCCCCGGATAGATCACTAGCTCCGTCGGTATGTCGAGGCTGCGGAGTGCCTGGTACATCTGCTCGCCGCCGTTGATCGGCACGTTGAAATCCTTGTCGCCGCCCATGAAGAGGGTGGGCGTCTTGATGCGGTCGGCGTGGAGGAATGGGTAGCCGAGTTTGATGTAGTTTTCCGGATTCTTCCATGGCGGCCCGAGCTCGTTGTCCCACTGGAAGATGTACATATCGACGCCGTAGAAGCCGAAGGGATTGCCCATGCCAGCGCCGCTGATCGCGGCCTTGAAGCGCGTCGTGGTCGCAATCGTGTAGTCGGTGAGGATGCCGCCATAGCTCCAGCCGCCGACGCCGAGGCGGTCAGGGTCGGCGACCCCCTGCTTGACCGCTTCGTCGACGCAGGCGAGCAGGTCGACGACCTCCTTTTGTCCCCAATTGGCGAAGATCGCCTGCTGGTAGGCGGTGTCGCGGCCGTTGCTGCCGCGGTAGTTCACATTAAGCACCGCGTAGCCCTTACCGGCGAAGAGTTGCCGCTCCGGCGTGAAGCTGTGACCGTCCTGGCCACTGGGGCCTCCGTGGATTCGCAGCAGCATCGGATATTTGTTGCCTGCGACGTAGCCGACCGGCAGCGTGAGCAGCGCGTGAACATCGGCACCGTCTGCCGTCGTCGCCTGCAGGTCTCGGGTCTCGCCGAGCTGCAGTTGCGCAACCCAGGCATCGTTATGCGAGGTCAGCTTGCGGAGCGCGTCGCCGTCCAGCGCATACATCTCGCCCGGCGCGTTATCGGTGGTCCAAAGCACCGCCGTGTGGCTGACCTTCTGATCCTGGGCGAAAGTGGAACCGGGCTTCTCGATCAGCTGTTTCACGCTGCCGTCACTGAGCGAGACGGATGCCGGATACATGGAGCGGTCATCGACTGCGAGAACGGTGATCGATTGCCCGTCAGGCGCAAAGATAGGGTCGCCGACGGGGCGGTCAAATTTGGCGGTGAGATTACGCGAATCGCCACCGGCGGCAGGCACAACGTCGAGATCTCTGCGGCTGTACTCCTCATACTTCGGCTCGCTGCCGTGGATGTAGGCAATGAGCTTGCTGTCAGGGCTCCAGGCAGGGGGCCCTTCGTCAGGGCCGGGGAAGGTTGTGAGCTTGCGTGCGGTGGAATTTGGCGCGGCGGCGACGACAAACACATCGGTATTGATCGTCCGGTCGGGGTCAGGATCGTGGTTGCTAATGAAGGCAATCTGCGCGCCATCGGGCGACCAGACGGCGTCGGCTTCCTGGAAGGTCTTGTCGGTGGTCAGCTTGTCGAGCTTTTTACTCTCGATGTCATAGAGATAGAGCAGGTCGGGGCGGCTGTTGGTCGAGATGTAGCCATCGATGTCCTTCTTGAAACGATAGCGGTCAATGACGATGGGCTTCGGCTTCTCCTTGTCTTTGTCGTCCTTGCCCTCTTTTTCTCTGGCTTCGGCTTCGACGTCTTCGGCAATGGTGAGCAGAAGACGCTTCGAGTCGGGTGACCATTCGTAGGCGGAGAGATTTCCCTTTACTTCGGTCAATTGGCGAGCTTCTCCGCCGCGGCGGTCGAGCACCCACACCTGGCTGCCTTTCACCTTTGGAGCGCCGGGACGGTCGGCCATAAACGAGATGTACTTCCCGTCGGGACTCCAGCGTGGGTTGCTTGCGGAGGTATCGATTCCGTAGGTGAGGCGAACGTCCTGGGTGCCGTCCCAACTCACCATCCACAGATCGGTGATGCGCTTGTCGGCGGTGGTGTCGATCCGGCTCACCGTATACAACACCCATTTGCCGTCGGGGGAGACCTGCGGCGAGCCAACACTGAGCAAGTGGTCCAGATCGTCGAGATTCAGCGGGTGCGGCCCGGTCTTTGTAGCCGCCGGCGTGGAGGCCGTCGCCGGTGCGGCTGGAGGCGGCGTTGTTTGGGCGATGGCAGACCAAGTGAAAACGGAAGCGGCGATGGCCGCATGACAGAGCATCCTGGAACGAAGCATGTCCGCTAGAGTACCGGGTTAGCGAATTGACTACAAGATGTTTGGCGAACCGGTAGTGATGCGGTTTCCGGTCTGCCGACTAACGGCTAGCGATTCGTTGCATCACTTCTGCCGAATGAACGTTTCGCTGCAACTTCACTCCTGGGCAAGGTCAAGAACCGCGTATGCTAAAATCGCGTGGATCTCAAAAAAGTCACGTCATTCTCGCGTATGCACCAGCCCGCCGTTAGTCCGCTGCATGCACGAATGCGCGCCTTAGACTAACGGGAATGCTAATGAGCGATGTAGCGTCCAATCACCTCGAGAAAGTGGTCAGAGCACTTGCCGAAAGCGGGTTCCTCTTTTCTGCCAATGACTTCGATGAGCGTAGACGTGCAGCTGATGAGGCCGCGACAAGCAACCTAATGCGTGAGACTCTGTTCTGGTGCAACATCGCGACGAAGGTTGCAGTACCGGTCACCGAATCGTCCTTCGATCTCAAGCTGCCTTCCAGTCATTTCCACTTCAGACCTTCCATGCAGGAGCTCGGCTTCAATGAAGGTGAATTGAAAGATGCACTTCTGCGTGTTGGGCAAGACCTGGATGTAGTGGCGTTTCGGTATTGTTACTCTCAGCCGGTGTTTGTCGGCGTCAAATTGGCGGAGTCGCTTTCCCCGGAAACGCGGGCATCGGCCTTTAGTGTATTCGGTCAGCGAATCTTGGACTGTCGCTCTCTGACATCGTCGATGAAGGCGGGGCTTGGAAGCGTAAAAATGTCCGTGACTGGCATTTTTCTGTGGCTATTCACCCATGCGGAGGATGCAAAACGCTTTTGTGTTGGAGAAAAAGATAATCTGAGAGAGTCGTATTTCTGGAAGAAGGTCTACGCGCTCTCTTGGGTTGTCGACCTCGAATCAAGTTCGGTCACCAAACATAGTGGGCTTCCGCTCATTGTTGACTCAGTGTTCAACGCTAAGAAATTCGAAGCTTCTCTGAAAGCTAGCCGCGAGAGTTGAATTCTGATCCGGTGTCGCCACATTCCGGAGCCGGAGTTAGGCCGAGCCTGCACGCCTTCCACTCTGACGTGTAGTCGCCCCTACGCGGAGAAGTGTCTCATCGGCAGACTAGTCTTCATCGATCGCGGTCGGATAAACGGGTAATCCGGAAACTGTACTACTACCGTCTGACCCGTTCCCCGGGCTAAAAACGTCCTATTTTGCCGCTTTCGGCATCAGATACTTTCCGTACCAGTCAAAGTATCGCTGGTAGCGGTCGCGGATAAAGCTTGGCCGGCTGAACTCGTGAAATTCGCCGGGATAGATGACCAGCTCCGTCGGCACATTGAGGCTGCGCAGCGCCTGATACATCTGTTCGCCGCCGGTGATCGGGACGTTGAAATCCGCATCGCCCCCCATGAAGAGCGTCGGTGTCTTGATGCGGTCTGCGTGTAGAAATGGGTAGCCGAGCTTGACGTAAAGGTCAGGGTTCTTCCACGGTGGGTCGAGCTCCTGTTCATATTGCAGGATGTACTCATCGATGCCGTAGAGCCCGAATGGATTGCCCATGCCCGCGCCGCTGACGGCCGCCTTGAAGCGGGTGGTCGTCGCGATGGTGTAGTCGGTGAGAATGCCGCCGTAGCTCCAGCCGCCAACTCCGAGCTTATCGGGGTCCGCTACTCCCTCCTTGATGGCCTCGTCGACGGAAGCGAGCAGGTCAACGACCTCCTTATTACCCCAATCGCGAAAGATCGCCTGCTGGTAGGCGGTATCGCGTCCGCTGCTGCCGCGGTAGTTCACATTGAGGACAGCGTAACCCTTGGCAGCGAAGAGTTGCCGCTCCGGTTCGAACTCGTGGTAGTCCTGCCAGTCGGGGCCGCCGTGAATTCGTAACAGCATTGGATACTTTTTCCCAGATGAGTAGCCAATGGGGAGGGTCAGTAAGCCGTGGACATCGGTGCCGTCGGGACTGGTCGCCTGCAGATCGCGCGTCGGCGTGAGTTTCAGGCTGGCGATCAGCGCGTCGTTCTGGCTGGAGAGCTTGCGCAGTTTGCCGTCTTCGAGAGCAAAGACCTCAAGCGGCGCGGCGTCGGTCGTCCAGGTGATGGCAAGATGACTTCCCTGCCGGTCGGCCTTATCGACCAGACCAGGCGAGTCAATGAGCCTCCTCACGCTGCCGTCTTGAAGCGAAACCACAGCGGGATAGAGCGAACGGTCGTCGTCGACGAGCACGGTGATTGACTGGCCATCTGGTGAGAAGATCGGCTCGGCGACGGAGCGGTCGAAGTTTGCCGTGAGAATTCGCGTCTCGCCTCCGGAGGCGGGGACAATGGCGAGCTGGCGGCGGTTGTATTCGTCAAGCTTAGGTTCGCTGCCGTGGATGTAGGCGATCAGTTTGCCGTCGGGGCTCCACGCGGGATGGCCGCCATCGTTGCCCGGCGTCGTGCTCAGTTGCCGTGGCTTGGAATTTGGCCGCGCTGCGACGACGAAGACGTCGGTATTGGGGCTGCGATCGGGGTCCGCGTCGTGGTTGCTGACATAGACGATCTGGCTGCCGTCGGGCGACCACGAGGCCTCCTGCTCATCGAACTTCTTGTCGGTAGTAACTCTGTCGAGCTTCTTACTCTCAATGTCGTAAAGATAGAGTAGCGACGGACGGCTATCAGTCGAGAGATATCCCTCGACATCCTGCTTGAAGTGATAGCGGTTGATGACGATGGGTTTAGGCTTGTCTTCATCTTCATCGTCGGAGTCCTCGTCAGATGGGCTTTTGGCTTTCTTGTCTTTGACTTTTTCCTTCTTCGCCTCGGGGATTTCGGTGATGGTGAGCAGCAGCTTCTTCGAATCGGGTGACCATTCATAGGCGTCAAGTTTGTCCTTGATGGCGGTCAACTGATGCGCTTCGCCGCCACGTCGGTCCAGCAGCCAGACTTGCGATCCCTCGACTTTTGGCGCTCCTTCGCGGTCGGAGAGAAACGCGAGGTATCGGCCATCGGGGCTCCAGCGCGGCTCGGAGACTGAGGCGTCGTAGTTCCATGTCAGACGAATATCCTGCGAGCCGTCCCAGCTCACCATCCACAGATCGGCGATGCCGCTGTCGCTTTCCTTGTCGTTGGCTTCGACCGTATAGGCGACCCATTTGCCGTCGGGAGAGACGCGCGGGTCGTCGACGTCTTTGAGCTGGTCGAGATCGTCGAGGGTCATGGAGTGCGGTGTGGCGTGAGAGGAGGGATGGCTTTCGGCGGTTTGGGCAAGGCAGGCAGACGGCGCCGAACTGGCAAATGCGGCCACCGCGATCAAGGCACACACAAAAGTTTGAGGTCTGAGCATATCGGCAGGGTACCGGGTTGGCGCGCTAACTCACAAGCGAGGGCTAATGCCTGGATCGGGAGGCCGACGCGACGGGGAGACCTTGGTCAGAAGATAGTCTTGAGACTTATAATCGACGGCGATGAAGATACTTGCGCTTTCCCTGCTCACCCTGACTGCGTTGCCTGCCGTGACCCAGATGTCGATGGACCATCCGATGCCACCCGCCGATGCTCTTTCGGAAAAGCTTGGCGTGGTCTCGTTTCCCGTCTCCTGTTTGCCATCGACGCAGGCGCCCTTCAACCGCGGCGTGGCGCTGCTGCATGATTTCTGGTATTCGGAGGCGCAGCGGCAGTTTGAGGCGATCGTCAAGGCTGACCCCACATGCGCGATGGCGCACTGGGGAGTGGCGATGAGCGAGTTTCATCAGATCTGGAACCGCCCGGGCGACTCCACCATGAAGAGCGCGTGGGCGGAGATGCAGAAGGCGCAGACTCCGCCGGCGAAGACTGAGCGCGAACGGGCATATATCGCGGCGCTGAGCGACTTCTTCAAGCCCGGCAAAGAGGATTTCCAGGCCCGCATCGATGCTTATTCGACCGCGATGGGCAAGCTTTACGAGCAATATCCTGACGTCGACTCTGGCGCCTTCTATGCGCTCTCACTCCTGGCGGCGGAGCCTCTGGATGACACCGGGCTGAGCTCGCAACGCAAGGCGATGGCGGTGCTCGTGCCTCTGTTTGCGAAGTATCCCGATAACCCTGGTGTGGTCCACTACATCATTCACTCCTGCGATAATCCCGCGATGGCTTCCGAAGGCCTGGCGGCTTCCGATCACTACGGCGAGATCGCGCCGGCCGGTGCACACGCCGTCCACATGCCCGGACACATTTACGCCCGGCTCGGCATGTGGCCGCAGGACATTACGTCTCAGCTCGCTTCGATTGCGGCGTCGGAGAATGCTGAGAAGCATGGCGAGGGCGGAATCATGGACGAGCCGCACTCCTACGACTTCGTGACTTACGCCTACATCCAGAGCGGGCAGGACGCGCACTCTAAAGAGGCGATCAACAACCTCTCCGCTGTGCTCACGCGGATCGAGACAATGCCCAACATGGCGAACAATCACATGGAAGGCATGGTGCCCTACTATCGCGCCAAGCTGCCGACTTTCTACGCGCTGGAAATGCGGGACTGGAAGACGGCGGCCTCATTGGAGCCGGCTCCGGGCGCGACTCCTGAGATCGCAACGATGACTTATTGGGCGCGCACCGTGGGGGCGGGGCACCTGCGCGACGCGGCACAGGCAAGCGCTGACCTTGCGAAATATGACGCTCTCATCGAAGAGGTCAAGAAGGGCAAACGTGCCTATATGGCCGAGGGGACGTTCCCGCAGATCGAACGCGATGAGATGGTGGCATGGGTCCATTATGCGAAAGGGATGGACGACGCGGCGCTGAAGCACATGCGCGAGGCCGCCGACCTGCAGGACAAGGTTGGCCAGGCCGAGGTCGATATCCCCGCGCGCGAGATGCTGGCCGACATGCTGCTGGAGCTTCACCGCCCGCAAGAGGCGCTCGCAGAGTATGAGATTTCGCTGAAGTTCAGCCCCAACCGCTTCAACGGCCTCTACCACGCTGGGCTCGCGGCGGAAGAAGCGGGCGATAAGGCGAAGGCGCAGCAGTTCTATGCCGCGCTGCTCAAGTCGACCGACAACGGCGCGGAGTCTTCGCGTCCCGAGTTGGTCCATGTGAAGAGCTATGTTTCGTCGACGCAGTTAGCTGCGAAGTAGACAGTTCCCCTTCCTATGGTGACGGTTTGTTCACCTTAAACTGCTAGCATCGAGGCAAGATGCTTTCGCGGCGGCAGGCTCTCAAGCTGGGTGGCGCGGCAGCCGTTTCGGCGGCCATCCCAGCTACTGCGCTTGGCGCCGTTGCTGCCGACTACTCTCTCGACATCGCGCCGTATTCGCTTCAGATTTCCGCGAAGCATTCCATCAAGACAATCGCCTATAACCAGCAGGTGCCGGGACCGCTTTTGCGCTTCAAGGAGGGACATCCGGTCACGATCGACGTGACCAACCATACCGGCGGCGAGGAGATCGTCCACTGGCATGGGTTGTTCCTGCCCGTCGATGTCGATGGCGCGATCGAAGAGGGTACGCCGGCGATCGCGCCGGGCGCCACGACGCGGTACACTTACACTCCTCGTCCATCAGGCTTTCGCTGGTACCATACCCACGTTTTTGCGGGCACCGATCTCAAAAAGGGCCAATACACCGGCCAGCATGGATTCCTGCCGATCGAGCCGCGCGAGAATCCCGCGCGTTACGACCAGGAATTCTTCCTTGCACTGCATGACTGGGACGGCCAGCTGATGAGCAGCGGCGATGGGTCGATGAACCCAGCTTATGATTTCTCGACCATCAATGGAAAAGTGCTTGGCTACGGCGAACCGCTGCGGGTAAAGCAAGGCCAGCATGTGCTGCTGCACATCCTGAACTCGAGCCCGACGGAGGTACATTGGCTTTCATTTTCAGGGCATCAGTTTCGCGTGATCGCGTTGGACGGCAATCCGGTCCCGCAGCCGCAATCTGTCTCGATGCTGAGACTGGCTCCGGCCGAGCGGGTTTGCGCCCTCGTCGAGATGAACAATCCCGGCGTGTGGGTGCTGGGTGAGGTGCGCAAACACATTCAGGCGGCGGGCATGGGCATCGTCGTCGAGTATGCGGGAAGCGGCGGCAAGCCTGTGTGGCAGCAACCGCTTTCGCTCGATTGGGATTATCACCAGTTCGCGGCGACGGCTTCAGCGCCAGCTGGCGGCGCGCCTGTAACTAACGTTCCTCTGATTTTTGAATCTAAATTTGCCGGCCGCGGCGCCGTCGATCACTGGATGATCAACGGCAAATCCTACCCTGACACAGAAACCGTCACGTTGAAGCAGGGCCAGCGCTATCGGCTCCAGTTCCTCAATCACAGCACCGACGATCACCCGGTTCATCTTCATCGGCATAGTTTCGAAATTCGCAGCCTGCCCGCGAAACCCGAGACGCACGGCGTCATCAAAGATGTGGTGCTGGTTCCGGCGCAAAGCCAGGTCGACGTCGAGTTCACTGCAGACCACCCTGGCTTGACGCTCTTTCACTGCCATCAGCAGAACCACATGGACGCCGGCTTCATGATGCTCTTACGCTACGCGTGAGGAGTTGGTCGACCTTTATGAGGAAACGACGAGTCCGGGATGCGATTCGCTGCGCGCCAATCCTCATGGCCCTCGGACTCTTTAGCGTCGTTCCTCTGCACGCTCAGGGCAACTACGAGATCCAGGTCTACGGTGCTCCTACAGTCGAGGCAAAGACGACGATGTTTGAGCTGCATTCGAACTTCACCATTGACGGCGAGAAGGAGATGATCGACGGCGTCTACCCGACCAATCATCAGGAGCACGAGACGCTCGAGATCACCCAGGGCATCAACGACTGGTCGGAAGTGGGCTTTTACGTTTTCTCCAGCATTCAGGATGGCCACGGCTGGCAGTGGGTCGGCGACCATATTCGGCCACGCGTGCGTGTGCCGGATTCATGGCACTGGCCGCTGGGCGTGAGCCTGTCGACCGAGGTCGGCTATCAGCGTCCAGAGTATTCGCCCGATACATGGACGTGGGAGATTCGGCCGATCTTCGACAAGTCGGCGGGTCGGTGGTACTTCGCCGTGAATCCGGCCTTTGAGCGCACCCTCCACGGCCCGGACGTTAATCAGGGCTGGCAGTTTGCCCCGGCGGTCAAGGTGTCCTACGACTTCACGAAAGTGGTGAGCGGCGGAATTGAATACTACGGCGACTATGGCGAGATCGGCAACTTCGCATCGCTGCACAATCAAGAGCAGCAGATCTTCGTGGTGACCGACCTCAATGTCTCACCGAAGTGGGAGATCAATATCGGAGCCGGTATCGGGCCGACCGCCGCGACCGATCGTTGGATCATAAAGGGGATTCTGGGACGCCACTTCTCGTGGATCAAGCATCCCGATATCGAATAGGCTTCCCAATCGATTCGACTTGTTCGGAGCGCTACGAGCTAGACCCGGTAAAATTCGCGGTACCACTTCACAAATTGCGGAATACCCTCGTCGATGGAGGTCTTCGGACGAAACCCAAAGTCGTCGATCAGAGGTTGGACATCGGCGAAGGTCTCTTTAACGTCCCCTGGTTGCATAGGCTCGTAGTCGATCTGCGCCTTCATCCCTAACGCATCTTCGATCAACGCGATGAATCTTGTCAGCGGCTCGGAGCGATGGTTTCCGATGTTGTAGACTTTCGCCGGAACTCCGGGTCCTGAGGGTTGTTTGTCTGCGACTGCCACCACTCCGTCGACGATATCGTCGACGAAGGTAAAGTCACGCCGCATATCCCCATGATTGAAGACGGTGATGGGTTGGCCGGCGAGGATTGCTTTCACAAAGAGAAACGCCGCCATGTCGGGTCGCCCCCACGGACCATAGACCGTGAAGAAGCGAAGGCCCGTACTGGGGATGCTGTACAGGTGGCTGTAACAGTGAGCCATCAGTTCCCCGGCCTTCTTGGTGGCCGCGTAGAGCGAGACGGGATGATCGACGCGGTCCTCCACGGAAAACGGGAGCGTCTCATTGGAGCCGTAAACGGAAGAGGAACTCGCATAGACGAAGTGTTCGCAGCGCGGCAAGTGACGGGCGATCTCGAGCATCACCAATTGCCCTTCGATATTCGACCGCGTGTAGCTATAAGGATTGACGAGCGAATAGCGCACACCCGCCTGGGCAGCCAGGTGGATGATCCGGGTGACATAGGGATGCCACGCCGCAATCTTTTCCATTGCGGCACGGTCCGCAATGTCGGCTCGATGAAGAGAAAAACGAGGATATTCGTAAAGTATCGCGAGCCGGGCTTCCTTCAACGCCGGATCGTAGTAGTCGTTGACGACATCGACGCCGACGACGGATTCTCCGCGATCGAGCAGTTTACGGCAAGTGTGGAAGCCAATAAATCCGGCTGCGCCGGTTACAAGATATGGCACTCATCCTCCGCGCAGGCTTGGTCGTCGACGCCGGCGTCCTTCTATGTTAAGTCCGGGAAATCTCAGCCGATCGGTGCGCCGCCGGCACCCCTACAACTTTTGATGAGCTTAGCTCCAGCATGGCATGGCGAAGCGCCTCGCGCCAATGGGGTAAATAGACTCCGAACTGGCGCAACAGCTTGCCGCTGTCGAGCACGGAATTCGCGGGACGTCTCGCCGGGGTCGGATATTGAGCGCTGGGTATCGGCGCGACCTCGGGATGCCGGCCGCCGAGCAGGTCCGCCGCAGCAGCCTCGTCCACAATTGCCTGAGCAAAGCCTTGCCAGCTCGTCTCACCGGCACAGGTCATGTGATAAACGCCTGCCCAGGATGTGGGCGGCTCCTTCTCCCGGCCGCGCAGGTGGTCAAGGACCTTGAGTGTTCCCGATGCAATCGCGTGCGCCGATGTCGGAGCTCCGTATTGGTCGGCGACGATGGTCAAGCGATCGCGCTCCCTGGCCAATCGCAGGATCGTCAGCAAGAAGTTCTTGCCGTGGGGCGCGAAGACCCAGCTCGTGCGAAAGATTAGATACGATCCGCCGACCGCGGTGATCGCCTGATCACCCGCTAGTTTCGTGCTGCCGTAGACGTTCAGGGGCCCCGTCGGATCATCTTCGACCCACGGGCTCGACTTTGATCCGTCAAAGACGTAATCCGTCGAATAGTGAATCAGCAATCCTCCATAGCGAGCAGCTTCTTCGGCAAGCGCGGCAGGGCTCTTCGCGTTCACTAGCGCTGCCAACTCAGGCTCCGACTCAGCCTTGTCGACCGCCGTGTAGGCGGCAGGGTTAAGAATGACCGCCGGCCTCAGATCTGCCACGATGCCGCGAAGCCGTTCAGGCTGGGAAAAATCAGCCTGGTCCCGAGTCAATGCATGGAGTTCGCAGGTGTTCTCAAGCAGCCCACGCAACTCCGTCCCCAACTGGCCGTTCGAGCCGAAAAGCAGGACTCGATTCGGTACACCAAGAGCCGTCACGGAAAGACCTCGGCCACGCTCCACTGTTTACCTTGACGGTCTTTGGTGGAAACGATCGCGTCCGCCGCGGAGACTGGCCATTGGATGCCCACCTCCGCGTCATTCCAGAGCAGCGTGCGGTCGCCCGACGGATCATAGAAATTGGTGACCTTATAGCTAAAGCAGACTTCCGCGGTGAGCGTGGCGAAGCCGTGAGCAAATCCAGGAGGGATATACATTGCGAGGCCATTCTCTGCGCTGAGCTCGACCGAGACATGCTTCCCAAAAGTCGGCGAGCTGCGACGGATATCCACTGCAACATCAAAGGCCGCACCGCTCACCACCCGCACCAGTTTCCCCTGCGGGTGAACGAGTTGATAGTGCAACCCGCGCACCACATTCCTGCGGGAGACGGAGAGATTGTCCTGCTTCCAGTCAATCGGCAAGCCCAACTCAAGGAATTGCTGCTCATTGTAGCCTTCGAGGAAGTAGCCGCGGTCGTCGCGATAGATCGGACTTTCGAGAATAACTACACCGAGAATTCCTGTTTCTCGCAGTTTCACTCGCGCCCTCCGAATTCCTTTGCTTCCTCAATCAGGGCAAGCAGGTAGTGACCGTAACCACTCTTTCGCAGCGGCGCCGCGAGTTCGCACAACTGGTCCGCCGTGATGAACTTCATCCGGAAGGCGATTTCTTCCGGGCATGCGATCTTGAGTCCCTGCCGCCCCTCGATGGTCTGGATAAAGACTGCTGCCTCGATCAGAGAGTCGTGAGTTCCGGTGTCGAGCCACGCCGTTCCGCGACCCATATGCTGGACGTCGAGCGTACCTCGATCCAAATATGCCTGATTGACGTCGGTAATCTCCAGTTCGCCTCGCGCTGAGGGCCTGACGCTTTTAGCGATCTCGACCACATCGTTGTCGTAGAAATAAAGACCGGTAATTGCGTATGAAGATTTCGGCTTGACCGGTTTCTCCTCGATGCTCAGCGCCTTACCGTTGCGGTCAAACTCGACCACGCCATAGCGCTCCGGATCGCTGACTCGATATGCAAAGACGGTCGCACCCGAGGTCTGTAAGGCCGCCTTCTGGAGCTGGACAGAAAGCGAATAACCAAAGAAGATGTTGTCGCCCAGCACCAGGGAACAGGTGCTGTCTGCGATAAAGCTGTCTCCAATGATGAAGGCCTGCGCCAGGCCGTCCGGGCTGGGTTGAAGTGCATACTGAATGTTCAATCCCCACTTGGCGCCGTCGCCGAGCAGCCCGGAGAAGCGCGGCGTATCCTCGGGCGTGGAAATAACGAGGATGTCCCGGATCCCTGCCAGCATGAGAGTGCTCAGCGGGTAATAGATCATTGGCTTGTCGTAGACCGGGAGCAACTGCTTCGACACGGCGTGGGTGAGCGGATAGAGCCGCGTGCCCGAGCCTCCGGCCAGAATAATGCCCTTGCGCCCCATCTATCGCTCCTTGTAATTCAGCTCAAGCCAGTCAAGATACGCACCGGAGCGGACATCGTCTACCCAATTCAGGTTGGCCAGATACCACTCGACCGTTGCGCGAATTCCAGGCTCAAAGGAAGTCTTCGGCGCCCAGCCAAGTTCCTGCCGGATCTTGGTCGCGTCAATCGCATAGCGTCGATCGTGTCCCGGGCGATCTTTGACAAAGGTGATCAATGAACGGCGAGATCCGATCGTCGCGCTGGGGCGCAGTTCGTCGAGAATATCGCAGATCGTGGTCACGACATCGATGTTCTTGCGCTCATTGCTGCCGCCAATGTTGTAGGTCTCGCCCGGCTTGCCGACGGCGAGCACCGTGCGAATGCCCTCACAATGGTCGAGAACGTAAAGCCAGTCACGAATGTTCTGACCATCGCCATAAACCGGTAGCGGCTTACCATCGAGCGCATTCAACAGCACCAGTGGAATCAGCTTCTCCGGAAACTGGAACGGCCCGTAATTGTTTGAGCAGTTCGTCGTCAGGGTTGGAAAACCAAAGGTGTGGTGCCAGGCGCGAACCAGGTGGTCTGAACCCGCCTTCGAGGCGGCATAGGGGCTGTTCGGCGCATACGGCGTCTCCTCAGAGAAAGCCGGATCGCTGGCGTGTAGAGTGCCGTAGACCTCATCCGTCGAAACGTGGAGAAAGCGGAAGCTCTGCTTCTCTTCGGCGTCGAGGCCATCCCAATAGGCACGACTCTGCTGCAAGAGATTGAGCGTACCATTCACATTGGTGAGGACGAATTCTCCAGGGTCGTTGATCGACCGGTCTACGTGGCTCTCGGCCGCGAAATGCACAACCGCCCAAGGCTTATGCTGCTTCAGGAGCGATAAGAGAAGCTCTGGATCGCAAATGTCGCCACGCACGAAGGTGTGCCGCGGCTCAGCTGCCAGGGTAGCTAGGTTCTCCAGGTTTCCTGCATAGGTGAGTTTGTCGAGGTTGATCACATCGCAGGATTCCCGGCGAATCCAGTCCAGAACAAAATTCGACCCGATGAAACCAGCGCCTCCGGTTACGAGGATAGGTGGATTCGACGCATTCCTACCGTCCATTTATCCCTTCCTCGACGAATATAGCCCCCAGCATAAGCTATGTGTCTCTGACTCATTTTCACCTACAAACGCGCCTTTGAACATGCACCCGGAATTTGCCTGCGTCCACTGCAGGGATTTTGGCCTTGCAATTCGGAAAGCAGACTGGAGTCACATTGCACTGGAGGCTTACCGGGAGGGTGCTTGCTTTCTGATAGAGTCAATCTCGTCTCTGCCCATTCTATCTTTCAGATGGGATTGATAAGCAAGCGCCGAAATCCAGGTGCTGAGAGTGAAGAGCTGACACGACCATCCCTAGTAGGCAGCGGGACGATTGCCTGAGGTGGTCCGTCGGGTGGAGGATCGATGCTGGGGCAGGCAGAAATCAGATCGAGAGAACAAAATGGCGCGGATCTCCCCCGCTTGCGAAACATGCGGGGGAGAAGTGGTGGCCCTAGACGAAGCCCAGATTGGTCGTAGAAAAGTTGGGAAGAGAGGGGAAGATAGTGCTGAGGCTACCACTGGGAACGCCGAACCATGAGGCAAGTGTGGCCGCGTATTGCGAAGAGGATAGGGTCGGCAGCCAGCGTCCGTTCTTGCCGGAATCGTTGGGACCCGCCAGGACCAACTGGGGATAGGTGCCGTAGATCTGGCCACCGTTGACCGCCCCGCCCATGACCATGAGATGCCCGCCCCAGGCATGGTCGCTCCCGGTGTTCGAGTTAGGCTGCATGGCCCGGTTGAAGTCCGACATGGTGAAGGTGGTGATCTGGTTGGCAAGGCCGAGCTCTTGCGTGGCCTGATAGAAGGCTCCGATCGCTCCATCGACTTGGGAGAGCAAACTTGCCTGAAGCGGAAACTGGTTAGAGTGGGTGTCGAAGTTTCCGAGGCCGGCAAAGAAAATCTGTCTCGTCACTCCCAGCGCCGCCCGCACCTGGATGATTTGAGCGATTTGCTGCAATTGCGCCGCAAGGCTATTGTTCGCCGGAAACACCGTCGTCAGCGGGGTCACTGACTGTATTGCATTGGCTAAGACAGCCATATATTGATAGGAGTTCGTAGTGATGCCATTGTCGGCCTGCACCAGGGAAAGACCATTGCTGAAGGTAAGCAGCTGTTGAGCGGTCGCCAGCCGGCTGGCGCAGACCGACGCACTCTCATTGCAGGCACCCCCCTGTAAATTGCCGGGATCGACGGCCACCGGCGAACTCGACGTACCATTGCAAAACAGCGTGTCTCCGTACACGGATGTGATAAGGGGAATCTGCGCGCCGGGATTGTACGTGGCAGCCATGCTGTCGGCGATTCGCCCTGCCCAGCCAGTACTGGCGACCCCGCTCTGCGCTGCGTTTTGCCACTCCAGTTGCTGGTCTGGATGAGAAAAGAGGTTGGTTGGCGTCGGCGCCGATCCAGCCTGAAATTGCGCTGGAGTCAGAGGCTGCACCAGGGTACCCACATTGGTGACAAACGCAATATTGTTGCTGTTGAAGAGTGCCTGGGTGTTAGGAAGGCTTGGATGCAGGCCATAATTGCCGTTAGCGTGGGATCCCAGAGTCAGCAGACTTGCAGCAGGAATCGCAAGAGGCCCGCGGATGTTGGAATACGCCGTATAGCCATTGGTGCCATTGGCTGTGGTGTCAAAGGGCACAAGGGTGTTGTTCGAGTCGTTGCCCCCGAACATAAAAATGCAAACCAGCGCCTTGTAGCCGGGCGCCGATTGGGCGGCCAATGCGTTAAGCGCCCCAAAGGGTCGAAAACCGGCTGCGTTGCCGGCGGTAGCCAGCGATGCGTAGCGAATGAAACTGCGGCGATTTAAGCTCATTTCCTTGCCTCTCATCCTGATATCTAAAATCCCGCGTATTGGGGAGCTCTTCCTGATCTCTTTGCCGGCGGCCTTGAATTTGTCACGTACCTTCGCGTCACTCGAGCCTGTCGTGATCGTCAACGTTGGGAAGTAATACTTGGAAACAACGCATATCTAATATTTACTTGCGCGCTCGCCCCGATCTATACATGGGCCAAGCTACACTCCCGGCTCGGAATCCAGACGCTTCCTGGTGAACGCCTGGTCTCGTCTTGCAGAAATCTAAGATATAGCTTTGTTACCAAAACTTATGCTTCTGAAGTAGGAAAATCATCTCATCGAATCGGAACGAGCACTAATCACCAAAGTAACCTCTACGTGACCAAAGAGTTTAGCCCCTTGGTCGGAATATTTACGGTAGGCACAGGAAGGCGGACAGACCTTTTGGCGGTCTAGGTCGCTGCAATATCTAATGATTAATACGCGATAAACTCCGTGGCTTGCCCGGCGATGGCTTTGGAGGGTCGTCTAATACAGAATAAGTGATCTTTACATCCCCGTATACTTAATTTGTAGTGTAGGTGATTTTGTGCTGGCTACGGCCTTTGTCCGCTACAATTCCGTAACTCATGTCCAGCGTTGTCGGATCAGTTCCTACCATATGCTGTCCACGTTATCTGAAGCTAACCGCCGCAGACACGTCCTCAGGTGCATGGGACATATCGGATCACGCAAGTGGGCTTCTGGAGGGGCGATCTCGGTCCAGCGCCTCCTCGATTGGATCTACGCAAAACACCGTCGCGCCATCGACATTAATGCCCGACGACAGCCATGTTGCAGACCGACCCCGCGTTGACGGCAAATTCAGCGCTTCGTAAGATAGAAAGGTGTCGCATTGCGCTGCGAGTGTTTTTTGCCGGCCTCAAGCATTGCGTTGCGACCCCGGCGGCGTAGCTCAGATGGTTAGAGCGACGGACTCATAACCCGTAGGTCGATGGTTCGATTCCATCCGCCGCCACCAGATGCCTCGCAAGAACCGAGACTCCGCCCGAGAGGCTTCTTAACCGCTCGACCAGCGGGAGGCCGCGGCTTCCCTCTCGTGTTAACTGAACCTGCCCGAAAGCGTCGAACGGCGCCAGCAGATATTGGAAGTCTAGGCGATCTTGGAGGTAAGGATGTGCTCGATCGTCGGTTGGGGTGTCCGTCGGACGAACCGCTGTGGTTGCTTGGGCACCAAACGAACCTCCCGGTTCGGAGTTCGTTCCAGCCGGTGGTCCATCGAACACTCGCCGCAGAGCCAGTAGTGCTCCAACTGGTGGGTCCGCCTGATGCTGGCCTCGCCATCCGTGATTTCAAAAATGTAGACGGTGCCCTCGCGCAGGTAGTGCAGGGGCTTCATGCAATTCGGATTTGCGCAGTAGTCGACCAAGCTCTCACCTTCATTCCGCGCCGCGCAACCTGGACCCCTGGCCCTTGCCGACAAATGTCACCCATACGATAAAGGGCACTTGCAAACAACGTCTCCAGCAACAACCGCCGGCAAACTCTGCCCGGCACCCATGCGTCGTTTTGGCGTAACTCTAGTAACTTGGATTCTGCCAAAGGAACTTGAGTTGGCCATACATCTCTAAAGCTAACGCGATTGCCTGTGAGTTCTGCATCGGCCCGCAAAACAAAGCCATGACTCGTGTCCCAAACTGGCACGAAGCAGCCATTTCGCCGCCAGGAAACGGGAGTCGGCCGTTCGCCGGCCGCTCGGAAAAGCCGCTGTGCGAAAATAGAAAAGCTATCGCCATGCCTGCCTTGCGCTCCACATTCATCGCTCTGTCGAGGAACTCCGCCCTGCGCGGTTTTTCCGAGTCGTCCTCGATCGGGCGCCGAATGTCGTCGCGCTTTGTCGCCGGCCTCGAGGTCGACGACGCCCTCCGCGCCGCCGAATCGGTAAATTCGCAGGGAATCTCCGCGACCCTCGACAGCCTGGGCGAAAATATTGCCACTCCCGACGAGGCGCGCCACTCGGCCGACGTCTACCACCGTTTGCTCGACGACATCAAGAGCCGCGGCCTCAACGCCAATGTCAGCGTCAAGCTCACTCAGATGGGCCTCGAACTCGACCCCAAGCTGACCGAGGAGATCGCAGCCAACCTTGTCGCCCACGCCGTCGAAACGGACAATTTCGTCCGCATCGACATGGAAAGCTCCGCAGTCACCCAGGTAACGCTCGACATCGTGAAGCGCCTCCACGCCGGCGTGAGCGCCGGAGGGCCCAACCGCGGCCATGTCGGCGTCGTGATCCAGGCTTACCTCTACCGCAGCGAGAAAGACATCTGCGAGCTAATGGCCGAAGGTATCCGGATCCGACTCTGCAAAGGCGCTTACCAGGAGCTGCCGCAGGTCGCCTTCGCCTCCAAGGCCGACGTCGACGCGAATTTCGTTCGGCTGATGCGAATGCTGGTTAGAAGCGGTATTTACCACGGCATCGCTACCCATGACGATGCCATGATCGAGGCGACGCGCCAGTTCGTGAAAGAGCGCGAAATCGATCCCAGTGAATTCGAGTTTCAGATGCTCTACGGAGTCCGACGCGACCTGCAACGCTCGCTCGTCAAGCAGGGCTACGGGGTGCGCGTCTACATTCCCTTCGGACGCGAATGGTACCCCTACTTCATGCGCCGCCTCGCCGAACGGCCGGCGAATGTGCTGTTTCTGGCGAAGAACTTCTTCAAGAACTAGAGCATCATTCCTCGGGCCGCCTAAACCAACACCGTCTGCGCATCCACCGCCGGATGTGCTTCCATCCGAATATCCGGCAAGTCCTCAACCGCGTGGCGCAGCGACCGCTCCCACAGGGCGTGAATCATCTCCAGCTCCGGATCGGCGTCTTTGAAGCGGCGATAAAGATCGAGGTGAAAGCTGTTTTTGGGGTAGAGAAGCAGCTCGATTGGCAGTCCCACGGTCACATTCGACCGCATCGTTGCGTCGAACGACAACAGCGCATACTTGGCCGCGACCTTAAGGGTCGTCGAGCCAAAGACGATGCCGCGGTCCAGAATCGGCCGGCCGTATTTGTACTCGCCCAACTGCAGAAAGGGAGAGTCCTCATTGGCGCTGAGCGAATTTCCCTGCGGATAGATCAGGAACAACCGCGGCTCCTCACCGCGAATCTGCCCGCCGAGCAGCAAGTGCACGTTGAAGCTGAAGCCGTCCTTCTCGAGCGCCGCGCGGTCCATCTCGGAGACTTGCCGCACCGCCCGGCCGATCTCCCGCGCCGCCTCATACATCGTGTTGGCCTGCGCCAAACCCTCGCCGGCATCGAAACTCGCTCGCACCAGGTTGATCACCGACTGGCTCAGCGAGAGGCTTCCGCTCACCAGAGCGACGAAGACCCGCTCGCCCGGCTGCACGAAGGTGTGCATCTTGCGCGCGATGTTCAGGTCGTCGTAGCCGGCGTTTGTGCGCGAATCCGACGCCATCACCAACCCCTCATGTGTCATGATGCTTAAACAGTAAGTCATGCGTCCTTGGATCCTCGGTGTCTTCCGCGCCGGTCCGCCCGCTATCCAGGTTGCGCAACCGGCTTACAACGCTCGCTGAATAAGAATCATCCTAATCAGGCACCGTAAAGGACAAGAAAGCAATGCTCATTCGATTAGGCTATGACCTTCAATTTTACCTGCCGGCGCCGCTCTCTTATGTGGCCCAGCTGCACGTGCATCCCAGCCGTGTCGCCGACCTGCGCGAGCCGGACGTTTTCGTCGTAAACGACGGCGCAGTGCCCACACGCGAGTACAGCGACAGCAACGGCAACATCTGCGCGCGTTTCCTCGCGCCCGCCGGCAACCTGCGCATATGGAACTCCACGCTGATCGAAGACTCCGGGCTGCCCGACCCGCTTGCCTACGGCGCACGCGAGGTCCCACTCGAAGAGCTGCCCAACGATGTGCTCGTCTTCCTGCTGAACAGCCGCTATTGCGAAGTCGACCTGCTCTCGCCAGCCGCCTTTGACCTTTTTGGCCACCTGCCGCCGGGCGGCAGCCGCGTCCATGCCGTTGTCGAATGGGTGAATAAGAAAGTAACCTTCGGCTACCAATATGCCCGCGCGACCAAGACCGCGCTCGACGTCTACACCGAACGCGTCGGCGTCTGCCGCGACTACCAACACCTGGCAGTGGCCTTCTGTCGCGCCCTCAACATCCCCGCCCGCTACGTCGCCGGCTATCTAGGCGACATCGGCATACCCTATACCTCGCCCATGGATTTCAGCGCCTGGTTCGAAGCTTACCTCGATGGAAAATGGTGGACCTTCGACGCCCGCCACAACAAGCCCCGCATCGGACGAGTCCTCATGGCCACCGGCCGCGACGCAGCAGATGTGGCGTTTCTCACTTCATTCGGCACGGCGACGATGACTAAGTTTGAGGTCACTTCGGACGAGGTGACTGGGCCTGAGGCTAATCCCGTTTCAACTTCATCGATATGAGGCTTGCCAGCAGACCGCCGACGGATTAGCCGCAAGGCTGCCTTAAAAGTTGTCCACCATCCAGGCGTTGTTTTCGCCGGGCAGATCCTCCACCAAGAGACCATAGCGTCCGTCGGGGGATTGAATCATGCTTCTGAAATCAGTATTCGCGTTCCCTTGCAATGCCACCGCGGCCTTGCCCGTCTCGTTGACTTCCAGAATCACTGGGTCGCTCTTCGACGTAAGACTGGGCATGAAGACGCTTTTGCCATCGGCGGACCAGTCACCATTGGAAAGCGGCCACTCCTTCACGCTGACATCGTTTGCCACCTTCGTGGCCAGAGAAAGAAATCGAATCTGATGCCGGTTAAGGAAGATAGCGAGCTTCGACCCATCCGCAGAAAGGCTCCAGTTGGTGTAACCGTTTGGAATTTTGAAAAGCTCACGATCGGCGCCATGTTCGAGATCGAAGGAAACAAAGATTAGATCCTGCCCCACGAGCTTGCTGAAGATGCACAGCGTCGCTGGAGCCTGGGCGCACTGGTAATTGATGATGCCCTTATCGCTCAAGATCAGATGTGATGGCCCTCCCACCAGGGGTTTGCTCATGAGGGACGCGGGGAAAGAAGTGTCCTCTGGTTTGGATGTGACCAGATAAAGGACCTGCGTTCCGTCGGCACTGGCACGCGGTAGATAAATGCTTCGGCCCTCCACGAGGACCTCGGCGGTAGTCTCATCGATTCTTTGCTTGAAGAGCTTCCAAGTGCTGTTACGGTTGGAAACGAAGAGGACTGCATTGCTATCCAACGTCCAAGCTTCCGCGATATTCGCGTTTGCATCCAGAGTCAGGCGTCGAGGTGTTTTCCATTGCCGTGAAACAGGATCGAATGCAGCGATGAATGCCTGAGGCTGACGGTTTGTTCTCCACAGGACCAGCCGGTCACCATCTGAGGTCGCGCTCAAACCCTCGATTCTTCCCTCCGCATTTGTAACTGGCCGGGGTTGGCCGATTGCCTTCCCGGCTTGTTGGTCAACCGGGATCGAGTAGACTCCATAATCGTCTCCTTCGCTCGCCTCGCCATGGCGATACGCGTAGAGAACGCGGCCGTCTGCAACCCACCACAGAGCCATACCTATCCGTGGGTCGTCGAGAACAACCGTCGAACCGCTTCCATTTACATCGATCGTCTCCAACGAAAACGTTTGCTCCGCGGGATCGGGCGCGGTAGCAAAATGGCGTTCGATATAAGCGAGCCGCTGCCCGTTTGGCGACCAGACCACGGGGTAAATCCAGCTTCCCAACGAGTTCGGCGGATCCCGTCTTCCCGCCGAAACGACCTTTCGCGGATTGGCTCCATCCGAGTCCATCACCCACAGCTCGGTGCTAAACCGCGGCCCTGGGAGGTAGGCGATCCGCGATCCATCCGGAGAGACCGAGCCTCCGACAGCGTCATCTCTGATCTCTTGAGGATCCCCGCCAAGCAGGGAAATTTTCCAGAGGCTGGGTTTCCAAAGGTCAAGTGACTCCGGCTGGCCTGCCAGGTGTACGACGAGAAGATGCGCGCTGTCTGGAAACCAGCAATTTGGCCACGCTACGAAACCTTTTGGAAGCGGCCACGGGCGCGTTTCCCCGGTTGAGATCTGGCGCAGGTAGAGTCCGGTTGGGTCAGCGTAGGCCACGTACTTGCCATCGCGAGAGACCACCGCGTCTCTTACAGCAACTTCCGGCGGGTTCGAGGTGACTCGCTGCTCCGCGACCGGATATGCAACTCTGCGGACAGTCCGACCGTGTTTACCGTATCGTCCGAGAAAGAATGCCATCAAAGCGAGCCCTAGCGCCGCCGCGGCAAATCCGGCAATCAAAGCCCTCCTTGCCCGCGCACGTCCCGCGCTTTCTTTCGCTTCATAAGGAACGGCTATGCGAGTTGGCGCCTCGGGATAAGATGAGTTGCCCGTTGCACCGTTCGCTTGCTCCGGCGGCTTAGCTTCGTCCCGCTCTTCTTCAATCGTGACTCTTCTCACGGGCGCGGCAAACCGGTACCCACGCTTGGTTACAGTCTGAATAATCTGGGTTCCGTTTTTTCCGTCGCCCAAGGCCTTGCGCAACTGAGAGATGTTCTGCGCCAGGGCGACGTCTTCGACGAAGACTTCAGGCCATAGCCGGCTTATGAATTCGTCCTTGTCAATCAGCCGGCCTTCGCTGTTCAACAGGATGAGCAGCGTCTCGAAGATCTTCGGCGGGAGGGCAACAGGCTGCCCGTGATGGAGCAGAAGCTGCTCGGCGGGGTCAGCCCGGAAATCGCCGAATTCGTATATCTGCCTCATAGCAGTGGAGATAATCGCCCGATCGCTCGGGAAGAGGAATTCATCAGGAAAATCCTAGGATTTCGTCAAGACATTTCTGGAAGCCCGACGCATAGTTTGTGCAGTCGTTGATGAACCGCCGAGGTAATCCGTTATGTGAACCCTTAGATCGTTTGCTTTGATAGCCCCGCGTCGACTCATTTCATTCGCGTGCGTTGCACTGCCGCACGCGGAACGCTGCTAGTCTACGCCTCCGGCGCGGCCGACGCTCCAAATAGTTGTGCACGAGGTCCCGTGGCCGCTCAGCGCAGATCGGCTGGCATGAGAGCGTCCGGCCAGCCGAACCATCTTCTCAATCCCCTTTCCGGAACTACGGAAGCGGGCACTGAGGCAACCGTCAACCGCGGCCAGATTCGCCGTTCACCATGAAAAGGAGACACAAATGAAACAGCCAATCTCGAGTTCGTCCTCGATACGAGGCTCCCTGGCACAGATGGCTCGAATGCTTGTCATACCCGCCCTTTTACTAGGGATAAGCGCTCTGCCCGCCGCCGCCGACGACAACGGCTGCAACGCAGCCACGCTGAATGGGGATTATGGCTTTACCATCAATGGGTTTTCGCCGAATCCCGACGGCACTCAAAGCCCGATCAAAGGGGTAGCCATTACACACTTCGATGGAGCGGGCAAGTTCACGCAAAGGGATTTTGTGGAGACCGCTGGCGTTCCCAATCCCGGTAATGGGGATTCTATGACAGGGTTCGTATTCTCCACGGGCGAAACCGGCAAATACAGCTTGAGTCAGGATTGCACCGGCACCATGGAGATCGATTTGAACGTGCCTGTTCCGGTCGGATCTACAGGAGTCATTAAACTCATGCTGGTAGTGACCAATGGCGGCCGCGCAATCCACACGGTCGTTGCTGAAGACACTTCTCCGGGAGCCACGGTGCCCACTCTGGTTACAACCACCAGTGACGCCTGGAAGATCGGATGCGATCACGACCGCGAGTAGTCGCGCCAACCACACGTCGAGGGTCAAAACAAGAAGGACGATCCGGGCAAGATCGTCCTTCGCGCAAGCCCAAAAAGGTGCTGACCCTACCGCGCAATTACCCCACAAGCAATCCGCGGCCCGGAATTTCCCGACGGGTCGGTCATCATATCGTCTGCCTTGGCGTGGATCATCAGCGATGTTCCGCCGTTCGCGAAGACCGAGTTGGGCGAGTTGGGATCGAGCGAGATTCCGGGAACCTTGACGGAGACCTTGTCGGTACCGTCGGCCTTCACCGTCAGGTTGATCGGGATGTCGCCGTTGTGATGGCCTTCGGGGTTGTTGATGCCGTGCTTCTTCTGGTCGGGGTTGAAGTGGCCGCCGGCGGTGGTAAAGTCAGGCGGGTCACACTTGGGGTTCTGATGGACGTGGATTCCATGTTCGCCGGGAGGAAGTCCCTTGAGGTCCAGCTTGATCATCACGTAGTCCTTCTCCTGCTTGAGAACGGCGGTGCCGGCATCGGCGCCCTGCGCGGTCTTCAACGTCACCGTCAACGGAGCGGGGCCCTTCGCGTAAACGGCAACGGACGAGAATGTGAGCGCACCCATGGCCAGGGCGGAAAGAAAATGCTGCTTGAGCTTCATCGTGTGTCCTCGCTTGGCCCGGCGTCATTGCGGGCTACACAGCGAGGATACCCGATTTAGGGGAGCGTTGCCGCTCCGCTGTATGACCCAGTGGAAGGAAAGAATGGCGTGATGTTGGTGGAGCTTTGCCGGATCGAGCCGCTGATCTCCTCGTTGCGAATTCAGAGGCCGAACTGTAACGGATTTGGTGGTGGCGCGGCCAACATCCAAGCTGGAACACACGCAAGCTCGAGTTAGCTATCAGCCTTGTTTCGCAGCTCCGTTTCGCATAAAGCAATCATGATCTGCCTCGGCGGTTCGCAGTTCCGTCTCACTTTGCGTGGAGGCGACCGTGCTAAAGCAGTGGAGGCAAATGGAATCGGTCGTGCCATCGGCGTAAGGGCGACGTACGAAGTCCTCGTGAGGGAGCTGTTGTGCCATTTCACGAAGGTGGTCATGCCCGAGAAGCGGGTGTTCCGATGTTTCCATAGCCGTCAAGGTCAGGAATTGTTCAAATTTTTCAACGTTCATGCAAGAGAATGTAGTACGCCGTGAACAAGCTTGACCAGATTAGAGGGACGCGAACTGTAACCTAAGTACCCAATAGAGACAGCCATAGCTCCAGTCGAGCCGCAGCGGTCATGGACAAAATATGCCTGTCTTCTCAGCGGGTATGCGCGAGTGTTGATTTTATGGTGGAGCTAAGCGGGATCGAACCGCTGACCTCCTCGTTGCGAACGAGGCGCTCTCCCAGCTGAGCTATAGCCCCACATTAGGCGGGAGACACTGTTTTGAGTTTACCAGCGTTTGCTGGGAACGCGAAAGTCGTCCTCTCAGCGTCGTCAGGTCAGGATGAAGGTCTTCGGTCGGCCAAGCCGGATCGCGGCTCGCCCGCACATGATTCAAGTCCGCAACCCAGCTTCGGCTGCAGCGGCCAGCCGGTCAAAGAGCGCGTTCACCGCGTCACGAGGAACCTGTCCCTGCGCCATCGTTGACGCCCCTCCTCCGCGGAGTCCAAGCTCGGCAAGGGCGCTTTTGATCAATTCGCCGCACGAAAACTTAGGTTCGGCGCTGCGCGAGAAGACTACGGATGCCGGTTCCTGCTGAGTAGAAGCGAGTAACGCGATCGTCGCCGGGCCACCCGCAAGCTTCGACGCCAACAGCTTCACATAATCGGCATCGTGATCGGCGAACTGCCTCCGAACGATGCGGTAACCCTCCCGAACCGGAGCCTTGGCATGTAGCTCGGACGCCTCGTAGCGCGCCACCTCTTCCCGCAATTTCTGGCGCTCTTTGGCAGCGTGTTTTGCCTCGGCGAGCAGGCGCTCGATGCTTTGCGGCAGCTGGATTGCGGGAATCGAAAGCGCGCTTGCTGCTTCGGTCAACAGTCCAAAATCTCGCCTCGACGCCGCAACCGCCCGCAGTCCGCAGACGAACTCGACGCGCAGCCCCTGGCGAACCTTCTCGGTCGAGCGTAGCGCAAGGCCGCCGATCTGACCTGTTGCGCGAAGGTGCGTGCCACCGCAGGCGTTCAAATCGACACCCTCGATCTCGATCAGCCGAATCTCGCCGTCCCGGTCCGGCAGTTTGCGAAGCTGTCCTGCCGCAAGGAGGGCATCGGCTTCTATGCGAGAAACGGTGCGGATAGAGATAGGCCGGTCCTGCGCAATGTTCTCATTGGCGAGTTTCTCCACTCTTTCCAAACTCGCATGAGCAATCGAAGCAGTGCTGAGGTCGATGGTCGAGCTCTCCTCGCCGAGATGGAACGAAAGCGTGTGTGCGCCCAGCTCCCGCGAGAAGATCGCCGACAACAGATGCTGCCCGGAGTGCTGCTGCATGTGGTCGAGCCGGCGATGCCAATCGATCGCCGCGTGGACTTCGGTTCCGGCGACGAGCGGCTTCGCGGTGTAGTGCCAGACCTCGCCCTGCTCGTCTTCGGCAACCTCGTCGATAGGGATTTCCAGCACTGCGCCGGTGCGCGAGGTCGCCGTCAATCTCCCTCTGTCAAAGGGCTGACCGCCACTCGTCGGATAAAACGCCGAGCGATCAAGCGCAACCTGCCAGAGCGCTTCCCCGCCGGTGCGGGAGACGAGGCGAATATCGGTAACGACCGCGTCGAAGTTGGTGAGAAACGCGTCGCCGTAATAGAGCCGGTCAACCATGCTTCCGCAATTGTAAACACGCCCAGCAACGCCCGTCTTCCCCGCTGGGGTCGAGCCGTCAATCCGCCTGGCGTCCGCGCCGGACTATGAATAGCAGCGCGGCGATCCAGCCGAAGCCGATCGACAGGCTGACTGCGCACCAGAGATAAATTCGGGCAAGCCAGAGGCTCTGAAACGCCGGCTCAGCTCTCGCCATGCAAAGAAAATTTGTCAGGCGGTAGACGCTGTGAACTCCGCAAAGCGCCAGCAGGAAGAGCAAACCGCACATCCACGCGATGGAAAGCCTCTTCATCCCCTTCGCTCTACGAATATGCTCTCTCCAGAATCACGTCGATGCAAGGGGCTCGTCGCGAACTAAAGAGCGGCACTTAGAATGAGTGGCATGGCTCCATCCAAACCACGCATCGAGAACCTTCCCCGCAACCTTAGGCCGTACTTCCTGGCGCTCTTCCGGCCTGGAGAACGCTGGAACCAGACCGAAGGCGCGGAAGACTTGCCCGCACAACAATTGGTATTTCTACGTGCTCAATTTGAGTCGGGAATCTATCGTACTGCAGGGCCGATTACCGGCGGCGGAGAAATCTCCGCGATGGCGATTATCGAGGCTGAGAGTCTTGAAGCGGCCAAGAGCGTCGCCGAGCAGGATCCCGCTGTGCTTACAGAGCGGCTTGTCGTGGAGGTGCATCCGACGCTATTGCCTGGGCTTGATACGGTTCGCGTAGACTACTGATTCGTCGGATTCTATACATATTTCTTCCCTGGAGCTGAATCTCATGTCAGACAACCGGCCGCTGGTTGCGATGCTCGCCGTTCTTATTCCCCTCGCGGCACCCGCGCAGGCGCAAGACAACGGCCCGTACAAAGTCCTCAAGATTCAGATGGTCGGAGGCGACGGCGGATTCGATTACGTGACCGCTGATTCCGACTCTCGCAACCTTTATGTTGCCCGTTCCGGCCCGGCTGGACACATCCCCGTCTACAACCTCGACACGCTTGCCCAGGTCGGAGACATTCCCGACGCCAGCGCACACGGTGCAGCTGTCGACGCCGCCACCGGGCATGGATTCGCAACCTCAAAGCCCGTAACAATGTTCGACGCGAAGACCTTTGCCGTATTGAAGAAGATCGATGTTCAGGGCAATCCCGACGGTTACCTCAACGACACCTATAATCACCGCTTCTACGTCCTCAGCCACTCGGAGCCGAATATCACCGTCCTCGACGATAAGGATGGCGCGATCCTGGGAACCATCGACATCGGTGGCGCGCCCGAGCAAGCGGCAGCGGACGGCCGCGGCAAGATTTATGTCGACATCGTCGACAAGGCCGCCATCGCCGTCATCGATGCGAACACGATGAAGATGACCGGTAAGTATGACGTTTCCAGCAAAGGTGGAGGATGCGCTGGTCTTGCTCTGGACGCCAAGAACAATATCCTCTTCGCCACCTGCCGCGAAGACAAAAACGTGATCATTCTCTCGGCGACTGACGGGCACATCATCACCGATCTGCCCACCGGCGACGGATCGGATGGCGCGACCTTCAACCCGGCAACAATGGAGGCCTTCAGTTCGCAAGGCGACGGCACGCTGACGGTGGTGAAGGAGAATTCGCCGACGGACTTCTCGGTTGAGCAGACCGTTCCTACACCGTTGCGGGCTAAAGTACTAACTCTCGATACCAAGACCAATCAAATTCTGATCACCACGGCTGAGTTTGGGCCGGTACCTGCCGCCCCTCCTGCACCACCGCCAGCTGCGGCACCACCCGCAGGCGCACCAGGGTCGGGAACACCGGGCTCGGGGCCTCCACCGTGGATGCGCGGCCCTCGCGCACCGATGATCCCGCACTCTTTTCAGATCATTGTGATTGGCAAGTAGTCTTGCTCCGCTTCAAAAAGAGCCCGGCCATAAGCCGGGCTCTCGTATCGTGCATTTCTCTGCCTTAGATCGAGTTCATATTCAACAGGAACTCTGCATTATTCCGCGTCTTCTCAAGCCGGCTGACCAGCAACTCCATCGCCTCAACCGGTGACAGCGGATGCAGCACCTTACGCAGTACCCACGTCCGGGCAAGGTCGTCCTTGGGGATCAGCAGCTCTTCCTTACGCGTGCCCGAGCGTTGGATATCGATCGCCGGGAAGACGCGCTTGTCGACCAGCTTGCGGTCGAGGATCACTTCCATGTTGCCGGTGCCCTTGAACTCTTCGAAGATGACTTCGTCCATGCGCGACCCGGTGTCGACGAGGGCCGTCGCGATGATCGTCAGCGAACCGCCTTCCTCGATGTTTCTCGCCGCGCCGAAAAAGCGCTTCGGGCGCTGCAGCGCGTTTGAATCGACACCGCCCGAGAGCACTTTGCCCGAGGGCGGAACAATCGTGTTGTAGGCGCGCGCGAGACGGGTGATGGAGTCGAGCAGAATCACGACGTCACGCTTGTGCTCGACTAGGCGCTTGGCCTTTTCGATGACCATCTCGGCGACCTGAACGTGGCGGGCGGCGGGCTCGTCGAAGGTCGAGCTGATGACCTCGCCCTTGACCGAGCGCTGCATGTCGGTGACTTCTTCAGGGCGCTCGTCGATGAGCAGCACGATCAGCACGACTTCAGGATGATTCGAGGTGATCGAGTTCGCGATCGACTGCAGCAGCATCGTCTTGCCGGTACGCGGAGGCGCGACGATCAGACCGCGCTGGCCTTTGCCGATGGGCGTCAAGAGATCCATCACCCGGCCGCTGATGGCTTCGCGGGTGGTCTCCATCTTGATGCGTTCTTCGGGGTAAAGCGGCGTCAGGTTGTCGAAGAGGATCTTGTTCCGGGTTTCCTCGGGTGATTCGAAGTTGATCGCCTCGATCTTGACCAGCGCGAAGTATTTCTCGCCCTCATGAGGAGGGCGGACGTTGCCACTGATGGTGTCGCCGGTCTTGAGGTCGAACTTGCGAATCTGTGACGGCGAAACATAAATATCGTCGGGGCCGGGGAGATAGTTATAGTCCGGCGAGCGCAGGAAGCCGTAGCCGTCGGGCAGGATTTCCAGCACGCCCTCGGCGAAGATGTGGCCCTCTTTTTCGCTCTGAGCCTGGAGGATCTTGAAGATCAGGTCTTGCTTGCGGAGGCCGCTGGCGCCGGGGATTTCAAGGCTGCGCGCAATGCGGCTGAGTTCCGTAATGCTTTTTTCTTTGAGTTCGGAAATGGTCATTTTTACCTGCGGAGTTTTCGTGTTGGGGAGGGAGTTGCAAGGAAGGGATTTTGCTGTTTAGGCAGGAGTTGGACGTTCGGTGCTTTCTTTTCAGTTGCGTCGGGGTGCGGCAAAGCCGCGCTTAAGCAGCGCGGCGATGCTGGATGGGTGCTTCCTGCAATTCTAAAGAAGCAGTTTGAGAGTTGGCATTCATCGGGTTGTTTTCATGAAAGCGCACCAGCACTTCATTCGCCGTGTCTTGCAGTCTGGTGGTGGGCTTGTGGAGCTTGCGGGTCGCCTTGGCGGCCAGTTGGCAAAGCTCGTAGCGGTTCCGGACATGGGCTAGAGCCCCAAATATCAGGTCAGAACGCATCAGTTTATTCTCCTTATCATTGACCGTGTCCACGGCTCTCGAAATCCTGCCGACCAAAAGCCATCGGCCGCGAAGACAGTCTTTTTTTCTCTATCACTTATAGACGCTTACAAAGGGGACAACGTTTTATTTTTTTCGACGCCTCGAGCAATACGTTTTACCCTGCAACGAAGCAATACGACGAACAAACACGTCTCCGGCAAATGACTCATTCGAGAAGACTGTGCAACCTGGCGAAACGAATGCTTGATCCTTGCAGATGGGAAGACGTAGTCCTGAATTCCTTGATCAGTCCGGACTGAGATCTGGAACCTTTGGCAGACAAGCAGTCGGGGAGCCGAGTGCTAACGCTGTTCCACAATTTCGCCAACACTGAGGATAGCCTCATATCTGGTTGTCGTCAACATTTTTTGTATATCTCCGTGTAGAAAATCCACTATTCTGTACAAGGCCATCGCAAACATCCCTAATTCCCCTTATCGTAAGCCCTATCCTGCCACCGCCGCGCCAGATCGACGGCACGCGCTTCACTCTCACTTTGCAGCAGGATATGGGCTAGTTCATGCGCAATAATGTCGTCCGGATGCGCTTGTAAGTCATATGGATAGAGTAGTTTATCTCCACGAAGATAGGTCATCCGGCCTTCCAGGTCGGTCGACGCGTAAATCTCCGCCTGCTCGTCTCTGCCTGTCAGCCGCAGAAACCTCTGCCAGCCAACCTCGTCGCACAAAATGACCCAATGCCATGACCCGGGCCGGGGGTAACGAATCAGGCTCGTGGCGAAGACATGGGCCTCTTCCCGGCACTCTTTCGGCACTGGCGCTCCGGCTGGGACAAAAGACGAGACGATGCGCACATCGCTCAGGTCAGCTTCTTCCGGCGGAGTTTGGCTCAACGCCGGGCCGACGCACACTGCCAGAACGGAGATCAGAGCCAGGTTGAGTGCTGTTTTCATGGTGAATGTCCCTCCCGAAGACGGGGACACTCTCAGTCTTCGCCGAAACAGCCCGGCGAAACGGGATTTCGCAGCGAAGAAAACGCATCAGTGCAGGATTGGTTCGAGGACTCCGGGGCACTCCCAGGACGGGAATGTCGCACGAGTTAGATCAGTAAGGCACTTTCGCGAGTTACGGAACCTCAGCTCCAGTAGCTGCGGTCAAGCGTCCGGTACTGGATCGCCTCGGCGATGTGCGCCACGGTGATCGCGGCCTGGGCGTCGAGATCGGCGACCGTCCGCGCGACTTTGAGAATGCGGTCGTGGGCGCGTGCCGTCAATCCCTGTTGCTGCATCGCCCGCTCCAGCAGCCGCTCCGCCTCGGCGGAGAGCTCGCAAAAAGTGCGCACTTGGCGCGTGCCCATCTGCGCGTTGGAGTAGATTTTTTCAGCGGCCTGCTGAAATCGCACCCGTTGGCGTTCGCGCGCCGCCAGCACCCGGTCGCGAATCTCCGCCGAGCCTTCGGCGGCAGCGCCCGAGCGCAGTTCGCGATACTGCACCGCTGGTACCTCGATATGGATGTCGATGCGATCAAGGAGCGGCCCGGAGACCTTCGAGATATACCGCTGGATCATCGGCGGAGTGCACAGACATTCGTGCGATTTGTCATTGAAGTAGCCGCACGGACAGGGGTTCATTGCCGCCGCCAACATGAACCTCGCCGGAAAGCTAAGCGACATGCTAGCGCGGGCGATGGTCACGTGGCCATCTTCGAGTGGCTGGCGCATCACCTCGAGCACGTTGCGGGGAAACTCGGGAAGTTCGTCGAGAAACAAAACACCATTATTGGCCAGCGAAACCTCGCCCGGCCTCGGAATCGCCCCACCGCCAATCAATCCGGCGTCGGAAATGGTGTGGTGCGGCGCTCGGAATGGCCGCTGCGTCACGAGGCCGGCATCGGGATCGAGCACCCCGGCGACGGAATGAATCTTGGTCGTCTCCAAAGCCTCGTCAAAACTCAGCGGCGCAAGAATCGACGGCAGCCGCTTGGCCAACATAGTCTTGCCCGAGCCCGGCGGCCCGATCATTAGTATATTGTGGCTGCCAGCGGCCGCGACCTCGAGCGCCCGCTTCGCCGACTGCTGGCCCCGCACGTCTTTGAAATCCAAATGAAAGCTCTGCAACTCGCCGAGCAGCTTCGATGTCTCGACTTTGAACGGCTGCGTCTTGATGCCTCCATTACCGGCAGCGTTGAGCAGCTCGCGGACCTCGGTCAGCGAGCCGACAGCAAAGACTTTCACTCCTTCGACCACCGCGGCCTCGGCGGCGTTCGCGGCGGGCAGCACCAGATTCGCAATCCCCTTGGCCCGCGCCGCGACCGCAACCGGCAGCATTCCCGGCACAGCGCGCAGGCTGCCATCCAGGCCAAGCTCGCCCACCAGAAGAAACTGGCTCAGGTCCTTGAGCTGCAATGCGCCGTACGCCCCGAGGATGCCAATCGCGATCGGCAGGTCGAAGCCCGAGCCTTCCTTCTTAATGTCCGCCGGAGCGAGGTTGATGGTGATATGCGTCGGCGGAATCGCAAAGCCGGAGTTCTTGATCGCCGCCCGCACCCGGTCGCGGCTCTCGCGCACCGCCGCGTCCGGCAGCCCGACGGTATGGAAGTGGTCTTCCTGCGTCTGAATACCCGAAAAGTCGACCTCGACATCGATGATGTTCGCATCGATGCCATACACGGCAGCGCTCAGCGCTTTGAAGAGCATGGGGACCTGAAGTTCGTTGGGAGTCTTGGCGAGATTCTACGGTGTGGGCCGATTTTTGGCGAGAGAATAAAAAATGCCTTCGCGGTCGCTCGACCGACACACTCAACGCGAAAGGTCCACCTGAGAAGAGTTGCCTAGACGCTGTAGAGCGTCCCATCTAAACTATGGGCGAGGAAAACATGCCTGCCGCGAAGAAGAGCAGCATCCCAGCCGCCAAGTTGGCGCTATACGAGAAACTCATCGCGACGATGCCGGAAATCGACCGCAAAGGCGCAGTCCATCCTTACACTTCTCTGAACGGCCACATGTTCTCTTACCTCGATCAGACCGGAACGATGGGCCTGCGGCTCCCCACAGATGAAGTGGACGCTTTCCTGAAGAAATATAAGACCTCGCTGTTCGAGTCGTACGGAGTCGTAAAGAAGGATTACGTAACTGTGCCCGATTCCCTCTTGGCGAAGACAGAGGAACTCAGGAGATATCTCAGAATAAGCTACGAATACGTGAAGACTCTGAAACCAAAATAATCGCGGACTATTGCACCTTCACAGTTGCATCCAACTTGATGTCCGCCGAAGAATCCCCAACCATCAAACTCACCGGCTCTGCTTCGACCTGGAATTTACCTGACTTCTCGTCCCAATAGGCGAGATCAGAAGCCTTCAGCGGGATGGTCACCGTCTTTGTCTCATTCGGCTGAATGCTGACGCGTTGGAAGCCCTTCAGCTCCTCGCGCGGACGCTCAACCTCCGACTTCAAATGCTTTACGTAAAGCTGCGCGACAGCGTCGCCAGCCACGGCGCCGGTGTTGGTCACGTCGACACTGACGGTTACCGTCCCATCCTTAGCCAATTGCGCCGAGCTAGTCTTCAGATTGGAGTACTTGAAAGTCGTATAACTCAACCCATAGCCAAAGGGATAAAGCGGATTGCCTTTGAAGTACATATAGGTTCGGCCATCGCGAATGTTGTAGTCCATCATCGGCGGCAGCTGATCGACCGACTTAGGCCAAGTCGTCACCAGGTGGCCGCCGGGGTTGTAATCGCCGAAGAGAACCTTGGCCAGCGCGGTTCCCTCGTCCTGCGAGGAGTGGGCCATATGCAGGATGGCGGGGACGTTCTCCTGAGACCAGTTGATGGCAAATGGAAAACTCGACACCAGGATCACCACCGTCTTCGGATTGACGTCGTACACCTGCTTCACTAACTGCTCCTGGGCGAGGGTGATGATGTCGCGGTCGCGTCCCTCGCGTCCGTCGCTAGCTACGCTGCATGGCAGGGTGCCTCCGCCATCGGGAGTGTTGTGCCACTGATGCGCCTCGTCTCCGCAAGTGGGGTCGTTGCCGACCACCACCACCGCGACGTCGGAAGACTGCGCGGCTTTCGTTGCGGCGCTGTCGGTTTCGTCTGCGGCGTAGTTGACCTTCACATTGGGGCCAACCTCATCCTTGATCCCTTGCAGCGGCGTAACGGCATAAGGAGGCGTCCCACCATACCAGTCCCAATGTACAGAGTCAGCCAGCGGCCCGATCACGGCGATCGATTTGATCGAGTCCTTCTTGAGCGGCAAAAGCGAATTCGAGTTCTTCAGCAACACGACCGACTCAAGCGCGAGCTTCTGCGAAACCGATTTGTCTTTATCGGTGTTCCAGGGCTCCGGTGAATCCTTGATAGTCGAGTAGGGCACCATCGACGGCGGATCGAGCAAGCCAAGCTTGACCGCGATGCGGAGCTTCCGGCCAAGGAGTTCGTCGATCTCTTTCTCGGTGATCGAGCCGTCTTTCAATGCCGCCTTGGTTTCGTCCACATAGCGGTCGAGAAACTGATTGATGCCGGCCTTCAGACAGGCGACAACGGCTTGTTCGTTGGTCGCGAAGCGCTTGTGATCGGTGACCAGCAGCCTGACCGCTCCGCCGTCGCTCGACAACACATCGACGCCCCATTGATCCTCGACAATGCTCTTCAGGATCGGATTGATCGCCATTGGCGTTCCATTCCATGCGTTGTAGCTGGCCATCACCGCTTTGGCGCCACCGTCTACGAAGCCCATCCGAAACGGCACCGAGTAATACTCCCAGAACAAACGCTGATCGAACTCCGAATTGGATTTCGTGCGCAGGTTCTCATTGCTGTTGGCGAGGAAGTGTTTCAGCAGCGCGGCTGATTGCCAATATTTAGGGTCGTCGCCCTGCAGCCCTTTGACGAAGGCGGTGACCATGGTCCCGTTGAAGAACGGGTCTTCGCCGTAAACCTCTTCGCTGCGCCCCCAGCGCGGATCGCGCGCCAGATCGGCCTGCGGCCCCCACAGCATCAACATCTGGCGATCGTATTTCGGTGTCTGGGTGATGAACCTCGCCTCGTAGCCCTCGACCCCGGCAGCCTGCCGCACCAGGTCGGGGTCCCACGACTCGCCCATTCCCGGCGGCTGCGGAAACTGCGTCGTCGTGATGGCGCTGCGCTCGTAGCCGCCCTGGTTCCGCTCGCGCTGCACGACTCCGTGAATGCCCTCGGAGCTCCCAATGTTCGGTACGCCAAGCCGAGGCACTGCCGTTCTCGTTCCAAGGCAAGCGACCTTTTCGTCGATCGTCATGAGCGAAAGCAGGTTCTCGATTCGCTTTTCAGTTGGCAGGTTCGGGTCATTGAACGGATAAGCGGGCTGTTGCGAAAATGCCGGAGCAAGCCCCAGAACCACAAGGCTAACGAAGGTCGCCAGGTTTCTCTTCATTGTCGTCGACTACCGTATAAATCAATTTACTTGCGGCACTTGGCCATGGCCGGCTGACTTGATAGACCGATCGCAACCAAGGCTATCACGTCCCGGAAGTCTCCATTGCCACGCGGCAGAATCTAAGCCGGAATAGAATAAGACCTCGTGACCACGAGCCTCTTCGACCTCTACAAAATCGGCATCGGTCCGTCCAGCTCGCACACCATGGGCCCCATGCGCGCGGCGCATCGATTCGTTTCGGAGCTGCGAGATAGCGGCTTACTCAGGATCACCGAGCGCGTCCGCACCGACCTTTATGGCTCCCTTGCGCTCACTGGCAAAGGCCACGGCACCGACCGCGCCGTGCTGCTTGGGCTCTCCGGCGAAGAAGCGCGCAGCATCGACCCCGCAACGATCGAGCCGAAGCTGGAAGCGATTCGTTCGACTGCTTCGCTATCGCTCCTCCGCTCGAAGCCCATCGCATTTCACGAGACCAACGATCTGCTTTTTCATCGCGAGATCATGTTTCCGCCGGGATCGGTGACACATCATCCGAATGGCGTGAGATTTTCCGCCTTCGACGAACAGGGCGAGATACTGCGCGAACAAGTTTACTTCTCCATTGGCGGAGGCTTCATCGTCTCCGACGGCGAAGCCGCTCCAGTGGATCAGGCCTCGGGGCCGTTACTTCCCTATCCTTTCACCAGCGCCGCCGAACTACTCGCGATCGCAGCGACCCACAATCTCACCATCGCCGAGCTGTTGCTCGCCAACGAAAGTGCGCACCGCAGCGCCGACGAGGTCCGCTCCGAAGTCTTCCGCATCTGGCAGGTGATGCAGGCCTGTGTCGAGCAGGGCATGACGACAGAAGGAATTCTTCCCGGAGGCCTGAATGTGCGCCGCCGCGCCAAACGACTGGCCGAGCGGCTGGCTGCGAGAGAATCCGAAGGCAAGATTGGAGACCCGCTCGCGCCGCTTGACTGGGTCACTGTCTACGCGATGGCTGTCAACGAAGAGAACGCTGCGGGAGGTCGCGTCGTCACCGCGCCGACCAACGGCGCCGCGGGAGTCATCCCAGCCGTCGCCCACTACTACCGCAACTTCGTCGCTGGCGCTTCTTCGGGAGCTGATGAAGGAATTCTGCGCTACTTTCTCACGTCGGCCGCGATCGGCATTCTCTATAAAGAGAACGCGTCAATCAGCGGCGCCGAAGTCGGCTGCCAGGGCGAGGTCGGCGTCGCCTGCTCGATGGCCGCCGGCGGACTCGTCGCGGCGATGGGCGGCAGCAACGACGAAGTCGAGCACGCTGCCGAGATCGGCATGGAGCACAACCTCGGCATGACCTGCGACCCGATCGGCGGACTGGTGCAGATTCCGTGCATCGAACGCAACGCCATGGGCGCAGTTAAGGCCGTCCACGCTTGCCGCATGGCGATGAACGAAACCGAAGGCCACAAAATCTCCCTCGACCAAATCATTCGCACCATGTACCTGACCGGCCTGGATATGCAATCGCGCTACAAAGAGACTTCACTGGCCGGGCTGGCCTTGAACGTAATTGAGTGCTGATGCTCAATCAGGTGAATCCAAAGTGAGTGAGATCCAGGCAACAGAAGATGGCCTGCAGCCGCCCGGTGATCGGACACCGATCGCCCCGTGGTGGCATTGCGGACTGCTGGTCGCGATCATTGCAGCAGCCTCGGTCTTCGGGTCGATGCAATCGGCAAAGAGCACGATGACCTCGCACCATCTGGCTAACTACGGCGTTACGCTCGCGTGGGAGTGGGGGCTCGCCGGCCTGGCGTATTGGGGCATCCGCCTGCGCAAGACTCCGCTGCGGCGGGTGCTCGGGCAACGCCGTCGCGGCCTTAATGAATTCTTGATCGATGTGGCGGCGGCTGGGCTCTTTTGGATTTTTTCTTTGCTTGTGCTCGCGGCGCTCGCCGTTATCCTTAAGCTCTTCCATCTCGAGAGCGCACAAAAGCAGATCAGCCAACTCGCTCCAGCCAGCTTCGTCGAGGCTGCGCTCTGGATTGCATTGAGCGTCTCCGCCGGAATCTGCGAAGAGTTTGTCTTCCGCGGATATCTGCAGCAGCAGTTCGCGCGCGCAACCGGCCGCACCTGGGTCGGTGTCGGCGCCTCGGCGCTGCTCTTTGGCACCGCGCACGGCTATGAGGGAATCGCCGGCATGCTGATGATCACTATCTATGGTGCGCTCTTCAGCGTTCTGGCGATCAAGCGCGGCAGCCTGCGCGCGGGCATGATCGCGCATGGCTGGCACGACTCCTTCACGGGACTTTTGCTGTGGGCACTCAAACGCGCGAATGTTCCGCTCGGCGTCGCGTGAGATTTTTTTCAGGCTCACTTCTCTTCATCACATGCGTCGGTGACTCTTGCGATTCCAACTCACTCATCTTCGCGCACAAAAATTGATTTTTTTCTTGACACTCTTTTTCGCGATGTCTATACCTTTCGTTAACTGCAGTTTGTTAATTGCAGTCTCGATGTCAAATCGAACAAGGGAGAACAACAACCATGGCAACCAAGAAGGCAGCGAAAAAGGCCCCCGCAAAGAAAGCTGCGAAGAAGGCCGCACCGAAGAAGAAGTAACCAACGGCAACAGGCAACACATTAGGGGGACGCGATGAGCGTCCCCCTAAGTGTTTATGAACGCCAGTGTTCATGCGGGTTTCGAGGCCATCGCGCATTTGGCAAGAATGAAATGAGATGAGATGACGTGCCGCCGATGGATCGCCGACAGCTGGGACGAACACAGCGCAAAGCTGACTGGAGCACAGGCCGCGCACCTTGCGCGCGTCTTGCGTGCGCAGGTTGGAATGCAGTTCGACATCGTCGCAGGCGATCGCGTCCGACGCAGTTCCATTGTGGAAATCTCGGACTTAATTATTGAGTTCGCTCTCGGCGAAGAAATCGACGCCGAGCCCGCGCTGCCGGTGACATTGTTGCTTGCCGTCTTCAAGTTCGATCGCCTCGAGTGGGCGATTGAGAAAGCCACTGAACTCGGAGTCGAGAGAATCGTCCCAGTGATCGCGCGCCGCACCGAGAAGCATCTCGCTCAAGCCGCCGCGACGCGAGTGGAGCGCTGGCGGCGCATCGCCCGCGAGGCCGCGCAGCAATCGCGGCGATCCAACATGCTTGAAATTTCTGATCCGATGCCGGTGAAAGACGCGGCTCCTGACGAACCCGAGGCCGTGCGCCTGCTGCTCGCCGAGAGCGAGCGAATGACGACGCTGCGAGACGGACTTGAAGGGCTGAAGACAAACTCCACAGGCGATGAATCGCCGAGAATTCGATTAGCAATCGGGCCGGAGGGCGGCTGGACTCCGGAAGAAGAAAAGCTATTCGCCAACGAAGGCTGGACGCCGGTCAGCCTCGGGCCACGCATTCTGCGCGCAGAGACAGCTGCAATCGCCGCCGTCTCCATCGTCGCTGCATGGCTTGATTAGAGAATTGCTAGGGACACGAGACCGAAGACTGACCACTCCTCTTCAGCTAAACATCTCTTTCACCTTCGAGAAGAGGCTCCGCGATGTCGGCTTGTTCTCGACGGTCATCGTCTCAGCTAGTTGCCGTAGCAGTTCGCGCTGAACCTTGGTCAGCTTCTTCGGCGTCTGCACCGCTATCTGGACGACCAGGTCGCCACGGCCGCGCTCATTCAAATGCGGAACGCCTTTGCCGCGAATGCGAAACTCTTTCCCGCTCTGCGTTCCCTCAGGGACCTTGAGCGTCGTCTCGCCCTCGAGCGTAGGAATTACCAGTTCATCGCCCAGCGCCGCCTGCGGCACGGAGATTGGCATCACGCAGTGCAGATCGTTGCCGTCTCGCTCAAAGAACTCGTGCGCCCTTACCGAGAGCACGATGTAGAGGTCGCCGTTCGGGCCACCGAAACGGCCTGCGTCACCCTCACCCTGGTAGCGAATGCGCGTTCCTTCTTCAACCCCGGCCGGAACGTTGACCATAATCTTGTGGTCGCGCGCAACCCGAGCCTCGCCTCGGCAAGTCGGGCACGGATTGGTAATCATCGTCCCCGTGCCGCCGCAAACGCTGCAGGTGCGGGCAATCGAAAAGAATCCCTGCTGATAGCGGACCTGGCCACGGCCCTGGCATTGCTGGCAGGTCGTCGGGCCCTGCTTGTTGCGCGTGCCGGTGCCGCTGCAATCGATGCAGACTTCCATGCGGTGGATGCTGATCTCGTTCTCTTTGCCAAAGACCGCCTCTTCAAAGGCGATGGTCATCTCGTAACGAAGATCGCGTCCCCGCTGTGCGCGCGACTGACGGCGATTGCCGCCGCCGACGTTGAACATCTCTCCAAAAAGATCGCCGAAGATATCGCCAATGTCCTGGGCTCCGGCGAACGGGCCGCCATTACCGCCCACGCCGCTCACGCCCGCATGACCGTAGCGGTCATAAGCGGCGCGCTTCTGCGCGTCGGTCAGCACCTGGTAGGCCTCGCTGCACTCTTTGAATTTCTCTTCGGCTTCGGCGTCGCCCGGGTTGCGGTCGGGATGGTACTGCATCGCCAGCTTACGATAGGCCGTCTTCAGCTCCTGATCGTTCGCATCGCGCGTTACTCCCAACACTTCGTAGTAGTCGAGTTTGGTCACGTTATTTACAGGGCTCATATCTCTTTCTGACTTGGGTTGTGGACGACGCGCACCATTGCCGGGCGCAGCAGGCGGTCCTTGATCTTATAGCCGCGGCGGACCTCTTCCAGCACCTGCTGATCTGGTAGATCGACGCGTTCGACCGAACCGATAGACTCATGCACGTGCGGGTCGAAGTGCGCGCCGACAGCTTCCACCGGTTGCACATTCAGCGAGCGCAGGACGTCTTCCGTCTGCTTCACGATCAGCTCGACGCCAGTGCGAAGCTGCTCGGCGCTTCCGCCGGCCTTGAGCGCCAGCTGAAAGTTGTCGATCACCGGCAGAAACTGCTCGACTGCGCCGGCGCTCGCAAATTCACGAAACTCGGCACGCTCCCGCGCCTCGCGCTTGCGGGCGTTGTCAAACTCCGCCTGCATCCGTGCCATACGATCGAAGAGCTGGTCGCGCTCGGCCTTAAGCCGCTCATACTCCTGGAGAGAAATACCCGATGGCGCCACGCCCGGCGCCGATGATTCTTGTTTGCTGTCGCTTCCGGTCGTCGCCGCGTCCATCGGATCGGAGGCCGGGTCGGTGTTCTGAATGAGTTCCAGTTCGTCGTCGGTAATGTTGTGTTCTTCTACTGTCTTTGTATTCATAAATGCTTTCTTCCAGACGTTACCTAAATTGCGCCGTCCTGACATCTTGGCTGCTCCTGCGGACTTCGCCGGTTATACGACCTGGACTGATATTTGATTTATTGAGGCGGTTGCAGGATTCTTTCGGAGAGCTGTGCGATAAACGAGACCGCATTCATCGTCTCCTGGTATTGCAGGCGGACCGGCCCGAGCACGGCCACCGTGCCGAGGTTCTCCGATCCAACCAGGGCGGGAGCGCCGATCAACACCATACTATGCATTTCAGGAATCGTCTCTTCCAGTCCGACCACAACACGAACATTTTGCTGCCGGGCATCGACATACGCGTTAAGCAGCTCGATCAGCCGTCGCTTCGCTTCGAGTGCGCCCAGCAACTGGCGCAGGCGGTCGCGGTCAACCTGGCTGGCGATCAGGTTCCCAACTCCCTCGACGAAGATCGACGGCCCATCGCCGTCAAGCGCGCCCTTCCGGCAAAGTTCGCCGACCGAGTGAATGAGCTGGTCGTACTCGTGACGCTCCTGCTCGATGCGGCGCTCGAGCTCGCGGCGGATCTTTTCCATCGACCAGCCACGAAAGTTCTCATTCAGAAAATTCGCAGCCGTCGTCAGCTCGGTGTGCGTAAGATCATGATCGAGCGTGAGCACCCGGTCGAGCACTGCTCCGGCTTTGGTCACCACTACTGCCAGCACTCGCCCCGTCGCCAGGCGGGAGAAATGGATGTGCTCCAGCGCATGAAAGTCCGCGCTCGCCGCCAGCGCCACGCCAACTCCATTCGAAATGAGCGCCAGCACATGCGAGGTACGCTCCAGGAACTGCTGCCGGCTGCTCACTCCGGAAAAGCTGTCTTCGATCTGATCCCGACGATCTTGCGTCAGTCCAGGCGTTCCGGTGCGCGTCATGCCGTTCAACTGCTCGACGTAAAAGCGGAATGCCTTCGCCGCCGGGACTCTGCCCGCCGAAGTGTGCGGCTGATCGAGAAGTCCGGCTTCGCCAAGAGACGCCATCACATTGCGGATCGTCGCCGAACTCATCCCCTCGCGATTGCCCAGTTGGCGGGCGATCGCCTGCGAGGCGACCGGCTCCCCGGTATCGATATACATCTCGATAATGGCGGTAAGCACCGCCCGTTCCCGTGGACTGATCCTGATCTCGCCGGCCATGATTAACCTAAACCCTTGAAATATCTGTCGCTTAGGAGCTATTTCGGGTAGAGTCTTCCTCTTTAATTCTAGGAACAGGAGCGAGGGGTGTCAAGGCGCGTACAGAGCCGAGCACGCATTCGCGTTACTTTCGGGACAGCAAAATATCCATCTGATAGAACCGGAAGAAATTTTCTTCGCCCGGCGCATCGGCCGCCACCTTCCTGTACTGGTCGAGAGCATCGTTGATGAAGGCGGACCGTTCCGTCTCCGGCAGATGCTGCATCCACTCGACAAAAGTAACCGACCCGAAGGCGAAGAAGGCCTCGCGCGATTCGAAATCCCAGGCCTTGGCCGCCGTGTGCAGCGTGCGAACTTCAAGTCCACTCTGTTCGGCTAACGCCGCGTACTCCTCAGGAGTGAGGTGCAGATACGGGTCGCGCGACGATGTGAAATACCGATGCCAGCGCGGAGAATGACACGTTTCCTGCAAAACATCTTCGAGGCTTTTGCGCTCTCCCCTGAACACCATGCGCAGCTGCGCACGACCCTTAGGCTTGAGCGCGGCGTGAATTGATCGCAGCGCTAACTCCTGTTCGGGGACCCAGTGGAGCGCGTTAAACGAGACAACCAGATCGAACTCCGAGACGAAAGGCAAATGCCGGGCGTCGGCCGTCTGAAATCTGAGATTTGGGTGGGAGGCGGCATATTGAGAGCTGGCAAAGGCGACCATGTTGGACGAGAAATCCACGCCGACCACACTGCCATTGGGTACGCGCGACGCGACCTCGCTGGTGTTCTTGCCGTTCCCGCTGCCAATATCCAGAACACGCTCGTTGCCCTTGAGATCGAGCAGCGCCAGAACTTCTTCTGCCATTGCGTGCTGTAGCTCAGAGATGCGTGCGTATTCCGATGCCTTCCATTCCGTCACCGTCTCTCCTCCGCGACAGCCATCAATCCATATCCCGCCAATTCGGCCCTACACCGCAATCGGCGACCAGCGGGACCTTCAACTCGATCACGCCTTCCATTTCTTCTTTGACCAGCGACCGCATCTGATCGACTTCATCTTTCGCAACGTCGAAGACCAGCTCGTCATGCACCTGCAGCGTCATCACGCTTTCGAGCTTCTCTTCCCTCAGCCGCTTGTCAATCCGGATCATCGCCAGCTTGATCAAATCCGCCGCCGTGCCTTGCAGCGGGGTGTTCACCGCCGTCCGCTCCGCAAATCCACGCAGGTTCGCATTACGGCTCTGAATATCCGGAATGGGCCGCACCCGTCCGAAAACGGTTCGCACCTTTTGCTCGCGCCGCGTCTCTTCGAGCAACCGGTCGATATAAGCGCGCACGCCGCTGTAGCGCGCGAAGTACGTCTCAATGTAAAGCCGCGCCTGGTTCTGGTCGATGCCAAGCTGCTGCGCGAGGCCAAAGGGCGAAATGCCGTAGACGATGCCGAAGTTCACTGCCTTAGCGCGATTGCGCGTCTCCTTGTCCATGGTGTCCGGAGAAACGCCGAAGACCTCCGACGCGGTCAGCGTGTGAATGTCCTGCCCCGTGCGATATGCATTCAGCAGCAGCGGATCTTCGGAGAAGTGCGCAATGAGCCGCAGCTCGATCTGCGAATAGTCCGCCGAGAGCAGCACCCGCTCCGGAGCGGCAATGAATGCGGCGCGTATCTCGCGCCCCAGCGCCGTCTTGATGGGAATATTTTGCAAATTCGGATTGGTCGACGAGAGCCTCCCCGTCGCCGTCCCGACCTGATTGAAGGTCGTATGCACGCGGCCATCGCGGTCGGCGAGCAGCGGCAGCGAATCAACATAATTAGATTTCAGCTTGGCCAGATAGCGGTATTCGATCACCAGCTTGGGCACCTCATGATGCGCTGCCAGCTCTTCAAGCACATCCTGGGCGGTCGAGACCACCTTGCCCTTGCCGTACTTGAGCGGCTTGGGCAGGTTCATTTTGTTGAAGAGCACATCGCCAAGCTGCTTCGGAGAATTGATGTTGAAGCGATGCCCGGCCTTCTCGAAGATTTCCTCGCCCACCCGCTGCATCTCCGATGAAAGCTTCTCGCCCATCAGGTTCAGCACGACGGAGTCGATGCGCACCCCGACCGTCTCCATCTTGAGCAGGATCGGCACCAGCGGAAGGTCGATCTCCTCATAGACGCGGCGCTCATCCAGCGAATCGATATCTTCGCGTAGCACCGGAGTGAGGCCGCGAATGACATGCGCGGCCTCCGCCAGTTGCGCCTCGCCTGTCTCCTGCAAAGGGCGGCTGGTAAACCGCGCCGCCACATCTGAGAGGCGATGCGTGGCATGGGTCGGATTGACGAGGTACGAATACAGCATCAGGTCGTCGTTCGCACCGGCAAGTCGAACGCCCTGCTGTTCCAGCGTCCGCAGAGTCCCCTTCAAATCATGGACGCTCTTCGGGACAGAAACATCTTCGAGCATCGCGCGCAATGACTTGTCGTCGTCGTTGCCAATCCGCAGAATCAGCGCAAGGCCCGGTTCGGCTGAGACTCCGATGCGAATGCCTGCCGGCACGCCGGTAGCTTCGGCAGCAGTTTCCGCATGATCCGCCGCCTCGAACATATCCATGAACGACATGCTCTTCAGCGCCGGCTCCGCCTCTTCGACCGCCTCGGCCTCCTGCTCGCTCACATGCTCCGCGACAGCTTCGAGGATCGAAGTCTCAAGCGCAAAGGCGAAGCCATCTTTCTTCGCGACCTCAAGAAAATGTGCAACCTGCTCCGGCGACGGTTCGAGCACAAACTCCGTCTTCACCGCCTCTTCTTCCGGAGCAAGTTCCTTCAGCAGCGAGGTGAACTCAAGCTCTGTAAACAGCGCGCGGCAGGCGTTCACATCCGGCTTCTGCGAACGCATCGCCTCAAGATCCAGCGGCACCGGAACCTCGCAATGGATCGTCACCAGTTCCTTGCTGAGCATGATGTTGTCGCGATTGTTTTCAAGGGACTCGCGATACGTCTTGCGTTTTACTTCGCTGGCACGATCAAGCGCGGCCTCGACGGTGCCGAATTGTTGAATGAGTTCAACCGACCCCTTGTCACCGATCCCTGGCGCGCCGGGAATGTTGTCGACCGAGTCTCCTCGCAGCGCCATCACATCAATCACCCGTTCCGGAGGAACACCCAGCGTCTCGATCACCTTCTCGCGATCGAGCACCAGGTTCTCTCTCACCGGATTGAGCACTTTCACGCTGCCCGTTTCGCTCTCCGTCACGAGCTGCAGCATGTCTTTATCGTTCGAGACGACATACACTGGATGTCCCGCTTCCGCAGCCTCTTTCGCCAGGGTGCCGATCACGTCGTCGGCTTCGAAGCCCTGCGCCTCGAGGATTGGAATATGTAAGGCCTCGAGAGCGCGGCGAATGTAAGGGAGCTGTTGCGCCAGATCGGGCGGCATCTCTGTTCGGTTGGCCTTGTAGCCGAGATAGTCGACCTCTTCAAAAGCCTGCGTCTTGATGTTGAACTTCTTGACGGCGGTCATTGCCTTGGCCCGTTCATCGCGAAAGACCTGCCCGCTCACGTCAAAGACCGCCGCAAAAAACTCAGGCGAGAAATCACGGCGGAGCTTGTTGATCATGTTCACGAAGACGTAAGTCGCGGCGGTCGGCACGCCGCTGCGCGTGGACATCGGCCGCTGCCGCTGCATCGCGTGATAGGCGCGAAAGATGAACGACATCGAGTCGAGCAGGAAGACGGGCGGCTTGGCGGTGGAAGTAGTGGCCATCGTTGACGAGTCTATTGCATCAGGCGAGAAACATGCAGTCGCCATAGGAGAAAAACCGGTACCGCTCGGCAACCGCGTGGTGATAGGCGGCAAGAACGTTCTCGCGCCCCGCAAAGGCGCTCACCAGCATCAGCAGGCTCGATTGCGGGAGGTGGAAGTTGGTCAAGAGCCCAGTCACCACGCGGAATCGATATCCCGGCGAGATGAAGATGCTCGTCGCTCCCGAATGCGCCGCCAACGGACCGCCGTTCGCGAGCGCCGCGCAGTGTTCCAGCGTGCGGACCGTCGTTGTGCCCGCGGCGATCACCCGGCGACCTTCGGCGAGCGCGGCATTCACTGCCACGGCGATTGATTCGGCCAGAGTGTAGTGTTCTTCATGAAGTCGGATGTCTACGACTCGTTCAACCCGAATCGGCTGAAACGTTCCCAACCCAACATGCAGCGTCACAAAGCAGACAAACACTCCACGCGTCCGAATTCGCTCCAGCACCTCGGGAGTAAAGTGTAGCCCCGCCGTAGGCGCAGCCGCCGAGCCAGGCTGCTGCGCATAGACAGTCTGATAGCGCTGTCGATCGCCGCTGTCATCCGGGCGATGAATGTAAGGAGGAAGCGGCATGTGGCCGATCTTGTCGAGGCGTGCGAAGAAATCCGGGACAGGGTGAAAATGAAGCAGCCGCTCGCCGAACTCGCCATGCTCAACAACGTCCGCTTTGAGCGACGTGGCCTCATCCTCTGATTGAAAGACAAGCGAATCGCCAACCAGGACTTTGCGCCCCGGACGAACCAACGCCGTCCACTTCCATTCGCTCGCTTGTTGAGTGAGCAGTGCCTCGATCTTGCCGGAATATGTCATTCCTCCGCTCGCGGCCTTCTGTCCCAGCAGCCGCGCCGGAATCACCCGGCTATCGTTCAGCACCAGCACGTCGCCTTCGCGAAGCAGATCAGGAAATTCGCGAAACCAGCCATCGCGCCATGTACCCGTTACGCGATCGAGTTGCAACATCCGCGCGCCGGAGCGTTCCGTCGGAGGGTGTTGCGCTATCAATTCTTCAGGAAGATCGAAGTCGAAATCGGAGACGAGCACGTGGTCGATTCTACTTGCTCGCGATACGGCTATCTCGGCGCAAAATAATCCTCTGCCAATCGCCGCGCCAGCTCCATCGCCGCCTCGACTTTTAGACGCACCGCTTCCAGTTCCTCGGCACCGGCATCGGGTGCAGGCGGAGGGACGGTATGTGCCCAGCTTACCGCTACGCGGGTGAATGGTTTCGGAATCAGAAACCTATCCCACGAATTCGCCGTCCATCTTTGCTCTGGCAGCAGATACAGAATCCCGACCGGCATCTGCATCATCTGTGCCAGCTTGACCGGGCCGATCTTGGTTTTGTAGCGCGGCCCGCGTGGGCCGTCGGCGGTGAAGACGGCAATGAATCCGGCGTCGATGGATCGCTTCAATCCCAGAAGGCCAGCCGCACCCTCGCGCGAACTTGACCCCCGAACCGCATCGAATCCGAATTGTTCAATGGTGCGCGCTATCAGCTCGCCGTCAAAGCTCTGGCTCACCAGGATCGAACAGCGCAGCTTTCCTTTGAAATACAGCAGCGCCGGCAGCGCACACTGATGCCAGAAGCAGTAAATTCCAGGCGTGGCAACGGTCGGAGGAATGACGCCCGGCTCGAGAACATAGCTAAACCGAAGCGTCGAGCCAATCGCCCGCATCAATAGAGCCACCAGGCGAGGAACGATGGCGAGCGTGACTCGTTGTCCAATCGAAAAGCGCTTGCGTGGTGGACTAGGGGTCACGCTGTCATTCTAACTAGCCAAGGATCACGAGCAGCCACCGTTCACCTGGCTCACAGTCTCTAGCTCCTAGTCACTGGCCTCAGCTATACCGCATCCACCGCAGCATCTCGGGGAAAGTCGCACGCTTGCCATACATCAGGATGCCCACGCGGTAAATCTTCGAAGCCACCCAAAGCACCACCACGATGGCCACCAGCATCAGCGCGATAGACAAAGCAATCTGCCAGTAGGGCGGAAACTGCGAAGCCATGCGCAGGAACATGGTGATCGGCGCGCACGGTGGAAACATCGAGATCGCCACCGACCAGATTGAGTTCGGATTGCTCACAATAAACGCGATCATCCCAAAGCTGACCCAGATGGGCACCGCGGCCAACGGGCTATATTGCTGAAGCTCCTGCTCGGTGCTGACCGTCGCCGCCAGCCCCGCGAACAACGAGCTGTACAGCACATACCCGAGGATGAAATACACCGCAAAGAGCGCTACCAGCGCATAAGAGACATGCACCGCCATATCGCCCGAGACGAATTTCGCCGCAAAGGCGCTGCCCGCGAGAACCGTCGCCGCCGCGATCCAGATGGCCAGTTGCGTGATGCCCACCGAGCCGACCCCAATTAGCTTGCCCGCCAGCATTTCCTCCGGCTTTACCGACGCCAGCATCACCTCAAAAATCCGCGATGTCTTCTCCTGGATAACCGAGCGCCCGACATTCATGCCATACATGATGGTCGTGAACGAAAGCAAGAACGCCATCCCATAGGCCGCCCAGAAGGTTCCCATCGCGCTGCTGCTGCTTGTCTTGCCATTTTGGATTTGCAGCGTCTCAATCTTGATGTCTTTGGTTAGCGAGTCGACGTCCTTCGCTGACAATCCGCGCGCCGTCAGCTCCTGCTGCATCGCCGCGCGCGTCAATGCGTCTGTCAACCGTCCTACCGTGGCGAAGTCCCCGGACGTCCGCGATTCATAAGTCCCCGTCGGCTGCGACTGCCCCGCCGCCATCTGCAACCACAGGAACCCATCCAGGTCCTTGCTATCGACCCGTTCCATCAACCGCTGCCGATCCTCCTCCGTCGCCGGCGCAATTACTTCTACCTTCATCTGCGCGTCTTTATCGCTCGACAGCTGCCCTCCGATCCGCTGTGCCAATACCACGTCACTGGATGCAATCGCAATATGTTTGCCCGTTCCCGAGTTCTTCCCCGCGAGATACATGACCCCAAAAATCGCAATGAAAATCGACGGAACGAGGATCGTCGTAATCTTGAATGCCTTGCCGCGCACCTGCTCCAGATACTCTCGCTTCGCGATGAGCCAGATGTTATGCATCGGCCTTGCCTCCCACGGTCTGAATGAATATCTCTTCGAGCGACGGCTCGACCAGTTCGAATTTGTTGATGCGCGCCTTGTCGATCGCTGTCCGCAAGAGCGCCTGCGCATCGGCGTGGTCTTTGAGTTTGACCTCGGCGTGGCCAGCGTAGTTCTTGAACTCAGCGATCGATTCATGTTTCAGAAACGAATCATCGCCCTCGAACTCGATGACCACCCGGTTGCGTTCATAGCGCGACTTCACCTCGCGCATCGTGCCCGAGAGCACCACCGTGCCACGATTCACCAGGCTGATCGCGTCGCAGAGCTTCTCCACCTGGTCCATGCGATGCGTCGAAAAGAGGATCGCCTTGCCCTTCTTTTTCAGCTCGAGCAGCGTGTCCTGCAGCAGGATCGCGTTCACCGGATCGAGCCCCGAGAATGGCTCATCCATGATGATCAGGTCAGGATCGTGCAGCAGCGTCGCGATGAACTGGATCTTCTGCTGCATGCCCTTCGACAGCTCTTCGGTCTTCTTGTCGAGCGCCTCAGTTATCTCGAGCCGTTCCGCCCACTGCCGGCCTCGAGTATTGGCCGTGGTCGCGTCGAGCCCATGCAACTCTCCAAAGAAGACCAGTTGATCGATGACCTTCATCTTTTTGTAAAGGCCGCGCTCTTCGGGCAGATACCCGACCCGCGCCAGCGCCTTGCGGCTGAAGGGGCTGCCGAAGAGCGTCACCGTCCCTGAATCCGGCAGCGTTACGCCGATCATCATGCGAATGCTCGACGTCTTGCCTGCTCCGTTCGGCCCAAGCAGACCGAACATTATGCCGGGATCAATCTTGAGACTCAGGTCCTTGACTGCGACCTTCTGGTCGTATGATTTTGAAATCCGGTCCAGCTCAACAACAGGCATCCGGGAAACTCCATTGAAGATGGGGCAAGTGTAGCAGGGATTCCGGCGACGCTCGACCCGAACGCTGCGCCGGCGCACTGGCGAGCATTTTGCGGTTGTGGGAGCATGAGGTCATCATGCTGCAACGCACCCAGCTTCCCAACGGAATCGATCTCGCCTATCAGGATATCGGCAACGGGCCGGCGGTCCTTCTCATCCACGGCCATCCTCTCGACCACACCATGTGGCGACCGCAGGTGGGGTTTCTGTCACCCAACTACCGAGTGATTGTCCCCGAGCTTCGGGGTTATGGCGAGACGCCGTTGCCTGCAGGCAAGCGGGTGACGCTGCTCGATGATTTCGCCGAAGACATCCTCGCGCTCGCCGACCATCTCCGCATCGAACGTTTCGCCGTCGTCGGCCTGTCGCTCGGCGGCCAGATTACGTTGGAGACCTGGCGTCAGGCGCCTGCGCGAATTCGCGCCCTGGCGCTCGCCGACACCTTCGCCAGCCTCGACACGCCGGAACAGAAGCAGACTCGCCTCGACACCGCCGACCGTTTCGACCGCGAGGGATTCGGGGATTTCGCCACCGAGTCGCTGTTTAAGATGATGACTCCGGCAAACGCGCAGGCCTTCCCCGCGGTAGCTGAGCACATAATTCGGATGGTCAACGATTCCAACTCTCACGGCGCAGCCGCCGCCCTGCGCGGCCGCACCATGCGCCGCGACTACATCCCGCTGTTGAGCGAGATCACGGCGCCATCGCTGATTATCGTCGGACGCGAGGACGCTTTCACGCCCGTCGCGCTCTCCGAGGAAATGCATCGCGGCATTCTTGGCTCAAGACTTGAGATCATCGAAGACTCGGGGCACATGACTAACCTGGAACGGCCGGATGCTTTTAATTCGCTCTTGGGAGCGTTTCTCGACGGTTTGCCGAGCTAAGACGCATTGCCATTGACACCTACAGTGCCGCTCCCTACGCTGGTTGTATGGAACTGATCCCCATCAACGCGGAACGGAAGGCGCAGCTCGATGATTACGCCCAACGTCATGGCCAGAACGCAGTCGAGGCGCTCGATGAGGCTTTGGGCGCGTATCTCGAATGGGAGCGCGCTGACTCGCAGGAAGCTATTCAGAGCATTCGTCAGGGATATGAAGACGTGAAGGCCGGGCGTACTCGACCAGCTGCTGAATTTCTGGACGAGGTCCGCCATAAACGCGCCTTTCCTGGTTGAAACCACAGAAACATTCGAATATGATGCGGAATCTGTGCTCGATTGGCTGACCTCCAGAAATGCGGGCGAAGCCGCTCTGCGCTGGTTTGCGGCGATGGAGGAAGCGATTGCTTCCCTCAGCTCTGCCCCCGGCATTTATCCGGTCGCACCCGAGAGTGTGAACTTCCCTTTCGAGGTTCGGCAGCTGTTCTACGGTCGCAAGCCTCATGTCTATCGAATCCTATTCACTATCAGCGGTGATCGGGTGTATGTCCTACATCTTCGTCATGGACGGCGGTTACCGTTGATGTCGTAGCTCGCTTCTAGTGAGCCGCATACATCGCCATCACATCTTTCTTCAACTCATCCCGGCTCGTCTGGCGCGTGTAGAACATGTGCCCACCTGGATACTCCTTCACCGCGACCCGTGTCGGATCGCCCATCACCGGCATCTGGTTCACGGTGAGAATCGATCCCATAAACGGACAGGACAGATCGTTCCAGCCGTGGACGATGAGCACACGCAGCTTGGGATCGGCGGCGACGGATTGCCGCAGCGCCTCGACCGACCCCTTGCGCAGTTCGCTGCTCTCGAAATCCCACAGGCGGCCCACATCGTAGGAGAGCGCGTTGTAGCGAGCATCCACTTTCCAACCCACGATGCGGGTATCGAAGTCCACCATCGCTGTGGTCGTCGGCGCGATGATCGTTTCGAGAAGCGGATCATTGAGCCGCTGGTCCGGCGAATACGGGAACGGGTCATAGGAAGTCACGTTCGAGTCATAAACGGAGCCGATCTTCCCCTCGTCGCGATGCACCTCGCGCAGATAGGCTCCCGTCTCCAGCCGCCCACCGGAGCGTCTCACGAACTCCGGATCGAGCCCGGTCATCTCGGTGACCTTCTTGATGATGCGCGGTGTCGCCTCAGGGTCGGTGTGGCCATGAATCAGATCGGTGGCGTATTCCCCCTCTGCATAGGCGATCACGTCGGCCATCGCTTGGGGCGTGAGCTTGTTCTCGCGTTCAAGATGGGCGGCGGTGATCGACGGCAGGGTCACCATCCACGGTATCGGCGAGACGTCGCCGTTCCCTTCGATCGTCGGATTCAGGTAGGGCGACACCAGCACCACGCCATTCATGGCGACGCCCAGCTGGCTTTGCAGATAATGGGTAATGCGCGGACCGCGAAAGCCTCCATAGCTCTCGCCGACGAGATATTTGCGCGAGCCGAGGCGGTCGTTCGTCACCAGCCAGTCGTAAACTACGCGCGAAAGATATTCGATGTCGGGTTCGGTGCTGTAAAAGAGCTTCTTCGCATCGGCTTCCGGAACCAGCGAGCGGCTGAAGCCGGTGCCAATCGGATCGATAAACACCAGGTCGGTGAAATCAAGCCACGTCCCGGGATTATCCATCAGCGTCGCCGGATCGGAAGGGCTGTCACCCTCGTTCCCGGCGCGAACATGCTTCGGCCCAATCGCGCCAAAGTTCAGATAGACCGAAGAAGCGCCTGGGCCGCCGTTGAAGGCGAAGGTCACCGGCCGATTTGGTGCGTCCACCGTGTACGCGGTGAAGACGACTTCGCCCGCGGCCTTACCCTCCTTATCGCGCACCGGCAGCGTACCCACGGTGGCCTTATAGTTCAGCGTCTTGCCATCGAGCTGAATGGATTGCGCAACATGCGCATCGGGCGGCAGAGGCGGAAGCTTGTCTTTATCGGAGGCCTTGGCGTCTTTGTCGGTCGCGGCGGTTTTGTCGGCAGGCTTTGCAGCAGGGGTGGTGTCTTTGTTCGAATCCGATTGCGCCCATATCGGGGCGCTGGACATTGCAACAATGCAGAGAATGCTAAACGCAATCAGGGCCGGGCTCTGACGAAGCGGCGAGAATTTATTCATGTGCCTTACGATACATTTTGCGCAGCGGATTGGCACATTCCACATCGGCTGAAACTGCTAGCATCGTCACTGTGCTGGCTCTAGATACGCCCATCCAATTCGTGAAAGGCATTGGCCCCGGAATCGCCAAGACCCTTGCAGAAAAGAACATCCTCTGTGTCGAAGACCTGCTCTACCACCTTCCCTTTCGTTACGAAGACCGGTTGCACCCGACGCCAATCGACTCCCTGAAGGCTGGAGAGATGGCAAGCGTCATCGGCGAGGTGCGCGGCGCGGCGCTCTTGCGCACCCGCTCGATGCCGATCTTCGAGATGACCGTCGGCCAGAACCGCACCGCTCTTAAGGCAATTTGGTTTCACGGCACCTATCTCAAAGACAGGTTCAAGACCGGGCAGATGGTCGCGCTGTACGGCAAGGTCGAGCCCAGCCACTCTTCACGCAACTTCAAGATGATCCAACCCCAATTCGAGCTGCTACCCGACGATCATGACGACGAGCAGAGTCGTCTCCTCGAAGTCGGCCGCATCACCCCTGTCTATGAATCGCTCGGCGGAAGCCGCTTTGCCTCTCGCTGGATTCGCCGCACCATCTACGATCTGCTCCAGGAGCTAAAGGGCCGCATCGCCGAGACGCTTCCTGAAGCGCTGCTCGCGCGCCTCAAACTCCCCGGCCGCGAAGAAGCCCTGCGCAACGCCCACTTCCCACCCGCCGGAATGCCGTTGACCCATCTGCAGGCGTGGTCGACTCCCGCTCATCGTCGCCTGATTTTCGAAGAACTTTTTTATCTCGAACTCGGCCTCGAACTCAAGCGCCGCAAGTTCAAAGAGCGCGCGGGCATCGTCTTCGAAACCAACGACAAAGTTCGCGAGGCCATCCGTCAGGTGCTGCCCTTTCATCCCACGGCCGCGCAAAAGCAGGCGCTTGGTGAAATCGTCGCCGACATGCGCCGCGGCGGACCGATGCGTCGCCTGCTGCAAGGCGACGTCGGCTCCGGCAAGACCATCGTTGCGCTGCAGGCGATGATCGTGGCCATCGAGAATGGCTACCAGGCCGCGCTGATGGCCCCGACAGAGATCCTCGCGACGCAGCATTACCTGTCCATTCGCAAGTTGCTGGAGAATGCGACGTCGCCAGCCAGCGGCCGCCCTTATCGTGTCTCGTTGCTCACTGGCTCCATTGATCAAGACCGCAAGCGCGCCACTCGTGGCAAGATCTTTCGCGGCGAAACCGACCTGGTGATCGGCACTCATGCCTTGATCGAAGAGAAGGTTGAGTTCGCCAACCTTGGCCTCGTCGTCGTCGATGAGCAACACCGTTTCGGAGTCTTGCAGCGCTTTCGCCTAATGAAGAAACCCAACGCCGCCGAGCCCGACGTGCTGGTAATGACCGCTACGCCTATTCCGCGCACACTGGCGCTCTCGCTCTACGGCGACCTCGATCTCAGCGTGCTCGACGAGTTGCCGCCGGGACGAACTCCCATCATCACGCGCCAAACCAACGACGAACGTGCTCTGGAGGTCTGGGAGTTCGTACGCAAGCAGGTCGCCAAGGGACATCAGGCATACATTGTCTATCCGGTCATCGAGGGCGCTAAAGACGATCAGCCCGAACTCGACTTCCCCGTTGACGCTCCAGAGGAAGCGGCCCCAGAAGCGCTTACTAAGAAGCCCGCAAAGAAATCCGCGAAAACAAACTCCCTCTTCGGCGAAAACCCCGCGCCCAAGGTCGCAGCCAGACGCAATACTCCTGAGCTCAAGTCCGCAGTCGAGATGTACGAGAGCCTCCGCCACACCAGCCTCTCTGGGCTGCGCCTCGGTCTGCTCCACGGCCGCCTCAGCGCCGACGACAAGGAAGTCACCATGCGCCGATTCCAGCGGGGCGAGATCGATGTCCTGGTCGCGACAACGGTCATCGAAGTCGGCGTCGACGTTCCCAACGCCACGGTTATGGTCATCGAGCACGCCGAGCGGTTCGGCCTCGCCCAGCTCCACCAGCTTCGTGGCCGGGTCGGCCGTGGCGCGGCAAAGTCCTATTGCATCCTCGTCACCGGGGCGAAGAAATCTCCGCAGGGCGAAGAACGGCTCGCCGCCATGGCCCGCACCCAAAACGGCTTCGAACTCGCCGAGCTCGATCTTCAGCTCCGCGGACCGGGCGAGTTCTTCGGCACCCGCCAAGCCGGCCTGCCAGACTTTCGCGTCGCCAACCTGTTGCGGGACCGCGCATTGCTGGAGTTGGCTAAAGACGAATCCGCCAAGTTCGTGGCCCACGCCGATGCCGAAGCCACACCGGAAGAGAAGGCGCGGGTCTGGGCGAGGCTCAAAGACGCGTGGCAGCGCCGCTATGGCCTCGTCGAAGCCGGATAGGATACAGTGCCACGAGTGTTCCCGATGCCGTGACTCGCTAGTCCCTGATCCCTGTGTCCCTGGTCCCTATCCCGATATGTTTAGAATGAGTGAAGATTCCGGGAGAAGCCTTTGCCGAGCCAGCAGGAAGTTCAGTGGTCACAGCTGAAAGTCGGTGTGCTGGTTCTCGTCGCGCTGGCCGTGCTGGTTGGATTGATCTTTCTCATGTCCGGCAACACGGGGGGCCTCTTTACCGGCAAGCTCACGGTTCGCTCCTATTTTGAAAACTCCGCCGGTCTGAAGGTCGGCGCGCCCGTCAACCTCGAGGGCGTCACCATCGGCAACGTGAAGTCCATCAGGATCGTCCCCGACCGCAAGCTTACGCCCGTCGAGATCACAATGAGGCTCAGCGAGAAATATTCCGACGGTTTGCACACCGACTCCAAAGCCAGCCTCGAAACCGTGGGGGTGCTCGGCGATACCGTGCTCGAGATCAGCAGCGCCAAGGCCACCGGCCCTCCGCTCAAGAATGGCGACGAGCTGCCGACCACAGAGACTCCGAACCTTAGCGACGTCATCAAGTCGAGCCAGGGCACGATCGAGCAGTTGAATACCATCCTCGCCAAAGTCGATAGCCTCGTCGATTCGCTCAACAGCGGAAAGGGCTCAATCGGCAAGCTCATTCAGGACCCCCAACTTTACGATCGCGCCAATGAAGCGGTCACCCAAATCCAGAAGCTGGTTGACGAGATCAGCAGCGGCAAGGGGTCGATCGGCAAATTGATCGTCGACGACACCCTGTATAACCGGGCCAACGAGACTGTCGGACGCCTGCAGCACATCGCCGACGATCTCGACAACGGCAAAGGCACCGCCGGCAAGCTGCTCAAGGATGAGACTCTCTACAACAACCTGAACAAGTCGGTCGCGAGCGCACGCCAGTTGCTGGATGACATCAACGCCGGCAAGGGCGGCCTCGGCCTGATCGCCAAGGACCCGCAATTCAAAGACAAGCTCAACGATGTCGTCACGAAGCTCGATTCCATTCTCACCCGCGCCGACAACGGAGAGGGCACGCTTGGAATGCTGGTTCGCAACCCCTCGGTTTACAACAACCTCGACCAGACCCTGACGGAAACTCGCGGCCTCATTGCCGCTATCCGCGAAAATCCCAAGAAATACTTGACCTTCCACGTCAAGGTTTTCTAGCTTCCCCTCATCCGTTGAACGAATCGCATGCGGGCACACGGCATCGAGCATTCTAACGGTGTGAGGGTCGATGACGATGGTCGTGCACCGCCACTATTTTCTTGGTCGTAACAGGCTTGATGCGCGCAACAAATAATTTGCGCCTCGGTTAGAGCCTTAGCAGCCACTGACGGAAACTTGCGGATAGCCGCGTTTTTCCAGGAGTGGTATATTCACGAACGGAGAAAACCCGATGAAACTGAACCGAACTATGTTAGGCATTTCCCTTAGCTTGGCCCTTATGGCGAGTGGCGTTGTGATCGCGCAGCAGCCTGTGCAAAACGTAAATCCGAACCACCATGGGAATATAGCCGCCGCGCAGCACCTTACAGAGCAGGCGTATAACAAGGTTGTGGCGGCGCAGCAGGCCAACGAATTTGACATGAATGGCCATGCCGCTAAAGCCAAGGACCTATTGGAACAGGCGAACCGCGAGTTGAAAGCAGCGGCTGAAACGGCAAATAAGAACCAGAAATAGAGCGACGCTGGACCGTCGCGCGCCATATGGATCAATGGTGTAATTTCTTGTCGCTCGCCCGGCCTTGGCTCGCTTGATAATAGGCTAGGGCAGCTCTTCTGTTGTAGGTATGACGGTTCTGCTTGAGGCCAGGTCTTACCCGTCGGTGGACTTCATCCTGAGTGCCTCAATTATCCTGACAGGAAGGTTCTGCCCTGGACGCAACTACACGGAGGGAGGGCGGCGGACGTTGCCGTCGGCCCGCCCTTCGAGCCATCGAGACGCGCAGGATTGAATATCTTTCGCTCCGTGAGGTTGTGTTACCTTTCGAATATGATTCGGATGCCCGCCGAGCAAGCTGGAGCTGCTTCCGCGCCCGATCAGCCCTCCACCGATTGACAGGAGCCTATGCAACCCATTCGTCTCGTCCCCACCGCCGCCGCCCTGGCGCTGCTCTTCGCCGCCGCATCTTTCGCCGCTGAGAAACCTGCGCAGCCCGCCGCATCGAAAACCGCGGCCACTCCGGCCGATGTGCCCAAAGAACCCAAGGCGCCGCAGAGCTTCGATCTCACCGCCATCGACAAGACCGTCGACCCATGTGTGAACTTCTATCAATACGCTTGCGGCAACTGGAAGAAGAACAATCCGATCCCGAGCGACCAGGTGCGCTGGGGTCGCTTCAATGAACTGGCCGAGCGCAATAACTACCTTCTCTACACGGTGTTGGAGAAAGCCAGCGATCCCTCCGCGGACCGCACTCCGCTGCAGAAGCAATACGGAGATTTCTTCGCCGCCTGCATGAACACAACGCTTGCAAATGAAAACGGCGCGAAGCCGATCGAAGCGAAGCTGCAGCAGGTGGCCGCGCTTGAGGACAAGAAACAACTTGCCCCCTTGGTTGCCGACATCCAAAAGAACCAGCTCGGCAACGCCTTCTTCAGTATCGATTCGCAGCAGGACCTGAAAGACTCCACCAAGATGATCGCCGGCATCCGGCAAGGCGGACTCTCGCTGCCTGATCGCGACTACTACCTAGAAGCCGATGACCGCATGGCCAAGATCCGCCAGCAGTACACCGACTACATGGTCTCCGTCTTCAAGCTCACCGGCGACACATCCGAGCAGGCAGCGGAAGAGGCGAAAAACGTCCTCGACATCGAGACCGCGCTTGCCAAGGGGTCGACCAGCCGCACCGAGCTTCGTGACCCTGAGAAACGCTACCATCCGATGGAGGTCTCGGCGCTCGAAGGCCTCACGCCGAACTTCGATTGGAAGGAGTACTTCGTTTCCATCGACGAGAGCCAGCTGACCAATCTCAACGTCGGAATGCCCGACTTCTTCAAGGCGATGGACCAGGTCATCACTACCAGCAGCCTGCCGCAGCTCAAGAGCTACCTGCGGCTGCACATCATCAACGGCAACGCGCCCTGGCTTTCCGACAATTTCTACCAGGCCTACTTCAATTTTTTCAGCCACGAACTGCAAGGGCAGGATTCGCCAACTCCACGCTGGAAGAGGTGCACCCGTCTGACCGACCAGAATCTGGGTGAGGCGGTCGGACAGGACTGGGTCAAGCAGTACTTCCCGCCGCAGTCGAAGGCCGAGATGGAACAACTTGTCGCCGCTCTCAAGAAATCGCTCGCCGAAGACATTCAAACGCTGCCGTGGATGACTGACGCCACCAAGAAACAGGCCGAGGCGAAGCTTGAGCTCTTCCGCCAGAAGATCGGCTATCCCGACAAGTGGAAGGACTACTCCAGCATCAAAATCGATCGCACCGACCTGATCGGCAACCTCGACCATGTCGCCACCTTCGATTTCAATTACGACATGAACAAGATCGGCAAGCCGGTCGACGAGAAAGAGTGGGGCATGACGCCACCCACCGTTAACGCCTACTACAGCTCCTCTATGAACGACATCAACTTCCCCGCAGGCATTCTGCAGCCGCCGTTCTTCGATCCCAACAAGGACCCCGCGGTCAACTTCGGCGGCATTGGCGTCGTCATTGGTCATGAGATGACCCACGGCTTCGACGACCAAGGCAGCAAGTTCGACGGCAATGGCAATCTGCGCGAGTGGTACACCCCCGAAGACCGCCAGCAGTTCGTCTCCCGCACCGATTGCGAAGTCAACGAATACGGCAGCTTCGAGTCCGTGCCCGGAGCCAAGCTGAACGGTAAACTCACGCTCGGCGAAAACACCGCCGACAACGGCGGCCTTCGAATTGCCTACCAGGCTCTAATGAGCACACTCGCCTCCGAAGGTCCATCGGCGGACAAGCCGATCGACGGCTACACACCGTCGCAGCGCTTCTTCATCTCTTTCGCCCAGGTGTGGTGCCAAAACGCAACCGATCAGTCCGCGCGCGTGCTGGTCAAGACCGATCCGCACTCGCCCGGTCAATGGCGCGCCAATGGCACTGTGCAAAACTTCGACGAATTCGGCAAGGCCTTCGGCTGCAAGAAAGGTCAGCCCATGATGCCGGATAACGCTTGCCGTGTCTGGTAGTCCAATAGAGCGTGAAATCAGCAGCAGTGGGTTCGAGGAATTCTGAGGCTTCGGCTCTCGATTACAGAGCCGAAACCAGGTCTCAATTCGCGCCCCGGCTAGCAGAAAGCCGCGCCACCTTTTACAATTCGATGTGGGAGCAATCCCGAAACATCTCGAAACAGTCCGCTGCTGAGCAGCCTCCCTGTCAGAACTCAATCGACGGGAGACGAAGGAAACGCATGAAGTTCAGGAACGTCGGTCAGGTTCTCCTGGCCTTAGTTGTGTCTGTTGGTCTTAGTATTGGAGTAACTTCGTGCACCAACAGCTACACCGTTGGATATTTGTACGTAACCGGCTCGCAGTACAATCAGATCTCCGGCTTTAATATCAACAACCAGACGGGCAAGCTCACCCCAGTGCAAAAGTCTCCTTTCGGCACCAGCGGCGCGAACCCAGTGCGTATTTTGGTGCTCAGCGGCGGACGCTTTGTCTACGTTCTCAATCAGGGAGACTCCGCAACCGGCACGGCCAGCAACATTAGCCTGTTTCAGATTGGCGGCGACGGCGTCCTGACCTTCCAGGCCAACTACTACTCCCAAGGCAGCGACTCCATTTCGATGCTGACCGACAGCAGTGGCTCGCACCTCTATATCCTGGATGAATACGCCCCGACGACCAGCAAACCTTGCGTCGCGTCCAATGGCACCGCCTATCCGACCGGCGACATCAGCGCCTTCAGCATCGATCCGAATACCGGTCGGCTCGCCCTCGTTACCAACGCGCAGGTGGCCAATCCGGACGGCACCCAGCTGACTTACTTCCCGCTCGGCTGCTTCCCGGTCGAGTTCAAGCTGGTGGGCGGATATATCTTCACCGCGCAGACTGGCAGTGCCAGCAACAACGACGTACAAACCGTCTTCTCCTACGCGCAGAGCGCGGCGAACGGGCAATTGACTCTGACCCAGAACGCCCCGCTGCAGACCGGCGCAGTCGCGATCACCAGCATCAACAGCGACCCGGCTGGACGATATGTCTACCTGCTTGACGCTGGCCCGGTGCCCGCCTGCACTGGCGGACAGACGCAGATCCTTCCGTACACCATCGGCAGCGGCGGTATCCTGCAATCCCTGGTTGGCGGCAAAACCTGCAACGATCCCACCGCCGTTGGACCAACCGTGCTGCTGGTCGACAGCAAGAGCAAGTTCCTCTACGTCGCCAACACTTCCAACACGAACGTTAACCAACCGGGCAGTGAGATCAGCGCCTTCACCATCGACCCGACAAGCGGCAAACTCGCCTTCATTGCCGGCGAGCCTTTCGGCACCGGCTCGGGCCCGAGATGCATGTTGGAGGACCCAACGAACCAGTTCATTTACACAGGCGACTTCAATAGCAGTACGGTCACCGGCAAGATCATCGACGTCAACGCCGGCGTCCTGAACCCGCTGCGCAATAGCCCTAGCAATGGATTTGCGGCTGCGGGCAATCCGACCTGGTGCGCCGTAAGTGGCCGTACGCAGTAGCGGTTCCACGAACAACACGGAGCACGGCCGCGGGTCGTGCTCCATCGCCAGGCGGCGACTTGTTTTACTGATGTTTCTCTAGACAGCGCGCAGAGCTGATTTGCGGTGTCTCCGCTAGCTGAGGCTCCTGGAGCTTCTAGAATTCAACCTGGGAGCGATCCCGAATAGTTCTGCCCAACGGCAGCCCCGCTCCACAGTTCAGACGGGGACGAAGGAAGCGCATGAAGTTCAGTAAATTCGGGCGGGCCACGCTGGCCACGGTTCTGTCCCTGGGAGTGGCCGTGGCGTTCACCGCTTGCGGCAATCACAACACGATCGATTATGTCTACGTCACCAACTCTAAGAACAATCCTGGCCAAATCGACGTGTTTTTGGCGCGCGCGAATTCCGGCCAGCTTATCCCGATCCCCGATTCTCCCTACCCCTCCGGAGGCAGAAATCCCGTCGGCTTGGTCACTTCGCCTGACTTCAAGTATCTCTACGTGATCAACCACGACGAAAACACCATCGTCGAATTCGGAATCGGCACCGACGCGAAGCTCTACCCGCAACACACCTACAACACTCCGGGCACCTTCCCGAATGCAATCGCCATCAATACAGCCGGTACCTTTCTCTTCGTGACTGACACCTACCAGCCGCAGTACACCGAGGCAAACCCTGGACCAGGCGCTCTGGTTGTGTACCCCATCAACTCCGATGGCAGCCTGGGCACTCCGGTAGCAGATGGCAACCTTTCTTACTATCCGCTGAGCATCGGCGAGACTAATGTCCTGAATCCGACCGCCGTCAACGTGCTCAGCCTGACCCCGGCTGCCTCGACCACTGCGGCTGGCACCTTCGTCTATGTCGTCAGCCAGAACAGCACCACCGGTCTCGGCGAAATTTCGGCCTTCAGCGTTGCATCGAGCGGAGCACTCACTCGGGTGCCTTGCTCTTCTTCGACCTCCGTCTGCGATTCGACAGGGAATGGCAATTTCAGCGCAGGCACCGCGCCCACCGCGGTTGCCAGCACGCCGCTCGGTCGATACCTCTACGTGACCGATAGCGCGAGCAATCAGCTCTTCAGTTATGCCGTTCAAGCCAGCGGGCAAATCATCCCCACGCTGAACAGCCCGGCCAAAACCGATGTCTTCCCCGACGGAGTGACCGTCGATCCGCAAGGCAAGTATGTATACGTGGCCAATTACACAGCCAATGATGTTAGCGCGTACAGCATCAACCCCTCGGTCAGTGGAGCTTCCTCGACCGGTGTGACTCTCGTTGGTACATACGGCACCGGCACGGGGCCCACCTGCGTCTTCGTCGAACCGGCATTCGGTGCGTATGTCTACACCACCAACTTCCTCGACAGCACCGTCTCGGGACTCAACCTCGACCTGGGGAATGGTACGCTCGCCCCGGTACAGAACACTCCGTTCCTCGCCGCCGGCCAGCCCACCTGTATTGCCGCAACCGTTCATGGAAAACAGCCGCCGATCACTTCCGCTAACTAGAGAAAGAAGGCAGGTGCAATGCTGGGCAACATCTCACTCCGAGCGCATGCGAGGCCATCGTGGAATGGCTCTGCGTTCACTAGCCGAAAGCTCTTGAAGCTTTTACAATTCAACCTGGGAGCGATCCCGAAATAGTTCGGTTGCCGCGGCAGCACCTGATCCAGCTGTTGAAGGACCGGGACGAAGGAAGCGCATGAAGTTCAGTAAATTCGGGCGGGCCACGCTGGCCGCGGTCTTGTCCCTGGGAGTGGCCTCGGCGTTCACCGCTTGCGGTCCCAATGGCTATAGCACTACGGTCGATTACGTTTACGTCACCAATGCCAAGACATCACAAATCGGCGTCTACTACACGGACTCACATTCCGGAGCGCTCACCCAGATTACCGGCTCCCCTTTTTCTTCCGGTGGCACCGACCCGGTCGCGTTGGTGACCTCGCCCAGTTTCAAATTTCTCTATGTGGTCAATAAGGGGCCAGGAGGATCGGGTGCGGGCATCGTGCAATTCAGCATCGGCGGCAATGCTGCGCTTAGTGTTGTCCACACTTACCCACCTGTGCAGTCGTTGACCGAACCCAATGCCGTAGGCATCAACACAGCCGGCACCCTTCTTTTCGTAACTTATAACTATCAGCCTCACTTTTCGGCCACTCAGCCGGGACCCGGAGCGCTGGTCGTCTACCCCATCAATTCAGACGGCAGCCTGGGAACGCCGGCCGCGAATGGAACTCTGTCCTATTACCCGTTGAACACCGGAACCGACGTCCTGAATCCGACCGCGGTCAATGTGCTTACCCAGAACCCGGTGAACTCAACCACCACGGGACCGACATTGGTGTACGTCGTCAGCCAGAACAGCACCACCGGTCTGGGTGACATCTCGGCCTTCAGCGTTAGCTCGGGCGGAGCGCTCACCTACGTGCCTTGCTCCTCGTCGACCTCCATCTGCGATTCCACCGGGAACGGAACCTTCAACGCGGGCACCGCGCCGAATGCCGCCGCGAGCACTCCGCGCGGACTCTTCCTCTACATCACCGACAGCGTCAGTAATCAGCTGATCAGCTACACGGTGCAGTCCAGCGGCCAGATCATTCCCAACACCGACGGCCCCACCCGCACCGACGTTTACCCCGATGCGGTCACCGTCGATCCGCGCGGCATGTATGTCTACGTGGCCAACTACACCGCCAACGACGTGAGCGCCTACACCATCAATACCGCTACTGGATACCCCACCGGCGTCGCCGCCGCGGGAACCTACGGCACCGGCACTGGACCAACCTGCGTCTTTGTTGAGCCCGCACTGGGACGCTACGTCTACACGACCAACTTCCTCGATAACACCGTCTCCGGTCTGAATCTCAACCCGAACACCGGAACGCTGGCTCCGGTGCAAAACACGCCCTTCATCGCCGCCGGACAGCCCACATGCGTCACGGCAACGCCACATGGAAACTACCCGATCTCCGCGCCGGTAACCTAGACCTTCGGAAAAGGTTACTCAAGTGAAAAGCCCTCGCAATCGCGGGGGCTTTTCACTTACGCCTCCAACGCGACTACCTATTTCTCGGCTTTTTCTGTTTTGGGAGCATAGTAACTGCGACGTGCCTGTAGTTGCATGCCCTCACGGTCTACAGTTACTTTCAAGCGATGGTAGGAGCCATCCGGCTTCACTTTGTCAACCGATAGCTCAAGTACGTACACATACTCCGGCGCCTCGGTCACGCTCTTGAGTCCCGCTGCCAGGTCGTTATTATTGTGAAAGAAAGCGCCGCCGGTTCCGTCGGCAAGTCCCATCATCGGATTTTCGGTGAGCGCCATGCTGCTGCGACGGTAATCCGCCACCAGCTGCGGACTTCTTCCTACGATGTTGTCACCCGCAGTCACACTTGTCGTGTATAGACCGCGCGCATCCAGGGCGCTAATGGTGATGTTGGATTGCGCGGCAAGGTCGATGATCTTCGATTGCGCCGTCAGCACTTCCGGACTGATAGCGATGAAACCTGGCGAGACCAAGACCATCGTGCGTTGCCCGGGCAGCGGGGCCATTCTGCGGATAATCTCTCCGATAACGCCGTAGGTGGCCTGAACATCCTGACGGCCTGCCTCCAGAACTCGCTTGACCGCTAGGTCAACTATGCGCTCCGCGAGCTCACGCGATCCCGGGTTGCAAATGTATACCTGCTGGATCGCGTCCTGAAGCGCCTCGCTGTCGTGTTTATTCTCGATCAGGTCGGCTTGGTAGTAGTCAATATCGGGACAATCGGCCTTATTGTTCTGGAGGACGGCTTGTGGCTTTAGGCTCGTGATCGCGTCTTGCAACCTCGCATGATCGCGTGTCAGGCCGCTGTTCGTCTTTCCGGAGGTCGAGACCACGGCCACCATACCCGAGGCTGCCAATGCCTCGTCCAGAGCCGGGCCGCTGGCTTTCTCGGTTTGCGCCAGTTGCTCGAAGTTCAGGTGCATGTCATCGAACATGAATACGACGATTCGCTTCGGCAGGGTCGATGATGGCGCGGCATTCGCGGGGGTTAGCGAGGGCTTTCCGCCCGCCGCATTGGTTTCCGCATTTCTTTGCGTCGCTTCGCGATTCTCGACCGCGATCCCAACGATCGGCAGCGGTTTGTCGTTGTCAAAGACTTGAAAGTCTTCTTTCTTGAGGTCCCTCACTGCGCGGCCTTGCTTATCCCGGACCACGACGGGCACCAGCACTCTATTGACGTTTACAACGATCCTGGAGGGTACCTGCTCGATCTCCGTCGCTTGTTGCGGGGTAGAAAGCGCCTCAGGAAGAGCAGCGCCAGTCTGCGCCACAGGAGGGTTGCCCGTGACGGTTCCGTTAAGATCCCCCGGAATCGCCTCTTTTCCCTTGAGCTCTGAAGTCCCATTGCTGGCAGGCGTCTGTTGGATTTCCTTCGCTTGTTGTGGCGAAGGTTGCACCTCAGGAGGAGCAGTGGGCGACACAACCGCAGGGCGACTCGGAATCGTTCCGTTAGAATCGGCCTGAATCGACTCCTTTTCCTTCTGCTCCGAAGTTCCGGCTGAAGGATTCTTAGACTCTTGAGCCGCCTGCTCAGTGAGAACCTGCGTCGTCGAGCCGAAGCGGCGATAGCTGGTGAATAAAGTCACGTTCAGCCATCGGGTCGGCGTATCAGCGTAGACGGATTGGGGGTCGAAGACCGCAACGCTGAGCGCCACGCTTCGCAATGGGCAGACAAAGTTGTCGCCGCCAATCTGGACTGGACCATACTGCACCAGAATGGAGGCTTGACGGAATGGGCTGCCGTCCGCCGAATCGGATTCGATTGTGATGCGCACGACGGTCCCAGAATCCGGATTGATCCACAGTGAGCCGTGATAGCCCGGTCTCGCGCGGACGATTTCAGCAGGTCCTCCGTTCTGACCTATTACGTTGGACGACACCCCGGTTCCGCCGCCTCTGGGCGTGTCGACTACGTTGGGTGCGCCCTCTCGCTGAAGAGTGCCGATCACCTCATAGTGCGAAGCCGATTTGGGTACCGAATAACGAAAGACAGCGACCCTGGCTCCAGAAGTCTCCTCCCAGTGGCCCCAGGCGACTTTGCCTTTGAGGGTGTCGGCCATGATCATTCCCAACGTCGACCCGAACTCGCCACCGGAAATCATTCCCATCTGCGCCTGCCAGAATGCGGATCCAGTAGTGGGAGATCCGTTGTCCCGCTCTTCAAAGACAGACGTCTCCCGGCTCGCGGCGCCCACCAGGTGCAATCCCCCGCGAACCCCCCAACCGCCATTCTTGAGCGCCTGGGGGCTGTCGTCGTAACGATTGGTGGTCCGTTTGGCTAGTAAGTTGGGTAGACGCGGCAGGGTTTGCTGCACATAGCTCCTCGCCGCATCAAGCATTCGCTGTTGGGCGGCGGCGTCAGGAACCGAATCCGCCGGCATCTCGCTGGCGGGTGGATCCAGAAAAGCCGACTCGTTGGCGAGCAATTTCAGAGCCAGCGCCGCTTGCGAATCCGCAGCCATACTCGCCGTGAGCCGCGCCAGTGTAGACTCGGTCAGCCGTTCGGAGAGCTCCATGCTGTTGATCTGGTGCGCGATCTCCGCGTCTGGCTTGTGCGCAGTATTATCCGACGCCAGGGTCTGCTCAAGTTGTGAGACCGAGACACGCTTTGCCGCCACGCAGTGAAGGGTGATCAGCGACAGCAACGCAAGGGAGAGGAGCCGTCGCATTGTGTTTTTTTGCTCGATTCCGAAGATTTCAGCCCTTCATCACCGGTAACTCCGGCTGGAAGTGGCTCACATCGCGATCGTAAACCCCCGTAAACGCATTCCAGCGAATGTACGCCAGCTCCTCCAGCATCTTGATCCCGTCTTTGAGGTAGCTGAGCCGGCTGCGCTCATCGTGTCCCCAGGTCACCGGGACCTCGCGGACGCTGTATCCGCGCTTGAGGGCGATAAACAAAAGCTCCGGATCAAAACCCCAGCGTTCGATCCGCTGCAACTGGAAGACCGTGTATGCCGCTTCTCTGCGGAAGGCCTTGAAGCCGCATTGGGTGTCTGCGAACGGAAGTCCCATCACCAGACGCGTAACGGCATTGAAGCATCTGCCGAACATCTGCCGGTACCAGGGCTGGTGTTTCGTCTGACGGCCTTTGTCGAGCCACCGGGAACCAATAGCGATATCCGCGCCTTGGCGGATCGCACTTAGCAGGCGTTCAGTCTCGACCATCGGCGATGATAGATCGGCGTCGGTGAACATCATCACGTCGCCCGAGGCGTGAAGCATCCCGTTGCGAACGCTGTAACCTTTGCCCCGGTTCACCGGATTCTGAATCAGCCGCACAATCGGGTCCCGCTCGGCGAACCCGCGAACGATCTCCGCGGTCGCGTCCCGTGAGCCGTCATCCACCACGATAACCTCGGCCATCCATTTTCGTTCGTGAACGCAGGCAAGCACCTGCTCGAGCGCTGAGCCAATGCGCGCGCTCTCGTTATAAGCCGGGATAATTATGCTTAACGTCGTTCCGGAAATCATCTTTTTCTTTCTCTAGCTCGGGCGCTGCGCTATTTGAACTAACCTGTGGTTGTCTCCAGGCTCTGCGCGGCGGCGTTCAAAAATGGCTCGACTGGATCGAAGCCTATGTATTCTTGAACCCAAAACTTGACTCATAGATGCTACACTCCCGGCTATGAATGAACAACTGAAACGCTCAACCTGGTTCTGGGTGATGATCGGAGGGGGCCTGTTTGCGGTCGTCCTGGCCGTAATCGTCGGTTTGGCCTTCGCCATCGTCCGCGCCACGGGGGACAGCGATATCTCATCCTTCGGTTCCGACAAGATCGGCGTCATCGACGTCGACGGGGTGATCCTCAGCGCCGAGACCCCGATCAGCCAACTGCGCAAGTTTGCCGACGACACCTCGATTCGAGCCATCATCCTGCACATCAATTCGCCCGGCGGAGGCGCGGCCGCCTCCCAGGAGATATACGAAGAGGTCAAGCGCATCCGCGACGAAAAGAAAAAGCCGATCGTCGCCAGCATCGAGAGCGAAGGCGCCAGCGGAGCCTACTACATCGCCTCCGGAACCAGCAAAATCTTCGCCAACCGCGCCAGCATTGTTGGCTCGATCGGCGTCATCATGGAGTACACCAATTACGGCGACCTGCTGAAGTGGGCCAAGCTGAAGAATGTGATCATCAAGGCCGGCGATCTCAAAGACGCCCCCTCGCCGGTTCGCGACCTCACTCCGAAAGAGCAGGCCTACATGCAGGGGCTGGTCGACAATATGCACCAGCAGTTCATCGACGATGTCGCCAGCGGCCGCAAGCGGCCCGTAACCGAGATTCAACCCTTGGCCACCGGTCAGGTCTGGACCGGCCAGCAAGCTGTCCCGCTGCATCTAATCGATACGATCGGCAGTTTTCAGGACGCGCTCCGGGCCACGGCGAAACAGGTCGGCATCTCCGGCGAACCCCAGGTAGTCAAGCCCTACATCCGGCGCAAGACCCTGCTCGACATTCTGACTTCCCCGAGCGACCTCTTCCCCGGACCGGAACAGCTACTCGAAAAGAACGTTGGATTCTATTTCTTATGGCGATAGCCTGCGATTCATAGAATCGAATCAGGTTATGCGAAAATGCCGTATCCTTGAAAAGAGTTTCGGAGAGCCATAGGCCATGACCAAAGCAGACCTGGTGGAGGAAGTGACAGAACTCGGCGACCTCACCCGCCGCGACGGCGAAGTGATTGTGGACACCATCTTCGATTCCGTCATCGGAGCCCTGAAGTCGGGCGATAAGATCGAGATTCGCGGCTTTGGCAGCTTCCGCATTCGGCTGCGCAAGCCGCGTATCGGTCGCAACCCCAAGACTGGAGCCCGTGTCGATGTTCCCGCCAAACGGGTTCCTTACTTCAAACCCAGTAAGGAACTGCGGGACCTCGTCAATCCCAAAGGCGAGTAAGTTTCCACTGACGACTGAGAGGACCGGCACGCCTCAAGGCAAGGCTACGCCGATGGCTGCCATCAGGCGGCCCGTATTGCCGCGCTCAGCGCGATAGGAGAAAAACTCTTCCGTCCGGCAGCTGGTGCAGGCGTTGAGTGCGAAGATGGATTCCGGCTTGAGGCCAGCCTTCAGCAACTGACGGCGATTCGCTCCGACCAGGTCTAGTGAAACCCTCTCGCCGTCGGTAAACAGCTCGTCGGCATAGTCGTAGCGATCCCGAAATAGTTCGCGCACTTCGGCGCCGACGGTAAAGCAGCATTCCCCAATCCCAGGCCCGATGGCGGCTGTGAGGTCCACTGGATCGCTCCCAAATTCGCCACTCATCGCAGCGACTCCCCGCTCGACAATGCCTTTGAGTGTGCCTCGCCATCCGGCGTGAAAGGCGCCCACCGCATGGCGCCGCCGGTCGGCAATCAATATTGGCAGACAATCCGCAGTCTGGATACCGAGCAGGACGCCCTGTTCGCTTGTCACCAGCCCATCTCCCCAGAACGAAGCTCGATCGGCTACCTCGGCGCGGCCGACCCGCCGCACCAGAGCTGAGTGCATCTGCTTCAGGGTGACCAGCCCCAAGGAGGATTCATCTCGATGTCCTTCCGGAAGAAGCGAGCTTAGAAATCTTTCACGATTGAGCAAGACTGCCTGGGGACTATCACGATCGGTGAAGCCAAGATTCAGATCGCCGTCGCGCCGCGACGCTCCCGCAATCTCGCTCACGCCACCCATTCGGGTGCTGAAGCCATGAATCAGCCAATCGTTAGCCGACCATTGGGGAATGCGCAGGACATTGAGCTCGGAGGGGTACGACGGCTTTTCTGGAAGAGGCGAACCCGCATTCGCTCGAACTAGATCGGGCCGGTGTGCAGCGCTGTGGCGGTGCGGGATGTGTGAATCCAATACTTAAGGCCTCTGAGGCTCAAGGTAAATGTCGGCGAGCCGACAGAGCTAATGGGCCCGCCTTCCAGCGGGCCCGCTCCAGAGGCATTTGGGAGGGTAACCAGGATACTTCTCAGAGAGAGTTCGCAGGATTAGCGAACCGTTTGTGATGAGACTTTATACATCGGTTGGATGAAACTTCTTGAAATGCCTCTGCTGTTGTTATCTATGATGCACTCTTTGGGCCATCGAAAAGACAATTTTCTTAAGAAAATCTATGTCGCCTTTGCCCTATCCAAATGACCTCATTTCCTCTGAATTTGGAAGAGAACGGCCGCATGAGGTGAGAGCGTCACCTCCAGATGATCAGCCTCTCCCACGTTCCGGCGAAGCCATAAGTCTCTCATTGCATAAGACTTGCCTTGAAATCCCAGGGCACTCCAGGAGTATCGAATGGTCTTCATCGTTTCTCCTGTATTGATGACCGCCAGATAATTTGCCACTCCGTCCTGACGGTTAGCAGCCCAGATAATCTCGTCTCCCGAGGTAACCACGGGATGGTTACCTCGGGATCTTTGATCAACGTCAATTATTTCCCGATTAGTTAATAACTGAATCGTTTGAGGGTCACTAGCCGGCAAGTTGGCACCGATCATCAACGGCGAACGGAAGATCGACCAAAAGGTCAAGAGTGTCCGCGCCTCGTCTGGCGTGAACCTCGACTCGCGGGGTTCGCCTTCCCCAGGATGGGGCCCAAGATGTCCGATTGGAAGCATATCCGCATCCGCCCAGTAGCCATCCCCGGTGTGCTCAGCCCAAGTGGCCGCCGTCGCGAATTGCTGCTCAAGACCCTGCGAAAATTCGTGCCCCTTCCAGACTCCCCAATGGTCCCAGAAATCGTCCGAAATCCGCCACATCTCCGCGTACTTTCTCACTTCCTCGGCGTGACTTACGTTCGTTGGACCCGGCGACAAGCTCAGCACAATCGGGCGACCCGTCTTATCCAGCGCCTGCCGGATCATGCGAATCTCATCTCCTTTATATGGGTGGTCGGCAATGCAGTCGACCTTGATGAAATCCACGCCCCAACCACCATACTGCTTGGCCAGCGAATCGTAGTAGGCCTGGCCAGCGACATTGTCTCTTACCCCGTAATCATAGGTGTTCCACGGGCATGTATCTGATTGATCTGCCGCATCTTGCGCATGAAACGTGGAATCCGCAATCGGCAGGTTCTTGTCCACCGCCCCCTTCGGTATGCCACGCAAAATATGTATCCCAAACTTCAGGCCTTCTGCATGAAGGTAGTCGCCTAACGCCTTGAAGCCCGCATCGCCGGCAGCGGAAGGAAACCGCAATGCCGAAGGAAGAAAGCGCCCATAGGCATCCATGACAAATCCCTTGTTGATCTCGGTGCTCGGCCCGGGATCGGGAAGATACCAACCCTCATCGACCACGATGTAATTCCAGCCATATTGCTTCAGGTTCTTGGCGACAAAGTCGGCGTTCTCCTTGACCTGGGCCTCGGTGATGTTCTGCGCATAAGCGTCCCAGCTGTTCCAGCCCATCGGCGGAGTGGGAGCGAGGAGAGGCGTCTGTGCCAGTGACCCTCCACTGGAAGACAGAGTCAAACAAAAAACGATCAAGAGCAGTTTTCGGCGCATTCAAAGCCTTTTCTGGAAAACGTTATCTGCGGCGAATGTATCTACTGTTAACGGAGTTACCTGGCTGGTAAACATTGATTATTCAGCTGAGGCGATACCAAAGGTTACCTACACCGGGGAAACCCCGGTCTGCTTACCCACTTCCTCCCAAAAGCGGATGACCGACTCAATTCCTCGGCAAAAGTTCGCCAGATGAAACTTTTCGTTGGGCGCATGAAGATTGTCGTCAGGCAGCCCGAAGCCCATCATCACGCTTGGAATCCTGAGGTGGCGCTCGAAGTCGCCGACAATCGGGATCGACCCGCCCGACCGGATGAAGACCGTCTCAGCCTTCCAGACTTCGCGCAGCGCATGGGTCGCGGCTTGGATGTACGGGTTCCCCGTCCCAATCACTAGCGGCTCGCCGGAGTGGATCAGTCGTACCTCGAGCGAAACCCCTTTGGGCGTCAACGACTCAACATACCCTCTAAACTGCGCAAACGCCTCTTCCGGCGACATGTTGGGAACCAGCCGCATTGAGACCTTCGCAGTCGCCTTGGCGGGAATCACGGTCTTGGCGCCGGCCCCAATAAATCCGCCGGGCATTCCATGAACGTCGAGCGTCGGCCGCGCCCAGGTTCGTTCCAGCACCGAATAGCCCGGCTCTCCGGTCAAGACCGACGAACCCACTTCGGTCTCGCGATAGTGCTCCTCATCGAACGGCAGCCGCTTCCAGGCCTCCAGCTCAGCGGCATCCGGCGCAACGACACGGTCATAGAATCCCGGAATGAGAATCCGCCCGTCGCCATCCTTCAGCTGCGCAATTACCTGAGCAAGCGCAACAAACGGGTTGGGCGCTGCGCCCCCGTACATTCCCGAATGCAGATCGGTCTTCGCGCCCCGCGCCTCGATCTCGGTATAGATCATTCCCCGCAGTCCCACGCAAAGGGTCGGCAGATCGGGCGCGAACAGTTCGGTATCGGAAACCAGCGCAAAGTCCGCCTTTAACCGCTCCGGATGCTCACGCACGAACCTTGCGATCGACTCCCCGCCCACCTCTTCTTCACCCTCCAGAATGACCCGCACGTTGAGCGGCAGCTTTCCGGTCGAGGCCAGCAGTGACTCCAGCGCCTTCACGTGGATGTACATCTGGCCCTTGTCGTCCACCGCGCCGCGAGCGTAGAGGTTTCCGTTCCGCTCAACTGGTTCGAATGGCGGAGACAGCCATTCATCCAGCGGATCAGGAGGCTGGACGTCATAGTGGCCATAGGCCAGGCACGTCGGCTTCCCTTCGGCGTGAAGCCACTCCGCATAGACCAAGGGGTGCCCACTCCCCTCAATCAACTCGACATGTTCCATGCCAATACGCTTGAGTTCGGCCGCAAGGATTTCAGCCGCCCGGCGGCAGTCGCCCTTATGCTCAGGCAGCGTTGAAACGGAAGGGATGCGCAGAAGCGCCTTGAGCTCGTCAAGGAAGCGGATTTGATTGTTGCGTGAATAATCCAGAGCAGCGGTCATGGGGCGTGAAATCTCCAGGCAGCAGATTACGCCATCGCCACCAGAATCCCCAGCCGCCTCGTCGCTTCGACAAGTTCGCCGTCGTCGACAGCGATTGGCGAGGATTTTGAGCCACGCAGAGTCCAAGGCTCAAATAGCGCCCAGTTCTCAAGCTCCCTCCCAAACCGCGAACAGTAGAAGACCCCATTCAATCCCCGAGAATAAACAATGCGGGATGCGAGTTGTGTGAGGCGGCGAGATCTCGGGGCCTGTAACGCTGACAAGTCAAACTCCCGAATGCCCAATGCCATCGTCTGGGAAGCCAGCTTCTTGCGCAGCATGGACAGCCATTCCGACGTATAGATGTCGGCGAATGCCCCGTCGACCTGGGCCGACCCCATTGCCCGGGACTTTGCCCAGTCCCTCACGTTGAGACGTGCTGATTCGTTAGGACCGGCAATCTCACTCAAGGCTGAAAGCAACTCAAGGTCCGGGCGAAAGCAAGCGAGGCATTCGATAAAACAGGTGAGGCGGTCGCTCGCGGCGTAGAGTACCCGATACTCGCCGTCCGGATCGTCGAAACGGTTGCCGAAGGTCTTATCGGCTCCCATTCTTGACCAGTCTGGCGCCGCCCATGCATCAGGTCGTCGCCCAATGCGGAATAATCGAATCTTCGGCGTGCGGACGGGAAGGGCAGGCAAGCGTCAACCGTGAGCCACGAATGAACGGGCAGCGGCAAGGACCTGCGGGCCACAATTCTCCAGCGGCTCCTCGCGCAGCAGCCGTGTCGGGCTCCGGTCTCCCAACTCGGGGTTCATCCCCATGAACCACGCCTGCACAACGGAATTCGGCTCGTAATGCGCAAGCATTCGTACCACTTGAAAGGCAAGGCGCAGCCGGGGCTCAATCTCGCCATAGATCTGCCCTCCCTCCATCCAACGGTCCAATGCGCGAGTATCTTTAACCCCGCCAAGATAAGCCGTCAGCTTGCGGCCTAGAGTTTCCACCAGTTCTCCCACGACTTGCGGAGTGGAATAGCGCAAAGCGTCGTGATAAGCAAGAACATCGGGGTTACTCTGTGCAACTGTCGCCATGTCCATAACCTCTACCATCACAATACCACAAAAATACCGCCAAATTCACGCTTGAATTCCTTCCCGCCCCAAATTAGTACCGCAGTACCGTCGGGTCAACTTCCTGAGACCACGCATCGATTCCACCGCGCAGCGATTGAACTTTTTCCAGCCCCTGCTCTCGCAGCCAGATGGCCACATTGAGGGAGCGCATCCCGGCATGGCAGATGGTGACAACATGTGCTTCGGGATCGAGTTCCTGCACGCGGGCCGCAACCTCCCCCATCGGAATCAGCAAGCTCCCGTCGATCTTCGCGGTCGCGTGTTCCCAGGGTTCGCGCACGTCAAGGAGAATCAAGTCGGCTGGCTTCCCGCCAGCAAGTTTTGAGGCCAGGTCAGAAGGAGTAATTTCGAAATCAAGCATGTTTCTCAGAATACACGCGGAATTTGATGCGGCCGGGCCTCAATAACTCGGGGCCGGTCGATTTAGAAACCCACCCGCCCCAGGCGAATCAGCGTAGAAAAGTCAGGCGCCTGCCCGACCGAATGCGCATACGGATTGATGTGCTCCCGCTCCTTCAGCTCAGGAAACGGCAACCCTGCGGTCACCAGCCGCCCGCGCTCATAGAGGAGTTGATCGAGAGTCCCGTTGAGCAGCAGCCGGTAAGTCCAGGGCTTGGGGTTAGGAAGGTCCTGGCTGATCTCATGATCAAGGGTCGTCGTGCAGTTCCTGGTGAGCGCGTTGTACCACTCCGGATGGTCTCTCAGCCGATTGAGACGGGTCACGTAAGTGGAGAACAGCTTCCGCGCGATCTCCGGCGTGATGTTCGTCCGGTACATATAAACTTCCTCGTCCTTGCGGAAGTTGGTCCGCAGCCGAATCACGTCGCGCTCATCGGCGGCTATAAAGATCAGCTCATATTGTCGAAAGAATCCGAGGACCGACGAATACGTCTGCCCTGCCTTATAGCGCGCCTCAATCGAAAACGCGAGGTGCTGGCCATTACCAAAGTCGAAACTGACAATCGGATGGCCAATCCACGCAATGCCCCAATTGACGAAGAAGAAATCGACCCCTCGAAGCTGCGACAGATCGAAGCTCCGGTCGCTCCAGCAGTTGGAAAATTCGGTCTCAGTGCGGTAATCGCAATTGCGAACATTGTGCACCTCAACCTGATTTCCATTGATCTCAGCCCAGGCGGTACGCGCAACGTCGGCGCGCCAATCGGCCTCGTTCGTAGGTTGCAAGGCAAACCACCACAGCAGCACGACACAAAAGCAACATAGGCAAACCAACGCTTTGCCACGCTTCACCTTGATCGCCGCAAAGATCACGACCGCAACGTAGACGACAGACAGAGGAAGGCGCAGCGCCGCGACGCGGCAGTCAACATAGATCGCCGCCACTGCCCAAAGGTTGAGAAGCAAAACAGCAAGCCACAGCAGCGCGAGCCAGAGACCACGACCGATCATTGGCCAGATTCGTCTCCTCCACGAGTTGGAAGTGGTGGTTTGTGACACGGCGTTGCCGATGGTCATCGTCTTTCCTTCAGGGCGGGTGATATTCACGAAGTACCAGGCGCATAGTCGCAGACAAGTACGGTGAGGTCATCTTCCTGGCTCACCGCCCAGCTTTGAACCGTAGACATGACTCTGTCGGCCGTCTCGTGGTGCGAGAGGTTCGCGCACTGGCGCAGCAACGCCCGCAAACGGTCTCTTCCGTACTCTTCGCGCTCGGCGTTGGACGCTTCCACAATACCGTCCGTATATAGAAGAAGCCGGTCGCCGGGTTCGAGAGAGGAGACAGCATTGAGGTACGTTGCGAAAGAAAAGGCGGCCAACATTAATCCGTTTTCCTCAACCTCCGTGACCTCTCCTCGTCGCAGCACCAGCATCGGCGGATGACCTGCCGCCGAATAGCGCAACTCTCCCGTCTGCGAATCCAAATGGACGTAGGCTGCCGTAACGAACTGCTGCTGCGTATTCCCGCACAGAGCAGCGTTCATCCCCGAAAGCAAGCCAGCCGGATCCGCGACAAGGGCGCGTTGCGAAGTCGCGGCCATCTTCACCATCGAGGCAATCAACGCCGCCGGCACACCGTGGCCCGAAACGTCGGCTATCAACAGCCCTGCTTGCCGGTCGTCGCCAAGCAGGAAGTCGTAAAAGTCCCCGGCCACCGAGGTCATCGGCAAATAGCGCGCCGCCACGCGAAAGCTGGCCGAAGCGGGAAATACCGTCGGCAGAATCGAAAGCTGGATCCGCCGGGCGACTTCGAGTTCTTTCCGGATCGCCCCCAGTTGCTCATCCCGCTCCAACGTCTGGCGCGCGGCGACGTACCCAAGACACCCCAGAAAGAATGCGAACCCGAAGGCCTCGACCGGCAGGTAGTGGCGTATCGCGCCAGTGATGTTCCCAATCAGGACGAAAACCGCAAAGACAATCAGCCCGCGGCGAATCACGATGAAATCCCATGTCGCGCTCTGGCGTCTCAGGGACCGCATCACCAGCGCGAGGGTGCAGACGACGATCACCACATTTTCAACCAGATCAAGTTCATGCCGAGGTCCGAGCACAAACGTCGCAGCCGCCAAACCGAGAAAGATAGCAGAAAGCGTGTAAACCGAAGAACGCCCCCAACGTCCCAGGAGTCCTGCGGCTTCAAAGAAAAAGAAGGAGGGGATCGGTACAAGAAAGTTGAGCGCGTGGTGCAAGTTTCGGAAGAAGGCCGTGTGCGGCAGCTCGAAGCTCACGAGGTCGGTGTCTATCCACGCTCGGGTGCCGTAAAGAATGGCGAACAACGCGAGCCATAGCAGGAGCGGATCGAGCCTGCGGCGTAGCAGGGAAAATGCCGCGGCGACGATGCCAACCGTAATGAACGCCGCGCCCAGAAATAGATACAATTGATCCTGGTGGATGGCACGCAATATCTGGCTGGCTGTATACCGAGGATCGATCACTCCCATGCGCCCCGATCTTAAACCATCGGCGCGGCATACACATTCAGGCTGGCGATTCGGCGTCCAGCTTATCGGCCATCTCTCTGCCGCGATATAGGAATGTAATATCTCTCTCAATTGACAGGATAGGTAATGACAAATCAGGAAAAAGTGCTGATTGTCGAAGACGAACCCCACGCCCTTACCGGGCTTGCTGAACTCGTCTCCGGCTGGGGCTATCGCACCGAAACCGCTCGCGACGGCGTCGAAGCACTCGAAAAGAACCAGTCGTGGTCTCCGGGCATTGTCGTGACCGACTTAAAGATGCCGCGCATGGACGGCATCCAGCTGCTCGCACGCCTCGGAGAACTCAAGCTGCACCAGGCCGTCATCGTGCTCACCGCCCAGGGAAGCATCCAGAGCGCCGTCGAAGCCATGAAGATGGGCGCCTACGACTTCATTCAAAAGCCGGTGGACGCGACCCGGCTGCGCAATATCCTCGCGAATGCCACCCGTCAGCGCGAAACCGAGCGCGAACTCGAAGTGACGCGTCGCAAACTCCGGGATACCGGGCTGTTGGGCTCCATGGTCGGCTCGTCGAAGAAGATGCAGCAGACCTTCGCCATGATCGAGCGGGTCGCCCCAAGCAACGTCTCGGTGCTTATCACCGGCGAGAGCGGCACCGGCAAGGAACTCGTCGCCCGCACACTCCACGACCTCAGCCCGCGCAAGCCAAAGCCCTTTGTCGCAGTAAACTGCGCCGCCATTCCCGAGACTCTGATCGAGAGCGAAATCTTCGGACACGAGCGGGGCGCCTTTACTGGCGCCGTCGAACGCCGTTCAGGTTGCTTTGAGCTGGCGGAAGAAGGCACGTTGCTTCTCGATGAGATCGGCGAGATGCCTATCGGCACGCAGGCCAAACTTCTGCGCGTGCTGGAAGACCGCAAGCTGCGCCGCCTGGGCAGCAAGGTCGAAAGCGACATCGACGTGCGCGTCCTCGCCGCGACCAACAAGAATCCCGAGCACGCCGTGGCCGCCGGCCAGCTGCGCGGAGACCTGTATTACCGCCTCAATGTCTTCAACATCCACATGCCGCCATTGCGCGAGCATAAGGAGGACATTCCCGCGATCACCGAGGCCATCCTCCACGACATGAACGTAAAGCACGAGCGCCACGTAAGTGGCGTCAACGACGAAATGCTCGCGCGCCTCCTTGACTATGACTGGCCCGGCAACGTCCGGGAACTGCGCAACACCATCGAGCGCGCCGTCATTCTCTGTGGGGAGGGTTATCTGAGCGCGCGTGACCTGCCGCCGGGCTTCGGTGTCCGCACGCTGCTCCCCACTCCCGAACCCTCGCCCAATGCCGTCCATGTCGAGGTTGGAACCACCGTCGATGAGGCCGAGCGCCGCCTTATTCTCAAGACGTTGGAGTCGACCCTGAACAACAAGACGCGCGCGGCGGAGATTCTGGGAATCAGCCTGAAAACCATGCATAACAAACTCAAGGAGTACGGTGCCGCCAGCGCAGCCGGCAGTCCCGGCGGCAGTGACGCCCCCGAAGAATAGCGCGGAACTCCTGGCTCATCCGTAGCGGAACCGGGCGACCAATGAACGCTCCGGCTCGTATTCTGGGCCACTTTGGCCAAAGCAGGCAAGCTGCGGCAAATTATTGCGTTACAAATCCCGGAAACCCGTGTCAACTGTTGTGGAAAGGACGGAAACCCTTAGATGCGGCTGAAGACCAAACTCGTGCTGGCCATCACCGGACTCGTCTTTGTGCTCGTTACTGTCCTCTCCGCACTCTACTTAAGCCAGCTCCTCCGCCAGCAGGTCGAGCAGGCGTATTCGTCCAACGACATCCTTGCCCATCAGATTCTCTACGCCACCCGCAACGCCGTGGACGCAGGGATCAGAAACCATCCGGTCGACCCTCACAATCCCGCCGCTCTGCGAGAAGCTGTCGCCGCCGCGCTGCGCGAAGATCAGGGGCTCTCGGCGCTGATCAATTCCGTGATTCGTTACTCACCCACGGTCTTCGATATCGCAATCGTCGACTGGAACGGGCGCGCTTTGCTCAGTACTGACATCGGCGAGCAGGACCAATTCCTGCCGCCACGCCCGAATTTTGCCGAAATCGGTAATCGCAACCTCTTGCATGTGGTCAAGGTTATCTTCGGCCAGCCGCGGGTTTATGACGTTTCGCTCGATCTGCAACGCAACGAACAACCCTTCCTCACCGTGCGGGTGGGGGTCCGCAGCAGCTTCCTGAGTAACGATTTTCAGCCTCGGTTGCTGGGAGCCTTGACCTTTGCCGGTATCGCCATCGCCGGGGCGCTGCTGGTTGCGGCATTCCTGGCCAACCTCGCCCTCCAGCCGCTGGCCCAGATCAGCGAGCGTCTCGACGCCTTTACTCAGGCGGAAACCATCGGGGAGCTCGATTCAGCCTCTTCCGACGACGCCGTCGTTCAGGTCTCCTACAAGATCGAACGCCTCGGCCGGCGCATGCGTAATGTTGAGGAAGTCTTCTCCGCCTTGAAGGAAAACCTCGACCAGATCATGACCAATCTGGAGGACGGAATCCTTCTCTTCACGCGCGATGCCCGCGCCGTCTTGGTCAGCGATTCCGTCGAGCGCTTTCTTGGCCTCCGCCGGAACCAGGTTTTGGGTGCGGAGATTCATCAGATCTTCGATCGCACCACCCACCTCGGCGCTATGGTCCGCGACGCCTTTGACGCTGGCATCTCGATCTTGCAGGAGGAAATCACCACCGAGACTGGCCGGCGAATTCAAATCTCCCTGGACTTTATTCATGACGACCATCAAAGCGACCGCCGCCAGACCTTGGGGGCGCTGCTCACCCTGCACGATCTCGAATCAGTGCGCGAGATCGAGAGCGAACTGGAGCTCTCGCGCCGTCTCGCGGCCATCGGCAGGCTCACCGCCGGGGTCGGTCATGAGGTCAAGAACCCGATCAATGCCATCGTCGTACACCTGGAACTGCTTCGCAACAAGCTCGACGGCTCCGATGGACGCGCACTGCGCCATCTGGAGATCATTCAGAGCGAGATCCAGAGACTCGACCGTGTGGTACAGACACTGGTGGACTTCTCCCGCCCGGTCGAACTGCAACTCGAGGAACAAGACCTTCGGTCTGTCGTCTCCAGCGTCCTGATGCTCGCCTCGGCGGAGCTGGAGACGCGCAGCGTCCGTGTTTCCAGTCTGTTACCCCAAAATCCGGTCATGGCCAATGTCGACTCCGACCTGATGAAGCAGGCTCTCCTCAATGTAGTCTTGAACGGCGGTCAGGCAATGGCCGACGGGGGGATGCTGGAAGTTCGACTCACGGCGGACACCCGTATGGCCAGCATCACCATTCGCGACGAAGGGGAAGGCATCCCCGACGACGTCCGCCCCAGAATCTTCGATCTGTACTTCACCACCAAAAGAGAGGGCAGCGGCATCGGTCTGGCCATGACCTACCGCATTCTTCAATTACACAACGGCGAGGTTGACGTACAATCACAACCGGGGATCGGTACAACTTTTGTGTTACGTCTCCCCATAACCGCTTCCAGCGACGTACGACTGCGTAACTCTCTGCCGCCGGGCACGGCGCTCTTAAAGGAGCCGCGAGGATGAACTCCGCGAGCAAGCACGCGGTGACTGCGCTACTTGTGTTCTCTATAGCAGGTTGCGCCCCCAAGAACACGAAGACCGCTCCGCCTGCTCAGGCCCAGGCACCGGCAACGACACCAGCCACTCCCGCAGGTAAAGCCGGGGCGATGTACCCACCGCCGCTTACCGAATCTCAGACCCAGACTCAGCCAACGACGCCTCCGCCAGCGCCAGTAGTCGCGCAGACTCAACCGGAGCCGACGCCGCCGCCAACGCCTCCCCCCAGCCCAAAGAAGACCTCCCACAAGGCCAAACCGTCGGCCGCGAAGCCGGCCGGCACTGAGAACGGTTCAACGCAAACCGGAGTCTCCGAAACCCCGGCGTCTTCGGGAAGCGGCGCGGCGACCGCCGACACTACTGATGTTGCGGCAAACTCGGAGCCAGCGGCCGCCTCCCCGATTGGCGAGTTGGCCCCCGCAGATACTCCCCAACAGGCGCAAAAGGGCAAAGACACCGGTGACCTGATTGCCAAAACGGAGGACGGGCTGAATTCCATCAAGCGAACGCTCACCACCCAGGAGCAGGAAACCGCCAATCAGATCAGAGCGTTTCTCACCAAGGCAAGAACCGCCCTCGCTAACCAGGATTTCGACGCCGCGTTCATCCTCGCAACCAAAGCTAAAGTACTGCTCGACGAGCTGAATAAAACCTAGGGACGCAGGGACTAGAACCGGGGACTGACCAACGCCCGGCAATCATCCGGGGTTCAGATCGGAGTCCCTATGTCCCTAGTCCCTAGCCACTACCTTTCCCCCCACTTCAGCTTCGCCCGCAGCACATCGAAGAACGCTGGGGGCTGCATCCGCACCAGCGTGACACAGTATTGCGAGCGCCGGCACTGCATCTGGTCGCCAACCAGCAACTGGATCGCCTCCTGCCCATCGACCGTCAGGTACGTCTGGTCGGGAATTCCCTCAACGCTCACCGTAACCACCGCATCCCCCCGCACGACGATTGGTCGCAGGGTGAGCAGGTGAGGGCAGATCGGAGTGATTACCAGGGCCTCGACATCCGGCGCGAGAATCGGCCCGGCGGCGGCCAGCGAATAAGCTGTCGATCCCGTCGGCGTCGCCACAATCACACCGTCCGCTCGAAAGGCCGCCGCCAGTTGGCCATTCAGCTTGACCATGAAGTCGCCCATCCTGGCGATCGCCCCCTTCGAGACGACGATATCGTTGAGCGCTTCGTATTCGCACTGCACGTTGCCGTCGCGCAGCAGCTCGAGATGCAGCATCGCCCGCGAGTCGGTCGTCGAGCATTTCTGGCACCAGCCGTCGAGCGTGGCATATAAATCCGCCAGCCGCACTTCGGTGAGAAATCCCAACGAGCCCAGGTTGACGCTCAAAAGCGGGATGCCCGACTTGGCCAGCGCCCGCGCCGCCGACAGCAGCGTGCCATCGCCACCCAAAACGATCGCCAGCTCCGGCGACAGCCCCGGCATCTCATTGCGCGGCACCACCGGCGCGTCATGCGTATAGTTGCCGCTCACCGGGTCCAGCACCGGGTTCAGCCCATGCGCCCGCATCCAGAGAATCAGCTCCGGAATTAGTGTGGCCAATTCTTCCTTCTGCGGCTTGGAGAGAATAACGACGGTTCTCATGAGCTTTCAGTGTACCCAAGCGAGATCAACGCGATAGCCAAATTGGAAATCGGGGTCTGACCGGCGCCTCGTTTACGGATTACACGCTCCTCGGAATGACCCATCGACGGCATACCCATCACCGATCTGATCGCCGCCTACCGCGCTCAAAACCAGAAATCCGCCTAATCTCGCTATCTACCCCTTGACATTCGACAAGAGACTGTTTCATGCTCTTGTTGAATGTCGAGGGGGGAACGTGCCGCCGCCATCTACCGATCTGCTCCAGGGAACGCTCGATCTGTTGATTTTGAAAACGCTGGCGCTCGAGCCGATGCATGGCTGGGGCATTGCTCAGCGCATTGAACAGATTTCGGAAAACGCCCTCCAGATCGGGCAAGGCTCGCTCTATCCCGCCCTTCATCGGCTCGAATACAAAGGCTGGATCCAAGCCGACTGGGGCGCGTCGGAAAACAATCGCAAAGCCAAGTTCTATGGGCTCACCAGGGCCGGCAAGAAGCAGCTCGAATCCGAGCTGGAGAACTGGGAGCGTATAACCACCGCCATCGGGCTGGTTCTAAAGAAAGCGTAGAAGCGAATGCTGCATGAGCTGCTAACCCGCTTGCGGTTCCTGTTTCGCCCGAAGCCTGGGTTGGAGGTCGACGAGGAGCTGCGCTTCCACTTCGAAAAACAAGTCGAAGCAAACATCGCCGCCGGCATGTCACCCGACAAGGCACGAAGGCAAGCGGCCATCGCCTTCGGGAGCGTCGAACGCGCCCGCGAGGAGTGCCGAGAACAGCGTCCCGGCTATTGGCTAGAGACATTCCTTCAGGATGTTCGCTACGCGCTGCGGGGCTTTCGCCGCAACCCGACCTTCACGCTCACTATCGTCCTCACCCTTATGCTGGGAATTGGCGCAACTACCGCCGTCTTCAGCGTTGTTGACAGAATCCTCTTTCGTAGCCTGCCCTACGGCCACGCGGACCGCTTGGTTTCGGTGGGACTTATTGCCCCGATCTACCCGCAGGAATTCATGTTGGGCGGTTCCTACTATGAGTGGCAAGATCACCAGAGGCCCTTCGAAGCATTGACCTCCGAGACCGGAGTCAATCCCTGCGACCTGACCGAGGAAAAACCTGAGCGCCTGAGCTGCGCGAATGTCGAAGCCAACTTCCTTCCCGCTCTCGGGCTGAGCCCGGTGCTTGGCCGCAACTTTACGCCGGAAGAGGACCGTCCCAACGCGCCTAGGGTCGCGCTCATCTCCTATCAGCTCTGGCAGGACCATTTCGGCGGCGATCCTGGCATCCTGAATAAGCTGGTAAGCCTCGATGGCAAGCCGGCGCGCGTCATCGGAGTCTTGCCACAAGAGTTTGAAATGCCCACTCTCGAGGCCGCCGATGTTGTGGTCCCGCAGGCGTTGGACGAAGCCGAGCAGCGCACCGGCAATCACGACCGCGTGATGTTTGCCTTTGCCCGTTTGAAGCCGGGAGTGAGCATCGAGCAGGCAAAGGCGGAATTGCGACCGGTCTTTGACTATTCGCTCCGGCTTGCGCCTGCACAGTTCCGCAGCGAGGTTCATCTGCAGGTGCGCTCGTTGCGCGACCGGCAGATGCATGACGTGCGACTCGCCGCCTGGGTGCTCTTCGGCGTGGTCATGGCCGTTCTCCTAATCGCCTGCGCCAACGTCACCAGCCTGCTGATGGCTCGTGGAGCGGGCCGCGAACGAGAACTTGCCGTGCGCTCAGCGCTCGGTGCCGGACGCAGCCGCCTCGTCCGCCAGGCGCTTACCGAATCATTAGTCCTGTCTCTCGCGGGAGCCGTCGCCGGCTGCATCTTCGCCGCGCTGCTGTTACGTATCTTCCTCGCCCTCGCTCCGCAAGGAATTCAGCTACTGAGCGGCACGACTTTCCAAAAGACGACTCTCGACGCGCGGATTATCCTTTTCACGCTCGTCACTTCCCTGGTGTGCGGAGCCATCTCCGGCCTGGCCCCCGCGCTGCGCGGGCCGCGCGCCGAAGCCCTCACAGGCCGCACAGCGATCGCTTCGCACGCCGCATTGCGGCAGGCCCTGGTGATCGTCCAAATCGCCGCGAGCATGGTCTTGCTGGCGGCCGGAGCGCTCTTATTCCGGAGCTTCCTAAATCTGCAGAATCAACGCCTCGGCATGCGCACCGAGAGCATCGTGACCGCATCCATTTCGGTCGGGCATAACGCATATCCGACCCCCGAGCGCCAGATGGCCTTCTTCCAACAGCTACAGAAGGGCCTCAAATACGGGCCCGGCGTGACCGCGCTCGCCTTCAGCGATTCCCTCCCGCCAGGCGGCGATCACCGCGACGAAATCTATGCGGGGATTGCCGTGTACGGTCAGTCCGCGCCGCCCGGCGGCACTGGCGGTATGGTCGCGTGGCGGTCGGTGACCCCGGATTACTTCAAGATCCTAGGCATTCCCATGCTCCAGGGAAGAGGGTTCACCAACGACGAACTTAGCTCCAGCGAACACTTCGTTGTCTTGAGCAAGTCATTGTCCGCACGCTTGTTTCCTGGTCAGAATCCGGTCGGCCAGCGGCTAGGACTTGCGGTCAGGGCGACTGACAATCCCCCATACACCATCGCGGGAGTTGCAGCCGACGTGAAGAACGGCGGCCTCGCAAATGCCGATGAGCCCGAATACTATCGGCTCAGGCGCGACACAGCAGCGGACTGGAGTCGGGAGTCCTCCATCATCATCAAGACAAATCTGCCCTCCGAGACGATGGAGAAATGGATTCGCGCGCAAGTTGCCGCAATCGACCCAACCGTTCCAGTGGAGATCGAAACACTATCGGAAAGAGTCAGCAAGATGGCCGACCAACCGCGATTTGAGATGCTCCTGGTCAACTGCTTCGCCTCGACCGGACTTCTACTCGCCGTCATCGGTCTCTACGGAGTGATCTCGTTTCTCGTCGGGCAGCGCACACAGGAGATCGGCCTCCGCATGGCATTGGGAGCGACTCGCACCGACATCCTCCAACTCGTCGTAAGTAGCGGTCTGCGACTCATTCTGACCGGCACATTGGTCGGATTGACTGCTGCGCTGGCGCTATCGCATTTTCTTTCGAGCCTATTGTTCAGCATCGGTCCGCGCGACCCGTTCGCCTTTGGTTCTGTCACCCTTCTGCTGATCTTCGTTGCTCTGATGGCGACTTTGATCCCAGCCACATCGGCAATCAAGGTGAATCCTACGGTCGCGCTGCGTTGTGATTAGCCTGCCGGAAAGGCAGCGCGTTTTCGGCGGCAACAGACATGCACCATTTTGGGTTTTTCCACAACTAATCCACAGAAAAAACTAGCTGCCGGCTCTGGCTGTCTGACGGGCAAGCCTTCTAACTGCGTTGATACCAAACCGTTTCGGAGGAATGCGTAATGTCCTCGGAGCCGATTTCGCCCCGCCCCGATTTTGACCGTCGCCGCAAGAGCGATCGGACCATTGACTCAATTTGCCTGCATTGTTGTGCGACCGTGGCCGTCAGTTCATCAGAAACGGTTCTCACTGAGAAAGAGGACTCACACTGGTGCTGGCAGCGACAAAACAAAATGTCGCGCCAACTTGATCGCAAGGCCAGTTAATCACTCCATTCAGCATTTCAAACTATGCAACTGCCGGTGACGCTGACAGCGTGACATGCATTAGGAATTCCTTATTCCCCTCCGCACCCAAAATCGGCGATGCGATCACTTCAATCTCCCGCCCGTCGAGCGCGGCAGCACACTCTCTCACGCGATCAATCGCCACCTGGTGCCCGGCAGGGTCGCGCACAATCCCGCCCTTACCGACAAATTCCCGCCCTGCGTCGAACTGCGGCTTCACCAGAATGACCGCCTCCCTCAGCGAGTCGCCAATCGCCGCGACCACCGCTGGTAGCACCAAAGTCGCCGAGATAAACGAAACATCCATCGCGAGAAACGAGATCCCCTCGGGCAAATCACCCGGCTTCAGCAGTCGCGCATTCGTACGCTCCATCAGAGTGACGCGGGGGTCTGAGCGCAAACTCTGCGCGATCTGTCCATAGCCGGTATCGATCGCCAGCACCCGCACCGCTCCGTGCTGCAGCATGCAGTCGGTAAAACCGCCCGTCGACGCGCCGACATCCGCGCAGAATCTTCCCGAAAGATCGATCCGCCAATGCTTCAGCGCGGCCTCGAGCTTCAACCCTCCGCGGCCGACATACCGCGGATCATCTCCCAGGAGACGAAAGACTGCGTCTGCGGCGATCGCCGTGCCCGGTTTATCCACCTTTTGCTCGTTCACGAGCACGCGGCCGGCGACCACCATCGCTTGCGCGCGCTCCCGCGTCGGGGCCAGTCCTCGCTCTACAAGCAACTTGTCCAGCCGCGTTTTCATCCAGTCAGTACCGATCTTGATCCACGCCGCGAAAACCAGCCGTGGATATGCTTAAATTACATGGGTTCGCCCAGCGCCGCGAACCGCCCCCGATTCGGCGCCGACCTCTAAATGCCTGAAGAATCACAAAATCCGCTAGCCTCCCCAGAGCGTTCCTACAACAGCGAGGCTTCTAGGGCAAGCAAGCAGGCCGCCAAAGCAGCCGAAGATGCGGCTCTGCTGGGCAAGGTCGAGCAAGGTGATCAGGAGGCCATGGGACTGCTCTTCGATCGCTATTCGGGGATGGTCTATTCGGTCGCGCTGCGGGTGCTCAAAGATACCGGTCAGGCGGAAGATGTCATGCAGGACATCTTCATCCAGATTTGGAAGAAGCCGGGCGCATTTATCTCTGGCCGAGGTTCGCTCGGCGCGTGGCTGGTTGTCGTGGCGCGAAACCGCGCGATTGATTCTCTGCGGCGTCGCCGGCCTACGGATTCGGTCGAGGACGTGGTGCTCGCCTCCCCCACCGATCTTGGCGCCGAGGCCGAACGCAACACGATGATGGAAAAGGTGCGCGTGTACTTGAACCAGCTTCCGCCCGAGCAGCGTAAGTCGGTCGAGATGGCCTACTTCGAGGGCATGAGCCACTCAGAGATCGCCGAGAAGACCGGCGACCCACTAGGTACGGTGAAGACACGCATTCGGCTGGCGCTGATTACGCTGAGAAAGGCAATGCAGAACAAGGCATCGCCGAGTTCGTCTGTAAGAGGAGAAGCAGTCTGATAGTGAACGCACACCACATCTCGGACGAGGACCTGGTCCTCTACTCCATCCAATCGCTCTCAGCCGGCGAAACCGCCGCGGCAGCGCGGCATCTGGAGGAGTGCGCGGAGTGTGGCCGCCAACTCGCCGAAGTTTCCGGCGATCTCGCCCTGCTTTCTCTTAGTGTCGACCAGCAACCTGTACCCGAAGGAGCTCGCAACCGGTTCATGAGCCGAATCGCCACTGAACCGCAAACCGTTGGCACCGCCGTGACTCGCGCGGCGACTCGGACCCCACACCCCACTACGGAGCCTGCGCCCGCTCGCGTCATGCGCGAAGTCAAGCCGCGCCGCAGCTGGTTCCCGATTCTTGTTCCCTGGGCAGCCGCATTCGCTTTGCTCGCGCTCGCCGGCTACCTCGGTAACCAGAACCAGCGGCTCAACGAATTGCTCAACAGCGACAAGGGCCAGATCGCCCAGCTCTCCGCTGATGCGGCTCACGCGCAGGAGGTTCTGGATACCCTCACCTCACCTGCGGCAAAACAAGTCACGCTCACCGAAGGCAAGGGCGCACCAGCGCCCACCGGACGCACCAGCTACCTTGCGGAAAAGGGCGCGCTGGTTTTCGTAGGCAGTAACCTGAAACCGATTCCCGCCGGCAAGACCTACGAGCTATGGGTGATCCCGGCTGACGGCAAAGCCCCCATCCCCGCGGGACTCTTCCGCCCCGACGACCACGGCTCGGCGAGCGTTGTGCTGCCAAAGCTGCCTGAGGGAGTGCCCGCCAAGGCTTTCGGCGTGAGCATCGAAAACGCCGAAGGCTCCGCTACGCCGACTATGCCCATCGTCCTCTCCGGCGCGGCTGGGCTCTGAGGCCCTCACCTCACCTCACGACGACAGTTGAGATCGCCCAGCTACTCGCAGAGCCATGAAAACGGAGCTTCCAGTAACTTTCGATTTCTTATGTTCCTGGATTGCGAGATGCAGGTCGCGGAAATGATCTGCGCCCACACTTGCGGGGAACCGATGTTCACCGCAAATGTCCGCGATGCAGTTATCCCTCTACTACCTCTTCAGCGCGGCGGCCGCTTCCAGCTGGCAAGCCGTTGGATTGGTGCCCAACTGAGTCGGGACCGTTCCCGGCGTGCAGGGCACGCCATTTCCGGGTGAATAGCTGTTGGTGAGGGTCTGGGCGCTGAGGTTTGCGTTCTGCCGGGTCACCCGCGTATCGATCAGGTTGCCCTGCAACTGCAGCGTCGCGTCGACGGTATCGGTGTCGGTGCGCAGAATGACCAGATTGTCGCTGTCTGGCGAGGTCACATACACCTTGCCCGTCGGATAGTTATATGTAGAAATAATCGTCCGTGGATGCGGCGTCGTGCCATCCGAGTTCAGCGGCAGGGTAATCGTCCCCTCTACCGTGTAGCTGCTCAGGTTGACGATCGAAACGGTGCCGTCTTTCGAGTTGGCCACATACGCGCGGCTGCCGTCCTGCAACACCGTCACCGACGAAGGCCCGTTCCCCACGGTCACGTTGTGGATCGTCCCAAACGTCGGGGCATCGTTGTCAAAAGCGTCGGTGGTCACATCGATCACACTGATCGTGTTGGAGTCGTAGTTCGCCGTGACCAGCTCGCTGCCCGTGTCATATAGTTCGGCGTAGACCGGGCCAGCCGGCAGCGTCAGCGTGCTGTTCGGCAGTCCGGTATTGGGATTGATCTGGTCGTCCAGAGTGTTTTTCTGCGCGTCGATGACCGTGACCGTCCCGCTCCCACGATTGAGGATGAACGCGCGTAGTCCGTCAGCCGACTGGAGCCCATAGACCGGGCAGATGCCCACCGGAAGGGTCGCCGAGATCGAGTTGGTCGCCGCCTCCAGCGCCGAGGCTACACCCGTGGTGGTCACCGCGCTCGGGTTCGCACAGACAGTTGGGCCCACGTTCTGGCTGATCCCATAGAAGCGCGCCGACGCCGTGCGCCCTGCCAGGTTAATCAGCCCCAGCGGGAACTGGATCGCCTGCTTCAGCCCGGGAGGAGTTCCGGACAGCACATCGAGCTGGTCGCTGGCCTGATCGACGACGTAGAGGACTCCAGCTCCCGTGATCGTATTGATCGGAATCGCCGTCGCAGTCAGCGTGCTGGTCGAGACGTTCTTGGTCTGCAGGCTGGTCGAGATCGGAATATCGCTCAAACTGCCATCGCGATCGATGGTGTAGGCGGTCGCGCCGGCCGTATCCATGGTGAAATCGAGCGGTAAATTCCCGATCGTGGCCTGCGCCAAAACCGTGTCACCGGAGAAATCCAGCACCGTCGCGATGCCAGCCGGCGTTCCGGTCGGCTGCGTGATCGCTACCACATAGGCGGTCGGCGCCGGACTGGGGCCGGTCGGGCGCACCGGATTGATGACCGGGCGGTACATGTTGCCGCATCCGGCAGCTGCGGCCAGTAACAGCAGTGCCCCGCCAAAGCTCCATCCGCTGAGAACAGGATTCAGCTTCCGCCTCGCAGAAATTTCAACCTTGCTCACGCCACTCTTGCCGATTCCAGAAAACTCAGCCGTCCCGGCTGCGGTATCGTTGCTTTCACCCGCGAAACGCCCGGGCACTGCCATGCTTTGCACTCGGAAATACCTCACTGCGAAATCGATCCAACATCGTTGTTAGCTCAATGCTTGATTGTAAATCACCCAGCGCATTCCGCTGCGGCCAGGTGCCCCACTGAAGCCACCAGCTGGCGTGAGTGGGAGAATCAATGAAGCCATGCCTGAAGCCGATCCGGATCGTCAAAGCAAGATCGACCGCGAACTCCGCCTCGGGTGGCAATCCCACTGGATGCTCGCCTCAGTTTTGCTGCTCTCGTCCGCAGGGCTGATTGGGCGCTTGCTTCCCAATTTGACTCCCGCGAGCGCGGAAGGTCTCGCCATCTGCGCTGCCTTTGGCTTTCTGGTCTGGCTGCTGCATGCCGCCACCCCGCTCGCCGCGCTCACCGGGTTCCTGCTCACCTCTTGCCTCTACGTCAGCATCGTGGAACAGCCCAACGGCGGTTGGTTCCACACCGCTCTGATCCCCGGCCTGGCGTTGTTTATCCTCGCCTTCGCCGCGACCCGATTCCGCCGCGGCCAGAAAGAGCAAATCGGCCTGGCCGAGTCGCGCCGAGGCCGATCCGCCTCTCAGGTCGCTGCGAACATGGGCGTTGCGGCTTTGGCTGCTTTAATGCTGCCGCTCTACGCCGCTAAACACGGCACGTTCTCCTATGTCTACGCCGGAATCCACTTAGGACACTTCGTAATAGTCTCGTCCGCCATCCTCGCGGCATTGGTCGCAGCCCTCGCGGAAGCCGCTGCCGACACCGTCTCCTCCGAAATCGGCCAGGCCATCGGCGGCACACCCATCCTGATCACGAACGGTCGCCGCGTTCCACCGGGCACCGACGGCGCCATTACCCTCGCCGGAACCGCCGCCGGCTGCCTCGCCGCCGCCGTCGTCGTATTGACTGCAATTCCGACTTTACAACTCAGCCCAGGACAGGCCACCGTCGCCTGGATCGCAGCCATCGCCGGACTCTTCGCCGACAGCCTCATCGGCGCGGCCCTCGAACGCCGCGGATGGCTCAACAACGACTCCGTCAATTTCCTCTCCACTGCCGTCGCCGCGCTAATCACCCTCGTCGCCTCTCTTTTTTAATCGCAGTTTTCTGGTCCCTGGTCACTGTTCTCTAGTCCGTGGTCACCGTGCCCTGCTCCGTGAGCCCCGTGCACTCCCGATTGGTAATTCCCCTCCGCCCCAACTATCCTCAGAATCAACGCATTATGGACTTTGATCAGCTACGAACGTTCCTCGAAGTCGCTCGCCACAAAAGCTTCTCCCGCGCCGGCGAAAAGTTGTCCCTTACTCAGCCCGCCATCTCCGCGCAAATCCGTTCGCTCGAAACCGAGGTCGGCGCGCAGCTCTTCGACCGCTCCGGAGGCAAGGTCACCTTCACCGCCGCCGGCCGCCTCTTTGAGCCGTTTGCCGAGCACTGCCTCGATTGCCATCAGCACATCCTCATGGCCATCGGCGAGATGCAGCGCACGCCGCGCGGCGAGGTCTCGATCAGCGCTAACGAGTCCACCTGCCTCTACGTGCTGCCGCAGGTCTTCAGCCAGTTCAAGCAGCTTTACTCCCGCGTCGGGCTCAATATCATTCGCGCCGACCGCTCCCGCACACTCGAAGCCGTGCTCAATCGTGAAGTCGATTTCGGCGTCATCGCTCTTCCCGTCAAAGACTCCCGGCTCAATACCGAATGGATCCACAAGGACGAGCTCGTCCTCGTCGCCGCTCCCAGCCACGCCCTCGCTCGCGCCGGAAAACTCCGCATCGAGGACGTGGCCCGTCACCCCCTGCTGTTGCCCAAGCAAGGCCGCCAACGCGAACAGATCGATCTGCTCTTCTCGATCCGCGAGCTCAAGCCCAACATCGGCATGGAGCTAGACTCCAGCGAACTGCTCAAGCGCTTCGTCGCCGCCGGAATGGGCATCGGCTTCGCCCCAAAATCGACCGTTGCCGCCGATGAAGAAGCGGGCGTCTTGAAAATCCTTCCAATTGAAAGCGTGCGCCTGGTCCGCGAACTCGCCCTCGTCTTCCGCAAAGACAAATCGCTCAGCCGCGCCGCGCAATCGTTCATCGAGATTGCGACCGGCCGGCCACGGTTAACGCGCAATTCGACTGCGCCGCCGAAAGCACTTGCTGCACAGCCTCCAAGAGCCATTGTGAAAACTAAATGAAAGGTGCCCTTGCGTCACCGACAGCGCCGCCAGCGATATCCGCGAGATATGCCTTATAGAATGAGGAGGCGCGACAATTGATGGTTAGATACCCATCGTTGGATCGGGCGCGAACAAATCTTCGCGAGGCATCACAAACGCCATGACCGAGTTCGGAGTAATAAAGCCGTTACCGCTGCGAAGCATTTGGCCGCATGAGGCGACCAGCTTTACTCCGTGGCTTTCCCAGCACCTCAACGCGCTTGGCGAAACTCTTGAGATGGACCTAGAGCTCGTACAATCTGAACCTTCAGTCGGGGCCTTCTCCTGCGATGTCTTAGCTCGAGAAACTGGAACGAACCGAAATGTCGTGATCGAAAATCAGCTTGAGGCGACCGATCACAGCCATTTAGGTCAACTGCTTACATATGCGGCGGGCCACAATGCTGGAGCGATCGTTTGGATAGCTCGTGAGATAAGGGACGAACACGAGGCGGCGCTAATATGGCTTAATCAGCACACAGACGGCGACACAGATTTTTTTGGGATCGTCGTGTCTGTGATTCAGATCGATGACTCCCGGCCCGCATTTACTTTTAAACTAGTCGTGCGTCCGAATGACTGGCAGAAGCGAGCGCTCGAAGACACCAACAAGGTGGCCTCTCCTCGATGGAACCGATACCGTCAATTCTTTCAGAAGCTAATAGACGAGCTTAGAAACGTACACAGATTCACTAATGCGTCTAAAGCGCAAGCTCAAAGCTGGTACAACTTTTCAGCGGGTGTCAGTGGCTTTTCGTATGCGCTGAGCTTTGCCGCGAACGCTCGCGTGCGGGTCGAGCTCTATATCGACTACGGAGACGCGAACTTGAACAAGGCGATCTTAGACACTTTCCACGCCGACAGGGATGCGATTGAAAGTGGAGTGGGTTTTACACTCGAATGGGAACGTCTTGAAGCGAAAAGGGCCTCAAGAATTGCACTCTACCGTCACGGATCAATCGAGTCATCTCCCGACGAATTGGAGCAAATCCATCAGTGGGCAGTCAAAGAGCTCCTACAGTTCAAGAAAGTATTCGGGGCCAGACTAAGCACTTGCTTGGAAAAAGCTGAATCGCAGGTTGCAGCCAATAGCTCACCAACCGAAGCGTTCAGCCTAGGTCTAGGCAAAGAGTTTATAGAAAGGTCTTGAAGATGCCATCCAGTTTGAACTACCGCATCGGCCTGATCCAGATGTCCTGCGGCCCCGATCCCGATGCCAACCTCGATAAGGCTGCCGACAAAGTCCGTGAAGCCGCGCACGAAGGCGCGAACGTCATCTGCCTGCCCGAGCTTTTCCGCGCCCAATATTTCTGTCAGCGCGAAGACACCGCGCTGTTCGATCTTGCCGAGCCTATCCCCGGCCCCAGCACCGAGCGCCTTGGAGCAATCGCGCGCGAAGAGAAAGTCGTAGTCATTGCTTCCCTCTTCGAGCGCCGCGCCGCGGGGCTCTATCACAACACCGCCGCAGTCCTGCACAAAGACGGCAGCCTCGCCGGACTCTATCGCAAGATGCACATTCCCGATGACCCGCTTTATTACGAGAAGTTCTACTTCACGCCCGGCGATCTCGGCTTCAAGGCCTTCGACACCGCCGTCGGCAAGATCGGCACTCTCGTCTGCTGGGATCAGTGGTACCCCGAGGGCGCGCGCATCACCGCTATGCAAGGCGCAAACGTCCTCTTCTACCCCACCGCCATTGGCTGGCACCCGGCCGAGAAGGAAGAATTCGGCACCGCGCAATATGAGGCATGGCAGACCATCCAACGCGCGCACGCCATTGCCAACGGAGTTTATGTTGGTTCCGTCAATCGCGTCGGCCAAGAGCATGGAGACGTCCGCGGCAATCGCGTCGACGGCCCGGGACTGCAATTCTGGGGCGGATCATTCATCGCTGACCCCTTCGGCCGCATCGTCGCCAAAGCCGCCCACGACAAAGAGGAGATCCTGGTCGCCGAAATTGATCTGCGCCTGCTCGAAGATACCCGCCGCAACTGGCCATTTCTGCGCGATCGTCGCATCGACGCTTACCAGCCAATCGTCCATCGCTTTCTCGATGCCAGCACCACAGGAAACGACAAGTGACAACGCCAGCACAGACGCCGCGCCAACTCGGCTATGCGATGCCCGCCGAGTGGGAGCGCCACGAGGCAACCTGGATCGCCTGGCCACACAACGCGACCGACTGGCCGGGGAAGTTCCATGCCATTCCCTGGGTCTACGCCGATATCGTGCGCCGGCTCGCCACAGTAGAGACGGTCCACATCCTCGTCGAGGACCAGACCGCCGAGAACCGCGCCCAGAGCGCACTCTCCCGCGCCGGAGCCGACCCGCGTCATGTTCGCTTTCATCGCTGGGCGACCGACCGCGCCTGGACGCGCGATTCGGGCCCGATCTTCGTCAGGAAATCAACCCACGCCGAAGATTACGCCACCGCCGCTGTTACAAATTGGAAATTCAATGCCTGGGCGAAGTACGAGAACTGGCATCAGGACGATCAGGTAGCCGGTAAGGCGGCAGAGCTCCTCAAAGTCCCAACATGGAAGCCGACTGTCCGCCTCGACGACGGGACAGAGCATCGCGTCGTCCTCGAAGGCGGAAGTATCGACGTCAACGGCGCGGGAACGCTTATCACCACCGAAGAATGCCTGCTCAGCAACGTCCAGCAACGCAACCCCGGAGTGAGCCGCGGGCAATTAGAGCAGGTCTTTCACGACTATCTCGGCATCGACCAGGTGCTATGGATGAACCGCGGCTGCGCAGGAGATGACACTCACGGCCACGTCGACGACATTACCCGCTTCGCCGCTGAAAACACAATTGTCACAGCCACTGAGACAAATGCTGCCGACGACAACCACGAGCCGCTCGCCGAGAACCTCGACCGTCTCAAGTCGGCGAAAAACCTTCACGGCAAGCCGTTCAGGATCGTCGAGCTTCCCATGCCCGCCCCTGTAGTCTTCGACAGCCAGCGACTGCCTGCCAGCTACGCAAATTTCTACATCGCCAACGGCATCGTTCTGGTGCCGACATTCAACGATCCCAACGACCGCAAAGCGTTAGGCATCCTTGCCGAGCTCTTTCCGAAACATACGGTGAGCGGTATCCACTGCGGCGACTTCATCTGGGGTCTCGGCGCGCTTCACTGCATGACTCAACAACAGCCCGCCCCCGAATGAACATCTGACTGAACGCCTATAATCGCCAAATCAGGCGGGCGAATCTCCACATCGCTCCTGAGTAAGGAGGAAGCCATGCCACTTAATCCCGCTATGGTCACGACTGCGCTGGAGCTGCCGGGATACAAAGTCGTCACCAACCTCGGGGTCGTCCGCGGCATCGTCGTTCGTTCGCGTTCGATCCTGGGCAGCATCGGCGCAGGCCTGCAAACACTGGTCGGCGGCGACATCACCCTCCTCACGGAACTCTGTGAGAAAACCCGCGCCGACGCTTTCGCTCGCATGATGGCTCATGCCGAAGAGCACGGGGCCAACGCGATTATCTCCGCCCGCTACGATGCCAACGATCTCATGCAGGGCGTCACGGAAGTCCTCGCTTATGGCACTGCCGTCGTGGTGGAAAGAATTTGAATCGGCTACAACCACCTCTTCCATGACGCAAGACGAAAGCTACATTCAACTCGCCCTCGACCAGGCCCGGCTTGCATCCCAGGCCGGCGAGGTCCCAGTCGGCGCAATCGTCGTCTACGAAGGAGAAGTGATCGGCGCTGGGCAGAACTTTGTCCTGCGCAACCTCGATCCGACCGCACACGCCGAGATCGTCGCGCTCCGCGCCGCCGCACAGCACCTCAACAACTACCGCCTCACCGGCTGCGAGCTCTACACCACCCTCGAACCCTGCTCGATGTGCGCCGGAGCCATCATCCACGCGCGCATCGCAAGGCTCGTCTATGGCGCCGACGACCCCAAGGCCGGCGCGGCAGGTTCGGTGCTGGAGGTCATCAATCACCCTCAGCTCAATCACCAGATGGAAGTCACCGCAGGAATTCTCGCCGACGAATGCGGCGAGCTGCTTCGCAATTTCTTCCGCGAACGCCGGCAACCCTAGCGTCGCGTGAGGATCTCGATCAGGGCTGCCGACTCGGGGTACTCGCCGATAAGGTCAGCCCGAACACCCGTCTCATAATCCGCATAATCAAACCCCGGACTCACCGAGCACCCAATCAACGCAACGCTCCCTCCCGGCACAAGCCGCGAACCCTGCCAGACACCCTTCGGCACAACTAACTGCGGCAACACGCCGGCGGCTAAGTCGCTCCCAAGCCGAACTACCCGCGAACTCCCATCCGGCCACAGCTGCAGCATCTCTACTGGATCGCCGTAATAGAAATGGAAGACCTCATCGGAAATCAACCGATGCATCTCAGAGAAAGTCGAAGGCTCCAGCAGATAGTAGATCGCCGTTCCCGCCGCGCGTGGGCCGCTGTAACGCGATGGCAGCGCTTTAAGTGGAATCTCCTCTTCGCTCTTCCACGTCTGCCGAAAATATCCGCCCTCGCGCGGATGCGCTTCCAGCCCTAATAGCTGCTTGATCTCCTCTGCCGTCATCTCACTCCTCCGCATAAGTCGAAAGACGATCATAGTGGGAACCTGGCTTGAGACACCGGGGTCTAACGAGCAGGTGACTCGCCGCCGAATCCAATTTTCGCGGCCGTTCCTGTTAAACGGCGAGCCGGTCGAGGTACAGACCAGCATCCGCGTCATATTTTCGTTGGGAAGATAAGAGCGCCAGCTACTCCGCGCCAGCTGGAATCTCGAAATCGAGCCCGGCATCGCGATTGGTCTTCTCCGTCTGCGGCAGGTCTATCTCATCAAGCGGAATCGCGCGCCGTCTCTCGCCATCCAGGACATAGAGCGTGGTGCTGGTCACGGCATAGTTCTGCACCTGCTGAGGAGGCCGGCCATCCTTGAAGAGCAAGGTGGTCTCCGGCTGGTCCGGAATCGGAGCAGGCGCGGCAGCTTGCGGCTGATAGGCGGGACGAGGCGGTGGGGCCTGTCCATAAGCTTCGTCGTAGCCGCTATCCGGTGGCGGCGCCTGCGCGTTTACGTCCTGGTAGGCCGGCGCCTGCTGCACTTGGTCTTCATACGAGGAATCGTCCGGGTAGCCATAGAATCCGCCATAGCCGAGATAGCTCGGAACCAGATACACGCCCCTCGAGTAGTAGTACGGACGATAGCCGGTCGTCGGATATGGGTAGCGCTTCCCCGGAACCGGCTGGGTTCCGCCAAACGGAGGCGGCCCTATGGGACTGCTGTAGAGGCTGCGCGTCGGCGCGGCCAAGTTCGGGCGATACGCGGAAACGCTGGAAGAGGAGTGGGAATATCCTGGCGAACTCATCGAGAAACTCCGCCCCGAAGAAAATCCAGAGCTGGCGTGGCCAGCCGGAGCGGCGCCATGTTGGCCGAAGGCGGAGGAAGCCAGGAAAATCAACGGCAACGTGGAAATCAGCTTCATATTTGCCTCTCCTGGCGATTTGCTCGCCCTAATTCTTTCGATGATACTCCCAGCCGCAACGATCCGCCGTTATAGCTTTGCGGCGCTAAATTAAAATGCCTTATGCCTTCAACACTAGCGAGCCTTCCCCCCGTCGACGTCACTCCTGTCGTCCTCGAAGGGAGAAGAGTACTCCTTGAACCATTGACGCAGGAGCATCTTCCTGAGCTCGCCCAGATCGCCTTCGAGCCCGGCATCTGGCGCTGGACACACCGGCGAATCGACACACCCGAAGACCTGCGGACCTTCTTCAAGATCGCCTTGGCTGAGATCGACGCCGGCACCGCGGTTGTCTGGGTCACTCGCTCCAAATCCAGCGGCAAGGTCGCCGGCTCGACGCGCTTCTACGAAATCTCCCAGGAGCACCGCACCATGGAGCTGGGCGGCACCTGGTTGCACCCCGATTTTCACCGGACGGGCTTCAACGTCGAAGCCAAATACCTGCAGCTGACTCACGCCTTCGAGCATATGAACGCGCTACGAGTCTCGCTCAAGACTCACCATGAAAACCTCAGGTCCCAAACCGCAATCGCCGGTATCGGCGCGAAGTTCGAAGGCGTCTTCCGCAACCACATGATCATGCCCGACGGCAGCATCCGGCACAGCCACTGGTACAGCGTCATTCGCGAAGAGTGGCCAGAAGTGAAATCCAACCTCGAAACTCGTATGAACCGCTTCGCGCCTTCGTGAATTGCCATCCCGACCGGACCCCGAGCATAGTCGAAGAGGCACTGGTTGGATGTACGGTTACTGCTTCCTAACCCCAGCTGCCCTTTACTCCACCTCTTGCTTCGCCTTATACCCGTCCCGCGCGATCACCTCGTACTTCAGCGGCTTGTGCTTTTCGTCCTGCATTTTGAGCGGCTGTCCTTCGTCGTCCACCAGTTCCACTCGCAGCTTGCGATAACTACCGTCCTGCTTGGCATTGCTGGGTTTGTAGGTGATCTCGTACTGGTTCCGGATGGTGTCGTTGATCTCGTGGAAGATATCCGGCATCTCGCCCGCAAACCGCGGGAAGAATGACATCCCGCCGGTCATTCGAGCAAAGGTAGCCATCTGGTTGTCGGCCTGGAGGTAATCGATCTCCCGGGCTCCGCCCATGTTCGACATAATGCGCATGGCTTGGCCCGTGCCGACCGTGAAGATCGTCACATTGGGCGTCGCCTTGATCTTCTGCAGGATTTTGTCCAGCGTGATCTTGCTGAAGGTGTCGCGTCCGGAAGCGATCAGGACAATGTACTTGCGCCCCTCGATGCGGCTCAGGCGGTCGAGCGCCTCATAGAGCGCGTCGAAGACGTTGGTCTCGCTGAAGCCAGGAATCGTCAACGTGTTGAGCGACTGGTAGATAACCCGCTTGTCCTGGGTAAAGTCAGTCAGGATCTGCGTACGCATGTCAAAGGTCATCACCGCGACGTAGTCGTCCGGCTTCAACTGCTGCGCAAAGGTCCAGGCCGCGTTCCTCATGTCATAGATGAAGGAGTAATTCTTGGCCGCGAACTCGAGCAACAGCACCGCGGTGATCGGCGCCTGGATACGCTGAAAACCGGTGATGGTCTGCGGTACGCCATCTTCAAAGATCCGGAAGTTCGACTCCTTTAGGCCGGGAACGAACTCGTGCGTCTTCTGCAGAATCACTGCCGTATCAACCGTAACGACCGGCACATCGACGCGCAGCGAAAAATTCCCCATTCCCGGCGGGTTCTTGACTTCTGGCTTCGGCGGAGGCGGCGGCTCGGGAGCCTCTTCTTTCTTTTTGGGCAGGGCAATCACGCCGTTGTCGCCGCCTGGTCCGCCCGCGTCGGGGCTGTTCTGGTCGGGTTGCTGTGCGGGCGGCGTTTGCTGAGGCGGCTGCTCGGGCGTCGACTGCGCCACCGCCGCGGCTCCGCTCAAAATTGTCATTGCAACAACGAAGACTGCTGCGCAGCGCGTCGCAGTCCAACTCCGAGGGGCTTCGCCCCGATTCCATTTCATAGCAAACATTATCGTCCAATTGGCGGCGGCTTTGCGGCGAGCGCACTCCACCAGCTACTCTGTAGACGTGGAAACTCGCAGGAAAGCAACACCCCGGACGAGATTCTTGCTCGCCACCGGATTGATGGTATGCAACACCGTTCTTCTGCCAGCCCAATCGTCGCCTGCCCAGCCGGGCGTCGCGACTCTGGGAGCAGCAGAGACTGCGATCTCGCTGCCCGCCACTCCACCGCCCTCCGCCGCCGCGGGAGTCTTTCCGGTCAGCCAAGTGCATCGCGGCTTGCGCGGCGTCGCTTACACCGTCTTTGAAGGCACGCAACCCGAGGCGATGGAGGTCGAAATCCTCGGCCTGCTGCACAACGCCCTCGGCCCAGGGCAGGACATGATCCTCGCCCGCCTCGTCGGCGCCAAGCCCGAGTACACCGGCGTCGTCGCGGGCATGAGCGGCAGTCCGGTGTACATCGACGGCAAGCTGCTCGGCGCGCTCTCCTATCGCATCGGCCAGTTCAGCAAGGAACCAATCGCCGGCATCACGCCGATTGCGCAGATGTTCCAGGTACGCGATCAGCCCGTTGCGCCGCTAATGGGCACGGCTGTGGCATCGGCTGCCCTCCCTGCAGATTCAACCCAAAATACGTCTCCTGCCGCAACTCCGGTCGCCACTTCCGCAACCATGCAGCCCATCGAGACGCCGCTTATCTTCAGCGGTTTCAGCCCCGAGGCCATCAGGCTCTGGCAGGACAACCTCCCGGCCAGCGGCCTGACCGCGACATCCGGCATTGGTGGCGGCAGTTCCAACCAAGCGCAACCCGATCCAATCGTTCCCGGATCGGCGATCAGCGCGGTGCTGGTCCGCGGCGATCTGGATATCTCGGCGACGTGCACCGTGACCTACGTCGACGCGAAGCAACTGCTCGCTTGCGGCCACCCCATCACCCAGTTCGGTCCCGTCTCGATGCCGATGACCAAGGCAGAGGTTTTGGCCACGCTCGCCTCGCCGCTCAATGCCTTCAAGATCATCAACACCACCGAGACCGTCGGCTCCTTCACCCAGGACCGCCAGTCGGCGATCGGCGGCCTGCTCGGCGCGACAGCGCGCATGATTCCTGTCAGCGTCTCCATCGACCATGAAGCCCCAGAAGCCTCCAACACCACGTCTGGAAGCAAGCCGACCAGCCGGAAGCTGCATTTTGAGGTTGTGGATAATCCGCAAATTACGCCGGTCGCCATCATGGTCTCGATCTATCAGGCGTTGCTTGAAAACAACACCTATGCCGAGGAAGCCAGCTACAGGATGAGCGCCTCCATCGACCTCGACGGCTACCCATCGGTGCATCTCGACTCACTCATCGCGCCTACTGACCAGGCGCCTGCGTCCTTGCAGGCCGCCGTGACCGTTGGACGGAACTTCGCCCAACTCTACGACAACGCCGCCCGGCTCACCAATGTGCGCTCTGTCGACGTCGAGTTCGAGGCCATCCCCGGCCGTCAATCACTCCAGCTCGAAAGCGTCATCAGCTCGGCAACGCGCGTCCATCCCGGCGACTCGATCACCATCGACGCCACCGTCCGCCCCTACCACGGCGAGCCGCGCAATGTTCGCATTCCGATCACCTTGCCGGCATCTCTCCCTCAGGGTCCGCTGCGTGTCGTGGTGAGCGATGCCGCAACCCTCGATCGCATCACCCAGAGTTCCCGTGGCAATGCTCGTCCTTTGGACATCAGCGCCAGCATCGCCCAGATGAACAGCCTTCACGCCAACGATCGCCTCTACGTCACCCTGCTCGAACCCTCCGCCCAAGCCGTCCTGGACGGACGCACCCTCGCCGCCCTGCCCATCTCGATGGCCAACGTCTTTGAGCCCCTGCGCAGCAATCAAGAGATGACGCTGAACGGCGAGTCGGCCGTCCCTGCCGGATCGGTCGTCGCAGGCGGCATGCTCACCGGTCAGCAAGTCCTCTCTCTGCAAGTGGAGTAGCCCAGTTAACGATTCAGTTATGCCGCGGCCCTGGGGACGGTATGATGGATAAACGCTCACCAAGGTACTTACTGGATGGCACTCACTAAATGGCATTAATACACGGATTTGCGACACATGCGGCTGGCGCTGAACTGCTCCCCTACAAATACGATCCGGGAGAGCTGCAACCCACCGACGTCGAAATCAAGATCTCGCATTGCGGGATCTGTCATAGCGATATCCACTTAATCGACAATGACTGGGGAATGAGCCAGTATCCCTTCATCCCCGGCCATGAGATCGTCGGAACCGTCGCCAAGGCCGGCTCGGCCGTCGTTGAATTGGCGGTCGGCGACCGCGTCGGGGTTGGATGGCAAGCCAACTCGTGCGGCTACTGCGAATGGTGCCGCAAGGGCCTCGAAAATCTCTGCGCGCAAAACCAGGGTGTCTGCGTCCACCGCAACGGAGGCTATGCCGACGCGGTCCGCGTCAATGCCCGCTTCGCTGTCCCAATTCCGGCGTCCCTCGAAAGCGAAAACACCGCGCCGCTGCTTTGCGGCGGCATCACCGTCTACAACCCGATGCGGACCTACCGAGTGAACGCCTCTTCACGCGTCGGCGTCATCGGCATTGGCGGGCTCGGCCACATGGCGCTGCAGTTTGCGCACGCCTTCGGCGCCGATGTCACCGCCTTCTCCACTTCGGCGGCAAAGGAACAAGAGGCCCTGACTCTAGGCGCCCACCACTTCGTCAACACCCGTGATTCCAAGGGGCTGAAAAACCTGGCAGGATATTTCGACTTCATCATCTCCACCATCAACGCCGAGCAGGATTGGGCCGCTTACCTGAACGCGCTCCGCCCTACCGGGACGCTCGTCTTCGTCGGCGTGCCGCCGGCACCGGTCGCGCTACCCGTCTTTCCGCTCGTCGGAGGCCAGCGCCGTGTCGCCGGAAGCCCGATCGGCAGCCCCTGGCAGATTCGCGAGATGCTCGACGTCGCCGCCCGCCACGGCGTCAAGGCCCAAACCGAGAAGTTCGCCTTCGACAAGGTCAACGTCGCGCTGAGCAAGGTCCGCAAGAACCACGTCCGCTACCGCGCCGTGCTGGCGCGCTAACGAACATCCTTGCGCATCCTCACCACCGGCAGCATCTCGCCATTCGGCAAGGACACTGCAATACGCTCGATCTTGCGATAGCCTTTCAGCGTATATAGCGGAACGCCAGTCAGCGTTGATCCCATCTCTAAGCATTGAAACCCCGCTGCCAACGCCGCGTCCTCACAGTGCTTCAGGATCAGGCTCCCAATTCCCCGCCGCGCCCAATCCGGATGGACAAAGATCGCTCGAATCTTCGCCGCGTCAGTAGCCGGATCGAGCAGCGCCGCCTCGCGTCCCGGCCCGTGATCGCTGCCAAACAGCGTCTTCCGGAAGCTCCAGCCACCACACCCTACTGCGACCGCCTCGTCATCCCGGCATTCCGCGATGAAGTAAGTCTGGTCTGCGATCAGCTGTGTATCAAGACCGAGCGCGCCGCCCAGAGCACCTTCGATTTGCGCCTGCGTGTAGTCGCCGGTCTGAAGACCTCGCACCGAATCCTCGATCAGCCGATGTAATGTCGGAATATCTGAACCTTGTGCAACACGAATCTGAATCGAAGAGAACGCCATGCCAGACCCATTATCTCCGCGGCTAGACCAATCAGGGATGCAGGATCAACTAAAATGGAATTAGCCGAGGGCGTGATGGACAAGACAATTCGCCGGGTCACCGATCTCAAGGAGCCGCGGATGGAGACTTACCGCTGCTGGCGCAGCCGCTCGGTCGGAGAACGTCTCAGCGCGGTGTGCGAAGCGAGTGTTGACGCTTACGCTTTCAAGGGAGTGCGCATCGATGATGAACAACGATCTCAAAGACATCTTGTGCGCATCGAACGCCCGGACGTAGAAAGGATCCGCGAGGCAGCCCTGCTCGATCAGGAACCGCTGGACGAATCCAAAGCCTGAGGGCTCTTCTCCGCAGGAACCTCGGCAACTGGCGGCGCACTCTCGCTCGGAACTGCAACCACTCCGCTCACCGGCAAAATCTGCACCAACTGTGGCGCGGCAACCTCTGCCGGAGAACCCATCGCCGCCTCATGCTGCCGCTTCGCTGCGGCATCGATATCGACGGGAATGCCGCCCGGAATGACCACTGGTTGCGCATATTCCCAGGCATAGTCGCGCGTCACCCACATCAACACGCCCAACGCCCCCAGCAGAACGACTGCGGCCACTGCGCTACCCTCCGGGCCATAACCATCGCCTGTCAACCATAGAGGCCCGTGAGGATTGGTCGAGATTACCGGAGAAAAAATCCGCAGTCCCGAAATTGGCAGCCCAAAAAGAACCCCCATGCTCGCATTCCACGCAAAGTGCAGCCCCCACGGCAGCCACAGCGCCCGGGTGCGCAGATAGGCCATGGCGAAGAGCCACCCAGCCAGCACCGTGACCAGCGTGCTCGCGAAGCTCGAATCAGGATTTCCCAAATGACGAATCGCGAAGACAGCTGACGCAAGCAACGTCGCTAGAAGTGGACCCACGCCATCAATCAGTCGCTGAAATGGATATCCGCGAAAGATGACTTCTTCGGCCAGCGCCGCAACCAGCAACACCACCACATCGAGCACCAGCAGCCCAAACTGCCGCGGCCGCGTCCAGAAGGTGATCGTGAATCCGCCAATGACCGCCATCGGCAGCACACAGACCACCATCGCGCCCCAGCCAAACGCGGCCCCGGTTCCAAACTCCCCTACGGCGGTCGCGCGGCGAACCAGGCCCATCGATTTCAGCGGCGTCCGCTGCCGCTGAAAGACATAGCCCATCGCCCAATAGCCCACCAGCAATAGAAGGAGCAACGTCGAGCGGTAGACCAGCTCAAACCACGGGCCGGAACTGAAACCGCTCGCCGCGCTGCCCGCAAGACCCTCCGCCAGCCACGCATACATGAACGCAATCACGCAAAAGAACACCGCCCACAGCCGGAAGACGAACGTCTTTTTCGGGATCGCTCCGGCTGGTGTAGCGCCCAGCGTCACCGCCGCGCTCAAGAGCGGGCTCCGCAGTTCAGGTTCGGCGGCATAGGAATAAACCATGCCTTCCAGCGGAGTCGGGAGCTTTCATTCATAGAGTCAGAAGCAAGCATTCAGGAGGTATAAAACTGGCCGATATTGCGGAATTTCGCCTGGCGCGCAGCGAGAAGTTCGTCTATCGGCACCGATTTGATAGCGTCGAAGTGCCGCGTCAGCGCGACATCAAGCAAGTCGCATGCTTCGGCGAGGTCCGTCTGCGCGCCATCTCCGGGTTCCGCAACCACATCGTCAATGCAGCCCAGCGCCTTGATCTCGGCGGAGGTGATCTTCAGCGCCGTGGCCGCTTCGGCTTTCTTGCCGGCGTCGCGCCACATGATCGAGGCACAGCCCTCCGGAGAAATCACCGAATAAATCGCATTCTCCAGCATCAGCACCCGGTCGGCGACGGCAATCGCCAGCGCCCCGCCCGAACCACCCTCGCCCGTAATCGTTGCAATGGTCGGCACCCGCAGCCGCGACATCTCGCGGAGATTGCGGGCAATCGCCTCGGCCTGTCCCCGCTCCTCTGCGCCCATGCCGTGCCAGGCACCGGGAATATCAATAAACGTAAATACCGGCCGGCCAAACTTCTCCGCGATCTTCATCGCCCGCAGTGCTTTGCGGTAGCCCTCCGGATTCGGCATGCCAAAATTTCGCTGCACCTTTTCCTTGGTCGTCCGCCCCTTCAGGTTCGCGACTACCATCACCTCCGCACCATGAAACCGCGCCATCCCGCACGAAATCACCGGATCGTCGCCAAAGGCGCGGTCGCCGTGGATCTCACTGAAATCGGTAAAGATGCGTCCTACAAAATCCATGGGAAAGGGCCGTTGAGGATTCCGTGCCAACTCCGTTTTGACCCATGCCGCGGGGACCGAACTCGTCCGCCGCTGCTCCAAATTGCCTGAATGCTCTGCCATAAATGCTAAAAATCCCGCTCAATCCCTCGGCAAGCCTGCCAAAGGTCAACTCTCCGATTGTATGGACACGCGCGGCGAGAGACAAACCGCAACTCTAGCCCTTCATCCATTCCAACCGCCGAGGCTTGAACCCGAACGTCCGTTTCGCCTTACTATTCGAAGCGCCGCAAAGCTTGGTGCTGTAATAAATGGCTTCTACTCCCGCCATCTGGCGCGCCGCTTCTTCTGTCAACCTGGGCGGGACCTCGGCCCCGACCCACCGCGCAAACTCCGGCAACCACTGCGCCACCTGTAATGGATCGTCATCGACGATGTTGTAGGCCCCCGCTGGAACTGTCAGCGCCGCGACCGTGGCAACCGCAGCGTCTTCGATGTGGACCCACGACCACACACCCTGGCCTTCGCCGATGATTGGCACCTCCCGCCGCCGCACTTGGTCCGCAACCGCGCCATCCGGGTTGTACCAGGTCTTCGGCCCATAAAAGAACCCATAGCGCAGCGCGACCCCTGCCATAGCTCCCGGACTCAACACCCGCGACTCAAGCTCGGTATACGTGCGCGCGCTGGCCGCTACTCCGGGGCTGGCGTCGACTGCCAACCCATCGGACTCATCTGCCAGCCCGTTGCTCGCTTTCAGGAAGAACCCGCTCGCCTGATGGATGTAGCGGCGTACGCCGCTCGCCTTGGCCGCACGATAAAGATTACCGCCTCCCTCTAGTCTCAGCTTCCGGTCGCCAGGCGCGGCAGACGCCATGTCAGCTGGGCTGAAGTAAGCTCGTCGATTACCACCTCGGCCTCTGTCTCGCGCAACGCCCTCTCCACTTCGGCGGCATCAAAGGCGCTGACGAAGGCCACACCGGCGCCAAGCTCGCGAATGTTCTGCGCTCCCGCCTCGGAATGAGTCATCCCGATCACGGTATGGCCTCTCCGCACAAGTTCCGCGATAAGTGGTTGGCCGATCGCCCCACTGGCTCCGGCAACGAAAATGTTCACAGCAGTCCTCCGGGAATGCAGTTTTTTCTTTGGATGAGCTCAGCGGCCATTGATCGCAAATCTTTTGAAGGATGCCGCGATACCCCAATTCTAGGATTCCCATCCCCTGACCGCGACCCACCGATGCGAGTAAGCTGTTGAAATGACCACGACCTATAAGAACCTGATCGGCGGCCAATGGGTCGCCTCGCACAGCGGCAAAACCTTCCAAAACATCAATCCCGCCAACCACGACGACATCGTCGGAGAATTTCAGGAATCGAACGCCGCCGACATCGACGACGCGGTCGCCGCTGCCGCCGAGGCTTGGAAGACCTGGCGTCTCACCCCAGCACCCAAGCGCGCCGAAATTCTGTATCGCACCGGAGAAATCCTCCTCCAGCGCAAAGAGCAATACGCCAACGACATGACCCGCGAAATGGGCAAAGTCATCGCCGAGACCCGAGGCGACGTGCAGGAGGCCGTTGACACCGCCTTTTACATGGCCGGCGAAGGCCGCCGCCTCTTCGGCCAGACCACCCCCTCGGAGCTGCCCAACAAGTTCGCCATGTCGCTCAGAATGCCGGTCGGCGTCTGCGGCATGATCGCGCCGTGGAACTTCCCCATGGCCATCCCCTCGTGGAAGCTCTTCCCCGCGCTCGTCTGCGGCAACACCTGCGTCATCAAGCCTGCCGAAGACACCCCGCTCTCCACCTACAACCTCGTCCAGACACTGATCGACGCCGGCCTGCCCCCCGGAATCGTCAACATCGTCACCGGATTCGGCCCCGAAGCCGGCGCCCCACTTGTCGCTCACCCCGGCGTGCGTGCAATCTCCTTCACTGGATCAAGCGAAGTAGGCCGCATCGTCGGCCAGACCGCCGCCGGCCTATTCAAGCCATGCTCGCTCGAGATGGGCGGCAAGAACGCCATGATCGTCCTTGAAGACGCCAACCTCGACCTCGCCCTCGAAGGCGCGCTCTGGGGAGCCTTCGGCACCACGGGTCAACGCTGCACCGCAACCAGCCGCATCATTCTGCACAAGAAAATCGCCGCCGAATTCACCGAGAAGCTAGTAACTCGTGCCAAGTCGCTCAAAGTCGGCAACGGCCTCGACGAATCCAACCAGGTCGGCCCGCAGATCAATCAGCAGCAGATCGAGACCTCCACGCGTTACGTCGCCATCGCTAAGGCAGAAGGAGCCACTCTGTGCAGTGGAGGCGCAAGGCTCACTGAAGGCGCCAACGCCAAAGGATGGTTTTTCGCCCCCACCGTCTTCAGCCAGGTAAAAACAAACATGCGCATCGCCCAGGAAGAAGTCTTCGGCCCCGTAGTCAGCCTCATCGAATGCGAAGACCTCGATGACGCGCTCGCCATCGCCAACGGAATTCAATACGGCCTCTCCACCTCGCTCTACTCGAAGGACGTCAACCGCGCCTTCCAGGCCATCCGCGACTTAGAAGCCGGAATCACCTACATCAACGCCCCAACCATCGGAGCCGAAGTCCACCTACCCTTCGGAGGAGTCAAACAAACCGGAAACGGGCACCGCGAAGGCGGTACCGGCGCGCTCGATTTCTACACGACGTGGAAGTCAGTCTACGTGGATTACTCCGACAAGCTACAACGCGCGCAGATCGATACTGGAGAGTAAGGAACATCCTCACCGCGCATCATTGGGCCCGCACAAATCGAAAGTCGAAAGGACGCTGATTTACCTGTCCTGCCGGATTGGTCGTGGTGTTGACCGCCTTCACATCGAGATCGCTGCCGTTGGGGCGGATCGTGATTTGCACCGTGCGGTTGTCGCGCGCCTCCTTGGGCAGGTTTCGGACCTGCCACGTGCCGGCGACCTGAGTTCCGTCGAAGGGGAGAGTCTGCGGGCCCCAGGAACACGGACTCGGCTTGCACTCGCCGGCAGGCTCGACGGTGAGTTGCCCTCCCGAACCGGAGATCTTCAATTGCAGAAGCGCGTTCACGTCGTTCGACGACCTCGCGTTGGTCCAGGTGCCGTCCAGCGGAGAGGCCGTGTTCTGTGCTGGCGTGGGCGCGGGTACTACAGTGGGGTTCGTCGGACTTGGCGTGGGGCCCGGTACAGGAGTGTTCTTGTCCGGATTGTGCATCGCGAAAAACGCAATCCCTACCGCAAGAACGACCGCAGCTGCACTGCCGCCCACGATCATCGGCAGCTTTGATTTTCCGGCTTCCGGCGCCACGTAAGGCGTGATCGGCGGAGGGAGCTGCACCGGGACAGTCGCGTGCACCGGCTGGTTGGCGGTCGACGGCGTCGAGGTCACGTAGGCTCGCAGCGCCCCAACCAGCAGTTCCACATCGGAGTTCCAGCGCGCATGAGAAATCTCTACGCTGTTCCGATAAGCAAGGTCCTTGACGTTATCGGGCAGTAGGTCCCGATGCGGCATCTTTGCGCCATGAACCAGCACTGGAATAACAGCAATGTTGCGGGCCAGCGCGGAAGCAATCTCGAGACGCACAAAATCGTTGGGATCATCGATTCGGCGCTCGCCGTTCGCCCCAGTGATCGTCGCCCACTGCGCCCCGATTACGGCGAGAAACACACCACATGCGGAGACGTTATCGTCGATGGCCTTGCGGAAATCGACGCCCGGCGCGATGCCTGCCACATCCATAAAGACGGCATCGCTTCCGTAAGCCCGAGACAGATCGTCGAAGAGCCGCCCCGCCTCGCCCTCGGAATCGTCGCGACGGTAGCTGATAAAGATTGTGTGCTGCACCAGTCTTGCTCCTCAAGCGAATATTTGGAGCGGTTCTTCAGCGCCCTTGCTATGAATCTTCAAGCAAACTTCGACGTCGGCTTCGGCTCCAGGGTCGAGGCCAGAATAGGCGATGTCCCGCCATTCGGCAACACATCCTTACCCACTCTACTTCTGCACTACATTTTTCGCCTTGGGCACGTCGAAGACGTTCTTCGGCAGAGACTTTGAGTTGTACTTGATATGCGTGAAGGTGCAAGTCCGCGTATCGCCCGAGGTGTAGTAGAAGACTTGCTTCAGCGAAACCGCCCGCGCCGGATCAATCCAGACCGTAATGTGAACGATGTTCGCGCTCTTGGCCTGGTCGCTCGTCAAGTCCAGCTTCTCGGTCGCAACACCGTCGATCGTCTCTGCGCCAAGATCGGAGATTTGCCACGCCGCCTTCAGGTCCTTGCCGCTGCCGCCAAAACCGAGCGTGAGGAAGCTCTCATACTGCGCCTTGTTCTTGCCCGCGGCGAAGACGTTGAGCTGGTCGAGCGATGGATCGTAATAACTTAGCGTCGCATCCTTGTAGACGACCGTCTTCTTCGTCGGCTGCTGAACGAGCGCCGCCATCTGCGTCTGCCCGCTAATGCGCTCGAAGTAGATCGTCCCCGTTTGCAGCTCATGGTCATCAACTACTTTGGTATAGTTGTCCCAGGTAAAGTCGGCCTGCGCATTCTGAAACTTCGCAGACGCCGCATCCATCTGGGCCAGCACTTTGTCTAAGTCGGCTGCATAACTCGCCGCGGTGGCGAGAGCGGCAACCACCGCGAGTAAGCTGAGCCTATAACTCATCTTCTTCATCGATGCGCCCAAACCTTGTAAGCGACCAGCTTACCGCTGGAATCATGGGCCGTTTCGTATTTGTCCAAAACCATGTCATCACCGGAGATGGCCTCTACGTTCTGCAAGAGCGCCGTCTGCAAATCCTCAGAACCCTTAATCTGCGAGGCATTGATCTGGTAGACGAAGTGGTCCGGCGATTCCGTCTTTACCAGCACTTCGGCGGGAGCAGTTCCTCGTGGAGAAGGCCGATCGCCATAATTCCACAGATGGGGAGTCACAAAGATGAAGAGAAGGATCAGCGTTACCATCACATCGTAATGAAAGCTTCCCCGCTCTTCGGTCCACCATAAATAAGTGCCAAGAGTTTTCTTCATTTAGCCTTCTTGTCCTTTAAGCTTGCCACCGGTTCAATCACCGTCGCCCCACCCATATAAGGTACTAGCGCATCGGGAATCCGTACCGTCCCATCGACCTGCTGATAGTTCTCGAAGATCGCGACCCAGGTGCGTCCAACCGCCAGCCCGCTGCCATTGAGAGTGTGCACGAACTCCGCCTTGTTCTTCCCCTGCGGCCGATACTTAATATTCGCCCGTCGCGCCTGAAACGCCTCGCAGTTCGAGCAAGAAGAGATCTCTTTATACGTCCCCTGCCCCGGCAGCCACACCTCGATATCGTAAGTCTTCGCCGCCGAGAATCCCATATCGCCCGCGCACAACAGCATCGTCCGGTAAGGCAAACCCAGCTTCTTGAGGATGGTCTCGGCATTCGCGGTCAGCTTCTCCAACTCCGCGTAGCTCTCCTCCGGCCGAGTCACCTTCACCAATTCCACCTTCTGAAATTGATGCTGCCGAATAATCCCACGTACATCTCGCCCATAAGCGCCCGCCTCGGAACGAAAACACGATGTGTACGCTGTCAACGAACGCGGCAGCTCCGATTCGTCCAGCACCTCATCGCGAAAGAGGTTCGTGACCGGCACCTCCGATGTCGGTATCAGCCAGTGATCGTTGAAGAGCGCTCTTCTCTCTCTATCTGGATCTTTGTCTCCATGATCCCTCTCCAGCCGCTCCGAGTCAGCAATGGCTTGTAGATCGGCATCAGCACAGCGGAAAAGATCGGCTGCAAACTTTGGTAGCTGTCCCGTTCCAAACAGCGATTCGCTGTTTACCATGAACGGCGGGAGCACCTCAGTATAGCCATGCTCGCCCGTGTGCACGTCGAGCATGAAATTCGCAAGCGCTCGCTCCAGCCGCGCCCCTTGTTCCCAATAGACGACAAACCGCGCCCCCGAAATCTTCGCAGCGCGCTCGAAATCGAGAACGCCCAACGCCTCGCCTAACTCCCAATGCGGCTTCGCAGCAAAATCGAACTCCGGCTTTCGGCCCCAGCGCCGCACTTCGACATTTTCCGTCTCGGACTTCCCCGGAGGTACGTCATCCGCAGGCAGATTCGGGATGTTCTGCAGGATCGTTTGCATCACAGCCTCTGAATCAGGAACCGTGAACTCTAGGGCGTCGATGTTCACCTTGAGGGCATAAAGCTTTCCCATAAGGGCGTCGGTGTTCTCGCCGAGTTGTTTGGCACGTCCGACCTCTTGACTCAGCGCGTTGCGCTCGGCCTTCTTCTCCTCCAGATTGCGAATCGCTTTGCGCCGATGCAGATCTATCCGGCCAAAGTCACCAAGTACTGTCGCCGGGTCAGCGCCCCGCGCGCGCAATTTCTCTTCCACCAACTCCAGGTTGGCCCTCACAAATCCCAAATCGTGCATAAGCTCTTAGTTTACTTGAGCAGGGCGCTCTCCACGCCGCCCCCGCCGCCACGAAAACACCCATTCGCCGGGTTAACATGAATCAGGAGCGCATCTTGCACAATCTCGACTTCCCGCCGCCCCTCCGCCGAAGAATCGCCGCAACCCTCCTGTTCCTTTCGGTCATCGCACCCAGCGCAGTCAACGCGCAAGCAACCGAAGCCGTCCCACCCAGCGCCTACAACGCCCGCCCCAAGCTCGTCATCATCCTCGTCATCGACCAGTTCCGCGAAGACTATCTCGAACGCTACCGCGCTGACTTCAAGGGCCACGGCTTCCGCCTCTTTCTCGACCAGGGCGCCTACTTCCCCGACTGCTACTACGACTACGCCAACACCAAGACCGCGCCCGGCCACTCCACCATCGGCACCGGAGCCTACTCCGACGGCCACGGCATCGCCAACAACGACTGGTGGGACCTCAGCCGCAACACCAAGCGCGAGATTACCTCCGTCGAGGACGAGCGCTACGCCCTCGTCGGCGTCCCCGCTTCTGCACAGGGCACGACCCCGGAGCCAGGAGCATCGCCTCGCAACCTGCGCGCCTCAACCGTCGGCGACGAACTCCGCCTCGCCACCAACGGGCGGTCGATGGTCTTCGGCCTCTCGCTGAAAGACCGCGCCTCCATCCTGCCCTCGGGCTCTGCGGCCAACGCGGCCTATTGGATCGACCCGGCATCCGGAGCCTTCATCACTTCGACCTTCTACCAGCAGCAATTGCCCGATTGGGCACTGGCCTTCAATGCCAGCGGAGAAGCGGCCCAGGCCGTCCAGCAGGCCCAGACCTTCTTTGCTAAGTTCCCCCTCGATTCCATGAAGCCGATGAACAATTTCTATGAATTCGTCGGGCGCAGCCCCGCGGCTAACGAATACGAACTCGACTTCGCCCGCGCCCTCATCACCGGCGAGAAACTCGGCACCCACGCCACCACCGACATGCTGACTCTTAGCCTCTCCGCCAACGACGTCCTCGGCCACGCCGTCGGCCCGGACGCGGCCGCCCAGCACCAGATGGTCGATTCGCTCGATACCGACCTGGACGGCTTCTTCACCTGGCTCGACAAAAACGTCGACGGCGGACTCGGCAACGTCTGGATCGCCCTCACCGCCGACCACGGAGTCGCCCCCGTCCTCGGCGAAGCCGCCAAACTCGGCATCAACGCGGCCAGCATCAGCACCAAGAAGATCGTTGCCCAGCTGAACCAGGCGATGAACGCCAAGTTCTCTCCCGGTCAAAACGTCGTCTACCTCTTCGACCAGCAGGAACTCCCCTACCTCGCGCTCAACCCGCCCAGCTTCGAGCGCGCCGGCATCAACGAAGGCCAGGCAGAAGATGCGGTGTTAACAGCGTTGCCAGCGGCGGTCGATTCACTCAGCAAGCCGCAGGAGACGGCGACGCCGTCCCAGACCCGCCTGCCTCCCACCCCGGTTTTGATCCACGCCTACACCCGTCTGCAGCTCGCGGCGGGCCAATATCCCAACAGCGAATTCGGCCAGATTCTCGCCCACAGCTACTCCTCCAACGGCGGCTGGTACGTCATGACCGTCTTCGCCGACTATCAGATGGAAGGCCACTCCAACGGCGGCACCACCCACTTCAGCCCCTGGTCCTACGACCGCCATGTTCCGCTCGGCTTTTACGGAGCGCCCTTCGCGCCCGGCATCTACCACGGCCGCGTCGGCCCGGTCGACCTCGCCGCCACTTGGGCCGCGCTGCTCGGCATTAATCAGCCCTCGGCCTCGATCGGCCACATCCTCACCCAGGCGCTCAAGCCAGCATCGGCCGTCACCTATCCCAAGTCAGAATCGGCAACCAAACCGTGAAGCCCAATATGGCGGTCACCTTTGCCGGGATAGAGCTCCGCAACCCGGTCATCGCCGCCAGCGGAACCTTCGGCTACGGCATCGAGTTTGAAGACATCGTCTCGCTAGACCGCATCGGCGGCCTCGTCACCAAAGGCCTCTCCCGCGAACCCATGGCCGGCAACCCCGCGCCGCGTATCATCGAGACCGCCTCCGGCATGTTGAACGCCATCGGCCTGCAAAACATCGGCGTCGAAGCATTCATCCGCGACAAGCTGCCCCAGCTCGCGAAATACCCCGGCTGCGCAGTCATCGCCAACGTCTTCGGCAACGAGGTCAAGGACTACATCGCCGTCGTCGAAGCCCTCAACCAGGCCGAAGGCATCACCGCCTACGAGATCAACGCCTCCTGCCCCAACACCAAGCACGGAGGCCAGGTCTTCGGCACCGACATGGTCGAGCTCGCCACACTCGTCTACGCCACCAAACAGGCCGCCCTGCAACGCGCCAAAGACGAAGCGAAGGCGCGCCCCATTATCGTGAAACTCTCGCCCAACGTCACCAGCATCGCCGAGATGGCCTCGGTCGCCGAGCAAGCCGGAGCCGACGCCATCTCGCTCATCAACACCCTTCTCGCCATGGCCATCGACGCCAAAACCCGCCGCCCCCGCATCGCCAACGTCACCGCCGGATTATCCGGCCCCGCCATCAAACCCATCGCCCTGCGCATGGTCTACGAAGCCTCGCGCGCGGTGAAAATTCCCGTCCTCGGATTAGGCGGCATCGTCACCGCCGAAGACGCCGTCGAATTCCTCCTCGCCGGAGCCACCGCCATCCAGGTAGGCACCGCCAGCTACGCCGACCCCCGCGCCACCGAACGCCTCGCCAAAGGCTTGGAGCAATGGTGCGCGAAGCACGATGTTGAGAAAGTAGCGAGCCTGACTGGTGCGCTGGAGCTTTAGGCACTGTTAACAGACAAAAACAGGATCAATGAAAGATAGACTGCTTTGAAAGCGAAAACGATGCGGATCGTATCTCAACATTCCCTCTGTATATTCATGTTCGCTATATCGATGGCGGCGCAAGTACAGCGGGTCGACTTGAGACAGTGGGGATATAGCCCGCCAGGGGAGAGTGGAGTCTTTCTTTGGAGCCGCATCGAGCAGGGGCAAACAATCTCAATCGGATCGAAGGGCGATGTCTTCGTAGGATTTGTAACTCGTGACCGCACGGGGCTGGTGACCCGTCAATTACCAGCATTCTCTTTCCACGTTCTGAAGCTGAGCAAAGACGGGGCACTCATTTCTGAACAAGCCTTTCCAACCGCAAGTTGGGACCACAATGCAGTTTTCTCCGGCATCGATGAAAACCTCTTGATTAGAACCGGGGACAAGTTGCGGTTGTTCTCGCCGGAGTTCGAGCAACTCGCCGAACGAAACTTTCCTATGACTCCGGAAGGCAAGGAATTTTATTGGCGGATTTTTCCTTTGCAAGATCGCAAGGCATTCATCCTGTATCGAGTCGATACGTACACGCATAATGCGCAACGAAACGCAGTGATCGAGCTCATAGGGTGGCGCGACTTTAAGCCGCTGGCCGAATGTGAGATTGATCGATATCGCCAACCTCTTTCAGCCTCAGAAAGAAATCTTCTGACATTTCAGAACGGAGGCCTCGGGCAAGCAATGCGACGTAGAGTGTTTGTAGACCAAATTTGCGGACCTCCGGAGTTCTCATACACATGGGAGGCCGGACCTACAAGTGCTTCACTTGTAAGCAATGACGGAATTTTCATAACGGGCGGCGACGAAACCGTCACATACGTGTCTCAAAACGCAGTGAAGTGGAAAGATGCTTTCAAAAAGAATAGCGAGACAGTTAACCAACGTGTCGAGGTCGATGAGAGCGGTCACCTAGGAGCAGTGGCAGTATTGAAGTGGGGTGGTGGTAGTGAATTTCTAGATATCGACCGGAAGTTGAAAGCCGTGAAAGTTGTCGTTTATGAAGTGAGCACTGGAAAGAGAGTGCGCGAAATTCTTGTTCAGCCCCTGCCCTCCGTTCAATTCGACTTGGCAATCTCCCCAGACGGAAAAACATTGGCGACTATCGCCGATGGTTTCTTAGAGATCACCCCACTGGCAAAAAGCATCGCGACCGAGCCTTCGGCTCACTGACACAAGTCTCACCCTATCGAATACAGCTTCCTAACCTGTTTCTCTCCGCTACTGGTGGCCATTTCTTCGAAACCACATATCGCAAGGAGCGCAAGACCGGGGGCCTCCAGTTGGCCCATTTTTTCGATGGTTCACGAAGTCAAAACAATTCAGTCCACCTCTCGAGCTCAAAGCTTTTGCTCGCGACCTTTGCCGCGACGCAGATGAGAGAACTGAACCACCGCCCGGCGGAATGTAATGGAATCGCACCAGATAGATCTTTTCGCCTTTCCCATGGTTGGCGACCTTGAGTAGATCGAGGACTCCAAGAAATCCCGACTCACGCGCCAGCTCCGGAGTGATATCAGGGAATCCAATTGCCTCGATCGACTCCACCTCGATCTCACCCTCCTCCATGCGATATCGCCCGCCCACGCTAACGCGCGGGTGCATCCAAAATCGAACCGTAGTCGTGATCTCTCCGCGACGAACTCGCTCGCGAAGCCGCTTGGTGAAAACCATGCTGAAACCTCACCCTCTGTAGAGGTTATTTGATCGCTGGCCCACTCTATTTCTACAAACCCTGGATTGGGATCACGACATGACGGCGCATCGTGGGCCACCATTCATACTTGGGACGCTTGATCCGCTTCATCTCGAAAGCTCGTTGAATCCGCGCCCATCCAGTATCATCGGCACACATCTCTTTGATCGCTCCACTCTGGTCTTTGGCTGCTTCGCGCGGGAAATATGGAAGACGTAGGACTTCCTTCGCCCCGGTGTGAGCGCCGCAAAGGCCGCGCGCAGCGTTGCGTTATCGTCCAGCAAGCTCTGCAGCTCTTCAGGCACGGCATAGTCCGACGGTTTTTTAAGCTCAATCTTCTTCCCGGCTTCTTCCAATGCGATCGCTTCATAAAGATAGTTTCTTAACGGCGTCTGCAGTGCCGTGATCTCTTTGACCGAGGTGAACTTGATCCATCGCGCAGCCTGCGTGTGCTCTCCGATTCTTTCAAGAATCTGCCGGGGGTCCTTGAGCAGCGCGCCTTTGAAGAAGGAGAACGCACACGATTCTTTCAGCGGGATGACGATCGCGACGTTCTTCTTCAGAAAAGTAAAGCAGGGTTTGCCCCATTTGAGTTCTTCGGTCAGGTCGCAGTCGAGCGCAATCTTACGCAGCTTATCCGCCTCTTTCTGCCACCTCTTCGCGTAGGGAACCTGCATCGTTTTCTAGTCTCCGCAATCGGCGAAACTTACACCACCTTCGCCTCCAACCCATACGCCGCCACCCACGAATCATAAGCCTGCTCCGTAGCCGGCCACTGAAAGCACAACCCAAACCCATCCGGGTCGATCACATAAAGCTGCTTCATCCCATAAGGAGCAACCTGAGGCGGATTCAGCTTCACACCCTTCTCGATTAAATCGGCATAAAGCCCGTCAAGGTCTTCCCACCCGAAGTAGATACAAGTATCCCCATGCGCCGCAACGCGCGCCGGATCGGGCTTCTCCGGTCGCTCTCCCTCGTCATAAGCCGTATTCAGCATCAACTCCGTACCCTTGCGCCTAAGCAGGCACCAGCCGAACTCCCGGCTCGCGCCAGCAGCATTTCCCGAATGGCTCACCACCTCAAAGCCCAGCACGTCGCAATAAAACTCCAACGCCGTCGGCATGTCAAAGACCTGCAGCAGCGGACAGCAACCACTCAGCTCAATCCCCATTCGAGACTCCGCATCCCCAACGCACGCTGCGCTCGTACCGCCGGCGAATGGGAACCAGTTTAGAACACGAACGGTTTGAAACCGCTGTGACGGAAAGGAAATTCTCAGACTCTTCGAATGACCCCAATCTCGGATTCCGGCCTACGCCATCCGAGGGTTCGGATTATTCCGCTCCAGCAGCATCGCTCCACCCGCCAGCAGCAACATCACCGCGAACCATCCTGCAAACGCCATCCGCCAGAACACGGACTCGTAGCGTTCGGTAGTCTCAAGCGACCGGCCTGCGAGAACATAGCCAGAACGCCCGCCATTGACGGGCAGGATCACCGCTGCGATCCGCACTTGCGGGTTGGGCTGCCAGCTCACCGTATGGCTGCCATGAACGCGGGCGACGTCAAAAACTCCCGTTGGCGGCGACGGCAACGACTGATCAAGGTATCCGTTCCCCGCCAATGGGCGTTTCTGCTCATCGAAATACAACAGGAACGGAGCCAGGCCGCCGCGCAGATCGACCTCGTTATTTGGCAACACATGAACCGGATCTTCACCCCGACCGAGCCGATCAGCAGCCTCGCTCGCCATCTGCCACTGCGGCTGGTCCGCGCCACGGCGCAACATCTGTTGCACCACCAGGGAAGCGGCTCCTCCGATCAGAGTAAACAGAACCCCCAGCGCGACGGCATGAAACGCAATCGACCGCTCCGAGATCACTCCACGCCCCATAAGCATCCACTCCTTGCCCGCTGACCGAAACAAATCAACAAACATCCACCACCAGAAGACCCCAGCCCTACCGGAAGAATCCGGGCGGTCAGACTCAGCAGCGATCCACTCTCGCCGGGCTTGGACGGCCACCAGCGTCATCTGGCCCGCATAACGCTGGTAAAAATGACGCGGATAGAGCGCAAGACAGCGCGCATAGATCACAAGAAGGGGACACTTGTCATCGCGCCTCATTTTGCCGCCTCCAGCATCCCTTTGCGCCGCGCCGATGCCACTGCGCGGCTCAGCCTCCGGCTCTCAGCCGACAACACTCGGCTGCCAAATTCGGTGAGCCGGTAGTAGCGTCGCCGCTCGTCGTCGGTGAACCCTGTTTCTTCGACCAATCCGTTCTGCATCATCCGGTCGAGTGAGCCATAGAGCGTGCCAGGCCCCATGCGCAGCGTCCCGCCTTCTTCGAGCCCAACGTCTTTCATGATTGCGTAGCCGTGCTTCTCCTCCCCGGCCAGCGCCAGCATGATAGCAAAGACCGCCGCGCTCAGTGGCAGCAGGGCTTCAGGATTTGGCGAGTGCGGAGTGGCAGACGGCATTTGTCTTCTCTGCCCATGAACATATATCCGCAACAGATATATCCGCAAGGGAAATGATTGAGGTCTCGCCAAACTCGAAAAAAAAGAAACGCCGCGAAGGCTAAAGGCCCTCGCGGCGTTTCGATTCCCCTTTTAGGCAGCCTACGCGTGCGCCTCGGCATGAACGCCCAGCTTGCTGAACCACGAGTGTGCATGCTTCAGCGCCTTGTTCACGTTGCTGATGTTCTCGACGCCCTTGGTATTGAGCCAATCCTCAAAAGCCTTCGCTCCCTGCTTGGCGTAGACCGCGATGCCGTCCTTCCACGTCGCCCGTCCGCACAGCACGCCGTTGAAGGTGGTGCCGCTCTCCGCCGCCAGCTCCAGCGTCTCGATGAAGACCGGGTTCGAGACCCCCGCCGACAAATAGATGAACGGCTTGTGCGACATCTGCGCCGCGTCGCGGAAGTGTCCGAGCGCTTCTTCGCGGGTGTAGACCGCCTCACCCTTGAAGGCCTTCGTCCCGGCGACGAACTCCATCTGGATCGGCACCTCGACCTTCAGCACGTCCACGTTGTACTGCTTTTTGCCGAACTCCGCCATCGACCCGGAGACGATCTCCGGCTTCTTCTTGGCGAACTCGATCGACTTCTCGTCGCCGCCGTGCGCGTCGTAGCCGACCATCTCCAGAAAGAACGGAATATCGTGCGCCACGCACTCGTCGCCGATCCGCTCCACCCAGGCATGCTTGAGGTCGTTGATCGGGGTCTTCTCGTAAGGCGTGTAGTAGAGCAGAATCTTGATCGCGTCGGCGCCCGCTTCTTTCAACCGCCGCACCGACCACACATCCAGCAAGTCAGGCAAGCGCCCCGGAGTCGCCGCGTCATAGCCGGTCTTTTCATAGGCCAGCAGCAGTCCCTTGCCGTTGCGCTTGTGCGACGCGGGAAGACCGAACTCGGGATCGAGCAGGATCGCCGAGGCGTGCTTGGTCAGCACCGCGGTCACCAGCTCCTTGAACTCGACTAATGCCGAATCCGGCATCTCGGCGACGCCCTTCTCCTTGGCCAGCGACTTCTTCAGCGAACCGCGCTGGTCCATCGCCGCCGCGGCGATCACGCCGCGATGGTCCGACAGCGCCCGCAAACCGGCCAGCTTGCCGGGTGTGATTGTGTGCGTGGTGCTCATGTGCTCTCTCCTGATGCTTAAGTTGAAACCGTTCTTGCTACGCGCACTCGATTCTAACTGAGAGATGCGCACGGTATGATGCAGGCGTCGAAGATTTCACCGGAAGTGGCCGTCTTCGATTCGACGCTCGACTAAAGCAATTTCCGCTGCGCGGCAAACAACTCCTGAATGCCGCCCTCCGCATAATCCATCATCTCGAGAAGCCGCGTCCGCGGAAACGACCCGCGCTCCGCCGTCGCCTGCACCTCGACCAGCCCGCCGTCCTCGGTCATCACCACGTTCATGTCCACCTCGGCCTGCGAATCCTCCTCGTAAGCCAGATCGAGCAGCACCTGCCCTTCGACGATGCCCACGCTGGTGGCCGCGACAAGCTGCTTCAGCGGCGACTCCTTCAGCGTCCCGGCTGCGACCAGCCTGTTCAGGGCCATCGCCAGCGCCGCGCATGCTCCGGTGATCGCCGCGGTGCGCGTCCCGCCGTCGGCCTGGATCACATCGCAATCGAGCACGACCGTCCGCTCGCCCAGCGCCTTCATGTCCACAGCTGACCGTAAAGAACGGCCAATCAGCCGCTGGATTTCATGGGTACGTCCGCCCACTTTCCCCCGCTCCGACTCGCGCGGCGTGCGCGTCAAGGTCGCCCGAGGCAGCATGCCGTATTCCGCCGTCACCCAGCCCCGCCCCGAGTTGCGCAGCCACGCCGGGACCCCCTGCTCGATCGTGGCATTGCACAGCACTCGGGTCTGGCCGCACTCGATCAAGACCGATCCCTCGGCAACGGCCACGTAATCGGCGGTCAAGCGCACTTCGCGGAAGGCATTGGCGGCGCGTCCGCCGGCGCGGAAGAACTCAGGCTTGATCATCATTGGTCATCACAGATTCTTGTAGTCTCTAGTCAACTTTCAGTTGGTTTCGCACCCCGTGGGACAGTCTCGCCCAGGCAGTTGCGTCGCTCTCATTGTAGTGAGTCAGCCCGAATCCCACTCTGGGAACACTCGAAAATCGTCCTGAATCGGGAAGTCGTCTCATCCCGTTGATTCGATTTGGCTTAGATAACCATGCTCGCCGGATCGTTCCACTTCGGGAAAAAGAACCCGAAAACGGGTCGTTCCAAACGACCGCCGTTCAACGCTCCTAAAGCCTTATCTGGAAGCATCTTAGCTTCGCCTTAACTTCGCTTTCCCGCATTGGCACGAGGCGTGTACTACATCGGCGCGTACGGTCGCCACAAGGACATGCACCGGGAATCGAGGACATATGCATTCGACGCAGCCAGACGTCATTCACACCGGACAAGCCATTCCAGTTTCAAGGTTCCTGCGGCTCCCCAGCCCCCGGACAGCCATCACTCGTCTTCAGGACGAACACCACGGCGAGGACACCAGGCTGAACTCACCCCCGTATTCGCCGCCCAACCTGTCCGACGACCCCTCTCTCGAGCTTGCCCATGATGCGCGCAACCTGATTTCGGCCCTCGATCTCTACTGCCAGCTCATCGCCTCGCCAGGCGTGCTTGCCCCCGGCTTCAGCTGTTACGCCGAAGACCTTCGCAAGCTTGCGACCAGCGGCGCAAGGCTCATCACGGCGCTGGCCGGAAGCCGCGCCGGACTTCTCTCTCGACTCCCGCCCTCCCTAGACCCCTCGCAGATCGACGCACTACCGATGCCCCGGCGGCCGTTTCCCAGCATCGAGGACCTGGGGTCGGAGCTGGACGCCCTCGAAGGGACCCTGCGTGCGCTGGCCGGACCCGGCGTCCGTTTCGAGGTCGAATCCAGGCCCTGCGCGGGCCGGCTCGCGCTCAATTCCGAAGAGTTGCTGCGCATTCTCTTCAACCTCGTCGCCAATGCCGTCGAGGCCATGGCCTCGACTCCGGCCGAGCTCCGTCGCCGGCCGTTCCTGCGCATCACCGCGCAACGCGGGGGGGCGGCGAGCTTCCTCGCTCGCGGCCATCACTCCGCCCCCGGGTCGGTAATCTTGTCGGTTCGCGACAACGGGCCGGGAATCGCCGCCCATCATCAGGCCCGCATCTTCGATTCCGGATTCTCCACCCGTGCCAGCCATGGTTCGCCTAACGGGGATGGAACAGATGGAGTCGACGCGAGCCATGAAGACACCCGGGATTTGCCCCGCGGACTGGGACTCGCGATCGTCCAGCGGCTGGTCACTGCGGCGGGCGGCACCGTGCGAGTTGTCAGCCCCGCCGGGCTCGGGGCGCGCTTCGATATCGAGCTTCCCGTCCTCCCACCGAAGACGCGGGAGGCCCGGCGCGAACTCGCCGCGCCACTCGTAAAGAGAAAGGTTCGCTATCTGCAACAAATTCCTGCACAAATCGAGAAAGAGGCGTAGGATGCTTTCAACAACCGTTCCTTACAATTTTCTTATGCCGACTTTTCCGCGTCTGGATGAAAAGGCTGGCGGCATGTATGTGCTCGTTGTGGATGGAGACGCCGCCGTCCGAACCGCGTGCTGCGAGATCGTGGCCCGGCTTGGTTATCTTCCCCATGGAGTCGACGGCCCGGCCTCGGCTCGCGGCCTGCTCCGCAACAACAGCATCGACATCCTGCTCCTCGATCTGCCCGGCCCGGCCAGCGATGGCCTGACCCTCCTCGAAGAGATCAAGGCGCTCCATCCGGAGACGGCGGTGGTGGTGATGAGCGCCTTTGCCACCGTGCCGTCGGCGGTCGAGGCAATGCGTACCGGGGCCAACGACCTGCTCACCAAACCCTTCGCCTCCGATGAGCTGGCGACCGCGCTCGAACGCGCCGCCGAGCGACGGACCCTCGACCTGGCCAGCCGCCGGCTGCGCGAACGGCTGCGCACCCAGCAGGGCATGGGCTCGATCATCGGCCGCTCCCCGGAGATGGAGAAGCTCTATCGCATCCTTTCCAAGGTTGCCCAGAGCAGCCACCCGGCGCTGATCCTCGGCGAGAGCGGGACCGGCAAGGAGCTCGTCGCCCGCTCGATCCACACCCACGGGCCAAACGCCACCAAGCCCTTCATCCCGGTCGATTGCGGCTCGCTCGTGCCGACCCTAATCGAGAGCGAGCTCTTCGGCCACGTAAAGGGCGCCTTCACCGGAGCGAACCGCGCCAAGGACGGCCTGCTCGCCTCGGCCGGCAGCGGCACCGTCTTTCTGGATGAGATAGGCGAACTCCCGCTCGATCTGCAGGCGCGGCTCTTGCGCTCCCTTCAGGAAAAAGAGGTCCGCCCGGTCGGCGCAAACCACAGCGTCCCCATTCACGCCCGGGTGCTGGCGGCGACCAATCGCGACCTCGCCGCGCTGGTCGAGCAGGGGCGCTTCCGCAAGGACCTGTTCTACCGGCTCAACGTCGTCAATTTGCGCATTCCGCCGCTGCGCGAGCGCCGCAGCGACATCCCGCTGCTGGTGGCGCACTTTCTCGACCGGCTGGCCCGCGAGAGCGGTGTCGAGTATAACCTCTCCGACGAGGCCCTGCGGACGATGGTCGACTACGCCTGGCCGGGCAACGTCCGCGAACTCGAACACACCATCCAGCGCGGCGCCACCGTCTCCACAGGGCCGTTGCTCCAGCTCGGCGACCTCTCGACTCAACTGGTCGATTTTGCCCTGCAGCAGCGTCGGACAATAAATCCCGCCGGCCGCGGCTACGGAACCAATGGATTTCATGGACCGAATGGAGCCAACGGCTCGAACGGGCACGGTCATGGCGACAGCGGATTCGACGGCGCCCGCGCAGCCGAGATCGTCCCCCTCGCAGTTCAGGAGAAGCAGGCGATCCTCAGCACGCTCGCGACCCTCAAGGGCGACAAGCTGCTCGCCGCCAAGGTGCTCGGGATCGGCAAGACCACCCTCTATCGCAAGCTTAAGGAGTACGGTATCGGCGACCAGTCCGCCGCGCCCGGCGCCTGACCCGCAAGCGGCAGCCGGCGAAAGTTCAACCAAAGATCCAACAAGTCTCCTCAAGAATGAGAGACAAAGAAGAGATCAAAGAGAAAGGAGGAATTGACGAAATGACAGGCTAAGCATGGACTTACGATTCGCGTGGGCTCTCCGATCCGCTTTGACCGGCCTCACGCCTTCTTTGTATCTGCCTTGATCGGTCTGGTCTCGACTACCTGTCTGTACGTTCGGCCCACAGGGTCTGGACGGGAACAGGCGAACAGCACCGAGCTCTTACTCAACCAGAGATTCTGCTCACCTTTTGCGAAGGAAGCCACCATGCCAGCAGCCACCCAGTCCGTCCCGAAGCCCGCAGCACCGTCGACCACTCAACGCGCAGTCACTCAACCTCAAATCCTCCAACCCGAACCTGCAGCCGCCACGCCGATCGGCGCAGGCTCCGCCGACCACGCCCGCAACCAGGCAGAGGTCATCGTGCAACCCGCCTCGCCGCTCCGCGCCCGGGTGGCGAGCCTGTCCCATGCTCCCGAATCTCCGATCGCACGCGCCTCGGCCCTGCAGTCGGTTCTCATGATTACCTCGATACCCGGGGCCGACAGCTGCGCCTCGAGCCTGGCTGCAGCCCTGGGCGTCCCGGTCGAGATCGCCTCCAGCCGCAAGCTCGGCCTGAGCGCGCTGCGGCGCCGCGACTATGCCACGGTGATCGTCGACGACTCGATCGCTGAGGCCGATCCGGCCGGCACCGACTTGATCTGGAAACACTCCGGCCTCGCCGTCCCGCTCCAGATCAACTTCGCCGTGGTGGGCTGCGCGCGGCTGGGGCGCGAGGTCAGGGCCGCCCTCGGCCGCCGCGAACAGGAAGCGTCCCTCGCCATGCGCGCCGCCACCTCGAGCCTCGAAAACGACCTGAAATCGACGCTGGCCGGGCTTCTGCTCAACTCCGAACTCGCGCTCCAGGAGCCCTCGGTACCGCCGCAGCTCGCAAGCAAGTTACAGCTGATGGTCGAGCTCGCAGGCACACTCCGTCGTCGTCTCGAACAGCATCATGTCTAGAGGTCCGTGTCGGTTGCGGCGCGGCGTCGGTCGACTTACAACCAGCGTCGATCAGGAGTGCCGGTGGCGGAACATTCCGTTGCCCGCATTGAGGGGGAGCTGATTTTTTTTTGAGAGAGTTTGCCACGACTCGCCCTCTCGCAGGAGACAGGGTTCTACGTTGCACAGATGCAGATTAACGAATGGCCAGCGACTCGAAGATTTTATGTACCGGGGAACCTACTGCGCACACACTGGCCCGTTGCCGTTGCTTCCTTCCGGACCTGGCGGGGTTGGCGGGATTGCGTCGCGTAGGGCCCGGCACTACTCCAGAATATCATTTCTCTACCCAGACTTGAGGTGCAGCGTCGCGCTCCATTCGCAAGAGAAATCGCCCCCGGAACCTCCGAGGGCGATTCGATAACCGGCCAGACTATTCTTCTCCGTGCCGGTTGTTTTTAGCGCCCCGCTGTCGCTGCCTTTTTGGTGCTGTGGGGCACAACCGAAGCCGAGCCTTTCTTGACTTCCTCTTCCGCCGTCGCCTCTTCAAGGAGCGGCTCTGCCTGGCTCAACACCTTCTCGCTGGCCTTCTCTTCTTCGTTCAAGTTCTCGGTCAGCAGCGCGACGATCTCGTCCTCGCCAAGCTGCCGGGCAATCGCGATCGCTGCCGTGTAGCCTGCGATCTCATAGTGCTCCACCCGCAGCGCCGCACCCATGATCGCTACGTCTTTCAGCGCGCCTTCGTCGTCGTTATCCAACTGCTCCTTGCCCTCGGCGACCAGCCCTTCCATGCCCTTGCAGTGTTCGCCGGCCGGCTTCTCTTCGAGTTCCGCGAAAATCTGCTTCAGCCGCTCAACCTGCCCTTTAGTCTCTTCCAGGTGGCTGGTAAACAGCTCCTTCAGATCCTCGCTCGTCGAACCCTTGGCCATCTTCGGCAACGCTTTTACCAGTTGGTTTTCCGCGCTGTACAAGTCTCTCAGTTCGTCTACTAACACATCCCGTAAACTCATTTGTTTTTCCTCAATGCATGATTGCGCTGGTAGTCAACCTCTTGCCGCTTCTAAACGAGATGCGGTCTCTCGACGAGAAGTTAGCGACTTGCAGCCTCTTTGTGATCAATTCAGGGCATCCGAAAATAGGTTGCCCCGCGGCCGCCAATTCGCAAACACCCTGTAAAATAAAGGGTGTGAAAGAAACACTGCTCGAGGAAGCGCAAACCGCGCTCCACCACCCCACAACCGAACCCGAAGCCCTCGCAGACAAACCCCTGCGCATCGGATTCGTCAGCCTCGGCTGCCCCAAAAACCTCGTCGACAGCGAAGTCATGATGGGCTTGCTCGACCACGCCGGCGCGCGCATCACCAGCGACCCCGAAACCGCCGATGTCCTGGTCGTTAACACCTGCTCCTTCATCGACTCGGCCAAGCAGGAGTCGGTCGACACCATCCTCGAGATGGCGCGTCATAAAACGCATGGCAAAGCCCAGAAGCTGATCGTCGCCGGATGCCTCGTCGAGCGCTACCGTGACGAAATCCAGAAAAACATCCCCGAAGTCGACGGCGTCGTCGGCACCGGTGAGCTCGAAAACATCCTGGCCGCCGCCGGAGTAACTCCGAAACCGCGAGCTAGCTCGCCTTTCACAATCCTGACCACAGTCGTCGCCACTGGAATTCACCCGACGTCCGCGTCACCCGAAGCCGCCGCGCCAGCAATCATAGCTTCGCGCTCCGAAGGCGACCTCCGCGAAGCCCAGGGACGCTTCTCCCGCCACGAGTGGGACGGCGCCCAACCCCAGCTCCCCCAATACCTTTACGACGAAAACACTCCGCGCCTCCGCGCCACGGCCAGCTCCTCGGCGTACATCAAGATCGCTGAGGGCTGCGACCATCCCTGCAGTTTCTGCGTCATCCCCAACCTGCGTGGCAAATTTCGCTCGCGTCGTTTTGAATCCGTCATCGCCGAAGCCCATCAACTCGTCTCCCAGGGCGTGCAGGAAATCACCCTCATCGGCCAGGACACCACCTGTTACGGCGAAGACTTCGGCCTGAAGGACGGCCTAGCGGATCTTCTCGACGGCCTCGCCAAAGTCAAAGTTGGAGATGGGGGAGTCCGCTGGCTCCGCTTCCTCTACGCCTACCCAAACAAGATCACCGGACGCCTGCTCGACACCATCGCCCGCCACGACAACATTTGCAAGTACCTCGACGTGCCGCTGCAACACGCCGCCGGCAACGTCCTCAAGCGCATGAAGCGCGGAGCCAACGCCGACATCTTCCTCAAGACCGTCGAAAAGGTCCGCGCCGCCGTCCCCGGCATCGCCCTGCGCACCTCGTTCATCGTCGGCTTCCCCGGCGAGACCGAACAGGACTTCACCGAGCTGATGGACTTCGTCCGCGAAGCCAAATTCGACTGGATGGGAGCCTTCAGCTACTCCGACGAAGACGGTTCCAAGTCCTTCCATCTCGGCGAAAAGGTGTCCACCAAGGTCATCGAACAACGCAAGCGAACCCTCATGCGCCTGCAGAAATCCATCAGCAAGAAGGCGAAGCAAAAGTGGGTCGGCCAGCGATTCGATTTGTTAGTAGAGAATGAATCCGAAGAGACGCCACTACTGTGGGAGGGCCGAACCCAATTCCACGCCCCCGAGATCGACGGTAAGGTCTACATCAACGACTTCGGCCCATTCGAAGACTTGAAGCCAGGAAGCTTCCACGAGTGCGAAGTCACCGAAGCCTATGAGTACGATGTGGTCGCCCGGATCTTCAAGCCGTAGCCCCTACGACGCGGGCAAAGAATTGCAGGCTAGGAACACGCGCTGCTTCGGCAAGCTTTGGCTTGTGGGATAATTCCAAGTCAACCGCAGGTTAGCAGAACCCGGCGGTGAGCTAGGGAGGCCAGCGATGACCCAGGCGCGAAGATCAACGTCGATTGGCAAGGTCTTGATCCTCGTTGTCGTCGCCGCGATGATCTACATCATCCTCAGGCCCGCCCCTCAAGCCACTACCGTTACGTCACGGCAGACTTCGTCCGCACAATCCTCCACAGAGCCGGCAGAAGTTTCCATCGAGCAACAAGACCCATATCGCCCCTCCGACGAGATTATTGATCCCTACGACATCAGTAAGAACCCTTACTTACTCAGGGGGCACTCTGGCATTCTGGATACAGTTAACACTCATTTCGTCCGAAGCGATGGCACCAAGCTAGCGAATGCTTATCCGGGAGGAGCACTTAGATTCAAAAGAATGCTCGACGAGCATACCGCGATCTATGCAGTCGTGATCGCACAGTACGAGTTAGTGGAGGACGAGGAAATCGCGGTCATTCTTCCTGACAGCAAACCGCCCTCGCCTTCGCACCCGTGGCGAATATATGTTGAAGGCCCATTGCAGGCCACCAATGGCTTCGGTGCTCCGATGCAAGTCACCGCCGTGCGATTCGAGGGATACTATGTTCCAGAAGCCAAGCCAGTCCCGACGCCGCCAGAGGCTTCCGCAGCCTCGTCTGCGGCCCCGACGCCGTCTCCGGTGCCACCGCAATAGAACGCTCGATTAGCTGGAGACGGCAACGAGCTACTTCGAGGGTGCTATCCTTTCGATTTTCCCTAGCGCCGTCTGCAAAAGCTCGCGCAACCTTCGCGGGCAGCATCGGCAACTCGGTCACGCCACCCGCTCAAACGGCCGGTGGTGGAGGCGAATCAACTCACCAACTGGCAACGCGGCCATGGCGTAGGTGCGCCCCTCATCGTCGCTGAATTCGACTTCGGCCACCGCAGGGGACAACAGCTCAACCACCGTCCCCACTTGGCCACGCACCAGGCCATGCTCCGGCAAGTCCCTCAGCAGGGCAACTACGGAAAGAAGTTCTAGCTTCGACATAGCCTCTCCTCTCTAAAGAACAAAACAAGTCACAAATCTCGGCGCGCTCTCGCCAGTCACGACAATCCAGGAGCTGCGAATCCTTGCGGCCTTTCCAATTCGCTTGAGCTCAAAATCTATTATGTAACGATCGCCGTACAAATCGGAAGTCCCAGGCGCTGCATTAGCCTCTCGAGCGGCGTTGAGCAGGACCGTGCGAAGCTCCTCAGCATCCGCCGCGTTCATCGCAAGGGCAGATAGAAACACACGCGCCTTATGCCGTCCGCGAGGATGACTTTGGCTCAGACAATAGTCGCGAAGCTTCGCAAGTTCTACGATCGCGTCTTCGCCGTTGGGTAGTTTCATCGATCTCCCGCCCACAGCATAGCAGCGTTTACTATGAAGAAAAGGATCAAGCACCACCAATGAGTCCCAAAGCAAAACCGATCGTCCTCCGCTGCCCCACCTGCAAAACCATCGTCACCGCTGCCGACGAAGATTTCCCCTTTTGCAGCGACCGCTGCCGCAAGATCGACCTCGGCAAATGGGCCAGCGGAGCCTACAAAATATCCTCACCCATCCTCGACCCCGACGTCCTCGAAGACCTCGAATCCGGCAAACGTCCGCATTCCGAAGAGAATGACTAACTCCACAACGGCGAGTTCAGAGGGCAAGAAAACCCTCTGGGCCTGGACCATCGCCACCTTCTTCGGAACCGGCTTCTGGAAACCCGGCCCCGGAACCGCCGGCTCGATCGCCGCCGCCCTGATCTGGCTCATCGTCGGCCACTTCACCATCACGAGTACCACCGCAACCAGCTTCGCGACCCATAACGAACTCGCCATCCTCACCGCCGCATCCGCGCTCCTCCTGCTGGTGATCGCCATCCCAGCTGCAACCGTCGTCGCCCGCGAAACCGGCCGCAAAGACCCTCAAATCGTCGTCGCCGACGAAGCCGTCGGCCAATGGATCACCCTCATCGCCGCCCCACCCACCTGGGAGTTCGCCCTCATCGGCCTCGTCCTCTTCCGCCTCTTCGACATCACCAAGCCCCCGCCGATCCGCAGATTCGAATTCCTTCCCGAGGGCTGGGGCATCATGCTCGACGACGTCGCCGCCGGAATCTACGCCCTGATCTGCCTGCAGCTCATCCATCACTGGCTTCGCTAGCGAGGCAATCGACGGCGAACGCGCTAAAGTAGAAGCAGGCAGAAATCCCATGGTCAGACTCCTCAGATCGGACCCACCCAACAACCCCCGCATCGAAGCAGTGCTCCCCAACGCTGCGCTCCCCGGAGGCGAAATCGAAGTCCACGGAGCAAACCTCGGCGCAACTGGATTACAGCGCCCGCTCTCTGCCATCGGCGGTTCGACCGCTCCCGTCTTGCTCACCCGCAACAATCGCTTGGTCGTCCGCGTCCCCGAAGCCACGCAACAAACCACCCGCCTCGAGATCTTCCGCAACGGCAGCCGAAGCAACCAAGTCGATGTCCACATAGCCCGCCTGCTCGCCGAAAACGTCCACGCCGTCGCTAACCCCGCTGTCAACTCCGCCGGAGAGATCTTCGTCACCTTCTCCGGAACTCGGGGCCAACAGACCCCCGTCTCGGTTTTCAAAATCGATCCCGACGGCGAGATGCACGTCCTGCTCTCTGGACTTATCAACGCCACCGGCCTCGCCCTCGACGCCCACGGCTACCTCTACGTCTCCTCGCGCCAGGAAGGCACCGTCCATCGCGTCTCGCCCGAAGGAGCCGCCGCCATCTACGCCGAAGGCATGGGCGTCGCCACTGGCCTGGCCTTTGACGCCGGACAAAACCTCTACGTCGGCGATCGCAGCGGCACCATCTTCAAGATCGCGCGCGATCGCCAGACCTTCGTCTTCGCCACCCTCGAGCCCAGCGTGGCCGCGTATCACATGGCCTTCGGCCCCGACGGAGGCCTCTTCGTCACCGGCCCCACGACTTCCAGCTACGACTGCGTCCACCGCATCGACCCCGACGGCAGCACCGCCGTCTTCTACCGCGGACTCGGCCGCCCTCAGGGCATCGCCGTCGACATCGCAGGAAACCTCTACGTCGCGGCATCGCTCAAAGGCCGCCGCGGAATCATCCGCATCACACCTGACAAAGAAGCTTCCGTCGTCCTAGCAGGCTCCGGCCTCATCGGCATCGCCTTCGCTCCCGGAGGCACCGCCATCCTTACCACCAGCACCGCCGTTTATCATTGTGATCTGGGCGTCGAAGGCTTCGAATTTGCTTGAAAGAAAGTCCTCAGTTGTCAGTCCTCAGTTTTCAGTGTTCACAAGCTGCGCATCCGTAGATCGAGAATAGTGAATGAGAGCTGTGTACTGAAAACTGATAACGGACCACTGACAACTCTCATATGAACTGTGAAATCATCGCCATAGGCTCGGAACTCCTTACCCCCCACCGCTCCGACACCAATTCCCTCTTCCTCACCGAGCGCCTCAACAAGATCGGCGTCCAGGTCGCTTTCAAATCCATAGTCGGCGACCGCAAGCAAGACCTCGTCGAGCAGGTGCGCATCGCGCTCAGCCGCGCCGACATCGTCATCACCATGGGCGGTCTTGGCCCCACCGTCGACGACCTCACCCGCGAGGCCGTCGCCGAAGCCCTCGGCTTCCGGCTCAAGCGCGACCAGGCTATCGTCGGAGCCCTCTACGCCCGCTTCGCCGCCCGCCGCATTACCATGACCGAAAACAACTCCCGTCAGGCCGACGTCATCGATGGCGCCACCATCCTCGAAAATCCCCTCGGCACCGCGCCCGGCCAGTACCTCGACATCGTCTACAATGAGCACCGCAAGCTGGTCATGCTCTTGCCCGGCCCACCGAACGAAATCAAGCCGCTCTTCGACGAGCAGTGCCTGCCGCGCCTCACCGCGACGCTGCCAAAGCGCCACATCGCGACTCGCATCCTGCGCGCGGCGATGATCGGCGAGTCGATCGTCGACTCACGCGTCGCGCCCATCTACACCCAATACAAAGACATCGAAACCACTATCCTCGCCCACATGGGCGACATCCAGCTCAACCTGATCTGTGAGAAGCCCACGCTCGAACAAGCTCAGGCCCGCGTCGACGAACTCGCCGGCCGCATCGAAGACGAACTCGGCGAAATCATCTACTCCTCGCAGGGCGAGTCCATCGAGCAGATCGTCCTTTACTACCTCGAAATGCGCGGCGCCACCCTCGCCACTGCCGAGAGCTGCACCGGAGGCATGCTCGCCGAGCGCCTCACCGGTGTCAGCGGCAGCTCGCGCTCCTTCCTCGGCGGAGCCGTCGTTTACTCCAACGATCTCAAGAGCGCCTTCGCCGGGGTTCCCCACCGCCTCATCGAAGAGTTCGGAGCCGTCAGCCGCGAAACCGCCGAAGCCCTCGCCGAAGGCATCCGCACTCGTACCGGCGCCACCATCGGCGTCGCCATCACCGGAATCGCCGGCCCCGCCGGAGGCACCGAAGACAAACCGGTCGGCCTTGTCTACATCGCCATCGACGATGAAAAACACTCCGAAGTCATCGAGAAACGTTTCGGAGGCGACCGCGACCGAATCCGCCAATGGTCCACCCAACAAGCCCTCGACACGATCCGCCGCTGGCTAATGTAGTACATCGCCGTCGCCTTCCAAACCCAACAGATTTGTCATCCTGTCGCTAATCTGTCTGATCATGAGCAAACCGACACAGATCACAGAACGTATTTGATAGAGACTTCTACCAGAGGATCTCTAAATGACTCAAGCCAAAGCAACCAGAAACATCATCGACACTCATCGGCACATTTTCGGTCCGAAACTGCGTCGGAAATTCATTGAGAATATAGGCCTTGATGACTCAAAGCCGTTGCCGCAGGCCAATGCTGGCGAAATGTTTTTCTACCGCGAGTCGGTCGATGTTGATTATTCGATGGAGGTTCAGCGGCAAAGTGGGGTGTCGTCCTGCGTGAACAGCTATGGCGGCGAGGTGGAGACGTTTGCCCAGCACGTCATCAAAGCAAGCACCGTCGATACGCTCAAATTCCTGAACGACGAGTCTTTCGAACTTCGAGATAGATTCCCCGACGAAGTTGCCTGCATGGCCAACGCTCATGCTCTTGAAGAGAGTTCGCGTGATGTCATCGATCCACTGATTTCGAACAAAGAGGCCTGCTGCATCAGCATTACGACCAGCTATGGAGCCGGCTCAGATCAGATCTTTCTGGACTCACCCAAAGCCGAATGGCTATGGGAGTACGCGCAGGCCAAGGATGTACTCGTTCACATTCACCCTCCTCTCGTAGCGATAGGCGCCGTTGCAATGCAGCAGTACAGGCTTAACGAAGCCCTAGGCCGGCCATTTGACACGGCGCTGACGGCCGCTCGCATGATATACAGCGGCGTCTTCGACAAATATCCTAAGCTGAAGGTTCTCTTTGTTCATATGGGCGGAGCCCTCGCTCCCGTGATCTGCAGACTCGATTGGAACTGGGACCTTAACTATAAAGGCATTCAGAATCCGCCGATCAACAAGGTCGATAAGAATCTTCGTAAGCCATCGGAGTACTTCAGGTCGAACATCTATGTAGATACCATGGGTCCAAGCGCGAGTGGGCTCAGGGCCATGATTGAAATGTGCGGCGTGGACCGCGTACTGTTTGGAACCGATTTCGGGCCGGTTCCAATGAGCCCAAAGCTGCACATCGACCTTGTAGACGACACGATCGACGACGCTGGAGACCGCAACAAGATTTTCTCAACCAATACACTGGCCTTGCTTCGTTTGGCTGAAAGCGCACCTCGCCTCGTGCCCCGAGCCGCTTAGTCTTTATACGCGAGCCCCCGGGAGCCGCGTGTAGTTCTCAGGGTCAAGGCGCGGTAAACAGGTCGCAAATCTTCAGCCCGTCAAGCCGGTTACGCTTCTGGATGGCGAGAATGGTTTCCACCGCCTCCGCGGCCGACTGGGGCCGCTCATTTTCTCCGGGCGCAAGCAGTCTCTCGGTCAGGAATTGCTCGATCGTCGACTCGAGACGAATGCCGCGCGCCTCGGCCGCAACCGCCAATTCATCCGGGATGTTAACCATGATCTGCATAATCCTGAGGATAACAGCAGCCGTCGCAAAGCGTCGCAAAACAACCTCACTCATCCCACCGGAAACCGCGAATCGCCCACAACGTCCTCGATCTGGAAACAATGCCGCAAAGTATGTTGCCCCAATACCAACAGCCACTGATAACAATCCAAATCCCCAAACGCGATATGAGGAAAGAAATGCCCGCGAAGATCGCACTCTGTCTCCGCCGCAAACTCGATCGTCCGCGTCCGCGCCTCGCGAAACCTCGCCACTAGCTCCGCCCCATCCACCCACCGCCCCACCGGACGGGTCGCCTCCCGAGCCTTCAACTTCAGACGCCGAGACTCCGCCAGCCCCAGCACCAGCGGCTCTTTCGCGCCAGCCAGGGCCGTCTTTTCAGGCTCCGCCGGTCGTTGCAGCGAATTCGTAACAGCATGGGTGATAAATCCCTCAAATACCACCAGATGCTCCACAATCTCAGCAATCGACCACCGCTCCGCATCCTCTCGAAAACCCCACTGCGCCGGCGTAAGCCCCTCCACCAGCCCCAGCAACCGCGCCTCACTCGCAGCCAGTTGCTCCAAGACAAACTCTCGTTCCCGCGCTTCGATCATTCTCCGAAATCCACCCAAACCATCAGCCTATTCCATAGGAGCCGCCGGTCGTCCTATCCAAAACTGTCATCCTGAACGGAGTGAAGGGGAGTCGAAGGATCTGCAGTTGACTCCGGTCGCATCATCACAAATCCGCGCACCCCGCGCTTTGATCTTGAGTCGTATCCCTCCACGCGTCACGTCGTCTAAAATTACTCTTCATGGAAAACGACCTTAAAGCCCACCTGATCGCCCTCGAACTCCGCCTGCAGGACTGGTCTGTCCGCAAAGACCCAGCCGCAATCGGCGAACTCCTCTCCGAAGGCTTCCGCGAATTCGGCGCCTCCGGCATCGTCTGGGACCGCGCCTCCCTCCTCGAAACCCTCTCCGCCGAGCCCCCTGAGCCGATCACCAGCGAAGACTTCGAGTGCCAACGCCTCTCCAGCCAACTGGCGCTGCTCACCTATGTCGCCGCCAACCCAGCCCGCAAGACTCTCCGCAGCTCCCTCTGGCGCCTTGAAGGACACCGCTGGCGCGTCCTCTTCCACCAGGGCACAGTTATTCTGCCCCAATCACCTAAATAGCTGTCACCTAGGAAGGACGACACAATGCCGCAGGACAACCCCACCATCGTCCGCCTCTTCATCGAAGAAGTCATCAACCAGGGCCGCTTCGACTCCGCCTCGCAGTTCGTCTGGGAAGACGTCGTCGAGCAGGTTCCCTTGCCCGGCCAGGGTCCGGGCCTCGACGGCCTCAACGATATTCTCCGCGGCATGCGCTCCGCCTTTCCCGACCTTCACTTCGCCGTCGAAGAGCAGATCACCGAGGGCGACAAAGTGCTCACGCGCTTCGAGTGGACAGGAACCCACCGGGGCGCATTCATCGGCATACCCCCAACCAGCCGCCCAGTGAAGGTCTGGGGCATGGTCATCGACCGCCTCGAAGGCGGCCGCATCAAGGACACCCGCATCCTCATGGACATGCTTGGGCTCATGATCCAGCTCGGAGTCTTTCCCTCAGCGAGTGCCCCAGGCTCGCGCAGCTAGTCACGAGTCTGCCTTAGATGCAGGACCGAGATAACCCTAACCCAATTCATCCAGCACGGCCAGCGCCCGCTCCAGCTCTACGCCCCGCGAAGCCTTGAGCAGCACTGCATCTCCGGCGCGCAACTCCGAGCGAAGCCACTCCCCCGCCGCATCCGGCGATTCGAGAAAAATCGCCTTCGCTCCAGCGGCCTGAGCGCCATCGACGATGTGAACCGCCTTGCCTCGAACGCCGACAATGATGTTAATCCCCTTCTGCGCAGCGAACTCGCCGCAGCTCCGATGCAGCTCCGAGGAATCGCGCCCTAGCTCGAGCATCTCCCCAGCGACTAGAATGCGTCGCTGCGCCGGAATCGCAGCCAAAGTCGCAATCATCGACTTCAGTGCCTCCGGATTCGAGTTGTAGCAATCGTCAATCACCGTCGCGCCGCGAATCTGCCGCACTTCACCGCGCTTCTTGCCCGCGGTCAGAGTCTCAACCGCGGCAACGCACTCGGCCAGCGGAACGCCAGACTCAAGCCCCACGGCAATCGCCGCCATCGCATTGGTGACATTGTGCCGTCCCATCATCGCAAGCCGCACCGGAGCCGACTCTTGCCCAGACACAACAAGAAAGCGGCTGCCGTCTTGCCCTAGCTCGACTACCTCTTCCGCATGAGGCTCGGCGCAGGGCCCGGAGCCATAGAAGATCGACTTTCCCGCAAAATCCCGCCCAAACTGCGAGACATACGGATCGCCGCAGTTCAGAAACGCAACGCCATCCGGCGGAAGCGCCTCGATCAGCTCATACTTCGCCCGCGCAATTCCCGAAATCCCGTCAGGAAAATTCTCCGCATGCGCCCAGCCGACATTCGTCACCACACCCCAGTCCGGAGCAGCAATCTTCGTCAGCGCCGCAATCTCTCCCCCACGCGACATGCCCATCTCAATCACCGCAACTTCGTGCTCAGGCTCCAGCCGCAGCAACTGCAGCGGCAATCCGAAGCCATTGTTCAGGTTCCCTTCCGACTTCAGCACCCGAAAGCGCGCCGCAAGCACCGCCGCAACCGCTTCCTTGGTCGTCGTCTTTCCCGCACTGCCGGTAATCGCGACGACGCGTCCGCCCCAATGTTTCCGCACCGCCGCAGCCAGCCGCTGCAACGCGAGCAGCGGATCATCGGCCACAACCAGCAAATCCTCCCGCCTGATCGTCGCCGGCAGACTCTCGACGCTGCTGGCCGAAACCACGGCAGCAACCGCACCCCGCACCAGAGCAGCGACGACAAAGTCGTGCCCATCAAAGCGCTCACCCTTGACCGCGAAGAACAATTCTCCGCGTGAGACAGTGCGTGAGTCGATCGAGTAGCCTGTGGCCGAGGCGGCGTCAAGGTGCGAAGCCATCTCTGCGCCGATCCATTGCTCGATCTGTTTGAAGGAGAGCTTCACGTCGCCGCCTCCACCGCGCCACGGAAACCAAGCCCGGCGAGCACGCGCCGCGCCACTTCGGCATCGTCAAACGGAATTGTCCGGTCGCGCAGCACCTGCACCTTCTCATGGCCTTTGCCCGCAAGCAAAACGATATCCCCAGGCTTGGCTTGATGAATCGCAATACCGATCGCACTCGCCCGATCAGGCTCGAACATAGCGTCAGTTTTAGTCGGCGCCCATCCCGGCATCGCCTCCTCGATGATCTTCATTGGATCTTCGCTGCGCGGGTTATCTGAAGTGAAGACGACAAAGTCGCTGCCCTCGCTCGCGACCCTTCCCATCAACGGACGCTTGGTGCGATCGCGATCGCCCCCGCAGCCGAAAAGCGTGATCACCCGGCCATGCTTCGCCGAGACAAACTCCCGTGCAAGCGCGATGAGGTTCTTAAGCGCATCATCCGTGTGCGCGTAGTCCACAACGACGGTGAATGGCTGCCCCGCATCGACAGTCTGAAATCGTCCCGGCACATGATCAAGCGCGGTCGCCCCAGCGGCAATCTCGTCGAGCGTCAGCCCTCGCGCCAGCGCGGCAGCCGATGCGGCGAGCAGGTTGTAGACGTTCACCTTGCCGGTCAGCCGCGTCTCGATGCGCACAGTTCCATGCGGAGTAGCCATCGAGAAACTCAAGCCTGACGCGAACATCTTGATATCCTCCGCGCAAAAAGCCGCAGGTCCCAGCCCATATCCAAATACCTTCACCCCAGCGTCATGCGCCGCTTCGGCGATTTCCAGGCCGAAGACGTCGTCGCAATTGATCACCGCAACGCGCGGGACAGCGCCGTTGCTGCCATCAAACAAACTCAGCTTAGCGGCGAAGTACTTCTCCATAGTGCCGTGAAAGTCGAGATGGTCTCGAGTGAGATTGGTGAAGATCGCGACATCATAGTTCAGCCCCCACACTCGGCCCTGCGCCAGCGCATGCGACGACACTTCCATCACCGCCTCGCTCGCTCCGCGGTTCACTCCCTCGGCGAAAAGTTCCAGCAGATCGCGGGACTCGGGCGTCGTGTGCGGCGACGGCCGGACTTCGTTCGCAACGTGATATTCAATCGTGCCTACGAGCACTGTCTTGCGACCGACATGGTTCAGCATCGCATCGAGCAGAAACGCGGTCGTCGTCTTTCCGTTGGTGCCGGTGACGCCGCTCAGCTCAAGCTTGTCTTCGGGATTGCCGAAGAAGTTCGCTGCAAGTCCAGCCAGAGCCTTGCGCCCGTGTGCAACTTCGATCAATGCGATTCGCGGAAAGTCGCGTGCGGCCGCGTCAAAAGTCGCCGCAGAGTCGGTGACTACAGCGGCCGCTCCCTCTTTCACCGCAGCAGCGACGTAACGATTACCATCCGTCGTACCGCCTTGCATCGCCACAAAGAGCGAGTCCACCGTCACGCGACGCGAGTCATACTCGACGCCACTCACGGTGCCGTCAACGCCGATCCGGCGAACGTACGGAACGCCCTGCAAGAGCTGCTCGATGGGAATCATTGCTCTCAGGATTCTAAGTCAGTCGATCGTCAGCCGGTCAGCAGGAATGGAATCAGCGACTGAAGCGCACTACAACCGCCGTGCCGGCCGGAACCATAGTCCCCGGCGCCGGAGCCTGTTCGCGCGCCAGTCCGTCGCCGACGACGTTGACCGCCAGGCCGGTCGTTCCGGCTTCTTCGATTACATGGCGCAGCGGCTGACCGAGAAACGACGGCACGGCCACGCGCTTGCTCGAATCCACAACCACCGCGCCTTTGCCTGCAGGGGTTGCGGGCGCAGGATCGACGGGCGGAGGCGGTTGGCTTTGAGCAGTCTCGCTTGAGGGCGGCGTAGAGGTTTCGGCAGAGCCGGTTTGCGGGGGCATAACAAACGCCGCGTTTGTGAGCCGCGGAGTAGCCGTTGACGGAGTGGAAGCCGCCAGTGCCGCCAGCGGTGCCGTATCCGTTGCCGCCTGCGCAGGCTGGCGCAGCGGATCATCCGCCGGCAAGTTGTTCACTTCGGCAAAGAGCTGCTCGACATTCTCGTCAGATTCGGGCGCGTGCTCCTCGGGAACCGGCCCGGCGAGCGCCTTCTGCATCTCCGGCGCGGACCTCACATCGGTGTCATGCGGCACGCCGAGATACTCAAGAATCTGCTGCGCCAGCTCCTGAAAGACCGGCGCGCTCGCCTCAGCCCCAAAGTGCATGCTGTGGTCGGGTGAATCCATGATGACGGCGATCGTCACGGCCGGATTGTTGACTGGCGCGAAGCCCACGAACGATGCGACGAATTTCGTCTTGGAATAAGTACGCGTGCGGGGATCGATCTTCTGTGCCGTTCCGGTCTTGCCGGCGGCGCTGTAGCCATTCAGCCCAGCCGAGCGCCGCGCCGTGCCAAAAAGCACCACGCCTTCCATCATCTTGCGCATCTCGGCCGCGGTCATCGTCGAGATCACGCGGTGCGCGCCATCGGGCAGCGGATTTGGAATGTCGTATCCCGGATGAAACGCCGCCGGTTGCAGCTTCGGACTGCCTTTCACCTCATCGGTGCTCGCCAGCAGCAGATGCGGCGGAAGATACATACCGCCATTGGCGATCGTCGATGCCATCGTGACAAGTTGCACCGGCGTAACCGCAACCTCCTGTCCCATGGGAATGGAGCCGATAGTGTCCGGGTGCCAGCGATGCACCGGCTTCAGCAGTCCTCGCGTCTCGCCCGGCAGCTCGATCCCGCTGCGGTCGCCAAAGCCAAAGGCGCGAATGTATTTGTAGAACGCTTCCGGCCCCATGCGCTGCGCCAGCCTGATCGCGCCAACGTCACTTGATACTGCGAGGGCCTGAGCGACCGTGATGTTGCCGAAGTGCTCACCCGGCGCGTCATGCACGATGCGGCCAGCTACATTGATCTGTCCGCCCCCGCAATCCACCATGCCGTCGGGGGTGGCGACCTTCTCTTCAAGGGCCGCCGAGTAGGTGACCAACTTAAACGTCGAGCCGGGCTCATAGACGTCGCTCACCGCATGGTCGCGACGAAGGTCGGCCGTCGCGTGGCGAAAATCATTCGGATTAAAGGTAGGCCGCACCGCCAGCGCCAGAATCTGCCCAGTATGCGGGTCCTGGACAACCACCGTGCCGCTCTCAGCGTGCGTGCGCTCCATATTATGGTCGAGCGCCTGTTCGGCCATGAACTGGATCTGCGAATCGAGGGTCAGCACCAGATTTTCGCCTGGGATCGGCTCGCTCTCATGGCTTCCCAGCACGTGTCGCTTCGCATCCACCGCCGTCAGCATGTGACCCGGGGTACCATGCAGTTCGTCTTCAAACTGTTGTTCGAGGCCACCCAACCCGGTCGCGTCAGTACCAACATATCCGAGTACCTGCGCGGCAAACTGATGATCGGGATAGAAGCGCTTGAACTCCTTCTGAAGATGGACGCCCTTCAGATTGAGCGCCTTGACCTTCGCAATCACCGACGGGTCGAGTCCGCGCCCGATCCACGCATAGTCGCGCGACGCGGTCAGGCGCGCATCGATCCGCTCGGCCGAGGTGAAGCTGTCGTCGGGGTCGGTATGCACCACCTTGGCAAGAGCAATCGCCGTCGCCATTTTGGCCCGGGCGTCTTCACCAGGCACATCGCTGTTGGAGATCTCATACGGGACCGCGAAGACCGAATCGGCGAGAGTGCTGACTGCTAGCTCGCGCAGGTTGCGGTCATACAGAATGCCGCGACGAGGTGCGATCTCAAAAGTGCGCTGCTGCTGGCGTTGCGCTTTGTCCACATAGACTTGGTGCATCGCGACCTGCAGCCAAACCAGCCTCAGGCAAATGGCCACTGTCCAGAAGACAAAGAAGCCTAAAACGTAGAGAAAGCGCGGCCGGCGAATCTTCGAGGACGCTGGAGACTTCGCTCCGACCCTCGGGCCGGCATGGCCAGATAGAAACGGCAGTTTTTCCGGGAGGAATGAGGCAAGATTCACGGTGGCGTAGACCCTCCCCGAAGCGGGCTCTGTTAGTGGCGGTCGCTCATCGTGAGTGCAGGAGAGATCTGCGCCAGCACAGGGGTGCTCGGATCGGCAGCGTTGTCAGGCCGCACCACTTGTCCTGGGCGCGGCATCCCGAGGCCCATCTGGCGGGCGAGCGTGTCGATGCGCACCGGATCGCCAAGCTGCGCTTCGGTGAGCTGCAACTGGCGATTCTGCTCATTGAGCAGATCAATCTGCTGCTTTTCCGACTCGATGCGATAGCCGTATTCGATGGCGCTAAAATGCTGCCAGCCATAAATCATGATCAGCGCGAACAACAGGGCCATGGCGGTCGCAAAGCTGCGCATCTCCTGTGCCCGGCGCGGATCGTTGGCCGTTACAAGGCGTGAATTGTCGATGCGCTTAGTGAAGAAAACCTCAGGTGTCGGCCCGCGGCGAACGCGCGGCTGCGCGGCAAGCAGCGACTGGTTGCGCTCACTCACCGTAGTCGCATCGAAGCGGCCCGAATACACCGGCATTTGCGTCGCGATAGCTTGTGTCGCCATGGTTGCTACTCCCCAGTCCCTAATTCCCTAGCCCCTAAGTCCCACTCCTCACGACCGGGTCAGGATCGCTATTTAGGAGGAGTGGTCTTACTTGGTTATCGTCTTACTTTCGCCGTTGTAGTGCGGTAGGACGACCCCGACCCGATCCTGTGTTTCCGGTCCCTAATTCCTAGTCCCTATTCCCTATTCCCTAGTCCCTAGTCCCTAATCTTTCCGCGGCCCTCAGCTTCGCGCTGCGTGACCTTGGATTGCGGTCCATCTCATCCTGCTCTGCGGTCAGCGGCTTCCGGGTTAAGACTTCGTAGATCCCGGCCTGAGCCCCTTCACGAAATGCATCCTTTACCAGCCGGTCTTCCAGAGAATGAAAGCTGATTACCACCAGCCTTCCACCCGGCTTCAACAACTTCGGAGCGGCCTCCAGGAGCGCCTTCAGCTCGTCCAGCTCGCCATTTACATAGATCCGGAGCGCCTGAAAGGTTCGCGTCGCCGGATGAATCACATGCCTGCCCCTTTCACGTTTGATTGGTCCCCGTTTCATTGGCGGGGCGCACCCGGCTACGATTCTGGCCAATTCCGCCGTCGTCGTAATCGGCCGCGCCCTGACAATGGCTCTGGCGATTCTCCGCGACCTCCTTTCTTCTCCGAATTCGTAAATCAAATCGGCAAGTTCTTTTTCACCGAACTGATTTACCACCTGTTCAGCGGTCACACCCTGGCGCGGATTCATCCGCATATCAAGGGCTCCGTCCGCCTGAAAACTGAATCCTCTGTGCGCCTCGTCGAGCTGCATCGAGCTCACCCCAACGTCGGCGAGCAATCCATCCACGCTGCCGGCTTCGAGCCGCTCCGCTGCCTGCGAAAACTCCAAGTCATGCAGCACCACCTTCGGCATCGCATCGTCCAACTCTTCGCGGAGCTTCTGCAATCTTGCACTTGCAAACGCGAATGCCTCGGGATCACGATCGAAGCCGATCAGCTTTCCTTCCGGCCCAAGCGCTCTCGCAATCGCACTTGCATGACCGGCGTATCCGAGCGTGGCATCAACATAGGTGCCGCCCCGCCGCACATTTAAGTTTCGGACCGCAACTTCTAAAAGAACCGGCACATGTCTCGGGTTCTCAGCCATGTGCTCCCCCTGAGGGGTTCAAAATTCGCTACAACCCAAAGCCAGCCAGCGACTCTTCGTCTTCCGCAGTCATTGGGTTGGCATCCATGTTCGCCTTGAATGCGTCGCGGTTGGCGATTTCAAAATAGGTCTGCATGCCAAAGACATTCACATCGCCGGACACGTTCAACTCTTCGCGAACCAGCTGCGGTACCAGCAGCCGCCCCTGCGTATCCATCTCCGTGGTATGACCGTAATAGTTGATCCGCTCCATCAGCTTCTTCTTCGCCGGGTTGAAGTTCGGAATCGCCGCCAGCTTGGCCTCGAACTTCTCCCACTCCTGCATCGGGTAGATCTCCGCCCGTCTTCCGTCCCTGCTGGTGATGAAGAACTGCGTTCCATAGCTCTCATCGATCTGGCGCTTGAACTCCGCCGGCAGCTTGAGCCGCCCTTTTTCATCGATCCGAGTTGGGTTATTTCCGCGGAACACCGTGCTATCGCCTTGTCTTCGATCTCGATCTCTCGGCCAGCCAATCCTGCTCTAGTCATCGTCGAAAATCGCTGAATCGTTTACACTTTCCACCTGCATTATGGCCACTTTAGACCACTTTTGTCCACCATTTCCGACTGCGAAATCCACGTTCCGGCTGTGCAAATTGTGAATTTTCGTCGGGAAATTAGCGGAATTCAGATCAATCCTGCTACGCCCTCATTAAACGCCAGGCGCGGTGATTTGGCATTGGCAAACTAGGTTCAGCTAGTAACCAGCTTGGTTCACTGCCCCGCTTCTGCCCTTGCCACAACCCGCCGCATACGCTTAGACACTTGTCGGCCTTGAATTCTGCCCCGCCCGCGCACGAATCCTTCCCTGCACATGGAAGACGAGGTAGACAACCACCGCCGTGTTCAAGGAAAGCAGGACAACCTTCAGCCAGGTGATGTGACGGATGATCTCGAAGAGCTCCCAAGGCAGGAACGACGCCGTCAGGATCAGCGTGAGATATTCCGCCCAGGTCTTTTCGAGCGCCAACCCCGTGCCTTCAATGATGTCGAGCGCCGCGTAGAGGAAGATCCCGACGCTGATCTCGCGCAGCCGGTGCGGGCTGATCATCGCGATCCTTTCGAGCACCAGGTTTACGAAGTGATTCTCCGGATCGAAGCGCAGCGCAAGGATGAAGTGCGTGACCACGTCCACAAGGTCTTTGTGCAGCAGCCGGAGGGCCCCGACGCCAAGCAGGATAAAGAGTGCGGCCTTGAACAGCTTGAGCACTCCGATCAAAACAAGCCAGCGACTGTGGTCTGGATTGGCCTTAGACATCAATGGTCCGCACTTCTCCGTTCCACCGGTCTGTTCGCTTCCCGACCCACCGACCGCAACTCTATCTCGCTCGTCATCTTCTGCCGCAGACCGCTCAATTGCGAATACGCTTTTCAAGCATAACCTGTTCCCCGCGTGCGCGGCCCTCGAAGCCCTCATGCTCTGCCGTCCGAAGTGTCGGGCCGCGCTCGTGGCACTTCGTTTCGCTCCTGTGAACACCAGGCGTATTTTTATCCAGCTCGCAACGGGACCACTAACTCGTCCGGCATATATGAGTCATCCTGATTCATTGACGCGAGTTGTTATGCGCCGGGTATGGCCGGCGGAGCAATCCAATTCAAGACCCACTCCGTACATTCACCGTGGGAAAGAAGTTCAGTTATATATCCGAAGGGAAACCAATGAAGAAGAATTTCGCAGCATCGCTCCTCGCTATCGTCCTCGGCTTCACCGCCATTACCGCGCAGGCACAGAAGGACCCAATGGTCGGCGGGTCCGCCATGTATCCGACCAAGAACATCATCCAGAACGCGATCGAATCCAAGGATCACACCACTCTGGTGGCCGCAGTCAAGGCCGGCGGCCTGGTCGAAACCCTCGAGGGCCCCGGCCCGTTCACCGTCTTCGCCCCGACCAACGAAGCTTTTGCCAAGCTGCCGCCAGGCACGGTGGATAACCTGCTCAAACCGGAAAACAAAGATACCCTGGATAAGATCCTCACCTATCACGTCGTTCCCGGCCGCATCAGCGCTAAAGAACTGATGAAGCAGATCAAGGCTGGCGGTGGTAAGGCCATGCTCAAAACCGTCGAGGGCGAAGATCTGACCGCGGCTGTTGTCGGCGGCAAGATCGTCCTGACCGATACGAAGGGCGGCACCTCAACCGTGACTATCGCAGACGTCTTCCAGTCGAACGGCGTGATCCATGTTGTGGATGCCGTTCTGATGCCCTAACCAATAATTCGAGCCCATCACAAAAAATCTTTGCAAGGCGCTCAACGGTGAGCGCCTTTTGTTCGTCAAGACCGCATATGCGACATTCCTTTCAAGCCGCGCAATGGGTGCCTTACCCAATCACGAAGGTCTTCGCCTTCTTTGCAGAGCCTTCCAATCTCACGCGGCTTATGCCCGCCTGGCAGAAGGCACAAGTAGAAGAACAAACGTTAGTGGCTCCATCCGGGCCCAGCAGAAACATGCTGCCCTTTACACGGCCTGTGGCTGGGACCGGATCAGCGATCCGCATTCGCTTCCGGCCGTTTCCGCTCTCGCCGATCCTGATGCGCTGGGATGCTCGAATCGTCGAGTTCGAATGGGATGATCACTTCTGCGACGAGCAGGCGCAAGGCCCCTTCGCTTACTGGAGGCACTGTCATCGGGTTTCCGACGAAGTGCGGGACGAAATTCAAGGCACCCAGATCGTCGACGATCTGGTTTACGAGCTGCCTCTAGGCGTTCTCTCCGAACCGGCCCACGCACTGATCGTTCGAAGACAGATCAAAGGGATATTTCGCCATCGCCAGCAAAGGTTGCTGGAGCTGCTTTAGAGAGTCCTCAGTTATTAGTCCTTTAGGAAATTCGCGCGCGGAGAACTGAGGACTGAAAACCGACAACTAGCTTTCTATCTCGCGACTAACTTCACCTGCTTAGTCCGCTTCAGAGAAGGCGCGAGTTTTTCCATCGCAGCCTCAACGCTCACACCGTAGCGAGCGCGCAGTTGATCGACCTTGCCATGCTCAATAAAGCGGTCCGGCCAGCCGACTCGGACAACAGGAACATCGAGGTTCATCTCGCTCAGGGCCTCAAGAACCACACTACCGAAGCCGCCCATCAACACATGGTCTTCAAATGTAACAACGGCTGATACTTTTTTCGCGTAAGCCTCAAGCAGGTCCCGATCGAGCGGTTTGACGAAGCGCGGATTGATGACCGCAGCCGAATATCCCTCGCGATCGAGCAGCGCGCCGAGCTCTTCAGCCATGGGCAATAGCGCGCCCAAGCCAAAGATGGCCACATCGTCTCCATCGGCAATCACTTCCGCCTTACCGATACTCAAAGCCACCGGGTGTGCCTTGACTTTTGTTCCCGGCCCAACGCCCCTCGGATACCGAATCGCCGACGGGCCGTCATGCAGCATCGCGGTGTACATCATGTCCGCAAGCTCGTCCTCGTCCTTCGGCACCATGTGGATGATGTTGGGAATGCCGCGCAAATAGCTGATATCAAAGAGACCGTGATGGGTGGCGCCGTCATCGCCGCTCAGGCCGCCGCGATCCATACAAAAGACCACAGGCAGCTTCTGCAGACAGACGTCATGCACGATCGGATCAAAGGCCCGCTGCAGAAAGGTCGAGTAAATCGCGCAGAAAGGCTTGAATCCCTGCGTCGCCATGCCGGCCGCGAAGATAACGGCATGCTCCTCGGCAATGCCTACATCGAAATACCTCTTCGGATGATGAGGTTTGAATAGCTCGAGAGCAGTGCCATTCGGCATGGCCGCAGTGATACCAACAACCTTCTCGTTCTCATCGGCAAGCTTGATGAGCGTCTCGGCGAATATCTCGGAGTACGTCTTCTGCCCGACCGGCTTGGTCTCGCCAGTCTCGGCGTCGTACGGCCCCAGGCCATGAAATTTCTTCTGCTTGTCGAGCGCCGGCTGAAAGCCACGGCCCTTCTGCGTGATCGCATGCAGGACGACGGGCTTCTCCTGCGTCTTGAGAAACTTGAAAGTATCGATCAACTCGCTCAGGCTGTGCCCATCCAGCGGACCATAATAGGTCAGCCCGAACTCTTCGAAGAACATCGAGGGCCACAGGATACCCTTGGCAGCCTCCTCCGCCTTGCGGACGAGATTGACCGCCGTCTTGCCCGCGAGCCTTTCGAGGATTCGCGCCGCGCTGCCATGCAGATGGCTCACATGCTCGTTGGTGACGATTTTGTGCAGATACCGCGCAATCGCCCCGACATTGCGGTCGATCGACCATTCGTTGTCGTTCAGCACGACGATCAAGCGATTGGTCTGGTCGGAGATATTGTTGAGCGCCTCGAACGAGATGCCGTTGGTAAAGGCTGCGTCTCCCGCGAGGGCGACCACATGCTCTTTCGATCCCCGCAGGTCGCGGGCTACCGCCATACCCAAAGCCGCCGAAAGCGCCGTACCTGCGTGGCCGGCGCCGTAGGCGTCATGTTCGCTCTCGGTACGCAGCATGAAGCCGTTCAGCCCGCCCGGCTGGCGCATGGTATCGAAGCGGCCCACCCGGCCGGTCAGCAGCTTGTGGACATACGCCTGATGGCTGACATCGAAGACGAACTTGTCGGTTGGTGTGTCGAAGACGTAGTGCAAGGCGATGGTCAGTTCCACCACGCCAAGGTTTGGCCCCAGGTGCCCACCCGTCCGCGAGAGGGTTTGAATCAGCCGTTCTCGGATCTCGGTCGCCAGCGCTTCCAGTTGGATCAGCGAAAAGCCCTTGATATCAGCGGGCGATTGGATCGCGTCGAGTAATTTCCCCATGGATTCTTCCGTCGGCCACCATCAACACGCTCTGAGCATACCGTGGCGGCCCAAAACGCCTAGACTCTTGAGTATAGCGTCTCGGCCTCCTCAGATTTTGGACGAACCGGGCGCAGTTCTGCCCCAGTCGCTTGATAACACCGCAGCGATCACGGAGTCGCGATCCACACCCCTCAGATCCTCGGCGGTATTCTTAACGAGAGACCGTCCTATTTCAGGTCAGGAAATCAAACCGATGAGACAGTCGTTAACAGCCGCCTTTTGCATTCTGGCGCTCGCGCTTCTGGCCGGCCCCATCGCTCCGGCACAGATTGCCCTCAATCCTCTGGCGAAACCGCAGGCGAACCCGCTCACCGATCCCACGCTCTCGCCCGGAACCGCCTTTCTTTTCAATCTTGAGGCGAAGTTTGCGGCCGACACGACGACCGGCGGCGGCAAGGCCTTCGCCTCGTGGTTCGCCGACGACGCCATGACTCTCAGCAACAAACAGGCAGCGGTGATCGGCAAAGGGAAGATAGCCGCCGACGCAAACTGGGACCCCAAACAATACCAGCTCACCTGGACGCCGCAGGGCGGCCAGATGTCCCCAGCCGGCGACATGGGGTTCACCTGGGGCCACTACGAAGGCACCTCCAAAGACCATAACGGCAACCCAGTGACAACCACCGGCCGCTACATGACCATCTGGAAGAAGCTACCCGACGGAAGCTGGAAAGTCGCGCTCGACTCCAGCAACGAAGAGCCTCCCTCGGCGGGAGATTGCTGCAAGCTCCCTTAGGCCGTGAACGATCGGCCGTCCTCTATAAAAGAGTCTGGCAATCCCCTCGAAAGGGGTGCATCTCTTTCCAAAACACGACATCTTTGTGAGTGCCGATCGGTCACCGATCCAGCCAATCAGCCAGGAGAAAACAAACTATGCCATCCGTCCAGGGACGCGCCGTTCACGTACCATCCCCCAAAGCCGCCTTTGAATTAGTCCAGAAAGAGTTCCCTGAGCCCGGCTCCGGCCACGTACGCATTCGCGTCCAGGCCTGCGGCATCTGCCACAGCGACGTCCTCACTAAGGAAGGCCTCTGGCCCGGCATCCAGTATCCCTGCAGCCCCGGCCACGAAGTCGCCGGAATCGTCGACGCCATCGGCCCAGACGTCCCCGTCTTTAAGACCGGCCAACGCGTCGGCCTCGGCTGGCATGGCGGCCACTGCAACTACTGCGAACCCTGCCGCCGCGGCGACTTCATCCTCTGCAAGAACGCTCAGATCGCTGGAATCTCCTACGACGGTGGCTACGCCGACTACGTCATCGCCCCCGCCAACGCCCTCGCCTTCATGCCCGACGGCCTGTCGCCCGTTGACGCCGGCCCGCTCATGTGCGCGGGAGTCACCACCTTCAACGCGCTGCGCAACAGTGGAGCCCGCCCCGGAGACACCGTCGCCATCGTCGGAATCGGCGGCCTCGGCCACCTCGGCGTGCAATTCGCGGCAAAATCCGGCTATCGCACCGTCGCCATCGCCCGCGGAAGCGACAAGGCTCAGCTAGCCAGCCAGCTCGGAGCCCACGTCTACATCGACAACCAAAACCAGAACCCAGCAGCTGAACTCCAAAAGATCGGCGGCGCCAAGATCATCCTCGCCACCGTCACCGCCGCCGCAGCCATCGAAGCCGTTGCCGGCGGACTCAAAGAAGGCGGCAAGCTGATCGTCGTCGGAGTTCCCGAGCGCCCGCTCTCCATCAATACCATCCCCCTCATCATTGCCGAGCAATCCATCGGCGGCTGGCCCTCCGGAACCGGCATGGACTCCGAAGACACACTCAACTTCAGCGCCCTCACCGGCATTCGTCCTCAAACCGAAGTCTTCCCGCTCGAGAAAGCCGCCGAAGGTTATGACCGCATGATGAGCGGCAAAGCCCGCTTCCGCGCAGTCCTCACCACAGGAGCCTAAGTGGACGGGGGCGGACGATGACAGGCTAGAATCGAGTCGAGTCTCTGATCGTCTAACCAATCATGCGAATTCGCCCCGCCGCCAGGCACATTTTCGCTCTTCTCGCGCTTCTTTGCTCATTTGCGCTTGGCGTGGCGCAGCAAACCTCCGCTGTAATCGACACCAACCGCCCCGCTAACACCGAAGCCCAGCAAGCCAAACACTACGTCGTCATGGTCTCGCTCGACGGTTTCCGCTACGACTACGCCAAAAAATACGACGCGAAAAACCTCCTCGCCTTCGCCAAACAAGGAGCATCCGCCCCCGAGGGCATGATCCCCTCGTACCCGTCCATCACCTTCCCCAACCATTACACCCTCGTCACCGGACTCTACCCCGAGCACCACGGCATCGTCGCCAACAGCTTCTACGACCCCGTCCGCAAGGCACGCTACTCTTACACCGACCCCGCCAGCGACACCGACGGCTCCTGGTACGGAGGCACGCCGCTTTGGATCCTCGCCGAGCAGCAAGGCATGCGCGCCGCCTGCTTCTTCTGGCCCGGCTCCGAAGCTGCGATTCAAGGAGTCCGCCCCAGCTACTACCTCCACTTCGACACACACTTCCCCGACGAAAAACGCATCGACCAGGTCATCGAATGGCTCAAGCTCCCACCCGAACAGCGCCCCCACTTCATCACCCTCTACTACTACGAGCCCGACCATAGCGGACATCAGTTCGGCCCCGACAGCCCCGAAGTCCGCGCCGCCGTCCTCCACGTCGACGGCCTCATGGGCAAGCTCAAGGCCGACCTCGACGCACTCCACCTGCCCATCGATCTCATCGTCGTCTCCGACCACGGCATGGAGAAGGTGCAGGGTACCTGGATCGATCTCGACAAATACGCCGACCTCACCAACTTCGACACCGACGGCCCGCTGCTGTACGCCAAGGGAGACGCCGCCGAAGCCGAAGCCGAAGCCGAAAAGGCCTACAACCAGCTCAAGAAGGCCGACAGCCGCTTCATGGTGTACCGCCGCGCCAAAGTCCCCGCCGCCCTCGACTTCAACCAGAACCCCCGCGAAGGCGACCCCGTCATCGTCCCCACCGGCCCCTACATCTTCCGCGCCCACGCGCCATACGAAGTCACATCCCCCAGGCCACCCCCGGTCGGAGCACATGGCTATGACCCCGCAACCGTGAAGAACATGCGCGCCATCTTCTACGCCATCGGCCCCGACATCCGCTCAGACGTCACCGTCAAGCCCTTCGAAAACGTGAACGTCTACCCGCTAGTAGCCCAAATCCTCGGCCTCGACCCACCCAAGGTCGACGGCAGCTTGAATGTGCTGTCAGGGATATTGGTAGAGAGCGTCAATCCAGCCCCATAAGTCACAGCGCGATCAGGCGATGTCCGACAAATTGAAGATTGCCAAAGACTCAACAGATTTGTTCGATTATGGACGGCTGCGTGCGGAATCGGATACCCTCCACGCGAAAGAGGCCAGGAGCAAGTCGGAAGATCGGTCTCGAAAGTTCTTTCTTCCCGGCCACAGCGGAAGGCTCAACTCATTGAAAAAACTGAGTCTCTGGATTGCGGTTACGTGCTCTCTGCGGGCACAGTCGGCAGTCTAAAATGTGGCAGACCAAATGCTCACGATTAAATGGCCTTTCGCGCAGGAGGCTTCGATGTCAGTGCTGCTACAGGATCTCCGCTTCGCGTTTCGGCAAATCTTCCGTAACCCCGGTTTCTCCCTAACCGCGGTCCTTTCGCTCACCCTCGGCATTGGCGCAACCGTTGCTGTTTACAGCATTCTCTACGACGCCGTGCTCCATCCCTGGCCTTACGCCGGAATGGACCGGATCTGCGACGTCTGGATCACCGACAACGCCGGCCACGAGGGAACCTGGGGGCTGACTGGTCCGCAGATTCGCCAGTTGCGCCAGACGCATGCTGTCGAGGATGTCGTTGGCTCCTCGTCTTCGGAGGAAACGATCACCGGCGGTGACGTACCCGATGACGCGAGGGTCGTCGAGATGACGGGGTCTCATATCCAGTTTCTCGGCCTGCCTCCCCTGCTGGGCCGCTACTTTGTCCCGTCCGACGCGCCCGACGGACAGGATCCGCAGCCCGTGGCAGTCTTGAGCTTCAAGTTCTGGCAACGGCACTACCGTGGCGATCCCGCGGTCGTGGGAAAGACCATCCAGCTCAACCATAAGACCTACACCGTCCTCGGCGTGATGCCGGTGCGCTTCACATGGGGAGATGGAGAGGTCTTCGTACCGATGAAACTGGCATCCGACCAGCTCCATCGGTACAGTACGAAGATCAAGTTGAAGCCCGGCGTCAGCATGGCCGCTGCGGAGGGCGAATTCCGGCCCCTCTACCAGGAGTTCGACCGGCAAACCCCGAATGTCTTTCCCAAGCAATTCAAGATCAGCGTGCGCGGTCTTGCCGACACGTACACCCGCGATCTGAAGAAGACGATGGTCCTGCTCTTTGGGGCCGTCGCGCTGCTGCTCGCTATTGGTTGCGGCAATGTCTCGATTCTGCTGCTGGCGCGGGGCTCGGCGCGACAGCACGAGTTCGCTATCCGCTCGGCTGTAGGAGCGAGCGGGTCCCGCATCGTGCGCCAGCTCCTCACCGAATCGCTGCTCTTATCGGTGACCGGAGCGGCGTTGGGCATCTTTGTTGCCTACCGGGCCATTGGCTTCCTCATCCCTCGCCTGCCCGACCACTCTTACCCCTATGAAGCCGACTTCCACATTAATCTCGCTGTCCTGTTCTTCAGCGTAGGCCTGGCATTGCTGAGCGGAATCGTCTTCGGCCTCTTTCCCGCCTTGCAGTCGGCGCGGCCGGAGATCAGCCAGGTCATGCAGGCCGGGACGCAGCGCCTAACCGGCAGCGTGAAGGGCAGACGCCTGCATACCGCGCTCATTGCGGGACAAATCGCGCTGACTCTGTTGCTCATGACGGCGGCAGGCGCGGCCATTCAGGCATTTATCCGCATGAACGCGGTGCCGCTCGGCTATGAGCCGCAGCATGTGATGTCGGTCGAAATCCCCATTAACGAAGATGCGCATGCGACCTGGGTGGACCGTGCCCGCTTCCTCACCGCCCTCCGCGACAAAATAGCGGCAATGCCCGGCGTCCTTTCCGCCGGAGTTTCCACGAATGCCACTCCGCCGAACAGCGGCTGGCGCCTGCCTGTCGAGATTCTCGGCAAATCGGCTTCCCAGAACCAGGAGGCCGAAGTAGAATTCGTCGGCTCCGAGTATTTCGCAACCTTGCGGATCCCATTCGTCAGCGGCCGTGCGTGGGACCAAAGCGAGATCGCCCGAGGCGCCACGCTCGTCCTCGTGAATCAGGCGTTCGTGCGGCAGTACCTGTCTGGTGGGGATGCCTTGAGTCATGCGGTGCGCGTGCCCCAATTCGCCACTCTCCCTCCCATGGCGCTAACGGCAAACGGGGCCGCGGGGTGGCTGCAGATCATCGGCGTCGTCGGCGACTCGCTGGATGACGGGCTGGACAAACCCGTGGAGCCCGCGGTCTATGCGCCGTACACTCTGATAACGTTGCCGTTTACCCAAGTCCTTGTGCGCACCCAAGGCGAGCCGCTCGCCATGCTGCACAGCATCAAGCAACAGATCGCCTCCATCGATCCCGACCAGCAGACCGCCGGCGATATACGTGACCTCGAAGGCTGGATCCAGCGTGAGCCGGAATACGCGAGGGGGCGTCTCATCTCCATGCTCTTCGGCGCGTTCTCGATACTGGCTCTGAGTCTCGCCGCGGTAGGCCTGTACAGCGTCGTCTCCTATACCGTCCTCCAGCGCACCAGTGAGCTTGGAGTACGCGTCGCCCTCGGAGCACGGCGCCGCGATGTACTGGGCATTGTGGCGCTTTCTGCCGGAACCAGTGTCGGCCTTGGCATCGCCGCCGGTCTTGCGCTCAGCTTCGGACTAAACCGCATCATCGATCGCTGGATCACAGGTGGCACGCATGATCCAATCATGGTTTTGGCCGCGTCCGGGCTCCTCATTGCGGTCGCCGTGCTCGCCTGCCTGGTTCCCGCGCGTCGGGCGCTCTCAATCGACCCGATGATCGCGCTTCGCTGCGAGTAGGCCAGTTGTCGACGGCAGCTTGAATATGTTGTCAGAGACATATGTAGAAAGAGTGAATCCCGCACCTTAAACTCGGTCCCTGGGAAACTTTGATTTAGTCACTTTCGAGCGGGCACGGCCTCAGACTGCATTGTCGGGGGGTTACTTTATCTTGACCACGCCCACGGAACCATCCAGCCAGCCTGGTGATATGTTGTTCTGGTGCGATTCGCCTTCTTATTTCTCGTATCTGCAACCGCGTGCTTCGGCGCCGCGCCGATGGGCTGGAACTCCTGGAATAGCTTCGCCAATATCGTGAATTCTCAGATTATTCAACAGGAGGCCAAGGCCCTGGCCTCGAACGGCATGAAGGATGCCGGTTATGAGTATGTCGTCATCGACGAAGGCTGGTGGCTGGGAGAGCGCGATGCCGCGGGCAACATCGTCGTTGACCCGAAGCGGTGGCCTGCCATTCAGCCTGGCGAGAAAGATGGCGACATGGCCAATATCGCCGCCTACATTCACAGCCTGGGCCTGAAGGCCGGGATCTACACCGACGCCGGTCGTGACGGTTGCAGCATGTACCCTGACTCCGGCCCGAAGTACATGAATACCGGCAGCGAGGGTCACTACGACCAGGATTTCCTGCAGTTCTCGAAATGGGGTTTCGATTATGTCAAGGTCGACTGGTGCGGCGGCGCGAAGGAGAGGCGGTCGGGCGCGGTCCAGTATGCGGAGATTGCCCACGCCATTCAGCGCGCAGAAAAGATAACCGGGCGGAGGTTGTTCTTCTCCATCTGCGAATGGGGCAGCCAGAATCCATGGTTCTGGGCTCCGGGCGTCGGAGACATCGAAAGCACCATATGGCGTACTGGTGGCGACATCATTCCTCCCATTGTGGAGAGCCTGCATGATCCCGAACACGACAAACGCGTCATCACTTCCAAGAACGTGCTCGATTCGTTCGAGGCCGGATTGCATCCGGAGGCACAACATACCGGCTATTACAACGATCTGGACATGATGGTCATGGGTATGCGCGGCATGACCGATGGCCTCGATCGAACACACATGGGGCTGTGGGCGATTTCGAGCGCCCCGCTGATGGTGGGTTCCGACCTGACGCGGCTTTCGCCGGTTACCTTGTCGCTGCTGACGAACAAGGAAGCGCTCGCAATTCATAACGATCCATATGGCTTGCAACCCATCAAAGTCGCCGAACCCACTCCCGGGGTCCAGATTTGGGCGAAGCCCATGGCGATCGCCGGAAGGCGTGCAGTCGCGATACTGAACCGCACCGACACGTCGGCGCAAGTGAAGATCGATTGGGACAAGCTTGGCCTGAAGGGCACTCCGAGATCGTTGCATGACGTGTGGAACGGACGGGACCTCGACACCGCTGGCGCAACACTGTCCGTCCCGGCACATGATCTCGCGCTACTGATCGTCGATGGGGAAGATAAAGCGCCGGCGGAGTATCCGGCAGACCAAACCGAGATTACCGGGATTCAAGCCACGAGGGGGCCGACGTTTGCGCGATTGCAGTACGCAAATACATCCGGTCATGTTGTAGTGGTTCCAGTGAAAAGCACATCGGGTCTTTCCACCGCCCTCGCTCTGACACCGACGGTCGGATCAGATACCGGCACGGTTGGCCTCATCCTGCCACACGGAACCGCCGATCTGTCGTTCGAGGGACGGCCTGTAGTCATTCGCAAGCTGGATGTCTATTCCTGGTGATGGACCGGCGTGTCCGATCTGCACCTGACGCTCTTTGACATTGGGATTCAAGGCCGATCTCTGCGGGCGTTTCACTAAGGACCATCTTTTTGCGGCTCAGGCCGGCCCACTCCACAGACGCAACCGCTGTAACTTGCCGCAGTGAAATAACTCTGTGCACAAGAGTAAAAAGAAAAGTTCGACCTATGAATCGGCGATGGCGTGGAAACAGCGTAGTTCTGCTCAAAAGTCGTTCGCGCGCTGACATCGCCACTGCGTATGGCAGCGACGATGGTGGACAGGTTAGCAGCACTGAATGAGCCGACTCCATATGCTTTGGAGAACTGATATTCCTTTGACCATGAGGGCCTCTGCGACGAGAGCGCGAGGAAGAACGTCGTGATGTCAGAAACCGAAGCCGTCGTCAGGCTGTAGGTCATCACGGAGAAAGCTGGATCATTCTTGAAGATCGGGCTCACGGACGGCGTGATGCGCAATGGCAGCGAGTCTGCGCCGAGTGAATGTAGGCCGGCGGCTACAACGCGAAAATCATCCATATGAATGTGGCCGGCAAGGGCCAGCTGCACTACGTCGGAATAAGTACTCATCAAGGCGCTGAACTCAGCAGAGTACTTAACCCGCCAAAAAGGCACGGGGACCTTGCATTGACCGTGCGCCGAGCTATACGCGTCCATGCCTGGCGGGATATGCATCACCAGCGTCACGCCATGATGAAGCAGCCTGGAGGTATAAAGCTTCCAGCCGAGCCACTCCATCTCGGCTTCGCCGGGATCGCCGCTATTCCGGGTGCAGCTCTTGTACGAGGTGGACCAGAATATGGTGTTCAAAACGATGATGTCTTGATTGGCGACCGTCGGATGAGCGATCGAATAAAATCCCCCCACTTGAAATGTGCTCTTCGCTTCGGAAGAGTCGGCAAACACCGTTAATTGATTCGCCGTCGCGGCGAGAAACGGGCTGTCGGGAGGGATCTGGTAGTCTCCGCAGCCCGAGTCGTTATTACCGAGCGCTGCCAAGACCGGAACCTTCAGCTTGTTTTGTAACTCTTGAACCACGAAGGCCTCCGTCTTGGCGGCAAACGCCGGGAATTGGTCCGAAGTTCCCCCTGCCGCGATAAATGCCTGCGAGAAGTTATGCCGAAGTGCGTCCCCAGTGAATGCCACAAAGTCGAAGGGCTCTTGCGCTGCAACCGCAGCCAGGGTGGAAACAAACAACCGATAATTCGTGTCTGACCCGTAAGGCGAAAACGACTTTTGCTGCGAACTTTCAAGAATCGCTTCCCACTGCGGAACCGGCGTTGCAATGAGCTGCTTCACGATCGCAGGATCGGCCAGTGGATCGAGGTGAATGTCAGAGATCAACAGCGCGCGGCCTGAGGGCGGACCAATTTGCGCGAAGGCCGCTGGCCCTACCGCCGCACACAACAGCAAACGGGCGATTGGTGTCCGGAGCTTCATACACGCCTCCCACCAGGTAACAATAAACGCGCCAGCTGAAAGCGACCCAATGACAGGCGAGAAGCCAACATTTTCGCTACTCACCTGAAGGTTCACATCCGCCCGCCGACCTCAAGGCGTCTCCCCAAGCTAGCCGTTTTCTACACGTGCTTTTATGTCCGAGTACGCCGCCTCGATGAGCCTGTTGAGCGATGCCGCGTCTGTGGCCACCCCCGGTCTCAGCTTCACATGGCGCATGAACTTGCCGGTGCCTTGCAACAAGCGGGCCGGATCCAGCAGCGCTGCGCCGTGAAAGAACCCCATGTTGACGTGCGAAGTGAACACGTTGACATAGCCGAATGGCGCATCGCCAAGACATGCTACCGGACAGCCGTCATGCAAGACCTCCCGGACTTCGTCTCCGCATTTTCGCATCGCCTCAAACCATTCATGCGCGATGGCTCCCAATTCACCTCGATGCTCTTTCATCCACTCATCGATGGCCGGATCGCGTTCGACGGCACCGTTGAATCGCAGCAATTCCGTTCTCATCGCCCCTCCATTCTTGCTTTCGGCGCTATGTTACTTGGCACCCATCAACCGATGGAGCGGTTTGATCTTGCGATCCTCTCGGAAGCAGTGTAGATTGGCCCAAATCTGTTCGGGAAAAGGTCTTTCCGTTCATGCTCCCACCGCGCCACAAGGAGGCGTAGCCGATGTTCAAATCCATCGCCGTTGTTCTCGGCACCTATCTGCTCTCGGTCGTGCTTGTCTTCGGAACGGATCCGCTCCTCTCGCTCATCTTCCCCGGCGAATTCGTCAAAGACCACGTCCCCTCCAACCCCGCTCTCATGGCCAGCACCGCATGCTTCGTCATAGTCTCGATCTTTTGTGCCTGGCTCTGCGCCTACCTTGCCCTGCGCCCGCTTCGCTCCTTCGCTTCAGCCGCAAAGCACGTGCTCTGGTTCTTCATTCTCGGAGAAGTCATGGGCATCGCCGCAACCATCCCCAACTGGAGCAAGCCCTGGCCCCACTGGTACTGGATATCCTGGCTCCTCACCTGGCCTGTCAGCTGCTGGATCGGCCTCCTCCTCGCCAAACGCCGCGCCGTTTAGCCGTCCACACATATATGTCATCCTGAGCGGAGCGCGCAGCGCGAAGTCGAAAGACCTGCGGTTTCACAAATCTCCGCCCCTCACAAAAAATGGTGTCAACCTGAGATAATCCTCGATGCGCATCGCCGACCTTATTCTCCCCGTATTTGCAGTGATCGTAACTGGCTGGATCGTCGGCTATACCCGCTATCTGTCGCGGGCCTTGTCTGACGCACTGATTCACTTCGCCTATAACATCGCAATGCCGGCATTGCTGATCGTCACCATTGCCCAGGAACCAAGCCACTCGCTGATCAATTGGCGCTTTCTTGTTGCCTTTGGCGGAGGCTCCCTCCTCTGCTTCGTCCTCGTCTTCGGCATCATGAGCATTCGTGCTTCCCGCGGTCTCGCCAGCCGAACGATGCATGGCATGGCGGCATCGATGACCAATACCGGCTTCGTCGCCTTACCCGTCCTGCAGGCGATCTATGGTCCGCGCGCCGTGTTGCCGGCGGCGATCGCCACCGTATTCGTCGCCGTTGTGATGTTTCCAATAGCCGTGATCTTGCTCGAACTCGGTCAGCAAGATGCGCATGGCTCGCGCACCACCCCAATGGTCACAGTGAAGCACGTCGTGCTGAACCCGATGGTCTTATCGACCTTGATCGGAATGCTTTTGTCGGTCCTCGATCTCCGCATGCCCGCGCCGGTCACCGCGTATCTTGGCATCCTGGCCGATGCGCTCACGCCTTGTGCTCTCTTCGCCATCGGACTGGGCCTCTCGATCGATGGACTGCGCGCCAATATCGGACGAGCCTCGCTGCTCTCGGCCGTCAAGCTCGTCATCATGCCCATATTCGTCTACGGATTGAGCGTGTCCCTAGGCCTCGACCCCCTCTACACCATCGCGGCCGTAATCTGCGCCGCAGTGCCCACGGCCAAGACAGCCTACATTCTTGCCGGAGAGTATCACTGCGAAGAAATGTTGGTAGCCTCCACCGTTTCGTTGACAACTCTAGCTTCCATCATCTCGCTCGTGGCCTGGCTCTATTGGCTATCCGGACTGGCAAAACGCATCCCTGCCAGCTAAGGGCAGTCGCCCCCTCCCAACAAATGTCATCCTAAGGCGCAGCGAAGAGCCTGTCCTGAGCATCGCGAAGGAGCCTGCGGTCTGCTTTGAAGGGGCACGGCTTCAGCTGTGCCATCCGAATCCCCAGAAGAAAGCGGCCTCGTGGACCGTAGCGGATCAGAGACCGGAGTTCGGCCGTTTAAGATTGGCCCATAGATAGCCCTTTGAGTAATCGACGTCGATCTCCCACTGCTGCTCCTCGAGACTTAATCTCCTCACTGACCAAGCCTCCGCAACCAAATCTAGAAGTATTCCCAGCAACAAGAATTGTCCCTTTTTATAATCTGCTTTCTCGAGGATCTGATTTAAGTTTCCGCGTAATCTCGAACTGCCCTCTTGTACCTCCAACCGCTTTTCGAGGTCAAAATTTGGATCGAACTCGTTTTGGGGCAGGAGTATCTCTAAGCTCCGACTGAGTTCGGAAGGATCAAGCCTTTGGGCCGCCAGGTCATAGGCTCGACCAGGTGAGATACCAGAACAGATGACGACCGATGTTTGGCCCACGAGATATTCTTTCAGCTCTGCTCTGGACCTATGAATCAAATTCCCAGGTTGCTCTAGCGTCGGTATCCATCGCAGCGAGCTTCCAGCTAAGAGATCTACGCCGTGCTGCTCCGCAATCTCTCTCAGAAAAGAGTGTCGCGCCGGTATTGAGCCGAACTGTTCAAGACCGTCTACTGCCTCGCTGATTCGAGGTACCAAACCCTGCATCAGCTGGCTCATTCCCTCGGAATAAGCCTTCTTACTCTTGGCGATGATTTCGCTCCTATCCGGGGATACCTCGACTTCGCCCGTTTCAACCAAGCCGAATACTCCATGCGCTGGCTGAATTTCGATTGCGATACCGTGCGAGCACCGCAAGACGCCAGATGCGGCCCTGAGACCGCTATCAACCAGCCTTCCGGCTTCGTCGATGAACTCAGGTTTTGTTCCGGGCCAAGCGCTTTTCTCAAGGCGAGTCTCCATTGGAGGAAATACCCGAAAATTAAAATATCGCATGGCATCACTCTCGCGATTTTCAGGGACGCTCCCTGATTTGCCTATAAAGGCCCACTTGACGAGGAAGTCATAGAGGTCCGAACTGCTGGTCGTCGCCCACCATCGCGGCTCGACGTTAAACCGCTCCGTCCCATCCTTAAACATCCGCTCAACCCTGATCTGGTATGCCAGCATAGGTGCACGCGCCTTAACAATTTCCGGAAGAGCTTCCAGCAATTTTGCTGAACCTTCCGTGAGCTGAACACGGACCTCCGTTCCAATACGCCCAGTTGGCACCTTCTCAACGAGCTCACCCCTCCGCCCAATGCCTCGTAATCGGAGTAACACCCTTGGTGACCCGCGCGTTCAGTCTCGACCTCAATGTTGCTTCCCAACATAAAGACGGACAAGAAACCTATCCCGAACCGACCTATCGGCTGGAACCCCACTTCGCCTGCGCGACTAAAGTCGCGCGCGTAATCAACCGATGACCAGAAATTCGAGGCTACGGAAATGAGATGGTTCTTCACAACGCTCCTCGTCATCCCGATGCCGTTATCCCGTACTGTCAAGAGCGGCGGATCAGTTGCCGTGTCTAAAGAGACGTCAATTCTCCCCGACGTGAGATCCTGCCGCTCTATCATTTCAAGCGCATTTCGTAACGCGATAGCATCCCGACAGTTTTGAATCAGCTCCCGAATTGGCGCCAAACGATCACCCCGATACAGGGCCGGCCCGCCGAGAAGGGCCACGACTCTCTCCATCGAGTTAGGCTGAACACGGATATCGATCGGCGCTATCTCACTATTTAGGAGGACAAACGAGGCAAACGACTCGGGTGACTCTGCACCCCGGACACCCTGCAAGCTAAAGCGGCCAGCCGAGGCCCGCCGCCCCTCGAGGTAGTCACGGACTAGCCGTATTTCGGCGTCAAGCCCTGAAACCATGTCATAAAATAACCACCACGCATCGATATTTGTGACTGGCTCGGTGCAACCATAGATCAGTTGTGATCTATCCCGGTTAGGCCCCGTTATGTTTGCTTGCGCATCCCAATGCAGGCTGCTGTCCTGGCTTATCTCCGACCTTAGGCGACGCTCAAGCTGGAGAGCCCTCTCCCGATTTATGTGAGCATAGTCCGTTATACGCAGAAGGCATGCCACATAGCCGAGATCTGCAGTTCCACCATCCGCCGTAGGGACTTTTCCGCGTCGGCCCAACCTGGTCTCTAATTGTTGTAGCGTCCAATGATGGCTAGCGGCAATCTCCCCAATAAATGGACCCCACTTCTCGCGGGTAGCAGTATCCTCGATCAAATACCGACCTAGACCTGGCACCGGTTCGAGCGTCAGGGTGTGGGCGTTCTTTGCATGGAGATCCCGGGCTGCAATTCGTATCGCGAGCGCGTCGCCCCTCGCCATCGCCTCGGGACCATCGCTCAGTCTTGCCTCCCGTGCGGACCTGTATTCCGCCGTTGACCGAAGTAACCCGATACCCTCCTCAGTGGCCGCGTACGCCATTCCAAGGTCGTGGACATAGAACGTGCAGCAGAGCAGGAATAGCTCTTCGTTCGTACATAGATCAATTTCCTCCTTAAGAAGAACTGCGTCTGCCACAGACCAGAGCGCATCCATGTGACGAACGCTGTGATCGGTATACTCAGGAAGCAAACGCTCGATCTGACTTCCAAGTGCCTTGGCGACGTCTCTCAGTGACTCAATTGTCGCGACGTAGCCCGGGCTTGCGCCAAGGCGAACAAAAATAGCTGTTTGTCTAACCGACTCGCTAAACGCTGGCATGTGGAGAAATCCTAAATTCTTGAAAAGACGAGATCAACCAAGTCTAACCCTAGGTTCAATTAATGACGATGAGAATGGGCTCGGGCCGAGCAAACGGGCTGCGCATTGGATTCCTGTCAAGTAGCAAGAAGGTAAACAGACCGTCTAACTCCAACCGACCCAACAAGATAGAGCACTTACTAACTTGGCGTAGTGAAACCCCTCAACTTGATAAAATAGAACTAGAGATCAGAAAAGACAGACGAAGGCGGCGCAAGCCGCCTTTTTCCATGCCCAAAACCTGCCGCGAAAAGGGAGGACAACACCATGTACGAGGAATGTCGCCACATCAAGACCTCCGGCACCAGGTGCGGATCCCCCGCCCTCAAAGGCAAGGCGTATTGCTATTTCCACTTCCGCGCCCACCAGCAGCGCCATCGCACCGTCGACCACTACGCCGCCTTCGTCGCCCATAAATTCGACGTCGCCGTCCTCGAAGATCGCGCCGCCATCCAGCTCGCCATCAGCGAAGTCGTCTCCGCCATGGCCCAGAACTACATGGACCACAAACGCGGCGGCAAAATCCTCTATGGACTCCAGCTCGCCCTTAACGGCATGAAGCACCCCCAGGAGATCGTCGCCCCCGAACCCGTCCGCGAGCTCTGCCAGAACGCCGAAGGCGAAGACATCGCCGACCGAATGAGAGTCTACGAGGAAGGCGAAGAGCTCCCCGCCGACGAAGACGATGCCGAGGACGATGAGGAAGAGCAAGATCAGGACACGCGTAACTCCAATCGCCCGTAACCCCAATCACCAGAGGAATTTGCAGGTAAGCCCAATCGAATGACGAATCTACAGCCGCTTAGACAACTTAAACCATTGAAAACAAGCCGCTTCCGCAAAAAATAGGGATGGCCCTGGTAGTCGCACAAAAAAGGGAGGCGGGGGGCCAAACGGCTTCACTGCACCGTCCCTCACTGCACGGTCAAGGCTGCGGTACCGCTAACACTGCCTGAAGTCGCAGTGATCGTAGCGCTGCCCGAAGCCACTCCCGTCGCTAAGCCTGCGCTGGTAACCGTGGCGATTGTGTCGTCGCTGGAGGTCCAGGTCGCCGAGGTAGTGATGATTTGCGTGGTGTTGTTCGAGTAGGTTGCAGTCGCCACAAACTGTTGTGTGCTCCCGGTCGCGATGCTCGCAGTGGCGGGGGTAACCGCAATCGATGTAATGGTCGCCGCCTGACTGCTGACCGTCAAGTTGGTATTGACCACGTAGCACTGGCAGTTGCCGGAGATGGTTGTGTTTCCTAATGCGACCCCGGTAGCCAGGCCGGCGCTGCTGATCGTCGCGACAGCAGGATTCGACGATGTCCATTCCGTCTGTGACGTGACGTCCCCGGTACTGTTATCCGAGTACGTCCCGGTCGCCATAAACTGCTGGGTGCTGCTCGGTTGCACGCTTCCATTGAGAGGGCTGACTGCCAGCCCGACAATGTCTTCAGCGCCTCGAAAGAATTTGCCACAGATGTTGCAGCCGCCAAGCTGTACGAGCAGCACCAGGAGACTGGCCGCCCGAACTACGTTCAGCAGTCGGAGTCTCGGCATACGCCCTCGCATCCCCCAGACAACTAGACGATCATTGGGGGCACTCGCTCGCCGCCAAGCACCGCCTCCCGCAAAACTCCACCCTCACCCAGCACGACAAAATCCGCACGCCTCCCAACCTCCAGCGAACCAAACCGCTCCTCCAAGCCAAGCATCCGCGCCGGATTCCGCGCCGCCAATCCCAACACCGCCACCAGCCCCGCCCTCGTAAACTCCCGAAAATTGCTCACCGCGCGATCCATCGTCAACGTGCTTCCGGCGATAACGCCATCATGCAGACACTTTCCATCCTTGACTTCCACATCCAGGTTCCCAAGCTTGTACATTCCATCAGGCATTCCAGTCGCGCTGATTCCATCGGTGACCAGGATCGCGCGCTCCGCGCCTTTCGCCTTCCAGAACAGCCTCACAGCGCTCGGATCGACATGGAATCCATCGCTGATGATCTCCGCATAGAGCTTGTCGTCATCGAGCACCACGCCCAGGATTCCCGGCTCGCGCTGGCTAAAGCTCCGCATCGCATTGAACGTGTGAGTCGCACTCACTGCTCCAGCTGCAATCCCCAATCTCGCCGGATCTGCAGTCGCATTGCTGTGCCCAATGCTGACGCGAACTCCAAGTTGCGTCGCATGAGCGATCACCTCCGCCGCATTCGGCAGCTCCGGAGCAATCGTCATGAGCCTGATCTGCCCCTCAGCCGCTTCCCAGAAGCGGTCGAAGAGCCGAACCGTCGGAGTCAGCAGCAGCTCTGGCGGATGCACGCCACGCTTCTCGTGGGAGAGAAACGGTCCCTCGAGGTGAATGCCAAGCGGAATCGCCTCGCCATGCCGAGGCTTACGCCCGATCAGCTTAGCCAGTCCGCTGAGCGAAGCCAGCGTCCCCTCAATCGAAGCCGTCACTGTGGTCGCGAGATAGCCAGCAACTCCGTGCCCTGCGAGAAACCGTCCTACGCCGCTCAGCGCCGCATCCGTCGCCTCCATCACATCGAAGCCACCACCGCCGTGAATGTGCTGATCGAAGTAAGCGGGAGCAAGCGCGGCATCACCGAAATCGACCGCTTCGCCGTCGCTGGGAAGCTCTTTGCCGTCCTGCGCGAAGATCGCGGAAATCACCCCGTCTTCGACGACCATGACGGCCTTGTTGACCGTCTCATCAGGGCTGAATAACGTTCTAGCCTTAAAGACTTTCTTCACATCTACCCTTTAGAAATTCTCAAACGGAGCACCCGCAAGTCTACCATCGAGAATATGTCTCAATTGGAATTGAAGCCAGCAGCAAAGCCGAAACGAATCGGCATGCATCTCTCAACCGCCGGTGGCGTCTTCACAGCCGCCGAACGCGCCCAGGCTATGGGCGCAAATACCTTTCAGATATTCTCATCCAGCCCGCGCATGTGGAGGCCCTCCAAGATCTCCGCCGACCACTGCGACCAGATGAAGCGGTTGCGTGTCGAATACGATTGCTCGCCACTGGTCATCCATGCGAGCTACCTGATCAATCTCTGCAGTCAGACCGATGAAGTGCGCCGCAACTCGATTGCCGCCTTCCGCGGCGAGATCGAACGAGCTCTCGCTCTCGGCGCGGAATATCTCGTCCTGCATCCCGGCTCATGGAAAGGCCTCACACGAGAACAGGGATTAGAGCTGGCTGCTGAATCGATTGAGGCCGCTATTGCCAACCTTGCCTTTGACAGCTGCGACTTCCGCATCCTCATCGAGAACACTGCGGGCGCGGAGTTTTCGTTGGGAGGGTCGTTCGATCAGGTCGGCGAGCTGGTCCGACGCCTCGCAAATGTGGCGCCGGTTGGAGTCTGCCTCGACACATGCCACACGCACGTCGCTGGATACGACCTCGTTACAGTTGACGGCTACGAAACTACCATCGCACAGGTCAATGAGCTAATCGGTCTCGACCAAATTCACGTCTGGCACATGAACGATGCCAAAGCGGAGCGCGGTTCAAAGCTCGACCGCCACGAACACATCGGCGAAGGAACCATCGGGCGCGAGCCGTTTCGGCGGCTGCTCAACGACCCGCGCTTCACTCATTGCGCGTTCATCGCCGAGACTCCAGTCGACGAAGAAGGCGACCAGGAGCGGGACTTGCTGGCGCTGAAGTCGCTGGCTGCGCGGAAAATCCCTATTTAGTTCCCGCTCCCACTCGGCCGCCAATCACTCGTACACCTCCCAAGGCTTGAAAAAGTGCTCGAACCGATCCATATCAACCTTTTCCCCTTTAAACCTGACACCTTCCAGCTTGAGGCGCGCCCGCTGCTCCTTCGCGGCCGCTCCGTGCAATTTTATCTCGCCCCCCACACCCAGGACGCGATGCCAAGGTAGTCGATCTACGGGGTCTGTCCGTAGAAGCCGAGCCACAGCGCGGTGGTAATGGGGATAACCGGCCGCGGCGGCGACTCTGCCGTAGGTGCTGACCTTTCCAGGCGGAATCGATAGGATCATTCGGCGAAATGCGAGATCGCGCTGTTCGTTTGGTTGCGATGCATCCCGCAGCAACCTCCGTTTAGCTTGTTGCAGTGAGAGCTGATCGCCCACACCTCGTCTCGTCAACAACTTTCGATTTGACTTGGTAATAACGCTCACCTGTCTGGTTAATTATCCGCAGGAGCAAACCCGTCGCCCGCAAATTTTGGAATGCCGAAGTGTCCGCGCAGGTGAAGCAGGTCGAGCGGATTAAGATCTCCGGTCAGCGCGACGACGTTCAAGTTGCGCGGGCTGGCTTGCAGCACGACCATTCCGGTGACATCCGTGCCTTGAAACTTAATGAAGAGGTCGGTGTGTCCCTCGCTGCCGACGGCATAGGGCGCGGGTGCGGTCGGCGTAGTACCCAGGGGATGGCTCTCGGTGCTTACCAGGTGCTTCCATCCCGCAGCCTTGTACTGCTGGCGGATGGCATCCAACTGCCTCGCATCGTACATTCCCGGCTGCGCGTATCGGTATAGGTGGACTGTCACACCATCGAGTTTCGTGATCGCCTTTTGGGTGTCGGCATCTCCGCCGTCGATGAGGCCGCTGGCCATTTGCAGCATCGTCCGGTCAAAGGTGAAGTCGGTATGGAAGGCCGCTGTGCGGCCAAGCTGCTCGACACCAGCCGGAATCCAGTCAGACGGGGGCGTGGGCGGCGCATCGGAGGCAACGGCAAAGAAAGGCGCCAGCAAGGTCAACGCGAGCAGGCTGGCTTTCAGTCTTGGAAACAGTAAAGTCATAGAATCGACCTCGGAACAGAATCTTAAACCCGTCCTGTCCCGAAAAGACGCGAATATGCCCATCGCTGCTCTCACAATCGAACTCCGTATTGAGCACGCGCAATCCCTCAAAGACCGGAGGCAGGTGGTGCGCAGTCTGAAGGAAAAGCTTGCCCACGGTTTCAACATTTCTGTCGCCGAGCTGGACGAGGCGGTGACCTGGCGGAGCGCGACCATCGGCGTCGCCGCAATCTCCAGCTCGCGAGATTATCTCACCGGCCTGATGCGCCAGGTCGAAGACGCCGCCACACGCATCGCCAACGATCTCGGAGCGACAATTTCTGATTGCTGGTGGATCTTCCTCGAGGACAGCGACGCCAACGGTTAGGGCGCAATCCTGCCCACCAGAAGCTCCTCCGGAATCTAGTGTCCCGCCGTGACCGTTTCGGCAAAGCAGGCAGCCAGGTCGTCGGGAATATCCTTGCCGAGCGCGTGCACCCATTTGATCAGCTGCGGACGGTCTTCCGGGACAGCCCATCCGCCCCACACGTCCGCGAAGAGCGGCCCGGTATTGGTGATCTGAAAAAAGAAAACTCCAGGCTCAAAGTCTTTTGACTCTCCCCAGGCCGCGCTCCAGTTGCCGCTCTGCATGAATCTTGCCACGTGGATATCCTGCTGTGAGTGAGGGGTACGAATTGACTTGGCGATCAACGCCGCGTATTCCTGTCTGCGGGCTGAGGTTAATTGCCGGTCAACGCCGTCGCAGGGCGCAGCGGCGGTCGCGAGCCGTGAGGGTCCCGTCAGGCAGACGGCGATAAGCAAGGCTTTTCCGATCATCCTGGATACCCTCCGTCCGACGCGTTCTTCATCAGCATAGAATGCTACCGAAGCGAAGTTGGTTGGAGCGTGATCGTGCTCACATAGGCTTAGCCGATTTTCTGGCACCATGATCACAGGGGAAACATTATGGATACCGGTGCTTCGCACGGCGCTCTCTCGGGAAACAGTCTTGGCTCGTCGTCTCTCGATCTTTTTGCCTCACTAATACGCAAGGGCCAGACAAGGGAACCGATCACCGTCGCGGTCTGCTGGCCGTGCAGCAACGTTTCGTTGCTCGGTGCGGTCGAAGCTGCTTCGGCCGGTCTCATCCATCCAAAATATATCGGGCCGGGCACCGAAATCCGGAGGATAGCCGCCGAACTGGGCCTGGAGATCAAGACGGAAGACATCATCGATGTGGATTCGGAAGAAGCAGCTGCGGCGCGCAGCACCGAACTTTGCCGTGCCGGCCATGCCCAGGCATTAATGAAGGGAAGCCTGCATACCGACACCATGATGAAGTTCGTCCTGCAGCGCGAGGGCGGCTTGCGCACACCGCGCCGCATCAGTCACGTCTTTATCATGCAGGCTCCGCTGTACGACCGCGCTCTTATGATCACCGACGCCGCAATCAATATTGAGCCCGGTCTGGAAGACAAGGTCGATATCACGCAGAACGCCATCGACCTGGCACACGCCCTTGGCATTCCTATGCCACGAGTTGCGATTTTGTCGGCGATCGAAACTGTGAATCCGAAGATCGCCTCTACACTTGAAGCGGCCGCGCTGTGCAAGATGGCGGACCGCGGCCAGATTACCGGAGCAATCCTCGACGGACCCCTGGCTTTCGATACCGCCGTCAGCAAAGAGGCCGCCACGGTGAAACATCTCAAGTCCGCCGTTGCGGGTGAATCGGACATCCTCATAGTTCCCGATCTCGAATCGGGGAACATGCTCGCTAAGCAGCTGGAATATCTGGGAGGCGCGAGCCTGGCAGGAATCGTTGTGGGCGCGCGAGTGCCGATCATTCTCACCAGCCGCGCCGACTCTTCAGAGTCCAGGGTGACTTCCTGCGCTGTGGCCTCGCTGCTGGCGCATGCTGTCTCGGAGATGCCATTGACCCGCTACTCGCACAAGGGCTTCGGCCCAGAGTAAAGGCTTCACCGGCTACAGGGTCTAGGCTTACTCCGAAGGCGCGACCGCGTAATAGCCCTTGCGAGACTGCACTTTCAGGCCGTCGCCTTGACATTCGATGTCGAGCTTGCGATAGCTTCCGTCGAGCTTGGTGTTGGTCGGCGTGTAGCTGGCCACGTATTGGGTGCGCAGTTCGTCTTCAATCTGCTTAAAGGCAGCTTCCATCTTCGGGCCGTTGTTGCCCACGTCGATCATACGGCCGCCGGTTTGCTCGGCGAGCCGCTTCATCTCCGCAGGGCCGTTGTAGCCGAAGCTCATGCCGCCATAGAAACCCCGGTCGGCGATCAGCAGGACGTAGATGATCGAATTTGCCTTCTGCGCCGCGGCGATCGCATCCTGCAGCTTGTAGTGGCTGCCCTGGTCGCCGCCATCGGTGAGCAGGATCATCGCCTTGCGCTCGTTTTCGACGCGCATCTTCTCATTGGCGGCGAGCACGACCGCGTCATAGAGTAGCGTCCCCTTGGGCGTGCCGTGCACCGGTATTGGGCCTTGCCCGATACCGGGAACACCGCCAGCACCGTTACCGCCGGCAGTGTTGATCTGGGCCTTATTCATGGCACGGGAAAGCTCGTTGGCGCTGCTGGTAAAGTCCTGGAGCAGGTCGACGTCGACATCGAACGAGACCAGGAAGGCTTCGTCCTTAGAGCGAAGCACCCGGTGGAGAAAGGCGCTGCCTGTCTCCTGCTCGAGCGGGAGCACGTTCTGCTGGCTACCGCTAGTGTCGAGCAGGATTCCCAGAGTCAGCGGTTGGTCGGTCTCGGCGCCCCAATTCTTGATGGTCTGTGGGACCTTGTCCTCGAGGATTGTGCAATCGCTCTTGGTCAGGGTCGATACCAGTCCATTGTGCTTGTCGCGTACCGAGAAGTAGTTGCTGACCAGGTTGACGTTGACCTTGAGAGTGGTTGTCGGAAGCTGTTCGTCCTGCTGCGTGGTATCGGGGGCCGTGCTCACCGGAGGAGCGTCGGGCGAAGGAGCGGCTTGCGCGAGGGCCCGACTGGCGCCGAGCGCCAGAATCCCGGCACCGGCAAACAACACAGCTAAGGTGGCAAAACGTAGTTGCATATCCGTATTAGACGAGAAACCGAATCAGAACGGCATCATCAGTGTACGGCAGTTGCTCCAGGCGGAACCGCGACCGGTCGCAATTGACCTTGATCTGGTAGTCTGACAATTAGGATTGAGCGGATCTCGGGGCTCTTTGCATCTAAGTAGAGGGTGCTGTTTCGTGAGATCGCGAGTCTAGTAAGAGCGACCCGGTTAGGGTCCGGAGAAAGTCGCATACACCGGTTCTAAGTAGTCTGTAGCGCCGGATCGCCGACTTAGGAGCTTTTGTAATGCAAGGTGCTTTAGGGATCGTTCTGGCATTGCTGATGTCAGGTCCACAACAACAGCAGCAGCAACCGTCTGTGCCCGACGCTCCCATTCCCAACGCTCCCGTCCCGCAGGCTCCTCAGGGACTCACTGATCTGAAGAACGAAGTAACTCCCGGCAAAGCGGCCACCCCGGACGCCGCCAATCCAGATCAGCCGCAGGGAGCGACCGCTCCGGCGGGGGCACAAGCTCCGGCGCCGCCGGCTGACGACCAGCCCCAGGAAGAAGCGCCCGAAATTGGCTCCAAAGGGTCGAACGCCTATATTCTGCCCCCGGCCGGCGTCAACATCGTAGTAGTCCCGGTGACCGTCCGGGACTCCAAGGGCAAGCTCGTACCGGGCCTCACATATCGCGACTTTCGCGTCTATGAGAATAAGGAACGGCAAAGGATCACCTACTTCAGCACCGATGCGGTGCCTCTGTCGGTTGCCTTCGTGATTGATCAGAGCGTCTCCGTCGGTACGATGCAGAAGGTCAATCAATCCTTGAGCGCGGTTACGGGAGCCTTCACGCCCTACGACGAGGTCGCGGTCTACACCTACAACAATGGGCCGAAGAAGGTCACAGACTTTACCGGCGCGCAGGGCAATCGTCTTTCCGCCGCGCTCGAGGCGGCGAAACGTCCTGGCCGCGAGGCAGGGGTACCAGTGCTTTCTGGACCGCTTGCCACCGGTCCGACGATTAACGGAAAGTCCGTCGATCCCAATCTGGATCGGGGCTCGGCCGGTGGTATTGACGGCTTCCTGACGCCTCCCAAGGACATTCACACTTTGAATGACGCTATCCTCTTCGCGGCCAAAGATCTCTCCCAGCGGCCCAAGGGCCGGCGCCGGATCATCTACGTCGTGAGTGACGGCAAGGAGTCGGGAAGCAAGGCGACCCTCAAGGAAGTCGTCCGCTTTCTGCAGGGAAACAACATCAGCGTCTATGCCACGCTGGTGGGCGATTCAGCTACCTGGGGCTATGGTTATCTCGACCGCATCAAGCTGCCTCTGCTGCCTGCCAACAATGTGCTGCCGAAATACACCGTCGCGACTGGCGGTTCGCTTGACGCCGAGTTCCAGACGAATGGAATGGAATTAAGCTTCTCGAAGATCGCCAACGAGGTCCGCACCCAATACACGATCGAATACCACACCAAGTACGGAAATCTGGACAGTAGGTTCCGGAGCATCGAAGTCACCATGCCGGGCAGGCCGGGATACGATATCACCGCGAAGCAGGGCTACTACCCGACCGCGACCACCCAGGGCACTCACTAGGCGGCCCTGTTCGGGCTTCGACCTTCTTCACAAAAAGATACGCAGCCACCCCTGAGGATGGCTGCGTACCTTGAAACTGCGTAGCTGGGGACGGTTGAGGCTACTTCACTTCGGTGACTTCGGTCTTGGTCGCGGGCGTCTCGGGCTTGGGCGTTTCGGGTGTGCCCTTGATCCCTTCCTTGAAACCGCGGAAGCCTTCGCCCAGCCCCTTGCCAAGTTCGGGAAGCTTTCTCGGCCCGAAGATTAACAGAGCGATGACCAAGAGAACGATCAGATGAGTCGGTGTGAACAGATTATCTAACATACGTTGGATTCCTCCCGAGAGTCCTCGGTTTGAGCGCCGCCCAACCGGCCCAGACCCGGAGCTTTGCTCCCTTCATTGTCGCACAACGTGCCTATGGCGAAATGCTTCGTCTAAAAGGAGAATGACGGCGGGGTCAAAACGGATGCGTGGAGATTTTTTTCGATTCCCGACCGTTCCGGTCATCTCCAAGGTTCAGCGGGTCCACAGGCAGCGCAGCTGCCGATCACTCTGGAGAGTGCGCGAGGCTCTGACAGAACTCGCTCCGCAATGTAATCTTGAATGGTTGCGGAGTTTTTTACCGCGAGGCTGGTTTTGAACCAGCCGGGCATTGCAGCTTCAGGGGGTTGGTCTGGAAAACGGTAAGTTTGTTTCTGTGCGTCGTTGGGTTGTTCGTTCGATCGTAGCGAACTCATTTCTTGTTCTCGTGACGTGGCTGCTGGCGGGTGTCGGAACCGCCCATGCACAGGTTCCCGTGTACACTCCGCCCCCGGTGGCGCCGAATACTTCCCTCTCGAATGTTCGATATGACTATCGCTGGGAAGTTTATGGTGGATTTGCTTACTCGCACTTCAATGCCGGGCCAAACCTGTTGCAGGGCGCCAACCTCGGCGGTTACGACATCCAGGGCGCGCACTGGTTTCGTCAGCACTACGCGCTGGCCGCCAATGCCCGTGGCTATTTCGGTACATCGGGAGTAGTTCCTAACATCTATGGCATTCGCGGTCCGGCTGTCAGCGAACAGATGTATATGGTCGGTCCCGAGTTCCGCGGACCGAGCAATCCCCACGTATCGATGACGTTCCACGCACTGGTGGGCGCGGCCTACGGCCATTTCTCCTCGGCGCTGCAAGATCAGCAAGGTAATCCCGTTCCGCCCAATGCGCTTGGCCTCTTCAACAATCAATGGACTTTTGGCAGCGCCTTCGGCGGGTCGATCGATCTCAACCGCTCGCAAAACCTCGCCTTCCGGATCTCCCCCGATGCAACATTCACCGACTTTGGGGGGGCTGGGCTCCACGATCAGTTCGCCATATCGGTTGGGCTCGTATATCGCCTGGATCAGGTCGGACGCAAAAAGCACAAGTGATTAACGCTTCGGAGCGAAACCTCACAGGTTATCCACTCCGATACGACACTTAAGTGGTTATTGCGCGGAACCTGATTCCTCGAGTAATCGTAGAGTTGGTAATGGTGACGAGGAACTTCTCTGCGCCGGAATCTGGGTTCCCGCGTCTGTTCAGATACGGACACTTGGACTTTGGTTTTGAACGCTCGATGCGGCCTAGGCTGTCTCAACGATGAATTGCCCGGGTTCCCGGGCCATTAAGAATGGTTGAACGATTGCTAACCGCTCGAGAATGAATGCGTCTTTTGGACAAGCAACAGAAAGCACCAGGGTCGTGACGTAATGAGGCAGTTCGCCTGTTTTCAACTCGACACGCAGAATGAGTGCCTGTGGCGCAACGGGGAGCGCATACCGCTGACCCCCAAACCCTTCGCAGTGCTGCGCTATCTGGTGGAGAATCCGCAACGGCTGGTCACCCACGATGAGCTGCTTGAAGCGCTGTGGCCAGAAACCTACGTGCAGCCTCAGGTGTTGCGCACTTATGTGCTGGAACTGCGCAAGATGCTGGGCGATGACGCCGGCAACGCTCGCTTCATTGAGACCGTCCCGAAGAGAGGGTATCGTTTTATTGCCGCGCTCGCCGATAGCTCGCAATCGGTTGCCGGCTTCGAGCAGAAAGCTGGCGCGCCGCCGCCCTCCGGGCTGGTCGGTCGTGTTGCCGAAATGGGAGAGTTCCACCGCGCGATGACCGACGTGCTGCGCGGGGACCGCCAGGTTCTCTTCGTTACCGGAGAGGTGGGGATCGGCAAGACCTCGCTCGTCGACGCATTCTGCCGCCAATTCAGCACCGATGGCCAGGCACGCCTGGCTCGAGGCCAGAGCGTCGAGGGTTTTGGCGGCAAAGAGGCGTATTACCCGGTGATGGAGGCGCTCACACAACTCTGCACCGAGTCCGGAGACGGCAAAAGCCTTCGTATCTTGCAACAGAAGGCCCCGAACTGGCACGCCAAGTTGGCGGTGGTGATGACCTCTGAAGCGCACCCCGTGCCCGCGTCTTCCCTTCCCAGCGAACGATTGCTCGGGGAGATTTGCGATGCGCTCGAAGCTATGGCTGCGGAGACGCCTCTCATCCTGGTCTTTGAGGACCTGCACTGGGCCGATCACTCGACGCTCGACCTGATCTCCGCGCTGGCCAGGCGCCGCGCGCAAGCGAAGCTGATGCTAATCGCGACCTATCGCCCAGCCGATATCAGCGCAGCGCAGCATCCTCTCAAGGGGCTGAAACAGGACTTGGTCACGCGCAAACTCTGTGTTGAAGTCGCGCTTCGCCCGCTTACCAAGGCTGCAGTCGCCGAATACCTGGCGAAGGAACTCGATCAGCTCAAACCACCCGCTGGGTTGAGCAGCTTTGTGCATCAGCATTCCGAAGGAAATCCGCTTTTCATGATCGCGGTGCTCGAGCATCTGATTTCTGAGAGCTATCTGCGCCGGGAAGACGATGTGTGGCAACTCGCTTCCTCGCTCGCTGATATCGATTTGGGCGTGCCGGCTGCGCTCTCGGAGCTGATCGAATTACAGATCGAGCGGCTCGACCCCGCCGACCAACGGCTGCTCGAAGCTGCCAGCCTCATCGGCGTCATCTTTCCCGCGTGGGCCGCCGCGGCGGCGCTGAACGGCGATCTCGAAGAAATTGAAGATCAATATGAAAAGCTGACGCGGCGCCTACACTTCCTCAATCCAGCAGGCCACGATGAGTTACCGGATGGTACGCAGTCAGCCTTCTACGTCTTTGCTCACAGTCTCTATCGTGAGGTGCTCTACAAGCGCCAGTCCTCATCACGGCGCGCGCGCCGCCATCGTCGTGTAGCGGAGAAACTGCTGCAACTCTTCGCAGGCCGCGAGCAGGCTGTGGCCACCGAAGTTGCCAACCACTTCGAGGCGGCCGGCGACTGGGCGCAGGCCGCCGATGCGCTGCTGACCTCCGCACGCGGCTATCTGAGCCGGGGCGACCAGGGGGAGGCGCTTCTGCAGATGCGCCAGGCCGCCGCGCTCATCGAGAACCTGCCCGAGCGCGAGCGCGCTGAATCCATGGGCAAGATCGACAAGCAAATTGCGGCGATCGACAAGAGACGCATCACGGCATTGTCCGCCTGATTCTCCATTTTGTAACAATGCCGATCTCTTTTCCTCTCAAACCGCTTTCCTAACGTGTTAGCCGAGCCCGTGCCTCCGCTTTGACGCGCTTCTTTATGAATAGATTTCGAGTTTTGCCTATGCATCGATCGCCTTTCCACGCGTCGACAGCGACAGCCTGTACCCTCTGTTGCAGCCTCGATCCGTCAAGAAAAGTTTGACAACAACTGGACAGTTATTTGACACCAGAGTTCTCTGGGCCGGGGTATCGTTCTCTTCGTTGGAGGACGTGAACATGCAAGTCAACTTCAAGTCGATCGCAGTTTCTTCCGTTGTCTTCTGCGCCACTGCCGCTTTTGCAGCCAACCAAGCCCGCGTGAATGTTCCTTTCGGTTTCACAGCCGAAGGCCAGTCTTATCCGGCGGGCGCATATGAAGTCGACCTGGACGCGAACCACAACATCGTTACCATGGCCAGCAAAACGGATGCGACCAAACACATCAGCTGGATGGTCGGCCCGGCCGAAGCGGCAAGTACGCCGGCTGTCATCAAGTTCGACCACGTTGGCGCTGATTATGCCTTGAAGACGATCCAGATCGGGGAGCACGTGACGCCGGTTCTCGACAAGAACATTCAGCAGAGCGTGAGCGCCACAACCTCGATTTCCGGTCAGTAACTGTCAACCCTCATTAACGAACTTTGCTCCAGAGGACGCTGTCATGAAATTCACGTTAAAAACTCTCGTAGCTCCCGCCGTCGCTCTTTGCGCCACTGCCGCTTTTGCAGCCAACCTTGCACGCGTCGATGTGCCTTTCAGCTTCACCGCCCAAGGCCAGTCGTATCCGGCGGGACGGTACGAAGTCACAACGGATATGAACCGCAACTTCGTCACGCTGGCGAACGAGGCGGATGCCAGCAAGCATCTGACATGGCTGGTTGAACCCGCAGACGCAGCCAAGATGCCCACCGTGGTCACCTTTGATCAAGCTGGCGATGCTCACTATCTGAAGACGGTTCAGATGGGGGACCGGATCACGCCGAACCTCGACCCGAAGGCGAAGGTTGGAATCAGCGCGACCACGTCGATCGGCGGTCAGTAAGGCGAATTTGCCAGCCCGCAAGAATTGCGGGCTGGCGCGATTTCCAAGCAGGGAGCCTGCGGGCGAAAGGCGCGTTCGGAACCACTCAACGGAGCGCCTCGTAGGCTCTCATTTTTATCAGAGAAAAGCGCCAGAGCTCCTGGCGCTTTTTCTTTTGGATTCAATGGCGGAATTGCCGAGCTTCGTCCCCGCAATCTAGACGGTGCGGCGAGCTGGAGCCAGATATTCCGGACCGACTGGATCGAGCACCGTCTGTTTCACGATGCCGTCGATCGTCTGCATCGCCGAGGCATCCAGATTCCAGCCCAGTACTTCATCAATTGCGTTAAGTTGGTCCGGACGCTTCGCTCCCCACAACGCAGCGCTCACGCCGGGCTGGTCGAGTACCCAGCGAAGGGCGAGGTGCAGGACGCGCTTGCGGTAATGCTCTTGAGCAAAGGCATCCAGGTTTGCGACTGCGGCGAGATATTGGGCAAATCGAGGCGGCTGGAACTTTGGGTCGACGCTGCGAATGTCGCCATCAGGAAATTCAGTATCGATGGTGAGTCGGCCGCCGAGCAGACTGCGGCAGAGCGAGCTGTAGGTTAGCACCGCGATGGAATTGCCTTCGCAATACAGCAGCACTTCGGCATCGATCGCGCGTTCGAAGAGGTTGTAGGGCGGCTGGTTGGAATGGAGCGGTGCGATGGAGCGAAATGCGTCCATCTGCTCGACCGAGAAGTTGCTTACGCCTATGGCGCGAATCCTGCCCTCTCGGTAGAACTTCAGCAGCTCCGCAGCGGCGCTTTCGATGGGCAGCGCGGTGTCAGGCCAGTGAATCTGGTAGAGATCGATGTACTCGGTACCGAGACGCCTTAGCGAGTCTTCCAGTTCCCGGCGTAGACGAGAAGGCTCCGAGTTGGCGTAGACGCCGTCGTCGCGCCAGTCGAGGCCAGCTTTGGTGGCGATGTAGAAGTCTTCGCGCTTGCCGTGCTGGCGGATGGCCTTGCCGACGATCTCTTCGGCGTGGCCGTGTCCGTAGATCGGTGCGGTGTCGATCAGGTTGATGCCGTGGTCGAAGATGGAGAGGCAGGTGGCAACGCCATCGTGGTCGGTAACGTTGCCCCATTCGAGGCCTCCGACCGCCCAGGTTCCGAGGCCGATGCGGGAGACTTTGCTGCCGTTGAGCTGGAAGTATTCCATTAGACGAGTTCGAGTCCGGCGAAGAAGTAGCCGATCTCGAAGGCTGCGGTTTCCGGAGCGTCGGAGCCGTGGATTGCGTTCTCCTCGATCGAGCCGGCGAACTGCTTGCGGATGGTGCCTTCTTCGGCGTTGGCGGGATTGGTTGCGCCCATGAGCTTGCGCAGGTCGGCGATGGCGTTGTCCTTCTCGAGGACGAGGGGAACGATTGAGCCGGAAGACATGAAGGTGGTGAGGGAGTCAAAGAAGGGACGCGCGCTGTGGACGGCGTAGAAGCCTTCGGCCTGGGATTTGGAGATGGCGATCTTCTTGATGCCGACGATCTTGAATCCGGCTTTTTCGATTTCGGCGAGGATTGCTGCGGTGTAGCCCTTGCGGACGGCGTCGGGCTTGATGATGCTGAAGGTACGTTCGGACACTGACTTCTCCTGGATATTTTGTTCTTTATCCAGTGTAGTCGAGTGGTGTTGCGGGGATGTAACTCTAGCGGCGTAAGCTCATCTAATCAGGTTGAGGAGAGATTAAATGGCAGAGACCAAGGTTGAAAAGATTGAGAAGACCGACGCGGAGTGGCGGGCGCAGTTGACTCCGGAGCAGTATCACATTGTGCGGGAGAAAGGGACTGAGCGGCCCTTTACTGGTGCGCTTTATCAGAACCATGACGACGGGATGTATCACTGTGTTGCCTGCGGGGCGAAGTTGTTCCCGTCCGACACGAAGTTTGAGTCGGGGAGCGGGTGGCCGAGCTTTTATCTTCCGGTCGACAACACGGCTGTCGAGACGCATGAGGACAATTCACTAGGGATGCGGCGAACCGAGGCGACTTGTGCGCGGTGTGGAGCACATCTGGGACATGTTTTTCCGGATGGGCCAAAGCCGACGGGGCTGCGGTACTGCATCAATTCGGCTTCGCTGGATTTTGAGAAGGCTAAGTAACGCCTCAGCGCGGTGCGCGGGGATGTACCCCCCACTCCCTAGGGTTTCCTGGTAAATTCTTTAGTTTCAACTACCTGGGCGGGTTGATCCGGGCTAAATTCTTTGTTTTCATCATGGGGATTAGTCTCCGGAGCTGCGATGGCGAATCGAGCGATAAGAAAGGCGGCTGTTGGCCGCCTTTTCTTCTTACTCTCTATTCTTAGTGTACCAAGCTGAACCCTTTCACTACGCCAAGTTCGCCCGACTTTCTTCTCAATGGAATGAGAGAGTTGCAGATTATTTTTGGCTAGGGCTATTGACAACTTTGGAGTGAACCCCTGAGTTGAGGTACCGAAGCTCTGGAAGGAACTTGCGAGACTGGCGGAAGTCGGGAATCGCCGGGACGCTTCCTCGCCTTTCGGCTTCGCTCAGGGCTGGCCTCGCGTTGTTCGGGTAGTCAGAATGACACCGCTGCAGTATGGGAGTTACGCTCTGACCGCGCCATTGGTTGCGTGGAACAATCCAGTGCATCTGAGTTTGGGGAGGGTGCGATGGGCGTGATGCGGAGACTTTTGTTTCCTGGCTTGCTGGCGATTCTTCTGGTTGCTCCGGTTATGTCTCAGACGGTGCCGGGGTCAGTTGCTAATCCTACCGAAACTCAACTGGAGATTCAGCAACATATCGACCATGTGACCTCGGGGTTGACGACTGCGGTTATCGATAAGAACGATCCGCATCCGGGAATGACGCTGAGTGGGGAGATGGCTGCTCTGCATGTGCCGGGTGTGAGCATCGCGGTGGTGCATAACGGGGTTATTGAATGGGCCCAGGGTTTTGGGTTTGCGGTGGTGGGCGGTGATCCGGTGACGGCGGAGACGCTTTTTCAGGCGGGGTCGATCAGCAAGCCGGTGGCGGCGATGGCCGCGCTGCGGCTGGTGCAGGAGGGCAAGCTCAACCTCGATGCGGACATCAATACTTATCTAACAAGCTGGAAGCTTCCGGCGAGCGAGGTTGCTGCGGGCAAGCCGGTGACGCTGCGGGAGCTGCTGACGCATACGGGCGGAACGACCGTGCATGGGTTTCCGGGTTATGCGGCGGGCGAGCCGGTGCCGACGCTGGTGCAGGTGTTGGATGGGGTGAAACCGGCGAATACGGCGGCGATTCGGGTGGACACTGCTCCGGGAACGAAGTGGAGATACTCGGGCGGCGGCTTCACGATCGTGCAGCAGGCGCTGATCGATGTGACGAAAAAGCCGTTTCCGAAACTGATGCATGACACCGTGCTGGCGCCGATCGGGATGACGCACAGCACCTACGAGCAGCCGCTTCCGGCGGAGTGGCGGACGAAGGCGGCGACTCCTTACGATGGCCAAGACAGGCCGATTGCCGGCGGGGCGCATACCTATCCGGAGATGGCGGCGGCGGGATTGTGGACGACTCCTTCAGACCTGGCGCGATATGTGATTGAGAACCAGCTTTCTCTTGAGGGCAAGGCGAACCATGTGCTTTCGGCGGAGATGACGAAGCAGATGATGACTCCGGGGATGGGGAGCTGGGGGCTGGGATTGCAGATTGGCGGGTCGGCCTCCAAGCCTTATTTCGCGCACAACGGCGACGACGCGGGATTCGAGGCCGCGTTTGTGGGCTATGAACAGGGCGGGGATGGGGCGGTTGTGATGACCAATGCGCAAGGCGGCATGCGGATTGCCGATGAGGTGATGGCCAGCATTGCGACTGAATATGGTTGGCCGGATTTTCGGCCGATCGTGCGCACGAGCATCACCGTCGATCCGAAGGTGTTGGCGCAGTATGTGGGGACTTATGAGCTTTCTCCAACGTTCAGCATTGCGATGACGCTGGAGGGCAATCAGCTGATGACCCAGGCTACGGGGCAGCCGAGGTTTCCGCTGCATGCCGAGTCGGAGACGAAGTTCTTTCTAACCGTGGTGGATGCTGAGGTTGAGTTTTTCAAGAATGATAAGGGTGAAGTTGCTTACCTGATGCTGCATCAGGGTGGGCATGATGCAAAGGGGGTGAAGAAGTAAAGGCGCAGTTCGGAGTCGAAATAGCGCCTGTGTATCATTGAGCGGGATGTAATTGCCTCAAGGGGGCTGTCAGTAATGCAGGTCTTAGCCTTTCGTGTGCGAAATTTTCGGTCGGTCGAGGACAGTGGCTGGGTCAATATCGACCGGGTAACGGCGTTAATTGGCACTAACGAGTCTGGCAAGACCAATCTCTTGCTCCCCCTCTGGAAGCTCAATCCTGCCAATGACGGTCAGATCGATCCGATTGCTGACTACCCTAGGAAAAAGTACAACGCTATTAGAATCGAAAAGGAAAAGCCAGTCTTTATCAGCGCACGATTTTCGGTCGACCCGGATCTTGCTCTTACGCTTTCGGGAATGGGTGGGACGCCTGCTGAACAACTTGATGAGGTTGTCGTGGAGATGGACTACGACAGCAATTATTATTTCGACTTTCCTAACGTCAAGCTTGTGAGGAGCGTTCCCGCCGTTGATGTCTCTGCCAGCCTCACTCGGACGTTGGAAGACATTGAGGCGGCTACAGCGATTAAGGGCGAGGAGGCCCTTAAGGCAGAAGTCTTGGACAAGTTGGCAATCTGCATTGGTGGGATATCCAAGCAGGAATTTCTCGACCAGAACGAAGTTCGTGGATTGATAGGCGCGATCCCGGTTGCGAACTTGGAGCTTGCTTCGCGACGGTCGGTGATCGTTCCGAGACTAGGCCAACTTAACGAATCGTTAAGCGCCGTTCTGGCGAGCATTTCGCTGCCCGACCCAGGTTCAGATGAGAAGGTCCAAGACCTTGTTTTGGAGCGCCTTCCTCATTTCGTTTATTACTCCAATTACGGGAACCTCGATTCCGAGATCTATCTGCCTCATGTGATCGATAATCTGAAGCGGCAGGGACTGGGATCAAAGGAGGAGGCAAAGGCCCGCACTCTCAGGGTGTTATTCGATTTTGTGAAGCTCAAGCCGACGGAGATTCAGGCATTGGGTGCCGACGTCGTCGCAGAGGATCAGGATGAGGGTCCCACTGATGAGGAAATTTCGGCCATTGCCCGGAAAAAGAAAGAGCGTGACGTCCTGCTCCAGTCGGCTGGAAACGAATTGACGTCCAGATTCAGAGAGTGGTGGAAGCAAGGGGACTATCGGTTTCGGTTTCAGGCTGACGGCGATCATTTCCGTATCTGGGTATCCGACGACAAGAGGCCTGAGGATATTGAGCTAGAGAACCGCAGCACCGGTCTCCAGTGGTTCTTAAGTTTCTTTCTGATCTTCTTGGTCGAAAGTCTCGATGCCCATAAAGACTCAGTTCTTCTGCTTGACGAGCCTGGGCTTTCCCTCCACCCGTTGGCGCAGGAAGATTTGTCGAAGTTTTTTGATGGGTTGTCGGCGAGCAATCAGCTCATCTATACGACTCACTCGCCCTTCCTAGTTGATGCCGATCGCCTAGAGAGGGTCAAAGCTGTGTATGTCGGGGCTGACGGAACGACTCGAATCTCGGCTGATTTGAAGGCAGCTGATCAGAAGACGCCCGAGTCCAGGTCGATCTACCCTGTGTTTGCCGCGCTGGGGTTATCGGTGTCCCGAACGCTTTTTCTCGGTTGTAAGGCCGTCATCGTCGAGGGGCCGTCAGATCAGTTTTACTTGAGTGCGATCAAGACGATGTTAATCGGAAAGGGTCTGATCAAGCCTGCTAAGGAGATATTGTTCATTCCGGCTGGTGGTGTAAGAGGAGTCAAGGCCGTCATGTCGGTTGTGATGGGCCTTGATGAGGAGTTTCCTCCTGTTGTTCTTGATTCAGATCAGGCGGGCGTGGAATTTCGTAAGAGCCTTCTTGGATCACTCTACAAAGGGCAAGAGCCGAGAATAGTAATGATCGGTTCGTTCTCCTCGGTGAAGCATGACGCAGAGATCGAAGACTTGTTTCCGCCGAGTCTCATAGCAAAGACTGTCGATCGGCAGTTGCGCGCTAACGTCGAGGAGGACTTCAGTGATTCGCTGAAGGCGGGTCTTGCCATTGTTCCCCAGATAGAGGAGTTCGCCCACAGGCACAAAATAGTCTTGTCCGACGGTTGGAAGGTCGATGTCGCTCGCACCATAAGGCAACGGTTGACGAAGGAAGACTTGATAGATGCCGAGCTTCTTGAGGTTTGGCGGACGCTTTTTGAGACGATGGGAGCCTAGCGCTCTTAGGATTTAGGGTTGGGCGCGTGTTCTCAATGGAAAGACCCAGGTTAGCTTCGCGAACCTGGGGCACCCGGATTTGTAGGGGCATCGCGGATTGATTTCGTGCGTGGATTCGGGACACCGCAGATCCTTCGACTTCGCGTTGCGCGCTCTGCTCAGGATGGAGTGATGGAGTGGGGATCTGTTCGTCCCACTCAAGCCAAAGGCTGGCTTGAATGGGGACCCCGGCGTGTTCGCGATCGAAAAGCCCAGGCCTAAAGGCCTGGGGCTGAAGCCCCACGCTTCCACCTGGGCGGACTACCGTCCGCCCTTTCCCCGTCCCAGATGCGGGACCCTTCGACAGGCTCAGGGCAGGCTGTGGGGCACCCGCATTTGTTCGGAGTGGGAGGAGGTTTCGTGCGGAGATTCGGGACACCGCAGGTCCTTCGCTCCGCTCAGGATGACAATTATTGCTATGGAGTGGGGATTTGTTCCTCCCACTCAAGCCACGGCGGGCTTGAATGGGGCACCGACCTCTTTCGCCTTATTAGATCACCAGGAGAGGGCCAACTCCCCTCATGGCCACGAAGCTGAAGGGTTGCAGATGAGTCGGGGAAACCACGATGTTGTATCCGTAGCCACGAAGCGTGAGTCGGACAGCCGAGTCGGTGTCGGTGGCGAATGGAGCCATCAGCGCGCCGCTATCGAATTGCTCCGAGCTGATGCGACCTCGCGCCGTGCACAACACGGTATCAGCCTGGCGAAGCTCAATGGTCCAGTTCTGGTCGTCGCCATCTAAGCTCTGCATCAGGACCGTTGCCATGACCACGTAACCTCCAGGGGGAACAGCGAGTGTCGCAATGTCTATTCCGTCGGGGACGAAGAGAATGCCGTTAAAGTCGGTCAATCTGGTGGCGATGTAAATGTTGGATCCAGTCGAGTCTCCTGGGGGGCCTTGCGGACCCGCTGGGCCGGCGGCTCCTTGGGAACCCGGCGCTCCGGCTGGGCCGGCGTCGCCCTTGGAGGCGATCTGCGCCCAGTTGCCGCTGGGTGGCGGATCATTCTGGTTCCAGTGAATGGCAACGTAGCTGGAGCCGTTGTAGGGGACGGCTTCGCCGGGGCGATAAATGCTTCCGGCAGTCCATTCCTCTCTGAAATGGAGACAGCAATCGCAGCCGCGATCTTCGCATGGGTTACGCTCGTTGGACTCCCGCATGATTTTTCTTACCTTTCTGGACCGCAGATCTTGTTGAGATGGTGACGGTCGGGGGATGGAACGTTTCGGGCGATGGGGAAACGATGGCTGATGTCTGGAGAATCCTATCAGGAGTTCCGCCGGGTTGACTTCAGATGGTGGCTTGACGTAGGTTTTGGGGCGTCTTCAAATCTGGTCGCGGGCTGTGCCCACGGATTATCTCCAGTCTCCTCGTCAGCACGCGACGGAAAGGTCAGGCCTTGCATGGCGTTCTGTGGCAAATGCGGTTCTTCTGTGACGGAGGGAGTTGCCTTCTGTCCTCATTGCGGCGCACCGGTGGGTGCGGCGGTTCCTCCCCCACCACCGGCCGGGAGCTGGTCAGTCCCGCCTCCACCGCCTCCACAACCGGCTCAAGCGTGGTCGGCTGCTCCTCCGCCGCCACAACCGGCTCAAGGCTGGTCAGCTCAACCTCCACCCCCTCCTCCGCCGCCAGCGGCAGGGTGGGCTCCGGCTCCGGGTGTGCCGTTGGCCCCGGCGAGCGCGATGCAGGAAAACCTGGCGGGATGTCTGTGCTATGCGCTGGGCTGGCTTACGGGCATTCTCTTCCTGCTGATCGACAGGCGTCCGTTTGTGCGGTTTCATGCGGCGCAGTCGATTGTGGTGTTTGGGGCGCTCAACATTCTTCGCGTCGTGCTGCGGTTTAGTTTTTTCGGCGGCCGGTATTACGGCTTTTTCTCTTTCGTGGGCCTGCTCTTGCTGCTGGTGTCCCTGGTGACGCTGGTCGCGTGGCTGGTGCTGATGGTTCTTGCCTATCAGGGCAAACGATATGAGGTTCCGGTGGCGGGTGGGATTGCGAAGAGTATCGCGGGGGATCCTACGGTCTAGCGCCAGGGCGCCTGCAAGCTTGTTCAGATGCCCGGTCGGTTTCGCGCGTAGATTTGGGACAACGCAGATCATTAGACTGCGCGCTTCGTGCTCCGCTCACGTGACAACCTTTGTTCCTCCGACTCAAGCCAAAAGCGGGCTTGAATTGATTGGATAAGTACGAAGGCTTCAGCGTAGATCAGTTAGCTTTTGGTTGAGGACCAGGGCAACCGGCTCTAAGGGGAAGCCTTCATGCAGATTGTAGGATGTCATTTTCATCCGGGATGGCAGCAGGTAGCCATTTTCGACAGCGACACGGGAGAGATCGAGCAGCGCAAGCTGGTCAACGGCGACGGGGAGGCGGAACGCTCTATGGTGGTTTGGCCGGGGTGGCGTTGGTGGGCGTGGAAGCGTGCGGGAACAGCCAGTGGTTTCTAGACATGCTGGAGCGGCTGGGGCACCAGGTATGGGTGGGCGACGCGGCGCAGATCCGGGCCAGCTATGTGCGCAAGCAGAAGACGGACAAGCGGGACGCCGCGCATATTTTGAAGCTGCTATTGGAGGGCCGGTTTCCGCGGTTGTGGGCGCCGAGTTTGGCGCAGCGGGACTTGCGGCAGTTGCTGGTCCACCGGTACAAGTTGGTGGAGATTCGCGCTCGGGTGAAGAACGGCCTGCAGCACCTGCGTCTGAACCGGGGCGTGCAGCCGCGGCATAAGCTGTGGACCAAGGCTAGCCAACAGCGATTGCAGGAGCTGTCGCTGGAGGGCTGAGCGGGGTGCGGCGCGGCGATCTGCTGGCCTTGCTGGGGCAGTTGGATAGTCAGATCTCGCGGCTGGACGAGGCGGTGGAAGGTGCCGCCTTTGCCCATCCGGAGGCGCGTCTGTTGATGAGCCAGACAGATCCGGAGGGAAATCGTGTCGCGCTTTGGCAGTCTGTCGCACCTGACAATGCCAAGCCGACCTAGATTGGTCCACAGGAGTGGGCATCTGAAGTGAGGACGCCTCACCTAGCGGGGAAGCGGGGAAGCTTCCCCAACTTCAAACGCCAGGGCTGAAAGGCACGAAATCCTATGGGGAAGGGGGGGTACCCTCCCCATAGCCGCCTACCGCAAAGCCGTTGCCGCGACCCCCGAAACCGACACCGAGCTCTTAAGCGCAATGTCAGCCGACGAATCGCCGACCAGCACACCGAAGTCGCCCGGCGTGATCGCCCACTTCTTCGTCGCTGTGTCGTAAAAGGCGAATGCGCGCGGATCGAGCGTCACCGTGACGTGCTGCGTCTCGCCCGGCTTCAGCGTCACTCGGGAGAAGCCCTTCAGCTGCTTAGGAGGTTCGGGCACGCTGCCCTGCGGGTCGGCGACATAGACCTGAGCAACCGTCGCCCCCGCCCTGTCTCCGGTATTGGTCACGTCGAAGGCGACATTGAACGTCCCAGCTGCGCTCCCATCGGGAGCCACCGTCAGGTTCGCAAACTTGAAAGTGGTATAAGACAGCCCGTAGCCGAACGGAAACCGCGGCGTGACATTGTTATGTTCATACCCGCGATAGCCGACAAAGATCCCTTCCTTATATGTGACATGGATCGAGTCGCCCTCGGGATAGTAGTTGTTGTAAGTCGGATTGTCCTCCGCCTTCTTCTCAAACGTCGCCGGCAAATGCCCCGACGGATTCACCTCGCCAAAGAGGACCTCCGCCAGCGCCGTGCCACCAGCCTCGCCGGGATACCAGAGCTCCAAGTAAGCTGGCACCCCGCCGATCCACGACTCCGAATCCACATTCCCGCCTGAGGTGATCGCGACGATCGTGTTCTTGTTCTGCGCCGAAATCTCCTGAATCAGTTGGTCCTGCCCAAACGGAAGATCGAAAGTCCGGTCAGCGCCTTCGCCCTCGCTCTCCGCATCGAAACCCGCAGCGATCACGACTGCATCCGCCTTCGCCGCCTCTTCCTTCACCTTCGCTGAGACCAGCGTCTTCGGATCGAAGATCGCAATTCTCAGTTCGCCGCCAATCGGCGAATCCTGCCAGTCTTCCGCCAAGATCTTGTGCGGCCCAGCCGAAAGCTGCAGGGTCACATGCGGTTGATAAGCGCGAGAGAGCCTCCAGTTGTCGATCACAGTCTTCCCATCGACATACAGCCGATCGCCGTTCGCCTCGCCAGGATTCTGCAGCGCAATCTCATACGTTCCGGGATTGGTCACGACATAATAACCAGTCCATCGCCGTGAAGCCGATGGCGGCTTCGCCGCGTTGGACATCATGTTCAAGAGGTTCGCAAGGTCAGCCATCATCGACTGCCAGGTCTTGCCCGGATCATTGATGTTGTGCACGTTCGCCGTCTTCGCCGGACTTCCCGACAAGTCCTTGTTGTCGTAATACTCGACCGTCAATCCAGGCTTGCCGTTCTGCGCCTCGGTCATGAAGTTCGTCATACCCGCAAGTGAGCTCAGCGTCGGCAGTCCACGCTCGTAGAGCACCGTCGTTCCTGGTGAGACCTCGGCTCCAATGCCCTCAAGCGCGCTCACGTTGTGGAACGGCGCGACGCCCGCGCTGCCGCCCCCAACTGGAGCGCCCGGATACGCATCAGGCCCAATCACCAGAATGGTCTTGATCTTCGACTTGTCCAGCGGCAGCAGCTTGCCTTCGTTCTTGAGCAGCACGATGCCTTCGCGCGCTTCATCCAGCGAAACGGCCTGATCGGCGAGACTGTAAGTAGAGAGTGACGAATCCGTCTGGCTGTAGCCTGGATTGAGCCAGCCGAAGCGGTTCGCCGTATCCACGATGTGCCGTATCTTCTCGTCGATCGTAGCCTGCGTCACCTTGCCGGACTGAAGCGCGGGCAGCAGGTTCTTTCGGTTCATGAATGCGCCAGTCGGCATCTCCACATCAAGTCCGCCATTCGCCGCCGCAACGCCATCGTAAGTCGCCACCCAGTCCGACATCATAATGCCGTCGAATCCCCAGTCCTTGCGGACAAGATCGGTGTTCAGCTTGCCGTTCTGCGTCATGTGCTCGCCGTTGGTCAGGTTGTAGGAGTCCATGACCGCCCCAACATGCGCCTTCTTCACCGCGGCCTCAAAGCCAGGAAGATAGATCTCACGCATAGTGCGCTCGTCGATGATCGAGTTCGAGTCATGGCGCAGATACTCGGAGTTGTTGCCCAGGAAGTGCTTGACCGTGGCGCTCACATCCTGCTTCTGCATGCCCTCGATGTACCCAACCGCCATCGCAGCCGAGAGGAACGGATCTTCGCCAAAGTACTCGAAGTTGCGTCCATTGCGCGGCGACCGGTAGATGTTGATTCCGGGCCCTAACATAAAGTGGATGCCGCGCGCCCGCGCATCCTTGCCGATTCCCGCGCCGACCCGCTCCGCTAGCTCTGGATCCCAGCTCGCCGCGAGAGCAATGCCCGCAGTGTAAGTTGTCGAGGGAAAGCCCAAATTGCTGCGCACACCAACTGGCCCGTCCGACATCTCCAACGCGGGTAATCCGAGATCAGGCACCGCGCGAATGGCGAAGCCGGTCCCGCCGATGTAATCGATCTTCTGTTCCGAAGTCATCTTGTTGACGATGGAATCTGCGGTTGGCGCGGATTGCGCTGTTGCGGACACGACACCGAGCAAGACCGCCGAAGCGAAGCAAATGAGGGAAATTGCCCTCCTAAGGCGATGCGTCATGGTTGTCTCCAGAAATTGTTTCCTATCTAATTTGCCTGACAGCAAACCATAGCGCTGAATTTCGCGCTTGTAAACTCACATAACTCCTTTCCGTGGTTTCGGTTCTCAATGCTGTCTCGACGGGCGGCAGTATAATTCAGGCGATGCAGGCCAACTCCTCTCTTGCAGCTTTTTTGGTCGCAGCCGCGCTCTATGCGCACGCTGGCGTAACCTCCGATCAATTCACTCCGCTCGTTGGCTCCGCGCTTACCTCAAACACTCGTCCTTTTCCCGGAACTGATGGGAAGATCCACCTTGCCTACGAGCTGGTCTTCACAAACGCAAGTGCGACGCCCGCCACACTGGAGAAAGTCGAAGTGATTGACGCAGCGAACCCCGCGCAAGCTCTGGCGACTTTCAATGGCGCAGACCTGACGTCTCGCCTTCGCACCTCCGGCTCTGCGCCTGTAGACAGTCCCACGATTGAGGCCAGCGGAACGCGGCTCCTTCTGATCGACTTCGCTCTTGAACCTACGACCGAGATGCCGGCGCGGGTGATGCACAGCATTCAAATGCTCGGCACACCGATGCCGAGTCGCAAGCCGCAAACCCCGGTGGCGCTGAGCTACATAATTGCCCCAATCGACGTCAATGCCAAGCTGCCGCACATTGGACCTCCCCTCGCCGGCGACGGCTGGGTTGCGGTGAATGGATGTTGCGGCGAAGCTGGCGCTCACCGGCCGAGTGGCTTGGGATGCAACGGAGGCATTTACTTTGCGCAGCGTTTCGCCATCGATTGGATGAAACTCGACAAGGAAGGCCGACTGGCAGAGGGCGACGGCTCGGAGGTGCATCAGTACCCCGATTACGGCGCAGGCGTCCTGGCCGTCGCCAACGGCACGGTCGTGGATCGACTCGATAACCTCGATGACCAGAAGCCGGGTACTCTGCCCGACCCACGCACTATTAACGTGCAGAACGTCGACGGGAACCACATCGTGATTGATCTCGGCCATGGAGTGTATGCCTTTTACGCCCACTTGCAGAAGAACTCGGTTCAGGTGTCAGTCGGCGATCGAGTCAAACGCGGCCAGGTACTGGCGAAACTTGGCAACACCGGCAACACCTCCGGCCCTCACCTGCACTTCCACTTGATGGAGAGTCCGTCGGTGCTCTGCTCGAACGGCATTCCCTACACCATCGACTCGTTCGCGCTTGCCGGACAAATCTTTCTATCGGACTTCGCCAAAGCGACCGGGGTTGAAGGCGATTGGAGCAAGGGAATGTTCCCCGCGCCAAGCCCGCGTCAGGAACAATATCCAATGGACTTGAATATCGTGGACTTCCCCTCGGCCCAGTGAAAACCAACATCGCATCCATCAGGCGCTCCGCCAGACGTGTCTTCTCGTCGGCATTGCTGGTCCTCTCTCTTGCCTCCGTCGCCCATGCGCAAACTCCACCTCGTGCTCGCGATCTCGGCGTTCCCTTCGACGGCACGCCCGGCTCACTGGATGCGATCACGGATGTGAGAGGAGTCGAAGTCGGCGACACAACGCTGATCTCCGGAGACGGCCCGTTGAAGGTCGGCGTGGGGCCGGTGCGAACTGGCGTGACGGTCATCTTTCCCCGTGGCAAGGAAAATCCCGATCCAGTCTACGCTGGATGGTTCGCGCAAAATGGCAACGGAGAAATGACGGGCACAACATGGGTCGAAGAGTCGGGCTTTCTCGAAACACCGATCGCGATCACCAACACACACAGCGTCGGCGTTGTCCGCGACGCAATAATCGCCTGGGAGCTGAAACACAATTCGCCTTTGGCTGAGGACGGAATGCTCCCGGTCGTAGCCGAGACCTGGGATGGCTACCTCAACGACATCAACGGCTTTCATGTAAAACCCGAAAACGTTTTCAGCGCGATGGACAATGCACGCGGCGGCACGGTCCCCGAAGGCGGCGTGGGTGGGGGCACCGGGATGATTTGTTACGGATTCAAGGGCGGGGACGGCACCGCCTCCCGCGTCCTCAGCAAAGAGGACGGCGGCTATACCGTGGGCGTGCTCGTCCAGTGCAACTGCGGACGACGACCGCAGCTCACTATCGCCGGAGTTCCCGTCGGCAAAGAGATTTCGCAGAACGTCCCCTATGCGATGTTTCACGACGGCAAAGGCGGCGAAACCGAAGGCGACGTTGGCTCGATCATCATCGTCGTTGCAACCGATGCGCCGCTGCTGCCAGGCCAACTCAAGCGGCTCGCAAGAAGAGCGACGATGGGGCTGGCGCGCACTGGATCGACCTCGGGCAACGGCTCGGGAGACATTTTTATCGCCTTCTCAACTGCGAACCCACACGCCTGGAACGAGAGCCCAAGTCCGCACACTATCCAGACCGTCGCGAACGAACGCATCAGCCCGCTCTTCAACGCGACCGTCGAGGCCACAGAAGAGGCAATCGTGAACGCACTGGTGGCCGGGAAGACGATGACTGGGATCGATGGCCATACTGTGATTGGACTTCCGCCTGATGAGTTGCAGAAGGTAATGAAGAAATATGCGCGTTGATTATTGGCCTTGTCGTGACGGCGTTTGTGGCGCAGCCTCAACCGGCTCCATATCCACCCCGACCTTCAGCGTATGCGCGCCGCCGCCCAGGATCAGCCCCCGCAGCGGACTAACATCGCCATAATCGCGACCCCAGGCAACGGTGACGTGGCCATCGGAAGGGACGACGTTGTTGGTTGGGTCGACATCGATCCAGCCGATGCCTGGGCAATAAGCGGAAACCCACGCATGCGACGCATCGGCGCCGATGAGCCTTGGCTTGCCTGGAGGGGGGTAGGTGCGCAGGTAGCCGCTGACGTACCGAGCGGCGAGATTGATGGAGCGAAGGCAAGCGATCTGCACGTGGGCAAAATCCTGGCAGACGCCGCGGCGCTTCTTGAAGACCTCTTCGGTGGGTGTGCGAACGTTGGTTGACTTCGAATCGAAACGAAAGTCAGTGTGAATGCGGGCGGTGAGATCGAGCAGCGCCTCCACCATCGGCCGTCCGGGAATGAACGACTGCAGGGCGTAGGCGGCAAATTCCGGCCGGGCGCGAATGCGCGGCGACTCGAAGGAGAACTGGCAGGCTTCCATGGCCGCTGGACTGCGCTCGCCACCCAGAAACTTGGCAACATCTTCCCAGGCAAGATTTGCTTCTGGTCCTTTGACCTCGGGCGTGGGCGCGCCATCCATCACCACCTCGCTGCACGTCTCGACCACAAGCTCCCGATGTGGCTCCTGCACGGTGAAGAAGCAAAGCGTGTTACCAAAATAGTCGAGCCTCTCGGTCAGCGTGGCGGGGGAAGGCTGGATACTGAGGGCATTGCGCAGGAGCGTTTGATTCGGCAGGCCGCGGGGCTTCAGGCACGCGACATGATTGCCGAGCGAGACGGGAAATTTGTATCGATATGTGGTGCGGTGGACGATTCTATAAATCATCGTGAGAAATTATTGCCCTATAGTGATCGGCAGGCTACGCGCGTGACTGAAATAGGTGCCGGAGAGGTTATTGGACCAATGAGGGAGCAATGCCTCCAAACCCCTGAGGTAATGTTCCAGGCGGCCGAGGCCCGCGGCGGCGCCGTTCGTCCCGCTCACAACCGGAGCATCAGGCAAAGCGTATTTGAACTCGCGCAGATCGAAGCCACGAAGCATCACGAGCTGTTCTCGCATCGCTTCGAGATCGTATGGCGAATGCCTCGGCAGTTTCTCAAAGAGCTCGATGATGTGGGTCAACTGGAAATCCAAAGAGCGGGGATTGGTCTCGTCCGCCATGAGCACGTCGAGCACCGCAAGTGGCTGCAAGGTGGTGTAATAACGCGAGCGATAGGTCATCGAGCTGTCTGCCACTTCGAGCAGGCATTCGAGCAGGGCCGCGTCCTGCTCGGCGAGCGGGATGGTGATTTCCCGCAACTGCCGCGCGAGATACATCGCACGCTCCAGGCGACGGCCCAGGCTCATAAATATCCAGCCTAGCCCGCGGTTGATGTTTTCCCGCTCCATCCCAGAAAAGGCCGAGAGAAGTTCCAGGCAGGCGGTGAGCATCGCTGGATACTCGAGAAACTGAGCGGCCGCTTCGCTCTGCATCGAGTCGCGCAGTCGGCCAATGAGGAACATCATGTCAGCGGACAGGCGTTCGCGGACATTGCCACCGACGCGAGAGATTTCAGCTAAGGTACAGACCAGGCTATCGGGCCGTCTGGTGTCGCTTAGCAGTGACGTGAGTTCTTTTTCAAGTTCTATGGCGGTCGGGTGGACCTTTTTCGCCTTGGGCAGCTTGCTGTAACGCGAATCAAGGCAGCTGTGCAGCCGGACAAGGCAGGCCAACTCCGGCTCCTCGGCGCGTCGCACGCGCGAGACGATTGCGCGCAGGATGCGGGCCTTGTTTTCGGCGCGCTCCGCATAGCGTCCCAGCCAGAAGACGTTGTCGGCCACACTGCTCGGCACCACTCTGGGCAGACGGCGCAACTCCACCGGTTCGCTGCGCGGACGCAACATGCTGAAGGTGTCGATGGGGCCGTCCCAAAGCACCCAGGCGTCTTTACTGTGGCCGCCACGCTGCATCGAGACCACAGAGCCCTCGGCCTCGGCTACGCGGACGAGGCCGCCTGGAAAGGCAACCCATCCGCTGCCGGTGTTGAGCACGTAAGTGCGGAGCACAACACTGCGGGAGTTGAGGCATCCGTTCTCCCATACCGGCGCGGTTGAAAGCGTGACCTGCTCCTGCGCGACGTACTCGTGTGGACGCTCGCGCAGCTGCCTGGCGAATTCTCCCTTTTTCGCCTGCGGCAGCTCGGAGCCGAAGACCGGCTCCATCCCACGCGAGGGAAAAGCCGGCTTTACCACCACCGAATCGAGATGGCCCAGCACCCAGTCGAGCGCGTATTCCTGTCCGCACCACCAGGTTGCGACGGAGGGCAGCTTGAGCTTCTCGCCTAGCAGACGACGGCAGAGCCCAGGAAGAAAGGGCATGATCGCGGCGGTCTCGATCACTCCGCTGCCGAGCGCGTTGGCCACTCTCACATTGCCGGCGACAATGGCGTCCACCAATCCTGGTACGCCGAGCAACGATTCACCGCGCAGCTCAAGCGGATCGCAGAAGCTGTCGTCCACGCGGCGGAGGATAACGTCGACCTGCTCCAGCCCATCGATCGTCTTGAGAAAGACGTGCCGGTCACGCACCGTCAGATCGGCGCCCTCGACCAGCGTGAAACCCAGATACCGGGCGAGATAAGAGTGTTCAAAATAGGTCTCGTTATGCGGACCCGGCGTCAACAGCACAATGCGCGGATTGTCGCGTTCCGTCAGGCCGGTAAGCACTTCGCGCTGTGCGCGGAAAAAGGGCGCAAGGCGTAACACATTGGAAGTGCGAAAGAGATCGGGCAACACGTCGGAGACGATGGTGCGGTTCTCGAGCGCATAGCCACTCCCCGAGGGCGCCTGCGCCCGGTCGGACAAGACCCACCACTGGCCATCGGGCGAGCGCGCAAGATCGACTGCGAGCATGTGAAGATAAGTGTGAGCTGGCACCCGTACACCCACGAGAGGCCGAAGAAATGCCGGATTGGCATAGAGCAGCGCGGCTGGAAAATGGCCTTGCGCCAGCAGCGCCTGCGCTCCGTAGAGGTCTTCGACGAGCAGGCTGAGCAACTGCGCTCGTTGTGTAATGCCAGCCTCGATCGACCGCCACTCTTCGGCTGGAATCAGAAGCGGAATGATGTCTATGCGCCAGGGACGATTGGCCCCGAGCGGGTCGCCATAGATGTTGTAAGTGATCCCGTTCTCGCGGATGCGGCGCTCTGCGCGGCTCCAGCGACGGCCCAGCTCGTCGGGCCCGATCTCGCGCAGCGACTCCATCAGGTGCGCCCAGTGAGGGCGCGGCGTCACGCCGTCTTCGGACCACTCATCGTAAGCTGCGCCGTAGCGGAGCAGATTCTGATAGAGGTCCGTGGTCACCGCTCTGTCCTTGCATGATTCGTGGAGGTTTCCGCGCCAGGCGCGGGACGGCGCATATCGAGAGTCATCGAGAAGACCGGGTTAGTCTCGTCCGGTGGCACAGCCGTCGGGAAGGGAACGTCGGCTGAAACCTGAAAGCGGGCCAGACGGCGTTCCTTCGCTTCGGTGGCATTGGCTGGGCGGCTGCTGTAAATACTCCCGTCGGGGGGGCCGGCATGATAAGTACATCGGCCAACGGAAAGCCCGCTCCAGAGATCGATCAGTTTAAATTCCAGCGGCATGTGCACTGGAATGGTAGGATGCAGCGTAGACGAGAGCATCCGCGCTCGATAGCGCAGCCCGGCGATAGACTCACCCAACTTGCCGGTCGGAGTAAGCGGCACCTTGCGCCCATTGCAAGCGACAGCATAACGGCCTTCAGCCACAACGCCGAAAAGCTTCACCTGAATCCTCTCCAGCGAAGAGTCGACGCTGCGTACGGTTCCTCCCGAGGTGGTCTCTTCGGCGAGGACGTTCCAGGGTTCAAGCGCATGTCGAAGTTCCAATTCGGCACCGGCCGCATTGATCGACCCGATCTTAGGAAAGCGAAATTCGTGTTGCGCGGCAAACCACTTCGGGTCGAAGGCGAAGCCAGCCCGCTGCAACTCGCTGAGCACTTCCGCAAAATCCCGCTCGACAAAATGAGGCAGCATGAAGCGGTCGTGGAGCGCCGTTCCCCAGCGAACCAGGCTACTCTCAAATGGGAGCTTCCAGAAGAGACAGACTAACGCTCGAACCAACAACATTTGCATCAGTCCCATGCGAAGATGAGGCGCCATCTCAAAGGCACGTAACTCCAGCAGCCCGAGGCGTAAACCCGTGCCCTCCGGCGGAAAAAGCTTATCGACGCAGAACTCGGCGCGGTGAGAGTTGCCCGTCACATCGACAAGCAGGTTTCGGAAGAGGCCATCGAGGATAAATGGCGGACATACGCCGGCAAGGAGCTGCGTGAATGCCAGCTCCAATTCATACAAGGCATCCATACGCGCTTCGTCCACGCGAGGATACTGACTCGTCGGCCCGACGTACATACCGGAGAATAAGTACGAGAGCGACGGATGGTTCTGCCAGAAAGCGATCATGCTACGCAGCAGATCCGGGCGACGCAGCAAGGGACTGTCCGCAACGCTCGCTCCGCCGATCACGATGTGGCTGCCGCCTCCAGTAGCGAGTTGCGTTCCGTCATAGCCGAACTTCTCGGCTGTTAAGCGGTTCTTGTGTGCCTCTTCGAAGAGCACGGTGTTCGTATGTTCAAGCTCGTCCCAATTACTGGCGGGGGGCAGGTTTATCTCGAGGACACCGGGATCGGGAGTAACGCTAAAGAACCGGAGTCGCGGATCGAATGGTGGTGGATAGCCCTTCAGCCAGACCGGCTTTTGCAGGTGTTGGCATGTATCTTCCACAGCCGCGACCAGGTCAAGATAATCTGCGAGCTTCGAGGCGTATGGCAGAAAGACATGCAGACGCCCATCCCGCCCCTGAACGCAGAGCGATGGACGAATGAGTTCAGTCGCACTCTCCGCAGTGCTCGAGAGCGGTGGCAAAGGATCGGGATCGGGTTCTACGGCAAAGAGATCTGGTCGCCGCGCCGGAGCTGTAGAAAGCTTGGCCCGGTCCTCATGTGGCGGCGCATCGAAGTCGTATTGCACTTCGTCGGGCGCAACCCAGGGCATCGCCTCGGTGGGAATGCGATAACCGATGGGCGAATCTCCTGGAGACAGCAACAACGGCTCGGAACGGGGAAACCATAGCTGGCTCGACCAGCGAAGGCGACCGCCATGTTGGCGTCGACGCAGCGGCAGCACGTAACCGGCAGGCTCCTCTGAGCCACCTGCATTGAACGCGGGCAAAAGATTCTCGCCGCTCACTTCGAGTCGCCGCGTAAGCGCCTGCGCAAACTCGAAAGCATCTTTCACGCCAAAACCGTGATCGTCTTCTTCGCGGGCGATCCAATCGATGCTCTCCCAAATTGCGACCCCGTCGAGACGCCAATAGCAACTCAGGGCCCAGCGCGGGAGCGGCTCGCCGGGATACCACTTCCCTTGCCCGTAGTGCAGCATTGCGCCGGCCGCGCTCTTCTCGCGCAAGCCACGAATCAGGGCCAGTCCACGAGTGCGCTTCAGTGCGCCCAGTGCGTCGAGGTTCCATTGTCGGCTCTCGGGTTCGTCGATGCCGACGAAGGTGGGCTCGCCACCCATAGTCAGGCGAACATCCTGCGCCTCCAGCTCCGCGTCGACCGCGTGAGCAACGGCTCGCACTTGTTCCCACTCCTCGTCTGTAAACGGCTTGGCAAGCGATGAGGGAGCATTGATGCGACGCACCGACATGGAAAAATCCAATTCAACCTTGGCCGGCTCGACCGTGCCTCCGATCGGAGCGGCCTTCGCCGCGTTTGGCGTGCATACCAGCGGGATGTGTCCCTCACCGGCGAAGAGGCCGGAGGTCGGATCCATACCGATCCAGCCCGCCCCGGGCAGGAAGGCTTCAGCCCAGGCGTGCAGGTCAGCGGAGTCAGACTTCACTCCCTCCTTCGTTCCATCGCCGGATACGCTCTCTTCCGACGCGAGCTGAATGAGGTATCCCGAAACAAACCGCGCCGCGATACCCAGATGCCGAAGTATCTCCACTAAAAGCCACGCTGAATCCCGGCAGGAGCCGGTGCGGCATTCAAGCGTGTGCTCGCTGCTCTGGACTCCGGGATCGAACCGCGTCAGGTAGCCCACTTCGTCCCGAACCTTGTGATTCAGATCGACGAGAAAGCTGACCGTTCCCTGTCTATCGCTCGGCGACTTGCCTGTCGAGAGACTGTCAAGAAACCTCAGCAGTCGAGGACCGGCGGGACCGACATCGAGGTAGGGCGCAAGATCTTTCACCAAATCGGAGGAGTAAGCGAACGGAAAATTCTCGAATCCAGGTTCCAGGAAGAAATCGAAGGGATTCACCGGAGACAGGTCCGCCACAAGATCGACTTCCACCACAAATTCATTGGTCTTGCTTGGGAACAGCATCCGCGCCAGATGATTGGAGTGGGCGTCGAGGTGCCAGTTCAAAATACGGTCCGTCGGCGTCACTTGCAAGGAGTAGCTCAGGATAGGTGTTCGGCAGTGCGGCGCCGGCCGCAACTGCACCGTCTGCGGACCGAGCGAAACCAGTTTGTCATACTGGTAGTGTGTTCGGTGTTTCAGCGCCACCTGTATGCTCATCCACCCTCGCGCATGCACCAAGCTGGCGGCCCACGCTGCGTAGCAGCCGACGAAGGCGCAGAGCCGCTTGCCGGGGCCGTTCTCTTCAAACTACCTGAAGCATCGCGGAAACGCCGCACATTTCTCTCGCGCCTCGGCCGCCCACTCTGCTTTAGAATTCACACCGAGGTTGCAATGCGGAGAATTCGTTACCAGGTCGCCGCGAGCTTGGACGGATACATCGCCGGTCCGAACGGAGAGGTTGATTGGATCGTCACCGATCCCGCGATCGATTTCGGCGAGCTGTTCAGTCAGTTTGATACCGCACTCATGGGACGCCGGACCTACGAAGTCGTGCTCAACTCTGGGTATGGATTGCCACCGGGCATGAAGACTGTCGTTGTTTCGCGCACGTTGAAGCCAGTCGAACATCCGCGGGTCAGGGTAGTGGCGGAGAAACTTGAGGAGACCGTGGCCGCGCTTCGAGACGAGCCCGGGAAAGACATCTGGCTCTTCGGCGGAGGGTCGCTCTTCCGCAGCTTGGCTGAGGCCGGATTCGTTGACTCCGTGGAGATCGCGATCGTCCCCATTCTTCTCGGGGGCGGAATTCCGCTCTTGCCTCCGACGACAGGGCGAATCAAGCTGGCTCTCACATCACACAAGGTTTATCGGGCCGGTATTGTCGCTTTGAACTACGATGTCGATAAGTCTGTGCAAGCCCGTGTGGCTTAACGTTAGATCGTCGCCTGGCCGAGCCGAAGGAAGGGTATCATGCATGAAAAACCGACTTCGCCTAAAGTTGAGCCTTTGCCGACACGGCGGCGGATGCTCGTCGGAATTGCAGCTACCCTCGGCGGCGTGACTGCAGGCCCAATCATTCTGGCCCAGACACCAACGCCGCAAATGCAGGAGCCGCCATCCAACCCAGCCAACCAAGGCCGCACCTTCCTTCATCAGGAGACCGCCTTCAAAGCCAGCCCTCAGCGTCTCTTCGATTTGCTGCTCGACTCCAAATTTTTTGCTACGTTTACCGGGATGCCGGCTGAAATCGACCGCAAACCCGGCGGAGCCTTCAAAACATTCGGCGGTCTAATTGAGGGCCGAAACGTCGAGATTATCCCGAACCAGCGAATCGTTCAGGCATGGCGTCCGAGCCACTGGGACCCTGGGGTTTACTCCATCGTCAGGTTCGAGCTAAAGCCGCAGGGCTCGGACACCGTCATCATTCTCGACCACACCGGCTTTCCCGAAGGGAAGTACGACAGCCTCAACGCGGGGTGGCCGTTGCGTTATTGGGAGCCGCTGAGGAAATACCTGGCTGCCTAAGCCAAAGCTATTTCGGAGTGTCGAGCACCAAAACGGTGGCAATCGGATCCAGCGCCTGTGCTGGCAACTGCACATCGAGGCCATCGCCGGTCTGGGTGAACTTCAGCGGTGTATGCGCCGAATCGGCCAGCAGATAGGCGTCAGAGACCTTTCGCGGTAGCTTGTCGAGGTGGAAGGAACCAGTCGGCCACTTGAATATCTCAACATAGATCTTGTCCGGCTTGGTGGTGGAGCGCCAATCCCATGAGGAAATGAATTTCGGATTTCCCTTCTTGTCTTTCTCGGTCCCGCTGAAGGCTCCGGCCTCAGGTCCGAAGAGCGTCGGACTCGTTCCGTAGATGGCCTCGCCGTTGACCGCCAGCCACGCACCCATTTGATGAAGGCGTTCGACCTCCGCGGCGGGCACGACACCTTTCGAATCTGGCCCGATGTTGAGCAGATAGTTCCCGCCCTTGCTGGCGATGTCGATGAGGTTGCGCAGCAGCGTCTCGGTCGACTTAAAGTCCAGGTCGTAGGACTTATATCCCCAAGTGTCGTTGATTGTCATGCACGATTCCCAGTCACGACCGGGAAAGCCTTGTGGCGGAATGTATTGTTCAGGTGTCTCAGTGTCGCCCTTGTACGTGCCTCCCAGACGGTTGTTCCATATCAGGTTCGGGTGCTGGTTAAGCAGCGTGACGATCTCGGCGGCGCGCTCCGGCGTCATGTTGACGGTCGGAGTATCAAACCAGATCACCGCCGGAAACTCACCGTAGTTGCTCAGCAGCTCCTTTATCTGTGGAATCGCCTTGGTGTGAAGATAAGTGTCGAAATCGCCGTCCTGCGCCTTGTCCCAGTGATGAGTCGGCGAATCGTGATTTCCTGTCTTGTAGGCAGAGCCGCCGGGCGCGGTCCAGTCCTGGTCCTGCGAATAATAGAAGCCGAGCTTGATTCCCTGCTTGCGACATTCTTCCGCCAACTCCGCGAGCGGGTCACGCTTGAATGGCGTCGCGTCGTGGATGTTGAACGCATTGGCCTGCGACTTGAACATTGCGAAGCCGTCGTGATGCTTCGACGTGATTACGATGTATTTCATGCCGGCCGATTTGGCGAGAGCGACAATATCGTGGGCGCTGAAGCTCGTCGGGTTGAATTGCGGGGCCAGCGCCTTGTAGTCCGCAACCGGGATCGAGGCGTTGTTCATGATCCACTCGCCGATGCCAGGAATCTGCTTACCATCCCAGGTCCCGGCCGGAATCGAATACAGCCCCCAATGGATGAACATCCCAAAGCGCGCCTCGCGCCACCACTGCATGCGCGCATCACGCTGGGCCAGCGTCTCCGTGTCCTGAATCGCAGGGACTGGGTGATGAGCAGGCTGCGTGTCTGGCTTGCTGCCCTCCAATTGGCCATGAGCCAGAGAGACCATGGTAGAGACAGTCACAGCGACAACACTGCGGCACACTGAATTCACAAGCGCTCCTCAACCAGGGAAATGGCTTCACCGGGAATTGTATGCGAGATGGCGAGAGGACGACCAAGCCTCGATGTTCAGGCAAGCGCCTGTGGCACGGCTTCTTCCCATCGCCCCTGCGCCTTGAGGATAAGCTCGACGACCTCGCGGGCCGTGCCACGGCCGGCTAGCCGCTTCGTCGTGTAATGGCAGACGGCCTTTAGCTCGGGCGCGCCGTCGGCAACGCAAACGGCGAGACCAGCCCTTCGCGCGAGCGGAATATCCGGCAGATCGTCGCCCATATAGGCCACTTCATCTTCGGCCACCCCGGCCTTCTCCAGACATTCCTCAAATGCCTGCGTTTTCTTTGCCTGGCCAAGATAGACAAATGTAACTTTTAGCTCTTTGGCACGCTGGGCGACTGCAGGCGAGTGGCGTCCAGTGATGAAGCCCGTCTGAATTCCCATAGTGTGGGCCAGCGACAGGCCCTGTCCATCCTGGGCGTTGAAGACTTTCATTTCGGTGACGGTGGCAGGCGCCGATCCATCGACAGCGAGAGTCGAGATCAGGCAGACGCCACCATCGGTGAGCGTGCCGTCGACATCCATCAGGAACAGCTTGATCTTGCGGGCACGGGCCAGGACCTCAGGAGAAGCGAGTGGAGCAAGCGTAATGTCGGACATGCAGCAATGGTAAATCCCGCGCGACGTGCGTATCCTTCATTGCCCGGTGAATTCGGCACGCGACGAAGAGTCAGGTACGCGATCGGCGTGAACGTATCGGGAAAGGGGAAGATGCGCAACCTCCCCGAAAGCCTGTATAAAGAAGCTGTTTGTCCGCGCCGGAGGCGGTAGGGCAACTGATCGCAACATAAATCATGAATAAAGTATTCGACAGCTTCGATGCGGCGGTTGCCGATATTCCCGATGGCGCCACCATTATGGTTGGCGGCTTTGGCCTTTGCGGCATCCCCGAAACGCTGATCAAGGCCCTGGTGCGCAAGAACCCCCGCAACCTGCACACGATCAGCAACAACGTGGGCGTCGACGGCTTCGGAATGGGGCTGATGCTCGAGGCCGGTATGATCGCCTCGCACATCGGGAGCTATGTGGGCGAAAACAAGCTGCTCGAAGAGATGGTGATGGCAGGGCGTCTCAACCTGAAGCTGATACCGCAGGGAACTCTTTCGGAGTGTATTCGCGCCGGCGGAGCCGGAATTCCGGCCTTCTATACTCCGGCCGGTGTCGGCACGGTCGTCGCCGATGGCAAAGAGGTGCGCGAGTTCAACGGGCGCCAGTATCTGTTGGAACACGCACTGACCGCCGACTTCGCGTTCATCAAGGCGTGGAAGGGTGATCGCGTCGGGAATCTCATCTACCGCAAGACGGCGCGCAACTTTAATCCCATGATGGCTGCGGCGGCCAAATGCACCATCGCCGAGGTTGAAGAATTGGTAGAACCAGGCGTACTCGATCCGGATTGCGTGGTGACGCCAGGCGTCTACGTGCAGCGCATTCTGCAAAACGCTACCGTCGAAAAACGAATCGAGCGCAGAACTACACGGCCCGGCGCGGGAGCATCCCAATGACCGTGTCCTCTCCGATAGCCCTTGATCCACGCGAGATCATCGCCCGGCGCGCCGCCCAGGAACTGCGCGATGGATATTACGTCAACCTCGGCATCGGCATTCCCACCATGGTCGCCAACTACGTTGCGCCGGGAATCGAGGTCATCCTGCAGTCCGAGAACGGCATGCTCGGCGTCGGCCCTTATCCGATCGCAGGCGAGGAAGACCCTGACCTGATCAATGCGGGGAAAGAAACCATCTCCGAACTCCCCGGCAGCTCCTATTTCTCAAGCGCCGATTCGTTCGCGATGATTCGCGGAGGCCACATCGATCTCAGCATTCTCGGCGCGCTCGAGGTCGATCAGCAGGGCAATCTTGCCAACTGGATGGTCCCCGGAAAAATGCTCAAAGGCATGGGCGGCGCCATGGACCTGGTCGCCAGCGCGCGCCGCGTGATCGTCGCGATGGAACATGCTACGAGGCGAGGCGAACCGAAGATTCTCACCGCCTGCACGCTCCCATTGACCGGCGTGAGGGTGGTCGACACCATCATCACCGAGCTGGCGGTAATCCAAGTGACTCCGGCTGGTTTTGTACTCAAAGAGCTCGCTCCCGGAACCACGATTGAAGAAGTCAGAAAGCTCACCGGCGCACCCCTAACCGTGCGAGAACCACTGCAAAGGATGTTGTAGCTATGGAAGATGTCGTTATCGTCTCCGCCGTTCGTACTCCGGTCGGCAAGTTTCAAGGTGCGCTCAGTCCGGTGACTGCCCCGCAACTCGGCGCAATTGTCGTCCGCGAAGCCGTGCGCCGCGCGGCTCTCGAACCAGCCCAGATCGACGAATGCATCATGGGCAACGTTCTCGCCGCGGGCCTCGGACAAAACCCCGCGCGCCAGGCCGCGATCTTCGGAGGTCTCCCTTACGAGGTCGCCGCTCTGACCATCAACAAAGTTTGCGGCTCGGGACTAAAGGCGGTGGCGCTCGCCGCCCAGGCCATCCAAACCGGCAATTCCGAGATCGTCGTTGCTGGCGGTATGGAATCCATGACCAACGCGCCCTATTTGTTGCCGCAAGCCCGGCAGGGTTATCGCCTCGGCAATGGAACGCTCGTCGATTCGGTTGTCAACGACGGCTTGTGGGACCACTACAACGACCAACACATGGGCATCAGCGCCGAAAATGTCGCCGAAAAACACTCCATCACTCAGGTGTGCCAGGACAAGTTTGCGATGCAGTCGCACCGCCGCGCGGCGGCCGCGTGGAAGGAAGGGCGATTCACCCCTGAAGTGATTCCAGTCGAGGTCCCCGCGAAAAAAGGTCCGCCGACACTCCTGACGGAAGACGAATCGATTCGCCCTGATGTCTCACTGGAGGCTCTGACGGGTCTCCGGCCTGCGTTCAAGAAGGACGGCACGGTGACTGCGGGCAACGCTCCCGGCTTGAACGATGCAGCCGCTGCGGTCGTCGTCATGTCGGCAAGCAAAGCGGAATCCCTTGGTCTGAAGCCGATGGCCCGCATCCGGGCGCAGGCCACCAGCGGCGTCGATCCGAAATGGATCATGCTCGCACCCGTCACCGGAGTTCAGAAGGTTCTCGCCAAAGCTGGCTGGGCGATCTCGGACGTGGACCTGTTCGAGTTGAACGAGGCCTTCTCAGTGCAGGCGCTCGGCGTCACCTACGAACTCGGCCTCGGACTTGAGAAGGTGAACGTCAATGGTGGAGCTGTCGCGATCGGCCATCCGATCGGAGCCAGCGGCGCTCGCGTCCTCGTTACGCTGCTTCACGAAATGATTCGCCGCGACGTCCACAAAGGAGTCGCGGCGTTATGTCTTGGCGGAGGCAACTCGGTCGCGATGGCAGTGGAAAGATAGCCATAGCCTGCGACGCCGTTGCTGCGTCAGCGTTTCAGCACTCCCTCAAGATAGGCCAGGGCGCGAGGATCATTCGTCTGGCCCAGCCAGAACATAGCCTCTTTACGGATGGCGAAATTCGAATTGCTGTCGGCAACGTGAATCAGCTGCGGCACGCTTTCATCCTTAGGCAATTGGCTCAGCGCAAAGACTGCCTTCTTCTTCACCCCGAAATCGGGATCGTTCTCCATTGAATCCCGCAATGCGCCGATGGCTTTCTTGCCCGCCTTTTGCGCCAGCCAGAAGAGCGCCTGCCCGCGAACGCCGCTGTCCGAATCCGACTTGGCCATACTGATCAACTCGTCGATAGCCGCAGGGTCGCTGTTGATGGACAAGTCAAAGGCGAGCTTCTCGCGAAGCTTCGGGTCTTGTTCTTTCGAACGAGTTGCTGGAGCGCGACGTATCCGTCGTGACCCGCGCTGCGCGCCCAGCCAGAATGCGGCTTTTTCGCGAAGATGAGCGTTGTTGGGCGGGGCAGCAAGCGAAGCGAGGACCTCTGTAGCCTTTGGCGTAGCGTGCATGCTCACGGCGACCAGGCTTTCGTCGAGAAGTTTGTCATGCCTTTCGTCGCCGCGTTTGCCGGCGATCTGGCCGAGGAAGACCACGCTGTCCTCTGGCTGAACGTCGGTGAGCCATTCCAGAGGCAGACCGCCGGCATTCAAGGTGCATCCTGCCGGGGCAAGGCGGACTTTTTCAATCGCGCCGTGATCGATTCGAAGCAGTACGTAGACAACAGGATTGACGGCGTCCTTCTGGTCGGAGGTATTCAGATTGTCTGTCGAGTCTTCCAATCGATATTCATTGCAGCATCCATCTTCCACCTGCGATGATCCCGTCCAAGACGAACACGCAGAGAGATGCGTTCGCGGAAGAGCCTGCACCTGATATCCCACCCAAAGCGGCCCGTTGGATTGCTGAAATCGGGCCACCGTCGCGGACAGTCCCGGACCCACCGGCCCGAGGTGAAACTGAGTGTTCACGGTCTTGGGTTGCTGGGCGGAAATCCCGAGCGCGGACGCGGTGACGATGAGCGCGAGAAGTGCGGTTCTCATGGAATAGACTCCTTCCGGTTGCGGCCTGTTATTTGTTGTTCAGGATTTCCAGCATGTAGTCGGTGGCTTCCTTGCTCTGCATGATGCTGAGCTGTTGCACGATCTCCTGCTTGAGAGCGGGATCTTTCTCAGCTCGGGCAAGCTCGATCAGATCGTGGCTGTCTCCGGCCAGAAAGAGCGCCTGGATCACTGCCTTCTTGGTCTCGGGATCGGTGTACTTCTTGTAGGCGGCGACCAGCGTTGGAGCCTCGGCCATGCCTCCCGCGACACCGGTATTGCGAATCGCCCTTCTGCGCAGCTCCGGGTTTTGCTCAGAGGCTGCAATCGTGCCTAAAGCCTCGGCGCCCTTTTGCCCTGCGGCAACCAGGCTGTTGATTATGTCGGACTTGGTCGCATCACTCGATGTCTTTCGATAGAGATCAAGCATTTGCGAGGTCGCTCCCATGGCTCCCAGACTTTGGACCGCAGATTTCGTAAGTTGCGGGTCCGTTTCGTGGCTGGCCGCTTCGACCAGCGGATCGGGATTGCCGGTGATGAGATATGCCTGCAGGATCGCCTTCTTGACCTGTTCATCATTGCTCTGGCGGTAGATATCGCCCAGCATGCCCACCGACTGTTTGCCGCCTGTGGCCGCGATCATCTGGATCGCCTTTTTCTGCAGCGCCGGATACTTCTGGCCGCGAGCCACCTGAAGAAGTACCTGCTGGGCCTGCGGCGAAGAGTCCTGGGCGAGCACAAAGAGCGCCCTGTCCTTCAGCCTCTCGGAACTATCACCGGTAAGGATCTGCTGAATGATGGGCAGAGCGCGGGCCTCGTCCTGCTGCATGAGGGAATTGAGCGCGAGAAGCTTGAGGTCCTCATTTTGCTCCGCCTGTGGCTGCACCGGATCGCCGTTCTTCCCACGAATCTCGATCTCCAGCGCGCCGCACTCGTTGATCCAGTTGCTTCTGCGGGTACGCGTCGCGTAGATACTTGCAGCTCGCGAGTGCGAGAGCGGACTTCCCTTCTTTGTTCTCCGCATATGCCTTCCAGTAGATCGACGCGTCTGCGCGATCACCTTTCTGCTGCGCGATCTTGGAGAAGATCGCTTCGGCATCGGCCCACCGACCGTCATTGATGGCGCGGGTCCCGTCGGAGTACTGAGCGTCCTGATTCGACTTAGCGGCCTGGTCATCGGCGGACATTCCGGCGGTGTCTGCCGAGACAACGTTGTCGAAGGTGAAGGGCCGTAGCTCCGTCGCGAAGGCCATCGGCGATACCGCAGCAGAGAAGACGCCGCCAAGAAGAGTGGTGAGAAGCAGTGATTTCGTTTTCATTAGATAGATACCCCTTTCAATCCCGCGGCTGCATTGGGCTGTTGCTCAGTGACCCGGGAACGTAAAACTCGAACATCAAAAAGAAGGCCGTCAGTATTCATTTCCTGCCTCAGCCTGTTCAGATCGGCTTCGGTGAGGCCGTTTGGTTCATTGGCTACTTCGACCAGCAAACGCTCCAGACGGTCGAGGGCCGCATCCAGCTCTGGATCGCCGCTCTGCTTTGCGCTCTGCCGCAGCAGGCGGTTGGAGGCGAGAAGTTCGCGTGCCTCGGTTTGGATTGGGAGCGCCTCCGACGGATCTTGTCCATTCGCGTGATTCAACTCGACCAGCAAACGCTCTGACCGGTCGAGATGGTCGCCCAGAACAAGAACCACCACCCGTTGCCGTGCCTGTGGATCACTCCCTACGGCGACCGTCTGCGGCGCTTGCCTTCCCTGCCAAACTCTGCCGGCGATAAATGCGGCAACCATGAGCAGAGCGCAGGCAGTGGCGAGCACGAGCGGCCTGCGAAATCCCAGGCCTGGCCATCTCCACTTCCGCCCTTCATACACCGTCAGGGAACCGCGAATCGACCGCCAGACCTCTTCGCCGTAGCCCTCGCCGCGCGCAGGAGGAACCAGCGCTTTCACCCCTCCCAGGTCGCGCTGCAAGGCGGAATAGTCCCGGGCGCACTGTGCGCAGGCCTTCAAGTGCCGCTCAACCTTGCCGGCAGGTGCATCTTCGCCGTAGTAGTGCTCGATCAGTTCTTCTTCGCTTAGGTGTTTGCGCGTTTGCCGTCATGTGTTTACCCATAGCGGCGCGAGTTGCCGCCTTAACTTCTGTACCGCTCGAAAGACCGCCTGTTTGGCTGCGTTTGGAGCGACGTTCAGCGCGGCGGCGATCTCTTCGGTCGAACGATCTTCCATGTGCCGCAGCACGAAAGCGGTGCGCTCGGTCGCAGTCAAAGATTCCATTGCCGCCTGCTGCCTTGCCTCGATCTCACGGCTTAAGAGCAACCTTTCCGGTCCGGCCTTGATGTCGGCCACCTGGACCTCTCCTTGCTCCGGATCGGCCTCTTCGGCGACGCGGCTCTGTGCGTCGACTTTCTTTCTGCTCACCATGTCGAGCGCGCAATTGCTCGCGATCCGGTAAAACCATGTGGCGAAGCTCGATCGTCCTTCAAAGTCCGCCAAATTCTTGTAGCCGCGGAGGAAGGTCTCTTGCACCACCTCGTCGGCGTCCTCTTCATTGCCGGTAATCCGAAAGGCCACGCGAAAGACAGTTTGGCTGTAGCGCACGACGAGCGCGCCGAAGGCGTCCTTGTCGCCGGCCAGCACCGCCCGGCGAATTGCGTGGTCGCTCTCGTCCATTCAGCGCATTAGACAGGAAAAGGGTCTTCCGGTTAGGAAGTTTTTCCAAAGGGCCCAGCCCGTCGGCGATGCCGCGAGTCGAAAGGCAAGGTGGAATAAAATGCAGATGCGATGATTGCCGCTCTGGCTGGACGACGTATCGATGCGGAGGAGTCGCCCACGCCGCGTTTCCCCCTGGAAAGCGTACAGGCCGTCACTGATCGCATTCGGTCGTGTTTCCAGACCTTGTCGATATCCATACTGGTCTGCTCGGCGGCACGCGGAGCGGACCTCTTGGCGCTTGAGATTGCAGGCGAGCTTGGGCTTCGGCGTTGCGTTGTGCTCCCCGGCGACGCTGCAGGTTTTCGCGCCTCGTCGGTCGTCGATGGTCTAACCGCCGAGAGCCAGGATGATGGGTACGAATGGGGAGCGATCTTCGATCGAATTCTCAAAACTGTCAGTGAGAACGGCGACCTTATAGTGTCCGCCGACCAAGCCGCCGGCCATGAATCTTATCTCGCGGCCAACCTTGCGATCCTTGACGAGGCAGCCACGCTGGCAGCCCTGACGGGTGAAGAAGTGCGGGCGATCCTCGTGTGGAATCTCGCTTCGCGCGGACCAGACGACGTGACGGCGGCATTTCGGGAGGAGGCCGTGAGCCGAGGTTTTCGGATCGAGGAGATCTCTACCCTATAGAGGGACTCACGCGCGATTCCGTCTTATTGCAAGTCTTTCACCCGCAAACAAGTCGCTGGATCTCCCAGTACTATATAGTTTCGCGCATCGTCGCGGGCAATATACAAGGATGCGAACGACTCGGGATTGAAGTCGGGCTCTCTCCGTCGTCCCAGGGCCACACCTACCTGCGCCGCAATCGCGCTCCACTGCAGATTAAGCCTGTCCGCCGCCAGGCCGGCCCTCTCACCTTTCATCAACAGCTCCAACGGAGTCCGAATCGACTGCACTTGCGGCGTCCCCTCTAAATTCTGAAAGATATACGAGAATGCCTGATCGATGTGAGCGATGACCGCGAGTGCGCCCCTGCTGAGGAGCTTCTGCGGAAGCTTGGCTATCAGCGCTTCGGGTGCGACCGGGATCTTCGAGCCGTCCTTCTTGAAGAAGTAGTTGTCCTCGGTCGGGCATCCTCCGCTGTAGCAGGCAAACATGAATGCCATCATGCCCTGTACCTGCGCATCGTTAGGTACATCTCCAGCGGAGAAAACATTAGTTGTACCCAACGGCGTCCCTGGGACGAACTCCTGCGTCACCAACGCGCCCTGCATCTGGCGTTGCGCAGCTGGATCGTCCATCGGCCACTCCGCCCCATGAGAGCCGGTGAAGAGCAGGGCGGGAGGGCCGCCCGGCGCATTCCCACGCAAAATCTCTTCTAACTGCGCCTTGGTCGCTTCCCCATCGCCAAACCAATCCAGGCTGAAATGACGTCTTTGTCCTAGCGGGTCGTCTTCGCTTAGAAAGTCGCCAGAGACAGCATCTGAAAGCATCGTTGTCGCTGGGTCCCCGTCGAGTTTCGTGACCCAGGCGGCCGCGCTCTTTCGCTGCGCCGGCCGGAAGTCCGGTGCTTCGTAGTCGACGACAGCCTGCGCATAGCGCCCGTAGTCCTCGATGTCGCCGAAATACAGTCTTCCCACCGCCCACTGCAGTTTGAGCAGCGCCTGGAATTCAAACGAGATCTGTTGTGGCGACCCGACGATGAGCAGGTAATACGGCACTCCCTTGCGAGGGTCGACCGCAGCGGAAAGCGAAACGCCGCGCTGCCGTGCCCAGTTGTCCGCCGGCTGGCCCGGAAAAACGCCCTCCCGGCCTTCGAATATCTTGAACAGCTTTGGGTCCTGCACTTGCTTCTGCCGCAGATCGAGCAGTGGTTGAAGTTTCTCGTGAATCAGCGGATCGGCATCGGAGGCGAAGAGCACCGCCCATCCGGTCTGTCTCAGGTCCATTGGGTCGTCGACATTGCCCGCGACTCCGAGTACCTTGCCTGCTTGTCCGCGAGCCAATACCTCATCAGAATCCGCAGGAATGCCGTCAACCTGCCGTAACAGTTCCTCAGCTGAGAGCGCCGGACGCGTCTGACCGTTTGCTCTGACCCCCATCGGAATTGGCATTCCCGCTCCCTGACCCTCAGCCACCATGATTCGCTCACCTTCTTTCCCGCGATCCTACATGAAACGCGTTTCCATTATGCTAGCTTTGACTCCATGCCGATTGCCCGCAAGACCGCGGTCGTCCTCTTTACCCTGCCCGGGGACAAGACCGGCCCCAAAGGCCAGCCGGTTGAGAGCAAGCCGCTCACATGCGAACGCGAATACGGCGTCCACCTGTCCATCGACGGTCACGTTTTACCGGCAGGGTTCTTTCAATCGCCGCGTAATGATGAGCAGTGGCGTGACTTCGTCAGACGTCTACGTGATTGCAACGTCAACCGCAACGACGATGGCTATCGCGGAGCGGTCTTCATACGCTCTTTCGGCGCAGATCTCTACCAAAAGCTCGCTGGACTCAGCCCTAAGCTGCGCGAGTTTCTCACCGACACCAGCACTCCTCGGCGACTCGTCATACAGACCTATAGGCCCGAGCTTCATCTCTTACCCTGGTCCGGGCTCTATGACGAGGATGGAAAATTCGTCGCCGCCGGCGACGTGTCCATCGTCCAGGCCTGGGACGACTTCTTATTGGAGGCGGCGTTGTTTCCAGCCGACCTTAAGGTGCTCTCCGATCTTCGTCCAGACACGCCGAAGAATACCGAAAGGGCACTTAAATCGCTGCCCAGGGAGTGGACCCGCGAGAAATGGAGAGATCCCGACATTCTGCACATCGAGGCGCACGGAGACGCGGTCAACAGCGAGATGGGTGAGGTCGGACCATGGACCATCGCGGATAAATTCGCAGAGACGAAGATGGCGCTGCTTTGGAGCTGCTATTCCTCGGCCGCAAACTCGTGGGGCGAGTCTCCCGCGCTCTGCCTGCACCGGCGCGACACGGCCATGGTGCTTTCCTTCCAGGCCGAGCTTCACAACATGGACGCCAAATCGATCGCCGAAGCCTTCTACGCGGATGTCTTTGGCGCGGCCGCCAGCCGCGACCCCGAGTCGGCCCTGGTCCGCATCCGCTCCGACAAGTTCAAGAATGAATTCAACTACGCGGCATGGGCCTCCATGACCGTGTACCTGCGCACGCCGCTTGATCTCAGTGCGCTGCCTTTGAACGGCCCCCGGGTACCTACGCAAGCCTGGACCGACGCTGAAGCGGCCCAATCATGGGAATCCGTCGCCAAAGCGGTCGGGACGCTCGTGCCCGGCGCGCGAATCGCCGTGGACGCTCCAGTGGAACCATTTTCGAAATTGCCCCGAGCCATCTTTGAAGGCTGGAACGGTACCGTGATCCGTCTCGACGGAGATGCGCAGCCACTCTCGGGCAACTGCATTCAGGAGCTCGGACTCTCGCAGAGTGACGCTCCGACTTCTCATCCCGCCGACCGCCTGACCTGGTTCTTCGGAAAAATCGCCCGCTATGGCCAACCGCTCATTGTCTGGACAAACTCCTCTCCGCGGCATCTCGAGTTCCTCAAGACGATCAAGCCAAGCGCGACTCTGACCTTCCTGCTGTTGCACCAGGCGGAACGAAAGCGCAGCCTTCCGGAACTTGTAGACGAAGATCGGCTTGAGGAAGCGCTTGACTGTCCAGAAAGCGAAGCGCCACCTAAAGGCGAGGCCGGCGACGAATATTGGTACGCAATGTACTACGCCTGTGCTCGCAGCGAAGAGGAAGACGACTCCAGGAAGGCGATTGGCAATATTTCCAGCGACGCCGAGAGGCTCCTGGCGAGTGGGAATTTCGTCAGTCGTTCTGGACGACTCCCTGAGGAGGACAGCCCGCATCTCACCGATCTCGAGAAGCACCAGCGCCAGGAGGAATACTACCGGCAAGCGCTCAGCGCGGCCATCCAGGACGACAATCTTCGCGATGTCGCGCGCGCCAAGCTGGAGCTGGGCTACCTTCTTCAGAGCCGAGGAGAGACTGAGGCCGCTGACCTCGCGTATCTCGCGGCCGCTCAAGCTTTGGAGCGTACACCGGAGAAGTCTCCCCAGCTGTCTCGTTCTCTGCGCGATTCGCGCTGGCATTCCGCATTAGGCCGCGCGCTGCGCGACCGCGCCGAACTCCTCTCAAGCGACCCCGATCGCCTGACGGAGGCCTCCGCGCTGCTCAAGCGCGCCTTGGCCATTCACTCCTATCATGGGCGCAGGTTGCAGGTCGCTTATTGCCGCATGGCCGCCGCTCGGATCGATTTGGCAAGAGAAAGATTCGCCGTTGGTGTCCTCGGCGCAATGGATGCCGCCAACGATTTCGAAGCACTCAAGAACTGGCGGGCATGGGCCAAAGCCATCGAAGTTCTGCTCGACATTCACGCGGAAAGTGGGGAAACCTCTCGGATGCTCGGTCTCGCTGACCTTGCCATAGAAAAGATCGCCAACTCGAACCTGTCCGCAAAGCAAAAGAAAAGTCAAACCAACACATTCGAGTTGAAGATCGCCGAAGCCCTCTTCGCCGCCGGCGACATGAAGGCTGC
>CAWGZE010000023.1:0-93805 GCA_963826855.1 uncultured Acidobacteriaceae bacterium
GTAGAGTACTTGATCTGATGTTCGTCAGTATGCCTTATGGCCCCGCTTGGCGACCCGGTCGATTGTCGTCCACAGTGAGGATGGTCGTCTTCACCTGCCCGTCAGCGCCCACGCTGACCGGGATGAGCCGCACTTCGGGCATAAGCACCGCCCGCAGGCAGGTTCGGTCCTTATTTCCCGGACCGCTTACTGCATCGTCGATGGCTTTCGGCAGCTGTTCGAGAGTCGTGCTCGGAAGGCAGCTTGGGCAGCCTGTGCCTGCGCCGCCGGAGTCGGCATCACGGCGACCAGCAATGCTGCCAAAGTCAGAGTGCGCCCATGACTTGAAAGAATATTCGTATTCGACATCGCATCCGTCCGTCAGACTTCGAGAATCACCGGCATGATTAAAGGCCGCCGGCTGATTTTTCTGGATGAATCGCTTCAGATCGACCCGCACTTTCTCCTTGATCACGCCGTAATCGGCTTTCTCTTCGGCGCTCGATCCGTCCAGCGTCTTCGAGACTATCTGCCGCGCCGACTCAATCAAATCCTCATCCGCTGCGGCGAACCCTCGCGTTACCACCTCGGGCTGGCTCTCGACCTTACCACTTAGTTTGTTGATCGTGATGATCGGCAGGACAAATCCGTCTTCGCTGAGATGCCGCCGGTCGCGGATGACAATGTCCTCGACGACATCGACATTCGATCCCGAATCGATACAAACTCGGCCAGCCGTGACCTTCCCATTCTTGCGGGCGTCCTTCGCGGTCATCTCCAACACATCGCCGTCTTCGATCAGAATCGCCTGGCCGATCACCCCGGTCTCGGTCGCGACCTGTGCGTGCTTCTTTAAATGCCGGTAATCACCATGCACGGGAATGAAATACTTCGGGCGCAGCAGGTTGATCAGCAGCCGCTGTTCTTCTTGGCTGGCGTGGCCGCTCACGTGAATCAGCCCCGAGGCGCCATCGTCGAAGATGACATTCGCGTCGCGCCGGCAAAGGTGGTCAATGACTCGATAAATGCTCTTCTCGTTCCCTGGAATCACTCGCGAACTCAGCACGACCGTGTCACCTGGATCGATATGCGCGTGCTTGTGGTTATCTACCGCCGCCCGCGACAGCGCGCTCATCGGCTCGCCCTGCGTTCCGCTGATCAAAATCAGCACATTTTCGGGAGCGTAATCGTTGATCTGACCGGGGTTGATCATTAGCCCCGAAGGAATATCCAGATAGCCCAAGTCCTGCGCGATCTCGGACGACTCGACAATCGACCGGCCGACCACCGCGACCTTGCGGCGATGCGTATGCGCAAGATCCAGCGCAATCCGAATCCGATAAATCGAAGAAGAGAAGCAACTGAAGAAGAGCTTTTTCTTCGTCCGCGAAAAAACCTCGTCCAGCCGCGGCTTCACTGCCCATTCGCTGGGCGTGTATCCCGGCCGGTCGACGTTGGTCGAGTCCTGCAGCAGCGCCAGAACTCCGCGCTTGCCGTACTCGGCAAAAGTATGCAGGTCGAAGGCCTTGCCGTCCGGCGGCGAAAGGTCGATTTTGAAATCGCCGGAGTGCACGATCACGCCCACCGGAGTTTCGATCGCCAACGCAACGCAATCCACCAGGCTGTGCGTCACCCGAATCGGCTCGATGGTGAACGGCCCAACCGTAAACTTCGATTTCGGAGCGATTTCGATCAACTCGGTCGAGTCCAGCAGCTTGTGCTCATCAAGCTTGCCCTCAACATAAGCCAGCGTGAACTCGGTGCCATAAACTGGCACATTTAGTTCGGAGAGGATCCAGGGAAGGCCGCCGATGTGGTCTTCGTGGCCGTGGGTGAGAATGATTGCGCGGACGCACTGCCGATTCTCAACCAGATATGTGATATCGGGGACAACAATGTCCACGCCCAGCAGTTCCGACTCGGGAAACATCAGTCCCGCGTCGATCACAATAATGTCGTCCTGCCAGCGAATTGCGAGGCAGTTCATGCCAAATTCGCCCAGGCCGCCGAGCGGAATTATCTTCAGTTTATTTTCTGTCATCGAATCTTCGATGCTAGCACAGCAGCCATGTAAGCCGCGCACGTCTCGGGCGAGCGCACTAGCGCAACACCGGAGAATGAGTGCCGATTAGGACTTTATGCAGGCCATCCGCCGGGTAGCGACTCAGCGAAAAAGCGACAAGTCGATCGACGATCCCATGACTTCGTAACCGGCATCGCCGGGATGCAGATGGTCGCCGGAGTCGACGCTGGGAAGAAAGACATTCGGATTGGCAGGGTCTTGAGTAATCTTATCGAAATCAATCACACCATCGAAGACACCGCTAGTGCGGATCCAGTTGTTGACGGCTTCGCGAGTCTCTTCGCCCGCCGGTGAAGCGTAACCCGCACCACCGTAAGGCGTCAGTGTCCCGCCAAAGACCTTGATGCCGTGCGTATGAGCGCGGGTAACAAGTTGGGCCAGAGCAAAGGTGAGGGCGGAAGTAAGTTGGGGGGCCGTCAGCGAGTCCTCTGTATCGCGCGGCCTGGCGATGGCCCCGATGTCGTTGATGCCTTCAAGAATGATGAGATAGCGGACGCCGCCCTGCGCCAAAACATCCCGGTCGAACCGGGCGAGCGCGGCCTGGCCCGCTCCCTCGCGAAGCAGACGATTGCCGCCGATACCCTCATTCAGGACAGAAAGATTGGCCGTTTTCGGGTCTGCCTGCAACCGGATGGCAAGTACGTCGGGCCAGCGGCGATTGGCGTCCCGAGTCGAAAGCGCCCCATCCGTAATCGAGTCGCCCAGAGTCACAATCGCAGCCGCACGCGAATCGGTGGTGTTGACCTCAACGCCTTTCACAAAGCACCAGGAATAGATCGGACGCGCACCGGGTAACGTCGCTGATGAGGTCGCGTCTCCGGCGGCGATGAACGTCGTCGAGCGCGCGTCTTCGTGGCAGGTGGTTTCACTGATCCGCTGGTCCGGCAGGTAGACGCTGACCGCAAGGCTCGACAGCGGCGATACCGTGAAAGCGACCGGATCGCTCACGACAAAGGCGCCCGGGGGAATCGTGACGGTCGGCTTGCCCGAAAACGTCAAAACATGGTCACTCCCGGGCTGGATCGCTCCATTTTCACCGCTCAGGGCAACGTGCGCTGCACCAACGACTAGCGAGCGCGTACCAAACTCATTCGTCACCTGGACACGCAGCGACGGGCCGCCCGCACTGATCCGTATGACATTCCGATACGTCGAATTGGCAGGCGACGGCTGCCCAGGGTTGACCTTCTGGCTCATTGGCGACGAAGCCCAGGAGCCGACCCAATGCGCCGTGGGTTGCTGTGCATGCGCAGAAAGTGAAAGGAACAGCAGAACAGATACAGCAAAGGAAGGTTTTTGCATGGCGTAATTCGTTTTACTTGAGTGCTCGGCTCGCGTCAACGCAACAGATCCTCTAACGCAAGACTCAGCTCGCTCTTCTCATCCCGGTATTTCACAATCACTGGTGTATAAAGGCTCACGCCCCAATCCAGCCCCTGACCATGAGTGACGGCCCGCGACCCCGGCACCACGACCGCACCCTCGGGAATCACAAGCGGCCGGTCACCGTCGGCCCGCAAAACCTCGCCCTTCACCAGGTCATACACCGGTGTGCCCCGCGTCAGGATCGTCCCCGCGCCAAGCACTGCGCGCCGCCGAACCAGGGTTCCCTCGTAAACGCCGCAATTGCCGCCGACGAGTACGTCGTCTTCGATCACCACCGGAGCAGCATTCACCGGCTCCAGCACTCCGCCGATCTGCGCTGCCGCGCTCAAATGTACCCGCTTGCCAATTTGCGCGCACGAGCCGACCAGAGCGTGAGAGTCCACCATTGTGCCTTCATCTACATAGGCGCCTGCATTGATGTACATGGGCGGCATGCAGACGACTCCTTGCGAGACAAAAGCTCCCGCCCGAATCGACGATCCTCCCGGAACTAACCGCACCCCATCCTCGGCCGCGAAACGACGCGCCGGGAAAGTGTGCTTGTCCACAAACGAAAGCACGTCATTGCCGGTCCCGACCAGCGCGCCCAGTCGAAAGCCCAGCAGGATTCCCTGCTTCACCCAGCCATTCACCCGCCAACCCAGCGGAGCGCTGCCATCCGGCTCCGCCGCCCGCACCAGACCCTTCTCCAGTGCTTCGCGCAGCGCCATGAACGCGTCCATCGCGACAACGTCGCCCACCGCGGCAGCGCCCGCCGCAAAGTGTTGTTCAATCTCGGCTTTCAGTGATAATTCATGCTCGCTCATGTTCTAAAGATAACGCGGCGAAATCAACTAAACTGGCCTGAATGCCCGCAACCGTCACAATCCGGCCCGCGACGACTGCACAAGACCTCGAAACGACCAAGATACTCCTGCGCGAATACGCCGCCTACCTCAACCAATCGCTCGGTGAAGAGCACATCTGTCTTGAGGAATACGAGAAGGAACTGGCCAGTCTTCCCGGCGTCTATGCCGAACCGCGGGGCACGATTCTGATGGCGTTTATGAGCGACGAACCCGCCGGCTGCATCGCTCTCAAACCGCTGAAACCCAACCGCGCCATCGAGCTCGGAGAGGCCGCCTGCGAGATGAAACGCCTCTGGGTGCGGCCCGAATTTCGCGGACAATCCATCGGTATCATCCTCGCCGAAGAGCTGATTCAACATGCTCGCAAACTGGGCTACACCGCCATGTATCTCGACACCGTGCCCACTGCGATGCAGTCTGCAAACGGCATTTACAAGAAGCTGGGCTTCCAGCCAGTCGAACGCTACAACACCAACCCAATTCTTGGCCTGAATCCCTCGCTTACCGTTGAGTTCTTTCGGCTGTCGCTCACACTCTGAACGACTCGCTTTGTGGGGCACTTTAATCTGTCCGCAAATGGCTCTTGTCCTGCAGCATGTTTGTTAATAGTCCCAGCTCTCCCGCCAGCTCCTGCAACCTCTCACGCGTGCTGGAAGCAACGGGTACAATCGGTAGCCGATACTGCTCCTCGATCTTGCCCATCATGGCGAGCACGGCTTTCACCGGACCGGGGCTCGTCTCCCAGAAATTCGCCTGCATTAGCCGGAAGTATTTGCGGTTGATGCTTTGCGCCAATCGCCAGTCGTTGTTGCGCGCCGCATGCACCATCTGCGACATCTCTGACGGAATCTGATTCGAAGCCACCGAGATCAACCCCGCTCCACCGACCGAGATGACCGGCAGCGCAATCGGATCGTCGCCGGCAAACACCCTGACTTTCTCCGGCAGTAAATGAACGAGCTCCGTGATCTGCCCGAGCTGTCCGCTCGACTCCTTGACTGCTTCGATATTTGGCGCGGCCTCCGCCAGTCGCGCCACCGTAGATGGCTCCAGATTGGCGCCAGTCCGGCCCGGAATGTTGTAGAGCACCACGGGAAGCTCTACGGCCTCGGCGACCGCCTTGAAATGCTGAAATTGGCCCTCTTGCGTAGGCCGGTTGTAGTACGGATTTGCGCTGAGGATTGCGGTCACACCAGGAACCTGAGCCGCCGTGCGCGCTTTGGCGACGGCCTCACGTGTCGCATTGTGCGTGCACCCGGCCCAGACGGGAACTCGGCCACCTGCTGTCTCCGCCACGATGTGGATGACACGCAGCCATTCCTCGTCATTCAGGGTCGGAGTCTCGGCCGTAGTGCCGCAGGCCACCAGAAAGTCGATGCCGCTCGTGATCTGCCATTCGACCAGCGAACGCAACGCCGCTTCGTCGATCGGCGGCTCCGTGCTTCCGCTCGCCGCAAACGGAGTCACCAAAGCCGTGCCGCATCCCGTCAATTCCATAGCTAGGTGAGTTTACCGCGAAGAAGGCTGTGGGAGAGGGAAGAGGGCGCAGACCATCCTAATCGAACTGCTCATAGACATCCCGGAACTCAAACACGCCCTGCCTGGTGGCGATCCACTCCGCTGCGCGTACCGCGCCCTCGGCGAAGCCGCGCCGCGAAAACGACTCATGCCGCAACTCGATGAGGTCGCTGTCGGTCCTCGCGTCGATGACGTGAATTCCCGGAGTATCGCCCTCGCGCTTCGACTCGATCGGCACATTCAGATGCGGATTGGCGGACTCCAGCGCGAGCTTCAGCGCCAGTGCCGTGCCGGAGGGGGAGTCTTTTTTCTCGGCGTGGTGGGTCTCTGAAATGTTGAACCTGAAGCCAGGCGCAGCCTGCGCCATCTCGTGGGCGATCTTGTAAAGCGCCTGCACTCCGATCGAAAAGTTGCTGCCGTAAACCAGCCCGGCATTGCGCTTCTCGGCGAGCGCTTTAATGTCCTTCAGATGCGCGTGCCACCCCGTCGTTCCGACTACCATATGGGCTCCGGTCGCCAGGCAGGCGCGCATGTTGGGAAGTACTGCTTCCGGCGTGGTAAAGTCGATCACCGCGTCGAATTGCCCGAGGAAAGTCGCCGTGATCGCCGAACCGTCGCGGTTGGCCTCCTCGCCAACCACGCGCACCCCGTGACCGCGTTCCTTGGCCACATCCGCTACGAAACTGCCCGTCTTCCCGCGTCCCAACACTAAGAACAGCATCGCTCTAGTCCACTCTTTCCTGCTGCCGGCGTTCTAATACTTGTCTACTGTCTCCGCAACCGCCGCGGCCCGCGCTTCCACGTCGAAAACCTCCGGATCCGGGTCCCGGAAAAACGCGGCGTGAAGCGCACGTACCGCCTCTTCTACGTCGTCTTCCTCAATCATAAAGCTCATGTTGATCTCTGAAGCGCCCTGCGAGATCATTCTCACGTTGACGTGCCGAATCGCCTGAAAGACCTGCGCAGCAATGCCGTTTTGCCCGCGAATGTCCTCGCCAACCATGCACACCAGCGCCTTGCGCCCCTCGTATTTTACGTCGGCAACCTTGCCTAGATCGGCAGAAATCTCCGGCAGCTTCTCGTTCGAATCGACGGTCAGCGAGACGCTCACTTCCGAAGTCGAAACCATATCCACGGCGCATTTATGCTTATCAAAGACGTCAAAGATCGACTTCAGGTAGCCATGCGACATTAGCATCCGGCTGGCCACTACATCAATAATTGTTAGACGTCTCTTGACCGCGATCGATTTAAAAGGGCTGCGGCAATGCGAGGCGAGCGCCGTGATCTTGGTGCCTTCATTCTCTGGATTCCGTGAATTCAACACCGCAACCGGAATGTTCTTCTGGACGGCAGGTAAGATCGTCGCCGGATGCAGCACCTTGGCCCCAAAATAAGCTAGCTCCGCCGCCTCCTCGAAGCTGATCGTCTTCACCCGCAAGGCATCAGGACAGATGCGTGGATCCGTCGTCATGATGCCGTTCACGTCGGTCCATATCTCAATCACGGAGGCATTCAGGCCACCACCGACCAACGCTGCGGTAAAGTCAGACCCGCCACGGCCGAGAGTTGTAGTCACGCCCTCTTCGGTCGATCCGATAAACCCGCCCATCACGGGCAGCTTCTGGTCTCGCAATAGCGGCAACACAATCTCCGCCAGCCGCTTCTCGATCAGGACATCGTTGGGTATGGCCCGGCCGTATTGGGCGTCGGTGACGATGCACTTCCTCGCGTCCACGTGGACCGCGTCCAGACCGCGCGCAGCGAAACCGGCGGTCACCATGCGGCTCGAAAGCTGCTCCCCGAAGCTGACGACAAGATCACCCGTGCGCGCCGTCAACTCGCCGACGGCTGCCAGTCCACGAAAGATTTCGTCGAGCGACTCGAAGTTCTTGTCGATCCATTCCGACAGTTCGCAGAAGCTCGGCGTATCGGAAAAGTTGGGCGCCTCAGTCAGCAGCTTTCGCGCGGTGTCATGATGCCGATGGCGAAGTCTTGCGCTGATAGCTAGCGCCCCCGCGCGGTCGCATCGCCCAGCTGCATTGGCTGCGGCGAGCAGCTGGTCGGTGACCTTGGCCATCGCGCTGACGACCACGATTGGCAATACCCCTTGCGCCCGGCGCCCGGCGACGATCCTGGCGGTGCGGTCGATGGCTACGGCGTCCTCGACTGAGGTGCCCCCGAATTTCATCACCACATAAGTGGGGCCATTGGCCTTCATGCAAGGGCCGCCACAGGATCGTTTTCCGATGTCTTGGCGGGCTCCAGCTTGCCCAGCTTCTCCAGATATCTCCGCATTCAGGATCGCCGCGCCAGCCGCTCCGCGAATCGTATTGTGCGAGAGCACCGTGAACTTCCAGTCGAACAAGCTGCAGGGCCGCAGCCGTCCCACCGTCGATGCCATCCCCTTGCCGCGCATCCGGTCTAACCTAGGCTGCGGACGATCGTCGGCAGTCACAAACTCCACCGGCTGCTCGGGTGCGCTCGGCAGTCCCTGTCCGTGCAGCGGAGTAAACTCCCGCCACGCCTCAATCAAATCTTCCCGAGAAGCCTTGGTGCGCAACTTGATGCTGACGCACTCCATGTGGCCGTCTTCCACGGGAACGCGGTTACAGTGCGCGCTCAGCTTCGCATTGAGAGGATCGACACCGTGGCCACTCCATCGACCCAGCAACTTCAGCGTCTCTTCCTGCAGCTTCTCTTCTTCGTTCTTAATGTAGGGAAGGACATTGCCGAGAATGTCGAGCGAGGCTACGCCGGGATATCCCGCGCCGCTCACTGCCTGCATCGTCGATACAAACATCGCCTCAATGCCGAATCGCTCTTCGATGGGCTTTAGCGCCAGCACCAGTCCGATTGCGCAGCAGTTGGGATTGGTCACGATGTATCCGCCCGAAGCCTTGCGCCAGCTCTGCTCTTCGATCAGCGGAAGGTGGTCGGCATTGACCTCGGGAATCACCAGAGGCACATCGGCATGCATCCGAAAGGCGCTCGAATTCGAGACCACCGCGCAGCCCGCAGCGGCAAAAGCCGGCTCCATCTCGCGGGCAATGTCGGCGTCCAGCGCGGCAAAGATAATCCTGGGGGCGCCTTCGGGTACGGCCGGAGAAACCACCATCCTGGCGATGCGCTCGGGAAGCGGCGTATCCAGCTTCCATTTCGCTGCGTCGCCATAAAGCTTGCCGCTCGACCGGTCGCTCGCCGCCAGCCACGCGACTTCAAACCAGGGGTGGTTGTCGAGAAGTTGAATAAACCGCTGGCCGACCATGCCGGTCGCGCCCAATATGCCTACCTTGCGCCGTTGCTGCATTCTCGCTAAATGCCGCCCAGAAAAGACTTGCCACGTAACGACTCGATGCCGAAATCGTTTGGCTGTGTCATTTAGTGTATCGTCTTCGTCGCGGCAGGCGACTCGGAATTACTGCATCTGGCCGTTGCCAGTGCCATAAGTGAAATCAGCAGTCGCCGTCTGTTTCGAGCCAACCGTCACCTGCGTCGTCTGCTGCCCCAGCTCTTCGTGGTCGGCGACGACGGTATAGGTCCCAGGAGGTAACCCGCGAATTTCGAAGTGTCCGTTCTCATCCGAGACCGCATAGAACGGGTTCGGCGATACGTTGATAAAGGCGTTCATCCACGGATGGTTGTTGCACCGCACCGGAATCATCAGCTCCGGTTTGGCAAAGGCTCGCTGCGTCGTCCCGCCCTTCGGGGGCTGCGAAATATCAATCTCCGGGTTCAGCGGAGTCTCCGCCGTCGTGTGAATGTTATGCATCGTTGGGTCCGAGTTGGTAAACTCCACCGGCTGCCCCACCTGCACCCCAATCACATGCGGAACATACCGGCAGCCCTTCTGGTCAAGCACCACTGGCGTTGAAGGCGCGGGATAAATCTTATTTCCCAAACCATCCTTCACATAGATGAAGACGTTCTGGAGCTTGCCGTCTTTCACCATGTACTGCTCGCTGTAATTCGCGTCAGCGCTTAGCGAACAGGCCGGGTCCTGCGCCATGTCGATCTCGATTCGCGGAGGAGCTTTCTTTGCAAACTTGATCGTTCCGCTGATCGTGCCGGAGGTGTTGTAGTCGATCTGGGAGTAGGTGGCCGCGGGCGTTGTGCCAGGCGCGCCCTCACTTGGACTCGCCGTCTTCTTGCAACCGCCCACCAACAAAACAATCGCCGCAATGCAAACCGTGGGGACCAACCGAATCTTCATGAACATCTATCCCATCGCCGCCAAAACAGCATCTGCAAAGGCCTTCGTCCCGCTCGTTCCATGCACATCCCGGGTCAAGGTCTTCGCCTCGTTATAAACCTTCTCGATCGCTGTCTGTACCAGATCGGCCGTCGCATCTTCCTCGATATGTCGCAGCATCAAAACCGCCGATTGCAGCAGCGCCGTCGGGTTCGCAATGTCCTTCCCGGCAATGTCCGGAGCCGAACCATGCACCGCCTCAAAGATCGCTGCATGGTCGCCGATATTCGCGCCCGGAACCAGCCCCAACCCGCCAATCAGCCCTGAACAAAGATCGCTCACAATGTCGCCGTAGAGGTTCTCCATCACCAGCGTGTCGTACTGGTAGGGGTTCATCACCAGCTGCATGCAGGTGTTGTCGATGATGTGCTCCCCATAGGTGATCTCCGGATACCGTTTGCTCATCTCCCGCGTGCACTTCAAGAACAGCCCGTCGGAAAGCTTCATGATGTTGGCTTTATGGATCGCGTGGATCTTCCGCCGTTTGTGCCTCCGCGCATACTCAAAGGCCCACTTCGCAATCCGCGTCGAGCCTTTTTCCGTGATCACCTTGAGCGACTCGACCACCCCCGGAACGACTTCATGCTCCAGTCCGACATAAAGCCCTTCGGTATTCTCGCGAACGATGATCAAGTCCACGCCGGGATACTTCGTCTCCAGCCCGGGAAGATTCCTGATCGGGCGGAAATTCGCGTACAGCTCAAACTGCTTGCGCAGCGTCACGTTGATCGAGGCGAAACCACCGCCGATCGGGGTCGTCACCGGCCCTTTCAAACCCACCTTGGTCCGCTCGATCGACTCGGAGAGCTCCTTCGGAATGTACTCGCCCTGTTTGGCAAAGGCCTCGGCGCCCGCAGCGAAGCGCTCCCAGGCAAACTTCACACCGGTCGCCGCGCCTGCCGCCTCCAGAATGCGGATCACCGCATCGGTAACCTCCGGCCCAATCCCATCGCCCGGAATCAGCGTCACCGCGTGTGTGCGTAACTTGCTCATCCAAATCCTTTCCAGTGGTCAGTGGTTAGTCCGCAGTTGTCAGTTTCGGAGTTTCTTACTGAAGACTGAGAACTGATAACTCTCCCTACTCCCTGCCCTTATGACTCAGCAACTGCTCCAGCTCAGCCTTAAACTCCCGCACATCCTTGAAATCCCGGTAAACGCTCGCAAACCGTATGTACGCCACAGTATCCAGCCCCTTCAACCGGGACATAATCAACTCCCCAATCTCCCGCGTGGTCAGCTCCCGCTCCGGAGCATCCATCAAACGAGTCTCTGTCTCATCGACGATCGCCTCCAATTTGCCTGCCGACACGGGACGCTTCTGGCACGCCTGAAGCAGACCGGAGAGCACCTTCTGCCGCTCAAACCGCTCCCGGCGTCCATCTTTCTTTACTACCATGTAGGGGATTTCATCGATACGCTCGTAGGTGGTAAACCGCTTGTTGCACCCTTCGCACTCGCGCCGCCGGCGAATCGAATCCGCCTCTTTACTCTCCCGCGAGTCCACCACACGATCTTGCGCAAAGCCGCAATAAGGGCACTTCATCTCGTAGGTCAATCTTATCAGCCGGTGGGCGAGCTTTCGGGACTGTCCCAACCGCGACAACAAGGGGGCAGCCGGCAATGTTCGGCCGAGCGTTGCAGGAATAATGCTTCGGCAGCACGCATGCCGGCTTTACAATCAACTTGCTGCCCCGGTCGATACCACGCTTTGATCATCCGTGCCTTGGAACGCCGGGTTTGACGAACCTCCTATGAGCATCCTTGACTACTTCGACCGCTTGGCGATTATCCACCTGCCTCAACGGCAAGACCGTTTTCGAGCGCTTCGTTCGGAATTGTCACGTATTAGCATAGACATCAATGGCCCGAAGGTGACAATTCCAAGCGCTCCCGTTCCGGAATCGGCGAACGGATTCCCCTCGCGAGGAGTCTACGGAAACTTCCTAAGTCATCTCGAAATAATTGAGAGCGCATATCGCGATGGCCTCGATAGTGTCTGGGTGCTCGAGGATGACGCAATATTCAGCAGGAGATTTCAAACCGACCAGCAAAGGATTGTCGACTATTTGCAATCCAGTAAGTGGGACCTTTTTTTCATAGGGCACTCCATTTCCAAGGGCCTTCCCGTTTCCCCTACAGGCCTTCTTCGCTTCTCGGGTCCATTCTTGTGGGCACACAGCTACGCGGTCCATAGAACGGTAATGCCGCGATTGATCGAGTACCTGCGGAAGACGATTGATCGCAACGTCGGGGACCCCGATGGTGGAAAGATGTATATCGATGCCGCGCAGACCCTATTCCGTAAGTTCAACCCGGATGTGATTTGCGTGGTAAGCTCCCCGTGCCTTTCCGTTCAAAAAGGGTCGCCCAGTAGCCTCAATTCCGCTCCCTGGTACGACAGAAACTCCGCTGCCCACTTCTTTGTGTCACATGCAAGAGAGGTTCGCGACGAGCTTTGGCGGCGGGGATGGTTGCGCATCGGATTCGCGGAAGCTCCCTTCACTGCCCTTGACTTCGCCGCAACACCAGCCATGACATGGCCTGGCACGGCGTCAAACACTTCAGTTACCTAAAAAGTGAAGAACTTAGCGACAGTACAGAGTTGTAATGGAACCGGAGATCGCAGTCCCGCGTACCATCCCTCACAGGAGCGCCCCATGAAATTCCTCGCCCAGACTGCGTCTCTAGCAGCGGTAGGTCTAATTGCCCTGACCGCCTCCGCCCAAACCGACAATCATTGGGAGAAGACCTACACGGTCGCCGGCCAGCCCACGCTCGTCCTCGCCACTGGCGACAGCAACCTCACCATCACCTCCTGCGGAGAATGCCAGACAGTCAAGATCCGCGTCGACGCGACGAATCGCAAGCTCAGCGACTACCGCCTCGAAGAAGACCAGAGCGGCAATACCATTCATTTCTCCTTGAAAGAGAAGGTTCACGTCGGCATACACTTCAACGTCAATTGGCACAACAGCAGTGCGGTCGAGGTCGAGGTCGAGACCCCGGCCAACCTTACCCTCCACGCGGAAACCGCGGATGGTAACCTGAACGCATCCGGATTGAAGGGCGCGATCAACCTCCATTCCGCCGACGGCCATCAAACCATCGCCGATGTTACTGGCACTCTGACCGTTCAATCGAGCGACGGGAGCGTCGATATGCGCAATATCGCGGGCACTCTCGATGCTCATACCTCCGACGGCAACCTGAACGTCTCCGGCAAACTCGACAGTCTGAACATCCGCACCAGCGACGGATCGCTCACCCTTGAGCTTGCCAGCGGCACCACCCTCAAGGCCGACTCGACCCTCCACAGCTCCGACGGAAGCATCACCGTCCGCCTGCCCAAGGACCTCTCCGCCAATCTCGATATATCCACCTCTGACGGCAGGATCGATTCCAACCTGCCGCTTACCTTGGACGGATTTCACGGTGGCTCAGGGAACTCGATCAAAGGCAAGCTCAACGCCGGAGGCGCGCTGTTCACCATCCACACCACCGACGGCTCGGTGCACCTCACGTCGCTCTAAACCAACGACGAGCCGAGGACCTTTCGCATCTGGCAAACAGACTGGCGTATCTGCTTCGTCGGCGTGCTTCCGAATCCGAGGATAAAGCCCTGCTGGGGTGGCGCACTCACGTAGCTCGGTGAGAGCGGCCACAACCAGAGCTTCTCTTTCGCCGCTCTGGTTGCTACCTCGATGTCCCGGTAACCATCGGGCAAAGTGACGGCCATGTGCATGCCGGCTTCCGTACCGTGCACCCTCAATTGCTTTCCAAAGACTTCCCGGATGCTTTCGACCAACACCTTACGCCGCTCGTTGTAAAGTGTGCGCGTTCGCCGAATGTGCCGCCCAAAGTGGCCATCGCGCATGAAGTCCGTAAGAACCTCTTGATAGAGATAGGTGGGGAAAATATCCATCGCGAACCGAACCGCCATAAACCGCTCCACCAGGTCGGGCGGAATGACGATATAGCCGAGTCGCAGCGAAGGAAACAGGACCTTGCTGAAGGTGCCGATATAGATGACGCGGAAGTCTGTATCCAGCCCCTGCAGAGATGGGATGGGCATGCTCTCGTAGCGGTATTCGCTGTCATAGTCATCCTCGACGATCCACGCTCCATTGCTCTGCGCCCAGTTGAGCAGCTGCAAGCGTCGTGGAGCGCTCATGGTGGATCCAAGCGGATATTGATGAGAGGGTGAGACGAAGGCAGCTCGTGCCTTTCGACGCCTCCGGATGCCTGCGGCAACATCCAGCCCTTCCTCATCAACTGGAACGGGAACCAGCTTGCAACCAGCTCCAACGAGGACCGACCGCATCAGAAGATAGCCTGGGTCTTCCACCCATACCGAGTCTCCCGGGTCGAGCAAAACGCGCGCGGTGATCTCCAGCGCCTGCTGCGAGCCAGAGACCACCATGATCTGGTTCGGTTCGCAATGCACCGCGCGGGCGGTGCGAAGATAATCGCAAATCGCGTTGCGGAAAGGCTCCAGGCCCAGAGGATTGACATGGTGGATAGCCTGCACTCGCGGCTCTTTGCTGTGGTGGGTAATCAGCCTCGACCATACCTCGAAGGGAAACAGGTCGAGAGCTGGCTGGTGTACTCCAAACGCTCCCCAACCATGCCTCCACGGGAGCTCGTCAAGGCGGGGAAAGCGGGGATAGAGCGCGGATCGCTGGCCAAGCCGCCGGACGCCAGCCGGGCGGCCATTTTTGTGGCTGGAGTCGGCGTTCCGCTCTGGCAAAGAATTCGAGACAAAGGTCCCGGAACCGACCCGGCTTTCGAAATATCCCTCCGCCAAGAGTTGCGCGTAGGCGTCCAGCACGGGAAAACGGGAGATCCGAAGCTCGGTCGCAAGCTCCCGGCTTGACGGAACCCGCTGCCCACGACGCAGCTCGCCGTGCAGAATCGCGGCCCGGAAGCCATCGTAGACCTGCCGCGGCAATGGCCGCTCAGAGTGCCGATCGATTGCGATTACCGGCGCGATTCCCGCGGAAACGTCCTGCATGCAACAGATCATAGTGGCTAGGCGATAAGAGCGGCAAGTGGATATGGCTAGTGACCACTCCGAAGTGGAACATTGGCTCTAATGGCGCACCTGGAGGCGCTGGTCATGAGCTACCGTCGAAGCCTGAGAATCGCGTTTATCCTGTTGGCTTTCACCGCCCTGTTGTTGTCACAATGCCGCGCATCGGGCATCGAGGCCACCGCGCAGGAGAAGCCCGCACCCAAGTCGAATCTCGAGACGAACCTGTCGCCAGAGCAGTGGGGCGATTTGCTGATGATCCATCATCAGTATCTCGAAGCGATCGATGCATATCGCAAGGCGCCACGTGACTCTGCCGTCGTCTGGAACAAGCTCGGCATCGCCTACCACCACATGTTCGCGCTGGACCAGGCAAAGGTCGACTATCTGCAGGCCTTGCGTCTAAACCCGAGGTACGGGGAGGCACTCAATAACCTGGCCGCCGTCTACTACGCCGAGAAGGACTATAAGCGGGCCGAAAAGACCTACCGTCGGGCACTGAAACTAATCCCCACCTCCGCGACAGCCTATAACAATCTGGGCACCGCTTATTTCGCGGATGAAAAATTCAAGCAGGGCACGGAAGCCTATCAAAAGGCATTTGCGATCGATCCGGCGGTTTTTAACGGAGACCCGCTCCAGACCATCTCCGAGACATCGACGACCGCCGAACGGGCGCGGGTAGACTACTGCCTGGCCGAACTCTATGCACAGGCCGGCATGAAAGATAAGGCAATCGAGTACCTGCGCAAGGCCCTCGATGCGGGATTCAACGACAACAAGCGGCTGATGCAGGACCAGGAGTTCGCCAGTATCCGTCAAACAGCGGAGTTTGAGCAACTAATCGCGACAACGAAACACCCGTAGTGGCGGGAGGTCGATCGGCGGGCAAAGTTACCCGGGTCACAGTCCCTTCCGCACCAATCGCCGCACCGCCTCGGTGACCACCCCAAAGACGGCGTAGGAGATCCATTCGCTCTGGCGCTGCCGCGTCACCTGCCGGATCGTCATCGCACCCGTACGGGCCTCGCCCTCTGGTGAGAGTGGCTCCGGAACGATCTTGCGCAGCGCCAGGCCGAAACCAGCGCCTCCCCACACGCCGGCCTTCGGCTCAATCTCGATCGCCGCGCCGTAGGCCGCCCCGGCGACTGCTCCAACAACCCAGGATTTTGCTGTAACCTCGAGTTGCGTCTGCGGCTCAACCGCAATCGCGCTATCTGCGTCACGCGGCGAAGATGCCTTCTCCGCCAGCGTTTTCGCGCCGGATCCAACAATTCCGCCCACCAGGCCGGCCAGCGCACCCTTCCAGATCGAACGCTCCCGCGTTTGCTTGACCTTGCCCATGATTCTCCTTCGTCAAATCCCGCGCATGCGCATCTTCAGAATAAGCCGCCGCGATAGATGGATAGATGCAGGATAAAGGTGCCAACTGCGGAGCCCGCTTAAATCGAGGGTGGAACCGTGCTCTCTTCGGCAATCGGCGTGTGTCCCGATAAGATCGCTTCCTCGGCATGCTCGCTCTGCACCGCAACTGACTTCAGCGAAACATGCTCAAAGCGCGACCAGATCAAGCCGACGGGAATGATCGACAGAAAGCTCACCACCAGCAGCATCGCTCCCGCCCCCAGCGCGGGCTCGGCCGCGACGCCCAGCCACGCATGCATCGTCGCAGAGGTAGCGAGTATGGTCGTGAACCAGCCGATCACGGGAAGCTGAAAGATTGATCCGCCCATGCTTGCCGCCATGAGCACCATGCACCGCGCCAAGGTCATATTCGCCAGCTCCGGCGAGTCCCCAAATGCCCACATCGTTTGCAGGTAGGCGTAGACGATCATCGCCCACATGGCAAACGAGATTCCAAAGGCCATCAGAAAATCGGGAAACGAGGCCAGCGTATTCAGGCCCTCGCGAAAGGCGCGGATCTTTTCGGCGATCGATTTACCAAGTCCCGGTGCCACCGCGCCGAGTGCCTTCTCCGAAAAAGCGGCAAGCACTCCACCCGAGAGCCGGACGGCGACAGCGAAGGCAGCTAGCGCGACGGTCACGGCGAAGCTGCCTTTGGCGACCTTTACCATCAGATCGTGGTGCGGCAGTGTGCTGCGATCCGGAGCAAAAAGCAGGGCCAACGAGAAGATGAGCGCCATCGCTCCCAGATCAAACATCCGCTCCACTGTATACACGGCAATCTGCGAACCCACCGTCAGCTTCACGCGCCGCGCTACCAGGTAGGGACGCACAAGGTCTGCAAGGCGACCAAAGATCGCGACTCCCGTAAATCCGATGACTTGCGACCCGATCAACGCGAACGGCGACACCCGTTTCACGGGACGCAGAAAGATCGCCCACCGAAACGACCGCAAGACGTAGGCGCCATAGATCATCGCGATCGCGATTACGAACTTGCGCCAGTCGGCCTGCTTCAACTGCTGGCCAAAGACCGTCCAGCTGAACTCCACCCGCGCGTGGATGAACAGAACCAGAACCACCAGTGCGATAGTGGCCAGCAGCCACAGTAGCCAGTGTTTACTCTTGGCACCCCTCTTCTCGATTGTCTCGTTCAAGGAGCCGTGGCTCCTGTCAGGCTGGCGTGCTCGGGCTCCGCCTGAGCAGACGTGCTTCGCAACTGCGGACCGGGATGGGCTAGCTGTGCCGCATGGAGAGTTGCATTCTTGCTGGCATTTTTGACCGAAGCGTTAAAGTCGCGAATGATCCGCGCCACATACAGTCGCGTCTCGCGGTAGGGTGGAACGCCATGCCATCGGTCGACCGCCGCAGGCCCCGCGTTATAGGCCGCCAGCGCCAGCGCCAGGTTGTCGTGATAGCGCGTCAGCAGGGAATCGAGGTAACTGGCGCCACCCGCGACATTCTCGTCCGGCCTGAGACTGTCGTTCACGCCCAGTTGCGCCGCCGTCTTCGGCATCAGCTGCATCAGGCCCTGGGCGCCTTTCTTGCTCACCGCCGCCGAATGGCCGCCACTCTCCGCCCGCACTACGCTCGCCAGCAGGTTCACATCCAGGTTGTGCTGCGCGCCGGCACTGGAAAGCAGCTCGTGAAGCTCCGCCTTGGTCAGGTCCGCATGGGCGGCCTCGAGTGCAGGCTTGCCGCCCGCTGAGGCTGAGATTGCAAGAGCAGGAAGCACGATCTTTTCTACAGAGACCACGTCGGCCGTACCCACTTCAACAAAGTTGGCGCTTCCGGGGTCGGTGTAGAGCCTCATCCGATCACCGGTCTGCTCACGGTGATCGCAAATCAGGTCGAATCCATTGGTCAGGGTTACATGTTCGGCGACCCGCCCCGGTCCCGCATCCGCAGCGAAGCCTCGCGGCGCGAAGGCGGGGCAGCCACTGAGAACCAGTGCGGACGCAAGCACCAGTCTGTTTAGCGGGATTCGAGATATATCCTTCATCACGGAAACTCTACCATGCCGGGGCCCACCAGCTCCCGAGAATGCAGGCTCTCGTGCAAGCGATTGCGATGCAGCGCCCCCAGGATGCTGTGCGCGACCCCATCTTCATCGTTGGTCCCGGTGATCGACCAGCCGGACTCCTTCGCTCGCTCCACCAACTCTGCCGGAGCGTTGCCCATCAGCACCGGCTGTCCTGCATAGTTCAGCATCTCCACATCGTTGTAGTTGTCGCCGATGGCCATGACCTCTTCCCGCCGAATGCCCAGTGTCTTCGCCAGCCGCCCGATCGCTGCGCCCTTGGAACAGCCCGGCGGCAGAATATCCAGAATTGAAAGATCGCGCCCCGGATATTCCGTCCGATGCGTCTCGATCAATCCGGCAAAGTCGCTCGTATTCAACCGCCGCTCGGCGTTTCGCATTTGCTCCACCGTTCCGCAGACCATCCCCTGCACCGGCGCGTCTTCGCTGTCAAAGGCAAGCTCTAACGGACGGATCTCGCGGATATAAGGACGGTTCTGCTCGACCCACTGGTCGACCCTGCTCTCAAGCGACTCGAGCGAATCGACGACCAACTCCCCCGGGCCTTCGCGGTCAAAGGTGAAGACCGTGGTCCCACCAAACTGACGCAGTTCGCTGCAGAGCGCTCGCGCGGTCTCGACCGGGAGGAGCCAGCGGTCGATCCGTCGCCCACTAAAAGTGCGGGTCACCGTGCCATTCGACGAGATCATCACCGTCTCGGGGGACAGCTCCGCCAGTTCCAGCACCGGAATCGCGTACGCCTGTCGCCTCCCGGTAGCGACTACGAGATGCACGCCCTCGGCTTCCGCCCGCAGCAACGCCTCCCGGTTTCGTTCGCTGATACGAATTCCAGTGGTGGGAAGCAGGGTACCGTCAATATCGATGGCGATTAAGCGAGTGGGTGCCGCAAAGGAAGTCATCTCTTTAAGTCTATCTGGAGCCGCAATAATTCACGATGAAATGCTCCGGTTCGTCATTGCTTATGTAACTCCGCGTTTCTGTCGATATCCCTCGCAAACGACCGACGCCCGCGACCGCCGACGCATTCTCGACCTCCCTTACCGAGAACACCGGGGCCTCGGAGGAGAGATTCTCGGCCGCATCGAGGCCTTCAACGAAGTCGCCCAGGTCGTCGGATACTTACGTGTAGCTCGGTCGCGCCCTGCTACTGATAATCTGATCTGGTATGGCAACATGTTTCCTTTGCGGCAAGACAACCGATGCAGTCGAAGGTCAGTTTCAGCTCTGCGCCGCTTGTCTGGCTGGCGACCAGGCCCAGCCTCCGGCCACATCCGCGCCCATGCTCCCCGCCGAATTTGACCATCGCGGCATTCGTCTTCCGGCTCGAACAAGGGTGGGAGGCATCATCGTCCCTCAATAGCCTCGAAAATCGGATCATTCCGAACAAACCCGACAAATCGCCTCGCCAAACTTCTCCGCCTTCGAAGGTCCTATCCCTGAAACCGAGAGCAATTCGTTCAGAGTGTGAGGCTGCTCGATGGCCACCGCCCGAAGTGTCTTATTCCCCAAGATATGAAAGGCCCGAACCCCCAATTTCTTTGCCTCTTCCACCCGCCACGCGCGCAGTTTCTCCCATAGCTCGCCAGCGCGGCCTGTTAGCGCAGCTTCATGCTCCACTGCCTCCGAAGGATATTCAGTCCCCGGATCCGGGGTTCGTTTCTTCAGCCCGGCTTTCATCAGCGGAAGCGCGGGGCCATCCTTCACCATCAACCTGGCGAGCAGACCCTCTTCCAAGTCCTCAGCATCTGAGCTTAGGCTCACCTTGCGGTAGTTGATCTCACGGCCTTCCTTCTCAAAGACTGCGTCTTCAATCGAGACCAATCCCGCTGCGGTTAACACTCCAAGCAGCACCTCAAACTCGTTCCGCACCATCTGCTCACGCGGAAATAACTGCTTATACAACTGCCCCGTCGAGATCGACTGTCCCGCCCGCAATGCCTTGAGCGCCTCGGCCATCGCTTGCTGTTCCGCAGAGGTCGGCGCACGAAACTGCTGCGCGACGCATAGTTCCGGCGCACAGAAGTCGCATTTCCCGCAAAGCCTGCGTCCATCCTCACGGTCGCCGAAGTGACGCACCAGGGCAGCCATCCGGCATTGGCTCGCGCTTGCGAACTGCATCACCTGGTCGATCTGTGCCTGCCGTCGAGAGATCTGCGCCGCGTACGCATCGCCCCATCCGCGGTCCCCGGCGGTCACGCGATCGGAGTAGTCCACATTCACTCCGCCATGCACCGCCAACTTCTCCAGCGCCCGCTCGAAGGTCTCGGCATCCATCTGCAGCGATTCGCGGAGCTCGTCCTTATGCCATCCCGTGGCAGGAAGTTTCCGCGCGATCTCGCGCAGCGTTTCCGCGCTCGGGTAATCTCGCTCGAGAAAGAACTCGAGCAATCGGCGGTCGGCCCACGAATACATCAGCACTGTTCGGCTCTGTTTGCCGTCGCGTCCCGCCCGCCCGATCTCCTGGTAAAACGACTCAAGCGTGGCCGGCATTGCGGTGTGAATAACGGTGCGCACATCGGCTTTATCGATCCCCATCCCAAAAGCGATCGTCGCCACGACTGCCTGCAGTTCGCCATTGAGGAATGCCTGCTGCACGCGGTCGCGATGCTGTGCATCCAGGCCCGCATGATAGGCCGCAGTCGGAAACAGTGGCGAGAGTTCCGCCGCCAGCGATTCTGCCTCCTTGCGTGAAGGCGCATAAACGATCGCTGGTCGTCGAGTTGGATCGGCCAGTAGCTCACGTGTCAGTTCCGCGCGCCGAGGTTTGGGCGTCTCCACAATCTCAATTGCGAGGTTCTCGCGACGAAATCCATGAATGAACCGCGCCGCCGAGCTCATTCCCAACTGCCGCACGATATCGTTCTGAACCAGTGGAGTCGCCGTCGCCGTCATCGCGATTACCGGCGCTGGCCGCAACGCCGGCAAATGCAGCCCCAGCGTGCGGTAGTCGCGCCGAAAGTCATGTCCCCACGCAGAGATACAATGCGCCTCATCGATGGCAATGAGAGAAGGCTTGCGCCTAGCCAGCATCTCGCCAAAGCCGGGGACCCGCAGCCGCTCCGGCGCGATAAATAGAAACTGAAGCGCTCCATTCAGGTAATCCACGCAGGCTTGCCGCGACTCGCCCCGGTCGCGTCCCGAGTGGATGCGCGCCACACGCAAACGCTGCCCGGCGAGCTTCGCCACCTGGTCTTCCATGAGCGCAATCAGCGGACTCACCACCAGCGTCGTCCCGCCACGCGCAATCGCCGGCAACTGGTAGCACAGCGACTTGCCCGCGCCCGTTGGCATCACCAGCAGCACATCGTGACCGTCGATGGCCGCGCGGCAGACTTCTTCCTGATTGGCACGAAAGGTAGCAAACCCGAAATGGCGATGCAGCAACTCAGAGAGCTGACCGCCGGCACGCGGAAAAGGCGTTGTTTGGTGGTTACTTGCGACGGTCATTGCAGAGGCGCCGACCTCCGCCGAGAGGACGTAGCCCTCCGCGACGAGGCTGAAGAATGGCTCATGGATTCCCCATGATATCTCTTTCCGAAGAACAAGGAGCCGCGTGCAAAGCCAGCCCTGGGGACGCTATTCCGACGAGCGAGGGAGCGATTCGACAAGGGTGCGAAGCTCCGCAACCTCTCTCTTGAGATCCGCAATTCTTTCTTCCAGAACTTGAATCCGTCCTTCGTCGACGTGCCTGTTTCCCGTGTCGCGCAGCGGCTCCAAAAGGCCAACCGATGGCAATACCGGCTGCACGTCCCCGCAAAAGAGGTGCATATACCGTGATTCTTTCGTTCCCGGCTGTCGCGGCAGGACTGCCACCAAAGGCGGCTCCCGGTCGATCAGTTTTTGCAGAGTAGAGTGAACATCCGTTAACTCGTCGAAGCTGTAGAGTCGTTCGGTGCGGCCGCGCAACTCCCCCGGTGTCTGTGGCCCACGCAGCAACAGCACGCAAAGCACGGCGACCTCGCGCCTCCCGAAGTTGTACGCCTCTGAGAAGCGATGCTCATATTTCGTCACGCGGCTGTCGGAGCCGCGCACGGCCCCGGCAAGACCTTTGTCGTCAAGCCCATGCAGCGCCTGGCGTACGGTGTCCTCATCGAGTTCCGTCACAGGCTCACGATTTGATTTTTGATTGCACGCGTTCAGCAGCGCATTCATCGAGAGCGGGTAGTAGTCCGGAGTGGTGATCTCTTTTTCGATCAGAGCCCCGAGCACCCGCGCCTGCGCTTCCGTCAGTAGGGACGTCATTGCGGGGCGATCGACTTCGGGTTTGGATTAGCGAGCTGCGCGTTTCGGGCCGCGGCGTCTGCGGCATCCTGCTTGGCCTGCTTCTTGACGCGATAATGGTGGGCGATGTCCGGCCAGAACTCGATCAGCGCCGCACCGATCATGCCTTCAGCGGTCACGGTCAATGCACTCTGCACGGTTTGTTCGACACCTCGGTCAGCGGCCGGATAATAGAGGTTGGAAATACCGCCAGCGATAAAGTTGCCCATCACATTGGCGTAATTCGGCCCCGTGGTGCCGTCGTCGCGTTTGCACCAAACAGTCGTCGACATGGAATACAGGATGCGATGTGTCAACGTCCCATGGCCGAGCCGAAAATAGCGCGGGTCTTCATGGAGGACGATGGGAAGAATAGCATTCCCCCAGAAATTTCCGTCGGCCGTGTCGGCATAGTTTGCCCCATACCGCTTAGCGTAGCCTTCGAGGCCCTGGCCATAGGCCGCATGGCTGTTTTGGGCCTGACCGATGCCGGCGGTGACAGCCGCGAATCCGAAAACATATATATCGGTTGTGCTCTTCCACATCAACTTCATTTTTTGACCGGGCGTGAGGGGTGGCACCTTGCCCTCGTAGACCGAGTTGAAGGCGGGAACGATGCCTAGAATGCGTTGCTTCTCCTGCTTCTCGAGCTGTTCCTTGCCAAGCGCTGACTGACCCTTCAGGTCGGGAGCTAGTCCGCTTGCGGGCGCCTGACTATCCTGGGCGCCTGCGGACGATTGGCCATTCTGGGTAGCTGGTGGAGTTGTCGATGGGGGTGGGGTTGCTGGTGGTGTCGTCTGTTGCGCGGGCGCTTGTGGAAGCCCATCGTCCCCTGCGATCGATGCCACGTCGCGAGTCGGGACCTCGTCCACAATCGGAGAGCTTTGGCTGGCGGCAGGAGCCGGGGCTTCAGAAAGCGATCCGGATCCTGCCGCAGATTGGCCCTGGAAATGCGCACAGGTCATCACGACTGACGCGAGCGCAGCACACCGAATCCCACATAGGATGGTCGAAAAACGCCTACGTCTCAAAGAGACATCGGTTTTGGGAAAAGAATTAACCCAGGATTTCCGGATGGTACGCGCGGCTCTCCCGCCTGAAAGCACTGGCCGCGATGGGGATAACAAGATATACCTTCCTCATGATCTGGGTGACCATCTCTAAAGACGGCTTTTTGGGGTCTAAAGTTGCTGTTTTCAAGGGGCTTCCACGTATGTGTGTTTAGCCGGCGAAACAGCCCTACTCCCATGCGTGCGATCGCGGAACTTGGTCCGAATGACAACGCGTTCATTAATTTTACAGGGTTTTGGGCCCGATATGTGATCAAGGGCAGCACCAGATGCAGTGTAATTGCGCGACACTGCACCCGCAGGGCTTCTTATTCAAGATCTTCGGTCGTGAGGGAACCCAGTCAAAGCCTCTGCGCTCAGGAGCTTACCGCCTTCCCGAACGGTGTATAGCCTGTTGATTGCGAGGTCCTTGAAGCTGTCGATCTGCCCTGAAGGCCAGCGAATTTCGACCAGATCAACGGACTTCGCCTGGTCCAGCCCGAAATGCAGCCGAAGGTCGTTCTGCGAATAGTAGCTCCCACCGCTCCGTACTTCATCGATCTGTACGAGGGGTTTCGGGGCCTTCGGGTCCGTCTTCGCCACCACCTTCACCCGCGCCCCGATTCCAGTTCGATTGGATTTGACGCCGATCGCCTTGATCTTGATCCAGTTCCGCTTCCACTCCGAATCGCAGCGCAGGAGCTGCGGCAGGGAATTCACGCAGTTCACTGCGATATCGAGATCGCCGTCGTTGTCATAATCGCCAAAGGCGCAGCCACGCGCCGGAGCTGCCCCGGTAATCCCCGGCCCAGCTTTGTCTGTTACGTCCTCGAAGCGGTCGTTGCGCAGGTTCCGGTACAGATACTTGTGTTCCGCGTAAGGCGCCTCGGTCTTGGAGCTCGATACCTCCGGATAGACATGCCCGTTCGAGATCAGAATGTCTAACCAGCCATCGTTATCCATATCGAAGAAACCGACGCCCCACCCCAGAAGCCGCGTATTTACTCCCAGCCCCGAAACGTAAGTGTGGTCCTCGAATGTACCGTCTCCGAGGTTCTTGTAGAGCGAATCGGTATCTCCGGCGAAGTTGGTTTTCACGATGTCCAGATTGCCATCGCGGTCGTAATCTCCGACGCCAACTCCCATCCCGGCCTGCGGTTTGCCGTCAGGCGAAAACGCCGCGCCAGCCTCAATCGCTATGTCTTTGAACGTGCCGTTCTTCTGGTTCTGGTAAAGCGTCGCTGCGGTCGAATCGTTGGCGACATAAATATCCGGCCAGCCGTCGTTGTCCAGGTCGGCAACCGCTACGCTCAACGCGTAATTCCCGGCCGTGTTCCACATCCCGGCCTTCTCTGAGACATCGCGGAAGGTCCCATCGCCGTTGTTGTGGTACAGCAGATTCTTGCCCGGCGGCAATCCCGGCGGCCCGCAAGCCACCATGATGCCTTTGTACAAACAGGGCCCCGACTCCGGCACTGGGGCAGTCTTCAGGTCAAGGTCGATATAGTTGCCGACGAAGAGGTCAAGGTTTCCATCGCGGTCGTAATCGAGGAACGCGCAACCAGAGTTCCAGCGCAGACGCGATTGCGTCAAACCCGCCTTCGCCGTCACATCGGTAAATGTGCCGTTCCCATTGTTATGGAAGAGCGCGTTTTGCCCGTAGTAGCTGATGAACAAATCATCGTGGCCATCGTTGTCATAATCGCCGACGCAGCAGCCTTGGCCCCATCCGCTGCGCGCGAGTCCCGCTTTGGCAGTCACGTCGGTAAATGTGCCATCGCGGTTGTTTTTGAACAAATGGCAGGTCGGCTCCTGTCCGGCGGCAAAGCCCTCAAGACGCCAGCCATTCACCAGGAAGATGTCCAGCCACCCATCCTGGTCATAGTCGTAGAAGGCCACTCCGCAGCCGGTAGTTTCGAGCAGATATTCGTTGTGGCCCTCGCCGCCATAGATCGTCTTGGCCTTTAAACCCGATTGCGCAGCGACATCGACGAAGCTCACCCCAAGTGGCGTGCCGGCAATCGGCGAAGCTGCACCCGGCGGAGGAGCTACCGGCTTCGCCTCATACGCCGGTTCGCCGCCCACCGTTTGCTGCTGAGAGCTCTGCGACGCTCGCGCCCAGGGCGGTGTGGCCAGTAACAACACATCGGTAAACGAGAGGACGAGCGCCGAGCGGCTAAGCGAGGTAAGAAAGCGACGGCGGCTCCAATGCGAGGAAGACATCAATGAATTGGCGATCTTGCTATCTAAGTATACGTTCCGCTACGCCCGGGAGGGCTTCGGGCGAACGCTCGGACTCTGACTAATGAATACTCTCGACCTTCGCGCCCGTGCCGCGGCTGCTTTGCAACTGTTCTGCGGTCTTGAACTGTTGGGTTGCATCCGCGGTGCGCCCAATCCGCCGATAGACCTGCCCAAGTAGGTTGTGCGTGATCGAGTTATTAGGGTCCATGCTGAGCGCACGTTCCAGATACAGCTTGGCCAGGAGATAGTTCTGCTGATCCAACATCACCTTTCCCAGCAGGATATAAGGCCCCGTCGCGTTTGGCTCCAGCAGCACGGCGCGGCTGAGCTCCAGCTGCGCCTTCTCATCGTCGCCCGAGCGCACATAAGCATCCCCCAATCGGTCATAAACACTGCCCTCCAGCGGATTCAGCTCGCGCTCCTTATTCAGCTCCGTGATCGCCTCAGGCAATTGAGCTCGCGCCAGCGCCACCTCGCCGAGCAGCAGATGGGCCAGAGGCAAGTCCGCCTTGAGCTCGATCGCCTTGCGCGCAAACTCTTCCGCCGCCGCCGGATTCTCCTGCCTGAGTAACAAGCGGGCCGCCAGCAGATATGCCGGGGCGGAGTCCGGAGGAAAGCCATACTGTGCTGCGAAGGCGTGCCGGGCATCGTCATATCGGCGGACTGCGATATAGCAGACGCCGAGTACATAGTTCGGATCGACATTGACCGAGGGCACGCTTGCGTGCGCTTTCTCAAGCAGCGGAATCGCATCCGCAGGCCGTCCCAGGCTGTACAGAGTAACGCCCTGCATTTGCATCGACTCCACATCGGACGGGTCCTGCGCAACCGCCTTCGCGTAGGCAGCCTCGGCCGCCGCCATGTTTCGCTGCTGGTAATAGATGAAACCGCGCAGCTTCTCCACGCCGGCCGGCTCGGGAGTGAGGGGTGTCAACGTATCGAGCTGCTTGAGAGCTTCATCCGAGTGGCCCGCAGCGAAGGCCCTTCGTGCAGATGCGATCACCGCCGTCGGGTCCTGTGTCCCTGGAGCCGGTGCCGAGGGCACCGTAGTCTGCGCGGCGCTCAGGGCGGCCAAAGACAGTAGCGCGAGGATGATTGGTGGAATTTGGCGGCGCATGAAAGGAGCAAATCAAGCTTAGCGCAAAATTGAGGGGGAGCACGATGGCTCCCCCGTTTGAAGCGACCCGTTACGCCTGCGCTAGAACTGAATGCGGAACGAGAACTGTAGTGTACGTGGGTTTGCGCCTGGTGCGTAGCCATTGATAAGGCCGGTGCTTTCAATGTTTCCGCCGGGGTTATTGGCGCTCACGATGTTGTACGCATTGAACATATCCATGCGGAACTGGAGGAAGAGGCTTTCCTTGATGGGGAAGTTCTTCTGAATTGCCCAGTCCATGTTGAAGAAGCCGGGTCCGAACGAACTGTTCCGTCCCGAGTTTCCGATCTCGTCAAGTCCAGGGCAGGTGAAGCCGTTGTAGGTGCCTTCTCCATCGCACAGGCTGTGTCCAGAGGGAACGACACTGTTGTAGTAGACCCGGTTGTGGGAAATCGTATTGAGCGAGGCGAGGTGATGGGTCAGGAATGCCGCGCGGCCGTTTGGATAGCAGGGAGCGGAGGTTCCACCGACTGAAGCGTTGCATTCGCTATAGCTGAGAGTGAAAGGCTCCCCACTCCCCCAGCTCAGCGTCGGACTTATTTGCCAGCCTCCAATCACTTCATCGGCCCATGTCGGAATGCCGGTCATAAACATGCCTTTCTTGCCGAACGGAAGCTCGTAGACGCCGTACGCCGTGAGCTGCTGCTCGCGGATGTCATTGTTCCGGCCGTAGACCGCCTGCTTGTTCCATGTGGAATAGTTGCTGTTGAAATCATAGCCGGCCTGCCAGGCATAGTTCAGGTTGAGTGTGAGCCCCTTCGTGTACGTCTTCGCCAGGCTGATCTGCAAGGCATCGAAGTGGCTGTTTTGATCGTTGCCGTAGTAGGCGATGTTTCCGTTGGTTCCGTTGGGGCTATAGCCGCACCCGCCATTTGCGGGGAGGGTTATCCCCGCAGCCGCGGCTGCGGCTTTGTAGCTGGCCTGTTGGCAAGCCGCTAGTACGCCGCCATAGTATCGCTGGAGGAATTGCGCTTGGTTCGTGCCGCCATCCGCCGCAATTCCATTTGCAGTGGAATCCCAGTGAAGAGGAGTGCCAGTCACACTGTATTGTGCCGGCAGGAAAAGCGCAGATTCGTCTGGTTGGGTGTTATTGCCGTCCCCGGCGCTGAGGGTGTGCGTTCCCTTGTTTCCCACGTAGGCCGCGGTGATCGACAGGGTGGGAGTAATTGCACGCTGGATGCTGAGGTTCCAGGCATCGATCGTGGGCATGCGAAGCGAATCGGGCCGGGCTTTGATGTTGACGTTGAATGCTGGCGCGGGAAGCAGTCCGTTGGAAGGAACTGCCGGGAAGACATTCGGGGCGGGTCCGCCGCCGGCCGGCGCCGGGGTCGAGGCCGTCGCCCCACCCGCGATGCAGCCTCCGGTAGCCGAGTCCGGACCGAGGCAGAATGCGTATCCGGTGGATGAAGCTGAAATGCTCTGGGCCGCCAGAACCGGGATGTTCTGCGTAACAACGTGCCCATACATCGATCCGAAGACGCCGATGTCGAAGCTGCGTCCATAGCCTGCACGGATCACAGTTTTCGGATCGAACTGATAGGCGACGCCGACGCGCGGATTAAAGGCCCATTTGGCCTTGCTCCAGCCCATGTTTGACCCGATATTGCCATATCCGGCAACACGAAGGTATCCATCGCTTGTGCCGTCGTTATAGTCCATGAGCGCGCCGTTTCCTTTTCCGTTGACGGATTCGGGGAAGTAGAACTCATAGCGCAGGCCAAGGTTGATGGTGAGATTGGGAGTCGCGCGCCAGGTGTCTTGTGCGTAGAAGAAGTCGCGCTTCTGAAATTCCTTCGCGTTGGTCGACACGCTGACATACCGGCTGAAAGACTGCACTTCGCCAAGCGCAAAGTCCGCAAAGCCATTTCCGCCAGAGTTGGCCGCACCTGGATTTGAGGTTGGTCCGCCCGAGAAGTTGAGCTGGCCGGTGCGGTTGGTGTCGCTCGGCACCCGAAGGTTACGGGCATAGCGCAGGTCGGCGCCGATCTTAATCGAGTGGGTCTTGATGATCTTGGTCCAGTTGTTGACGATCTGGAACTGGTCCTCGCGCTCTTTCAGGGGGCAGTTGCATCGGCTGACGTTGAGACCGTCGCCAATGCTCTGGGTGCCGGTATTCCCGGGGGAGGTAATGTTGAAATCCGGCAAGCCGCCAGTGACTGGATCGTCGATATTCAAGCCGACAAATCCGAGGTTGGCCGCGCCGGCCACGTCCTGGTCGTTCTTCGAGTCGCCGATGTTGTAACGGTAATAGCCGAAGCGGAAGTCGGTAAGAAGGGTCGCGGAAAGCGAAATATCTACGCCGGTAGCAAGGCTGTCGTTGTCGCCCTTCGAGATACCGCCATAATTATTGTAACCAAGACCCGGACCGCCGAGGGCACCGAACATCTGGGGGCCGTCCAGGCTGCTGGTGAAGCGGCTGAAGCGTTCGAAAAGGTGGATCTTGTCGTTGAACGTGTAGTCCACCCGTTCATCCCACTGGTTGTTGTTGAAGGGACCGCTGCCGTTGCCCGTATAGTTGTTGTTGACGCCGGTGGTGGTTCCCGCAACCGGCGTGATGGAAGCGTCGGAGTAGGGCTGCATCAGCTTAATGAAAGCCAGCCACTGCGGTGAAACCTGTGCGGCGGGGATAACGTTGCCGGGGTAAGCGGTGATCTTAGTGAGTCCATTCGTCGCGGTGGGCTGCTGGTAGATGATGCCGCTGCCGGCGCCATTCGAACCTACATACTGGCTAAAGTCGCATCCTGCAACCCCAGTTGTTGTAGGCGCCCCGAGGCAGGTGTTCGCCACCAGGGCGGTTGGAATCGTGGCGGTGGCGCTCACGCCGGCTACCTGCCGTAATCCCTGGTAATCGGCGAAGAAGAAGAGCTTGTCCTTGATGATCGGGCCGCCGACCGATCCACCGAACTGGCTCCTCAGACCGGCGGGAACGGCCGACCTTGGCGTGGTCCCGAACGCCGGGAATTGTGTGTAGGGGTTCTTGGCCACGTTGGCGTTGCTCGTGCGATAGTCGAAGGCGCTGCCGTGGAAGCTGTTGGAGCCGGACTTGGTCTGCGCGGTCATCACCGAAGAGACCGCCTTACCGAACTCGGCGTCGAAGTTCTGCGTGGCGATCTTGGTCTCGGAGACCGCGTCGAGCGGCGGGTTGATGACGATGATCCCAAGGATCGCGTCCTGATTGTCGGTGCCGTCAAGTTCGTAGGCAACGCCGCCGAAGGCCTGTCCATCGACCTGGATCTGAGCGCTGCCCTGAGGATTTTCATCGGCCGCGTGCGACCAGCCAAGCGTTTGCGCGCCGGGAAGCAACAATTGCAGATTGGTGAAATTACGGCCAGGGGTCGGCAGGTTCGCCACGTCCTGGTTGGTCAGGACTGTAGAGACGTCGGCGCGGTCGGTCTTGAGCACCGGGATTGTGTCCGCGTTCACTTCGACCGTAGTGGCCGAGCCGCCGACTGTCATCTTCGCATCGACTTTAGGCGTGGTGTCGGCGTAGACGATGATGCCCTTTGTCACGAATGTCTCAAACCCTTGGTATGCAATCTTTATGTCGTAGGTGTCGGGGATGAGCTCGTGGACCTCGTATTCACCCTCGGCGTTCGACTGAACGGTCACCACAGTCCCCTTGGCCTCATCGGTCACGGTGATAGTTGCGCCGGGAATTGCCGCGCCGGTGTCGTCGGTCACATTACCGACGATCGATCCGTGAACTGATTGGGCGTGGGATGCGGCTGGAAGGCACAACATGCAGAGCAGGCCCAGGCCAATGGCCAGGGTGGCTGAAATTCTCTTTAGCATTTCACTAGTCTCCCGAAGGTTGTGGAACGTCTTTAAACTTTCGTCGCCGTGTATCCCGGCTCGTCGAACATCTACGAAAGTCCGATACTCTTCCTGTCACCAATTTACTCAAATGCCGCATGTCCAACCCGCGTTCGATGGGACTGGCAGTACAACAAAACCCTATGGTGACGAGAACTTTCTTGTACAGATTCCGCACGAACTATAAGTAGACAACTCAACGTCTGTCAAACTGTGTTGACTCGAAAACCAAGTAAATCGAATTTGTAGACGACTTTTGTTTTTTCACAATTTCCCGCCTTTTTAGGGTAACCGGCCGGCCCGGGAAATGCCACCAGTCGCTGCAATCCAAGGGTAAGTTGACCAGTAATATGTCTATGAGCCGGCATAGACAACTGTCAAGCCAAAACTGTATAGCGATGCCGGAAAATCTGGCTATATCGATTTAGTTTCAGGAGGAACTCTTGACTGCCGATCGCGCTAGGCGCCGCAGGACTTCCGCACCACGAGTTCGCAGCTCAACAGCACGTCGCGGGCCGGCAGGTCGGGATGCGCGATCCGGTCCAGCATCACAGAGAGCGCCATCTTCCCCAGGTTCTGGCAGGGCTGGTGGATCGTCGTCAGCGGCACCGGGAGCAGGCGCGCATACTTGACATCGTCGAAGCCGACCATCCGCACATCTTCCGGAATACGTTTTCCCAAGTCGAGCAAAGTATGCATGAGTTGGCCGGCCGTCAGATCATTGCCGCACAAGAAAGCATCGGGGCGGTCCTTCTTGAGGATCGCGCGTACAAAGTTTAGGTCTTCGGCGTCACCTTGCCTGACGCAGGCGAGGCTATCGTCACGGTATGTGGCCAGCGCCTGCCTGTAGCCCGCGGTCCGCACTTCCACTGTGGGCGCCGAGTTCGGCCGTGCGAAGAAGCAAATGCGCCGTGCCCCTGCTTTCAGCAGGTGTTCGGTGGCCATATAGCCCGCGCGGTGATTATCGATCCCCACCAGATCGTATTTTGAGCGCTTCGGGAAGGGCGCAAGGCACCTGTCCAGCAACACGACCGGTATGCCGGCCCGTTCGAGCGCGGTTCCGATCTTGCGATTGGTTTCATGGCGGGTCGCGCTGTATTCGATGGGCGCGAAGAAGACCCCTGAGACACTCTGTGAGATGTATTGCTGGCAGAGTCTCTCCGCGACCTCCTCGCTCCGGCTGTCCGTCGATACGGAGTGGCCCCACAGCAACGAGTGTTGCCTGGCTTTGGGAGATAACATCATGCCCTGGCAGATTGCTTCAAAAATTTCTGTCTGCCCCAGCGACGGAATCAGCAGTCCAAAGACGTGGCTACCGGTTGGGGTTTGGTTCGCGACGTACGTCCCGGAGCCGACGCGCCGATTCACCAGGCCCAGAACTTGCAGCTCTTTAATCGCTTTAAGTACGGTCATTCGCGAGGCGCCGAAGCGGCGAACTAACTCTGCTTCGCTCGGTAAGCGTCCACCCGGTTTATAACGGCGGTTAAGTATCTCGTCGTGAAGCGCTTCGAAGATCACTCGGTACTTCGGGTTTTCCATTGATCTCGTCCACGGCCGTGGTCATCACTATCTGAACGGATTACATAATCCCGCCAAGGGCAGGCGGTACAACATAGACAACTTAGCCGCATCTCAGCCCACTTGTCTAGTAGCGGTGCGAGGGTGTCGATGGCGCGCCGCCGCGATCAAGGCCTTTGGCAAGGATAGCTGCCGTTGCTGATCGCCGCCGCGAACTGCCTCGCCTGTAGGTTGTCCGGCGAGAACAGAAGTAGCCGGTTGAGAACCTGCATCGCCGCGGCCTTATCGCCCAGCGCGCAGTCAGTCGAGGCCAGATTAAGCGCCGCCGCCTTCTGCGCAGGGTCGTGCTCGAAGACCGAGGCCCAAAGCCGCGCCGCAGAACTCAAATCGCCCGCCTTTGCGTCGATCAGCGCGGTGTTGCCGATCGCTGTTGCATCGAACGGATTTGCCGCAATGGCTAGCCTATATTCCTTTGCGGCTTCGGTCGTGTCGCCGTTGATTTGATCGAGGAACCCCAGCTGGGTGTGAAGATCAGCATCCGGCAAAGAATGCGGGTCCGCATTCATGTCGTGCTCTGCCTCGCGAAGCAGCCTCATCGCCTTCTCGCCCGCCTGGCGATCGCCGTGTAACGCCAACTGCGAATACGCCACGCCGAGATCGCGAGCGTCCGCCTTGCCGCGCACCGCAACCAGCTCTCCTGTATGTTTTCGCTCCCCAATTCCCTGAATCGTCGCCGCATTGGGGATCTGGATACGATGATCGGTCACCTGTTCGTGCGCGATGTCCTGGGTGGCGCTGCTGGGCATATGACAGCTCGCGCAATCAGGCTGTTCGGGATGATGCGCCGTCGCGAAGCGCGGGTCGGTGTGACACGCGAGACACTTGCTCCGATAGACGCCGACCGACGCTTGCGCCGAGGGCAAACCATGCGGATCGTGGCAGGTCGTGCAGGTCAGCCGGTCGCCGCTGGCGCGCTTGCAGGCGCTCTGCAGTAGCGCCTCCCATTGGCTGGTGGCGCGCCCACCGGCGCCGACCGCATCACTATGGACGAAGTGCATTACATCATCCGATATCTCCGTCCCCGGCCGAAAGTTGTAAAGTGTACGACCAGGCCGGTTGACCGTGATCTCCGCTTCGAGATGACATTGCAGACAGATGGAGTCGCGCAAATTCGGCGCTAGCTTGTCGGGATTGAGTATCTGGCCCTTGCCCTTCAGAGCTAGATGCTGCGTCGCGTCCCCATGGCATCCCTCGCAGCTGATACCGCCGGTTTCGAACGGCATGGCCTTATAGTGATTGCGAGCGTCGGGCAACTCAGGCTGAACGTCGCTGGCGTGACAGTGCAGGCAGGCGCTGTCGACCGGTAGCGCGAGCGGCATCTCGCTGGCGTGCTGGTAGCTGGGCGCCATGTCCCAAATCCCCTTCTTGGCATACCAGTTAATCGGTATCTCAAACCAGTACCCCTCGCGCTGAAAGAGGAACGTGCGTCCGCGCCTGCCGGAGCCCACGAAATAAATCATCTCCTCTTCGCCCTGGAGTGCGCCTCCAGCTGCGCTCGACGGCCTATCGTAAGACAGATATACTTGTCCCTCGCGGCTCGTAATGCGGTAGTGAACTCCGGAAGTCTTGTGCAGGAAGTCGGCCGGAATCATGCCATCAATGGCTGGTCCGCTGGCCCGCGCCATGGGAGCCTTCACGTACCGCTCGTAAATCTCGCGATGGCAGGATGCGCAGACGGCGTCCCGATCGGCAGCCGTCTGCACGGGTGTCGCGCCGCCGATTCCAAGGCTGGTCGCGGAGGCGCAGCCGAGCAGCAGCCAACCCATTCGTGGGAGAAGAAGAGAGAGAGAGTCGAGGAAAGACTTCTTCACCATTGTTGTGGCGTCATGCCGCTTCTGCCAATGCCATGAGCAAGACTGTTTGGCTGCAGTCTGCCGAGGCTGATGACCCATGGTCGAGATTTGTCTGCAGAAACAGCACACCCGAACTCGTTATACACCGCTCTCCTAAAAGCGGCATAGCGCCTCACCCTGACTTCTCTCGATGTCACTGAATTATCAGCTGATGTGTGCCAAGGTTCGGGGCAATTAGCGAGTCAGGGCGAAGGCCACAATCGTGTTGCCGTGAACACCGCTTCGCTCTTCCTGCTCAGCTACCAAAACGGATTCAAGATTCTCTGGATCGGGGACCATCTCTCGCACCCGGCAATCTCTTCCGAGGTAGCGCCGTGGTAGCAAAGCTCGCAAACGCCAAGACCATCTTCGGATCGGACAGGTGGACCGAAGACTCGACAGGTCATTGGGCGCGAAGAGTAGAGATCGCACATGCCAGTCTCAGGATCCAGCACCGGACATACTTCGTCGTTGGCAAAGGAGTCGAACTCCTCACGACCATCGGCACTTTCATCGAGAAGACCCGAGTTGGGATCTCCCGGGAAGATGGCGCGGAGGCGTTCCACCGACTCGGTCGCCCGCCGGCGCACTCGACCGGCGCGCTCGCTGTCAACCAAAGACAACTCAGCCAGGCCGCTGCGCAGCCGAAACGCATCGAGCTGATTGATCGCGAAGACACCTACGCAGCACTGCGAACACCCTGGCTTACAAGCCAGCCACGCACCGCTTTTGCTCTTTGCGAGCAGGAAAGCTCCATCGACGATCTGGACCAGTGTCCCATCCGAAGCCGGAGTCGCGTGGGGGAGAAACATTCCTAAGTATCGCCCAGCAGCTGGCTCATCGCGAGTGCGGCTTAGCGCCCTTTGAGGGAACTATTCTTCGCCCGGCAAGCCCAGGTTGGGCAATTTTCTTGAGGCGTAACCTGGGCCTGCGATTACTTGGCGCTCTTTGCGGCAGCCTGTTTCTTACGTTCCGCCCAACGCCGCTTCATCGCCTCGGCAATTCTCTTTCTGCCTTCGGGAGTCAGCTTGCGCTTTTTGGGGGCCGAGACTGCCTTGGCTCTGCCAGGGCCGCGCCTTGGAGCTGCTCCGCCGCTAAGTAGGGCGCGTGCTTGCTGAAGCCGTGAAATCTCTGCATCGATTTCCACCAGAATGTCTTTAACTTCCACGTTATCTATCCCTTCGTAGTACCACGCTACAGCCGAGGTAAAGTAGTTAGTTTCACTAATTCCGTGTTCCACAACAGAATACTTATCTCGAGGCCACTTGACAACTTAATCGCATGACTAATCCGTCATCATATCCTCGAAACACGCTTCCTCTGCGTAGTTTGTTGGGAGGCGCCATCTAGAGTTTTAAGAGTAGCTTGGCGCAGGCGAGCTTCGTAGGCAAGGAGATCATCAATAGTAACTACAGGTAATCTTCGAGTAAGCAGTTCGTAAACAGTCCAACGAGATTGCAATCGAGGTCCAATTGCGCGGGAAAATGGCACGTGGAGGTTCGCCAGTAACAACGACTAGCGTGCTAAACGAGACTTCGATATCTCTAGAGCGGATCGTCAGCAGCGTTGGTTGGCTTAGGTGCTCTTATGGAGTACCCAGGAAGTGTTTCGTTTGATGCGATCAACCCTGATTCGGGACCCTTGCTGCCGTCAGTCGCATAGCGGCGCAGGTTCTTCAGTGTCTCCTGCTTGTCGCGCGCATATTCAGTTGCCAACCGAGTGAGAGCATAGGTCACGATGTCGCTGTGATGCAAGGCCTGCATGCCCGCCTCGCGGCGGAAGTTAAGCCAGAGCCGATGCACCAGTTGCACGTCGTCGGTTTGCAAGGTCGGCGCGTGAGGCCCAATATGAAAGGCTTCTGCTTCGCCGTTCGGCCTCACGATATAAAACGTGAACTGCCGTTTCGGCTCGGGAAGAGCTTCCCATGCATGGCCCATGTGAAAGGCCTGTTCCTGCGCGGTCAGCTTCGTCGAGAGCCCGGAGACAACCGCCGAAGCCTCAAGAGAATTGGCGGTCTGCACCAGCGCGGCGAAAACATCGCCCGCAGGCACAACCAGCAGGGAGATATGTTTGCCGAAGCTCTCAGCGACCGAAACCGCTTTGGTGAAGAGCATCTGCTCGTGTTCGCTGAACGACTGGTCGGAAGCCTCGAGGAACTCCGGGCCGCCGACGCCCATGATTCGCGCGGTAAGTACGACAATGTCTTGTTCGTCGGTGTTGATCCGGCTCAGTGCCCATTTCAAAGCATAGGGGTTCGTCGCGTCGCGCATCGTGACCATCACGCTTCCCGGATTGATCTGCAGCGCTTCCCGGCTGATCGTGTCTTCGTGCTCCAGCTGAAAATGTTCCTTCATCTGGCGCTCGGTACTCGCCTGTTTCGCCTTGTTTCGCTTTTCCGAGACGGAGAAGATGACGAAGAAAGCGGCCGCGAAGGCGATCCCGCTCTTGGTGGCGATGCTCTTCGTAAACAGGTTCACCACTGCAATAGAAAACAGCGCCAGAAACACCGAAGCCAGGCCGATCGGTATCTCCCGTTTCCCGATACGAAGATTTGGTGGTACTTTCCAGCCGCGCTCCCCCTTGTATTTCCAGCGCAACACCAGCATGGCAAGACTGTTAAAGGTGAAACTCCAGATCACGCCAAAGGCATAGGCCTCGCCCAGAGTGATGACGTTGCCCCAGGTCACGATGATGGTGAACAGCTGGAAGCCGGCCACCATGTTTACGATGCGGTAACTGGTGCCGAACTTCGGGTGTGGTCGCCGGAACCAGTCGGTCAGCACCCCATCTTCCGCCACCCGCATCAGCACGCCGGTGGAGCCAATGATCGAAGTATTGATCGCTCCCGAAAGGATAAGGAAGCCGACGATTACGACGAAGACGCGGAAGATGATCCGCAGCACCTCAGGCCCAACCATATACATGGCCAGCCCGGCGATTAAGTTGTCCTGATAGACGTGGGTGCGAGGGTAGTCGGGAATCAACATCACCGCTAGCAAGGAAGCTATTCCCGTGAAGATGAAGCTATAAATCGCAATCACGATCGCCGCGCGCTTCAGGTTGCGCAGCTTGGGGTGTTCGATCTCGCGGTTGACTTGCGCCAGTGATTCCTCGCCGCTCATCGCCAACACCGAATGGCCGAACGCCATCAGAATTCCAAATAGACCGAAACCCGCGCTGAACTTGATGTTCTTGAGAAAACCGAGCGATTCGTTGGAGAAATGCAGATTGGACGGAATTGGAGCCGGAGGAAGCGACGCGCCCTTTACAAATACGGAGTAGAAGCCCCAGCCCAATAGGATGACCACCATGATCGTGGTCACTTTCATGACGTCCAAAGCCTTGTCGCTCGACTCCTCAATGCCCTTGAGGTTCAGCCACCAGTAATAGAGGGTCACGACGATGGCAAAGACAGCCGAGGTGCCATTCATCGGCAGCTGCGGGGCGGCATGAGCGGCGCCCAGCATCGCCCCGGGCAGCCATTGGTGGTTCGCCGCGACCTGCATCAATTCATTGAGCAGGCCGGTGATGTACTGTCCCGCGGAAACTCCCGAGATCGGCCCGGTAAGAATGTAGTCGAACATCAGCGCCGAGACGCTTAGCTTGGCAAAAGTCCCGCCCAGTGCCTCCTTCACGACGCGATAGACCCCGCCGCGCGTAAACATCGAACAACTCTCCACATACACGGCCCGCACCGCGAAGGAAAAGAGCATGACTCCGAGGATGAACCACGGCGCCGCTTTGCCGACAGCCTGCTCGGCAATGCCCCCGGCGTAGAACGCAGACGACCCGAGATCGTTGAGCACGATCGCGGCGGCGCGCCAGAAAGAAATGAAGGTGAGCATCACCGAAGACGCAACAACAAGGCGCACTCGGTTGGATGGATTGGCTGTGGTTCGGTCTACCGGCATGGTTTGAGGTTTGGCGCTTCGTCTAACGCGGCTACCATGATGGCATTACCGGCGTGACGCTCACGGCTGAGTCTATGTCCGATCGGGTACAGGGTCAATCAATTTGAGAAGTGGTCCTCGCGGCGAGCCGGGCGTTTTCACTCGCCAAAGAGCTCGTAGAGATCTTCGACGAAGCTAATCGCCACTACGACCGCTGAGCCAAGCATTCCGAGCAGGAACATGAAGCTCAGCACTTGCATTGCCAAATCGATAATCGGATGATGCATCGTTGCAATTCTACATCTGCCTGGGCCGCAAAAGTAGCACTCTCTGCCAACCGCATACAACCAGGGATGGTAGACTCACGGCGGAATGCACAAGTTATTCGACAAATCATCACCCGCCGAAACATTTTTTCGTCATCCTGCACTCGCGAATCCGTGGACCTTGGGTTTGCTCACCGCGGTCTTGCTCGACCTGCCCTTTCCAGTAGCCGGCCCATTGCCGGTATGGCGCGGCGCAGTGGCGTGGATCGCGCTTGTTCCGCTTCTCTACGGGATCCTGGCTCCGCCAAATGTCTCGCAAAAAGACTTCCTGCGCCGCAGTGCTCTCGGCGCCTATATCTGCGGCATCGCGTGGTATCTGCTGAATTGCTACTGGATCTACGCAACCATGCACCTTTATGGGGGCATCGGTCCGATCGCTTCTGCCGGAATCCTGCTGCTCTATAGCTTAGTCCTCGGTCTCTACTTCGGCGTGTTCGGTCTGCTGATCGCGCTGACACGCAAAGCCTTTCGAAGCACAACCGTTCCCTTGCTTCTCGCGCCACTTTTCTGGGTCGCGCTCGAGTTCGCGGCCTCGCGCATCACTCGCGTGCCCTGGGACCAACTCGGCTATTCACAAGTGGACAACTTCCTGCTCACCCCGCTCGCTCCAGTCACCGGAGTCTATGGCATCTCATTCGTTCTCATGGCCGGCAACTCCATGTTTGCAGCGGCTTTGCTTGCCTGCCCGTTCTCGCGCCGGGTGCGCTTTGCTTTTGGCGCACTGCTGTTTTCACTCGGCCTGCAACTTGGAACGTTTCTAACTCCACCGCCGTCGCCGACCGAGGCAACCGCAGTCTTGTTGCAACAAAACCTCGATGTCACTGAAAGCAACGACTGGTTCGGGCCGGAGTGGGACAAGCACACAGCTGAATTCATCGCCCTAAGCCTGAAGACCTGCACACCGTATTTTGCCGGAATGCCCGAACCAAATCCCATAGTCGTGAAGCCGGAATGCCCAGTTCCGCCGACGAAGCCCAATCTGGTCGCATGGCCCGAATCACCTTCGCCCTTCCGCGAAGCCGATCCACGCTTCCGCCATCTGATGGCCGATCTCACTCATCAAACCGGCTCCCCCGTGGTCGTCGGCAACATCGGCACCTGGCAACACGACAACACGATGGAGATCTTCAACTCCGCCGAATTCGTCGCGCCCGACGGACGATTCCTCGGCCGCTACGACAAAATTCATCTGGTGCCATTCGGCGAGTATGTCCCCTACAAAGGTCTCATCGCCTTTGCTGGTACCCTCACCCAGGGAGTTGGCAGCTTTTCGCGAGGTGGTCTGCGCAAAGTCTTCACCGCGCAAGGCCACACCTTCGGAGCTTTTATCTGCTACGAAGCCGTCTTCGCTGACGAGATCCGCCATTTCGCTAAGAACGGGGCACAGGTGTTCATCAACATCTCCGACGACGGATGGTATGGCGATACAAGCGCCCCATGGCAACACTTCAACATGGCGCGCATGCGGGCGATCGAGAACCGCCGCTGGATACTCCGCGCCACCAACTCCGGCGTCACCGCCGCCGTCGATCCACTCGGACGAGTCACGCAGAGTGCCCCCCGCCACGTCATGACCTCGTTGGCCGTCCGCTTTGGCTATCGCAGCGACATCACTTTCTACTCGCGCTACGGGGATGTCTTCGCCATCCTCTGTGCCATAATCGCAATAGTTGCCACGTTGACCGCGTTACGCGTTTTGATGAGGCAGCGCCCAACACAATCCAGCTAAGTCAGGTATGAGTTGTCATGTTGAACGAACTCGAATTCGCCTACTCCCAGGTGCGCGAAAAAGTAAAAACCCTGCGGGAGTATCTTTGACCCGGCCAGACTGCGTCGCGACCTCGCGGCCCTCGAAATAAAGCTCTCCGACCCGAATCTCTGGTCCAATCCCGCGCAGTCACAGCCGCTTATGCGTGAACGTAAACGGCTCGAAGCGATGCTTGCCGACGACGCCGAACTCGCCCGCCGCAGTGGCGATATCGAGGCCTATTTCGAACTCGCCAACGAAGGCGAGAACGTCGAGGCCGATTTGGCCCGCGACATCGAGTCGCTCAGCGCCTTCGTCGAAGCGATGGAGACGCGCACTATGCTCTCCAGCGAGACCGACCCGCTCAACGCCATTCTCACCGTGCATCCCGGAGCAGGCGGCACAGAATCCCAGGACTGGGCTGACATGCTGCTGCGTATGTATATCCGCTGGGCCGAGCGCCAGGGATTCAAGACCGAAGTCAACGACTACCAGGATGGCGAAGAAGCCGGCTTAAAGTCCGCTACCATCACGATTAGCGGCGAGTTCGCCTTTGGCCAGCTCTCCGGCGAAACCGGCATTCACCGCCTCGTTCGTATCTCGCCCTTCGATCAGGCCAAGCGCCGCCACACTTCGTTTGCTTCAGTTTTTGTCTCGCCGGAGATCGACGACTCGATCGAGATCGATATCAAGCCCGACGACATCCGCATCGACACCTACCGCTCCGGCGGCAAGGGCGGCCAGCATGTGAACACCACCGACTCCGCCGTCAGAATCACCCACATCCCCACCGGCATCGTCACCCAATGCCAGAACGAACGCTCGCAGCACAAGAACAAAGAAAAGGCGATGAAGATGCTTCGTTCGCGCCTCTACGAGTACGAACTCGACAAGAAGAAAGAGATCAGTCGCAAGCTCGAAGATTCCAAGCTCGACATCAAGTTCGGTTCGCAGATCCGCTCCTACGTCCTGCAACCTTATCGGATCGCCAAAGACCACCGCACCAAGGTGGAATTCGGCGATGTAGACCGGGTGCTCGACGGCTATCTGGAGCCGTTCATTCGCGGATACTTGTTGATGCGGCGCGACGGCAATGTGCCGGCCGCCGTCGACGCATCCGACGATCTGGATTGATGGCGCCCCTATGAATATGAATAAGTCAGAGACAATCCGCGAGATCCTCGAGAACACCAGGACCATCGCGGTCATTGGCCTTTCCGACAAGCCGGGGCGCGCCAGCTTAGGCGTCTCAAAGTTCATGCAGCAGCAGGGCTACCGGATTGTTCCCGTAAATCCACGAGCCCGTGCCGTCCTCGGCGAGCAGGCCTATGCGAACCTCGATGACGCCTGGCACGCTCTCGACGGGAAGATCGATCTGGTAAACGTCTTCCGCGCTTCCGCCTACGTGCCGCAGATCGTCGAGGATGTCATCCGGATGAAGATCCCACGCCTCTGGCTGCAGGAAGGCGTAATCCACGAAGAGGCTGCGGCAAGCGCCGAAGCCGCTGGAGTCAAGGTGGTGATGGACCACTGCATCCTCAAAGAGCGCATGGCCGCCGGATGGCGCAACGTCCTCTGAGAATCGTCCTGGCGATTTGGAAAAAGCGCTGTCGGGAAATCCTTTTCTCGCTAAGCTCATCGACCAAGTCGTAGTAGACTGCAAGGCAATCGTGACGGCGCAACGAAGAAAACGATCACCTTCCGGCAAGCTGGATATCCGCGACGTCGCGCTCCGTGCCAAGGTCTCGATTGCCACCGTGTCGCGCACGATCAATCGCGTCCCTACTGTTGGTCCGGAGCTGGCCAGGCGCGTCTGGAAGGCCATCGAAGACCTCGACTACTATCCCAACACGCAGGCCCGCGGGCTTGTCTCCGGTCGAAGCAGGCTGTTCGGATTGGTGATCTCCGAGATCACCAATCCGTTTTTCCCGGAGCTGATTCAGGGTTTTGAAGATATCGCCGTCGAGCACGGCTACGAAATCCTGATCGGCTCGACCAACTACGATCCGCGCCGGATGAATCTGGTAATTCGCCGTATGCTCGAGCGCAAGGTTGAGGGTGTCGCGGTGATGACCTTCGGCATCGAAGAACCGCTGCTGCAGCAACTTGCCGCTCGCAAAATCCCTCTCGCCCTGATTGACTTCGAGCTTCCCAGCCCACTGGCCAGCACTCTCCGGATCGACTATGGCGCTGGCCTGCTTCAGGCTGTCCAACATCTCGCTGCTCTAGGCCATCGCAAGATCACGTTTATAAGCGGTCCCCGTATTCTTCATTCTGCCCGAGCCCGTGTAGAGGCTTTCCGGATCGCTACCAAGGCGGCCAAGATCCCTACGGCTGATGCCCGGGTGATTGAGGCCGATCACACCCTCGAGGGCGGAATGCGGGCTTTTGAAGGCCTGCGCGCGCGGGGCGAGCTGCCGACGGCGATTATGTGCTCCAACGATATGACCGCCATCGGTGTTCTGCGTTCGGCTTACTCGACCGGACTAAGAGTCCCGAAAGATCTGTCCCTCATCGGCTTCGACGATATCCGGTTCGCGCAGTTCACGACGCCTCCGCTTACGACCGTGCAGATGTCCCGCGCCGACCTCGCCCGCGCCGCATTTCAGGCACTGCACGACCACAGCGGCCTCGCCTCAAATAATGCACAGCGCGACTATCCGATTCCCACCAAGCTCATCGTGCGCCAGTCTACCGACGTCCCCGCGTCGACGGCTGGGAAAGCTCCAAAGAAGACCGCCGCATTGCCATCCCTAAACCCTAAATCTTGATCCCTCAGCCCCACTTTCCTGAGCCGACTCTTGATCTTGCGCCGTTCCGGTAACCTCGGAACGAAGTTGAACCACCGCCTCGCGGATACGCATTGCAGCCTGCTTCCGCTCTCCGTAAGTAGGCCCTGTCGGCGCAAAGCGCAGCGTCGCAACAATGTCCGGAAGTTGAAGCGTCTCCAGCAAATGGGGTGCAAAGGAGATGTCTCCGTAATAGCACAGGTCGCGTTCCATCGCTCCCGCGCCTGCGGAGTAACCAATCGCCGCCGCCGTCAGCGGGGCGCCAACCCGCACCGCCGGCTCAAAGAGCGAGGCGTAAAACCGCAATACCCCGCTGCCTTCTGAACTTGTCCCCTCGGGAAAAACCAGCACCAGGATCCCAGCATTTAGCAACTCCTCGATCCGCCGCGCCGCTTCGGCGGCGCTCGCCGCACTTCGTCGGTCGATGAAAACCGTTCCTCCCAGCGCCGCCAGCAGGCCGAGCAACGGCCAGCGTCGCACTTCCATCTTGGAGACGAAAACACAAGGCACCGCCGCCCCATAGAAGAGTATGTCCAGGTAACTCAGATGGTTAGAGGCGATCAAGCCGGTTGGGGGCAACTTGCCAACGACGCGTAGCTGGAAGCCGAGACGTCGCAGCACCATCCCACAGGATCGGTGTAGCCACGCGGCACGCCCGGCCGACGACGGTTGCCCCTTGACCCTGAACACAAGGAAACTCGCCACGCACTGGCACAGAGAGCAGACCAGGACGAGAGCCTTCCACCAGCCTCGCAGCCGGCTGCGTCCCTTGCAGCTTACTGTGCCTCGGTCAGGAACCGGACCCTCGCGGCGGGCGTGAGTTCGCGCATGTCCAGCAGGGTCAGGAAATCGATGGTGCCAAACTCCCGGTCCCATGCCGGAGGACCGCATATTTTTGCCCCGATCCCAATATACGTTCGCAGCAGCTTTGGCACTTTTTCCGTTACTTCCGGAGCTTCGTCAGTGAAGGGCAGCGTATAAGGCGCCGTCGGCGCGCTACGAAACCGGTCGTCTACCAGAAACTCCGAAAGCTGCCGATACATCTGCCAACCAACCCTGGCGTCCTGTGAATTCACCGAGGAACAGCCGATCAGGTGACGCAGGTTGTAAACCCGGGTATATTGAGCGATCCCGCGCCAGAGCAGCGTCAGCACCTCGCTCGAGCGGTGCTCGCGATCGATCGAGGCCCGTCCCAGCTCCAGAGTTGACTCTCGCAGCGGCTCGTAGGGGCCGAAATCGAACTCCTGTTCGCTGTAGTAGCCCAGGTTCTGGATGGCCGTCGTGCCGGTTTGCATACGGTAGGTCCCTACAATGGAGCGGGAGTTGCGGTCCTCCACGATCAGCTGGTCGCAAAACAGGTCGAAATGGTCCGTGTCCAGGCCGGTCTTATAGGATGCTTGCAGCCCCTCTCCCAGCTCGATGTTGAAGACCTTGAAGCGAAGTCGGCAGGCCGCCTCGCGCTCGGCCAGGGTCTCCGCGATCGTGACCCGGTACCGGCCCAGTTCCATCGGCAGCCAGCCGCTCTGGGTGGGCTGCTGAACCGGCGAGGGGTCGACGACAGGTGTCTCGACAAAGAGAGTCCGGTTGAGCGGGGGATACTCGACAATGGTGGTCGTGGAGAGGTTAGATCGCGAGTCCACGCCGGGGCGGCTGAGTAGAGTCGGCGACTCAATCATCCCCATATCTTCCCGCCCGGCTGCCAACTGACCCTTAAAATTGGGAGAAAAACCTGCAAATATTTGTGAAATGAGTACCGTTTTGCAACAACTTTTCCGCTTCAGGTTGGTGACAAAATAATAGTTGCGCAGTCGTTCGCCCTTCCGGTTATACTTAGGTAGCGTCGAATAGGGACTGTGGCTCTACCGCTCGTTATGCACTTTGCTGTGGCAATACCTGCGAATATCCCGATTTCAATTCAGCGTTATCTCTACAAAAGGAAAAGAATCAAGTTATGGAACAGGGAACAGTGAAATGGTTTAACGATGCGAAGGGCTTTGGATTCCTGAGCCGCGCCAACGGTGAAGATGTATTCGTTCACCACACCGCGATTCAGGCCAACGGCTTCCGCAGCTTGCAGGAAGGCCAGGCCGTGCAGTTTAACGTGGTGAAGGGTCCGAAGGGTTGGCAGGCTGAAAACGTAACAGTTCTCTAGGCTTCGCGCAAACTTCTAGACAGGAAGGGCGGCGACAGCCGTCCTTTTTGTTTCCGCGCACTCCGAGCTGATGGTGCCGAATCTCCAATGATCCAGTCAACGCGACCTGAAGAGGAAGCGCCAAGCATTAGCTCGTCCGCCGTAGCGTCCCCATCCCAGGGCGAGAAGCTGGAAAGTTCCCTTAAAGGCTGGATTGTTCTGTGGCCGAGCTTCGTCTTCGCCGCGTTGCAGAGCATTTGCACGGCGTTTGTAGCGATCAGCGGCCTGCGAGTAGTGATCGGCCTCACTTCGCTTGCCTCAGCCATAGGTGCTCGCGTCCCCTGGAGATTACACGGCGATTGGATACGCATTCCAATGGTGTTGGTGGCTCTGGCTGGCGCCCTGATCAATTTGTACGCGATCCGGCGCATTCGTAGGCTCCGACAACGCCCTGCCGCGCAATGGAGAATGCAACCCGTACCCGCCGCCAAACTTCGTTCTGAAAACCTTCAGATCCTGCTCGCCGTAGCTACCCTCGCGTTGCTCTTCGTCGAAGAAGTCCTCCACATCATTCTTCATCACGTGCTCTAGCCGTCTGCCGTCTCTGGTCCGCCGATCGCGGCCATCTCCTGCTCCAGTCGGGCATGGAGTCTCTCGCTATAACCAATTGGCAGCGCGAAGGTCCGGTTATCGGCAGTCAGATAGAGTATGTTTCGCGTGCTGTCCAGGATCGCCGAGCATATCTCGCAGTGCTCTAAATGGCGCTCGATCTGAAGGCGCAGTTCTGGGCCGATGGAACCGTCGATGTACTCAGAGATATATTCCCACACGTGCTTGCAGTTCAGCTCCATAGCGCCCTCCCGAAAAGCCCGCGACGGGGCGAAAAAGAACTCTTCAGGAACGGGACGAGCCGTTTCTGAAGTAGCATTCGCGCCCGGTGCAGCCGCACTTTGACGACATTCGCCGTCACTCCGAGCGCTCTGGCTGTCTCTTCTACGTTCAAATCCTCCAGGTCGCGCAGAGTAAAGACCTCACGGTAAATAGCGGGCAGCTCAGCCACGGCTGTCTGTAAGGCGGCTCGTAACTCCGAGCGCTCGAGTGCCTCTGAAGGTATCTCCCGCCAATCGGTGAGCATCGCTGGAGTGAAGTCACCTTCGTGATTCTCGGTATCCGCATCCAGCGACTCGATCTGCGCGCGCTTCGACTTACGCAGCCGGCTTCTGGCCTCGTTGAGCGCGATCGATACCAGCCATGTGCTGAATTTGGATTCGCGGCGAAACGAGCGCAGGTTGCGGAAGGCCTTGATCATCGTCTCCTGGGCCGCGTCCTCCGCCTCAGCTTCGCTGCCTAAGAGCGCCAGCACGGCGAGATAGATTTTGCGTTCATACGGCCTGATCAGGTCGTGGAATAACTCCTTCTCTCCGGCACATATACGCTCAATCAGCCCGGTCTCGTCACTATCTTGTGCGCACATGATAGGCTCTTCTTTTTACTTTCTCTTCAGGCGTTAGATAGATGGAACTGGCTCGAGGTGAACTTCTCGCGCAGGCAACAATCACTTCAAAACAGCCGGGGCTCGATTGCTGGAACCTCTCCCGTGCGGCGTTACGTATCAGAATTAGACTCCAGAGGCTTCATCGGGTTACACAACTCTAAGAGATGCCCACAGGATACCCGACAGTCAGAGTCCGGATTCTATCTGCCGCGTGGAGACACGCTATCGGTCCTGTCAAGCATCCATTTTCAGCCCGATGTATCCAACTAGTGTGGCGGTGAGATAACTTCCGCGAAGAAAGCAGGTTGTCTGTGGCTGATCTGCTGGTAAATCTTGGTTGGGCAGTTGTGCCACTACCTGCAAGCGCTCGCGAACGCAGTTAAGATACGTCATAGAGAGAATTACGTCCGGAAAATGAGGGAGAAAAACGAGATGGATCGAAATGGCATTTTGGAAATCATTAGCGAAGAGATCAGCCGCCTGGAGCGGGTTAGGGAACTTTTGAGCTCGAAAAATGGCCACAGTCACATTGTAGGACGCGTCGCCAAGGCCTCGGCTGTACCCAAGAAGCGCATTTTAAGTGCGGACGCACGGAACCGGATCGCCCAGGCCCAGAAGCGCCGCTGGGCGAAACAGCGCCGCGAAGCCCAGTTGGCAAAGAAGGCGAGCTGATCCGGCACGCTCGCGTCGGCTCCGTGTTAAGCCGGACCCCTTGTGAGACTCTGGTAAGTTGGTTCTAGTCTCGCAAATGAAAATCCGGTCCAAACAAGTTCCGCACCAATGTTGAAAGTCAAACTGCTCCATCCGGAAGCCAGGCTACCGACGGTGGCGCATCCTGGAGATGATCTGGGTTACGACCTCTATGCTATCGAGGACGTAACCCTGCACCCTGGCAAACCGGTGAAGGTGCGCACCGGAATTGCGGTGGAAGGGCCTGTAGGCGTTGGCTTCATACTGGGTGACCGGTCCTCCATGGCGGCCAAAGGCGTCACCTACGCCGGAGGAAGGATCGATGCCGGCTATCGCGGCGAGATATTGGTCTGCCTGATCAACATAAACCAGCCTGATCTTCAACTTCACCCAATCAAAGATGATACCGGTCGCGTTGTCGACGTTGTCCTGGAGCAAACCGACGTCAGCATCCAAATCAGGAAAGGGGACAAGATCGTGCAGTTGTCTCCCTTCGCTGCCATGACCGGCGGTGAGGTGATCCTGGTTGAGGAACTGTCCCCCAGCGAACGCGGTGAAAAGGGATTCGGATCGTCCGGTCGCTGATCCGGCTTGGCATTTTCTGCAATGCAAAGAGGGCGCCCATTCGGACGCCCTCTTTGCATGTTGGGTTGAATTGGTCTGTTTAGGGCAGATAGTAACGGAACGATGTCCAGAACATGCTGTCGGTAGCCTGGGGTGTTGCTCCAATGCCCGAGAACACGTTACGAGTTGCGTAAGAGTACTGGAAGCCCTGGCGTAGGCGGCCCATCGGACCCTTGTAGAAGTCATACCAGTAGCCGAACGTGATCTCCTGCACATCGCGGGTATTGGCCGCGCAAGTGCCCGGATTGCTGGGAAGGTTGCTCCCTCCGGGAACCACTTCGGTCTCGCAACCCGAGTTGTTGAACGAGTAGTTGCCGTATCCGTAAGGTGTGTGCGGCTTGATGCCGAGGTACGTATAGCTCGGCGAGTAGCTGTAGTTGCGGAAGGCGCCATCGGTCCCGTAGTAGAAGTAGAGATCCAGGCGCGGCGTGGCGTGAGCCTCGATAGTGCCCATTGCGGAATAGCCATGCAGCAATTTCAGAGTGCCCGCCCAGTTTGCGGTAGCATCGGCCAGGGTGGTGTCTCCATAGCGGTTGACTCCATCGCCCCACAGACCCTTGATCCCGAAGTCAACTTTCTTCTGGAAGGTCGAAACTCGTGCGCTGCCGCCGACGCCGCCCCCCACTGTTGAATCGTTATACGCGTTGACCGGCGGGGTGAGTGCAGTGTACGTCCGCCAATGGAAGAAGCGGGCGATTCCATAAGCCTCGAAGTGGCCGAAGTTTGTGTCTATCGCCGCTTTGGTAATCAGATCGGGAGCGAAGTTATAGGAGTAGTTTGCCAGGCTGCTGAGGTTGAGCGAGCCCGGGCCGCCTACCAAGAGGAAGGTTGGGACCGTGCCTCCAAGGTTGAGTGTCTCCGGGTTTTCAAGTGCTACAGCAAGCGTCGTTTTGTACGGAAGGTTCATCGACGCGCGGAATCCATATTGACGCTCCCAGTTGAAGCCGGTGTTGTACTGCGGGTCTATGGTCTGCGGAGCATTTTCTTTACCCGGCGCAAGTTGCGAATCCGGCTTGTACTCGGTTACCAGCGACCACATCTGACCTCCCGTGACCATCCATTTCGGAGTCGACGCCTGGGCCCACAATTGACGTTGCCGCAACGTGTAACTGTTGCTTTGGTTGCTATTGGAGCTTGCGCCTGAGGACAGGAAGTCGGCCTCGTAGTAGCCGCGCATTGTGAAGTTCGGGGTCTTGCCCTCCGCCAACAGCGCGACCCGCGACTGTTGAGCGGTGGCGAAAAATTCGCTCAAGTAGGCAGCATTCGCCTGGTGCAGCGGCAAGCTGCCGAAATTCGTCCCGAGGCCGGAAGCGGTACCGGCGCTACGCCACACAGTTTCACCCGCCAGATAGCTTCCCGTCGGGCTAAGCGTGATCCCCTTGAAATAAATGGCGTCAGGGTGCTGAAGAGTTGCCGTGGTTTGCTTCTGCGAGTCCTGCACGGTTTGAGCCAACGATGCGTTATTGGTCTTCAGGTCCGTCACCGCGCCCTGCAGGCTCGTCACCGCCTCAGTATTGGTGGTATTGGCCTGTTGCGCAGCCTGTGCCGCTTGCTGCGCTTGTTGCGCTGCTGCCTGGGCTGCCGCTGCGGCTTGCTGCGCCTGCTGGAGCTGCGAGTCTTTTTCAGCCAGTTGCTGCTTCAGGCTCTGGATCTGACTCTGCATATCGCTCCGCAGTGCGTCGATCTGTGCCTGGACTGCCGCTTCAGAAGAAGTCTTCTTCTTCGTAGCCGTTTGGGCATTCCCGTACGGGAGTGCCATAGCCAGCGCCAAAGCCGCTAGCGCCTTGAGATTCGTTTTCATTGGGCCTCTCTTAACCTTTATTAGCAAATTGCAGAATGACGCGATCTGAAGAAGTACTCAGTTCGCCCGATGTCGGGCGGCCTGCGCTCCTCCCCGTTCTTTTGGGTATGGCGAACTGGGACCGAGGCAAGAAATACTGCATGCACGCACAGCTTGTACCTTGTAGAGAGTGGCAGGCGTCCGTGAAATTTGAGTTAAATTTGAGTGAATAACCTGACAAACGAGGGGCTTGGAGCCTGGTGCAGTGGAAATCCCCGGCAGGAGGACGTCATCTGCGGCAGGCAAATCCGTGATTTGCTTGCGGTCGGGAGATTCGCGAGTTCATTGGGTGGCGGGAGGTGTCGTTGAGATCTGGGGCGCTCGAGATCCGATCGAGACGAGTTAATGTTCCGGTCTGGCGGAGCTCTCTAGACCCGGACGATCATCACTTCCGTGGCCTTGATCAGCGCTCCAGCTGTCTGACCTTTGCGGAGCTGCATCTCACGAACAGCGTCTGCGGTGATGATCGAAGTGATCTTCTGATCGCCGATCTCCAGCACAACTTTGGCCAGCAGCCCGCTGATCTTTACCTCGACGATCTTGCCCACTAGCTGATTCCTTCCGCTAACGTTGCGGAAGCGTTCGCGGGAAGACTTCTGGGCAGGCGTCGCCTTTGATTTCAGGAGCGGAGTCAGCACGCTCTGTGGCACGCGGTGGTGGCCGCCCGGCGTTTTGATCGTCTTCAATTTCCCCGCCAGAATCCATTGCTTGATCGCCGGATAACTCACGCCCAGCGCCGCGGCCGCTTCGCGAGGTCTGAGCAAAATATCGACATCGGCCATTGTGCTCCTTCCGATGTTGGCAGCGCTGTAACCTTTCGTTCGCCGCCGGCATCATTACTTTTGCATCTTCGCGCCAAAAGGAAGCTTAATTCGCTATCGGGAACCATATAAAATCGAGATCATGAACCTGAATCTTCTTTTGCGTCCTACATCTTCGCTCCGCGGACGCCTCGCGGTATCGGCGTTTTTCGCGCTCGCTCTCAACATCACTCCAACCATTCACGCCCAGCAAAGCAGCTCTCCGTCGACAGATGGTAGCTTCATCGAGCGTTATCAGGCCCGCGTCACCGAGACCCAGAACGAACAGCCTCATTGGGTCACCCCGCTTGTCACCGTGACTCCAAGGCTCGAGCAGGAACTGCGCACCGACTTCCTGCACCAGTACAACTCCAAGGGGTTCGTCATCTGGAACTACGATAATTCAAAAGGGCTGGAATTCATCCCCGCGCGGCGCATCGAAATACTCATCAACATGCCTCCCTGGTTCAACCGCTCCAACGGCGAGGCAGACGGATGGGGAGACCTCTCGTTCAACTCTAAGTTCCGCATCTTCTCCCGCAACGAGGAACATGGCAACGCAATCATCACCGCCTTCTTCGCCGCCAGCGTGCCCACTGGCGAGAACGGCAACGGAAGCTGCTGCGCGATCGTTACTCCCACGCTGGCGGTTGGCAAGGGATTTGGCCAACTAGACCTCGTCTCGACCGCCGGCGGCTCGCTGCCTATCACTAACTCCAAAGGCCTCGGCCACACCATCACCTGGAACAACACGATCCAGTATCGGCTCGCGAAAACCGGCTTGGGTCGTTATGTCTGGCCAGAGTGGGAGTTCAATTCAAGCTTTTACGAGGGCGGCCCGAACGATGGGCACGTCACCACTTATGGGACCCCCGGAATCATCTTCGGTCGCGTCCCACTGACCCGCACCGCGGATGGAAAGCCGGGAAGGCTAGGGCTGACCTTTGGCGCGGGGGAGCAAATCGCGCTCACGCATTTCCACACCTACAATCACTCGACAGTCCTCACCCTCCGTATGCCTTTCTAGTCATCAGGAAGGTCGAGCGAGCCGGGTCACACTCACGGATGTGCCCCCGCACTCACCAGATTGGCCAGCAGCCGGTACGCACCCGGCACGGCTTCGGGAGTCTGCCGGTAAAGCGCGAAAGCGACATAGATATAGGTCCCCTTGCCCTCATGCGCCACGAGCAGGCCGCCTTTTTGCGGGTCCTGCCCGGGGTCGTGGGTCTCGGTCAAGGCCGTATATTTGGGGTCCCAGCTCCCCATAAAGGAGTGGCCCCGCTCTTCAACCCAGCCATCGAAGTCGGCAGCCGTGATCTGATTCGGCCAGTTCAGCAACGGATTCTTCGGGTCGAGTAATGTGACTGGAGAGGTCTCATCCACAACCTTTTCTGGAGACCGTCCTAAAGTATATGGATAAGGGCCAAAAGAATGGTCATATTCCCCGCTCTGGTACTGCACAACCAGGTTGCCGCCGTTCTGCACATACTCCAGCAGTCTGCGGTTGTTCGCCGCCAATTCCGGTCGCGAGGCATAAGCGCGAATGCCCAGCACAATCACGTTGTACTTGCTCAAATCCCCGGAGGTTATGTCCGCAGCGCTCAATAGATGCGGATGAACGCCGAGGTCCTCTAGCGCCTGCGGGATATCGTCGCCCGGCCCCATAACATAGCCCAAATTCAGCCCAGGCGCGACTCGAACATCCACACCCCGCGCGCGATAGGTCGCCGGACGGTAGTAGTTATAAGGGCGCACGCCCGGATAGCCGACGGTTCGGTAGCCGTCGCTATACTCGTGGCCGCCACTTGTGGCGATTGCCTTGATCTCGTAGGGTTTCTGCTCCAACTTGTCCGGACGTACCTGGAAGCTTACTTCGCTGTCCTCTCCATTGTTCAGGTGAAAGGCCGCTTGCGCGGGATCGGACTTCCATCCCGCCGGCAAGTCAAGCCGCACGCTGCCATCCGCAACTCCCACTACATTGCTATGCACCGTCACAGCCAGCGAGAACTCGCTCTCGCCCAAAGGCACCGCACCCGCCGAGGGATGAATCCCAACCGAAATTCCCGACGCAATCACCAGCGGATCCTCCACCGACCCAATCCCCGCTGACCGGTGCACCGTCTGCACCACCTGCCCGATCTGAATCGGCACACCGTCGTAATCGAACTCGGCCCATCCCTCCAGCGGATATGGCGCAAACGAATTGTTGAGCCAGCCCCGTTTCTCCGCTTGCTGGTCGATATCGTAGTAAGCCTGCGCCGCACTCGGGCGACTGAAATAAGGCCGTGTCCCGATCGTGTTCGCCGCGATGCTGACGCGGAATAGCGCGTCACCGATCATCGCATCTGCCTTGGGCGCCGCCAGTTGCTCGATGCCCGAAGTAGCGTCCACCGGCGAGGCTACCCAGGTCTTGACCAGCTTTGGTGCGGGCTTTTGCTGCGCCGCCGCATTCAGCAGATGCAACCGGACATAAACCTCTGACCCCGGCGTCGCAGCCGCACGCGTGTCCTCAACGCCTGAAGAAAAAATGCTTGCCTGCGTAACGCTCTTTCCCGGAGTCGTCAAAGCATCGATCTGCAGACCCAACGCACCTGCAAGCGCAGCGTTAAACTGTTCCAGTTTGCGCGCCAGTTCCGAATCGACGTTCGCCTTGTCGTCCCCTGAAAGCGAGCTGCTCTTCACCTCGCCAATCAGCTTCACCGTCGCCAGATACCCATCATGTAGCGAGGGTGCGACCTTCTCCGGAGCCGATGGATCATAAGCCGCCATCGCCTGCTCGACATCGTCACTGATCGTCCGCAAGCCATTCTTGAGAAATCCGCTTTCGCCATGCGCCAGGCTCGCAATTCCCGTCAGCGATATATCGACTCCATCAAAGAAAGACTTCTCGCTCTCACCGCTGTTTACACGCGACCCGTAGCGGTGGTAGTCGGAGTTCACTTCGCCCGGAAGCACAATATAGCCACCGCCATTTTGCGTCTTCTGAAATCCCCATCCCTGCCGCGAGATCTGCACATAGGTGCGTCCCAGCAGCGGATCGTAGCTTCCCTCGGGAACCACGACATTCGTCGCCGGCGCGGTGGTGCTCCACTCCTTGGTCACATAGTTGTAAAAGCGCACTGGCGCCCATTTGCCCGTTGCGTAGTCGAAGATACCCTCTTTGCCGATCGAATAGTTCGGCACTCGCGCATACACCTTGAGTGGAGACCACGGCCGTAGCCCCGCCTTGATCTGGTCGGGGAAGACATTCGGATCGCCCGCCGCGGTGAAGACTTCCTGCGCAATCTCTCCCGAAACCTGGTGCTGGCCATGCCCATCGGTGATCCCTCCAATAAAGGTCGCCGTAATCACCAGCGGACGATTGATCCGCACCGCCCGTACTACGTCATAGAGGACGCGCTCATGGCCCCACTGCTGGAAGGCCTCTTCAATCGTCTTCGAGAAGCCGTAGTCAGCAACCCGGCCCCAATACTGCTCGACGCCGTAGTACTCATCCGCCTTGAGCAGCTCGTTGGTGCGAATCAGCCCCAAGGCGTCGTCGTCGTCGCTCGACATCACATTCTGCCCACCCTCGCCACGCGTCAGCGTCATGACCGAACTCCGCACCCCATTGCCGCGCGATTCGTAGGTCAGCATGCCCCCATCTTCGTCGTCGGGGTGGGCAACGATCGTCATCAAGCTCGCCCACGTATGCAGCCGCTGCAGTTCCTGCCACAAGCCATTGGCGCCGCGATCTTCGGCAAGGGGTTGCGCATCGACTGCGGCCGGAATCGTTGGTGTCGCCGGGGAAGACTTCTGTGCAATGAGGAGGCCATTCCAGAAGATCGCCGTGACGCTCAACAGGCAGAGCGCTGAATTCAGCTTTTTGCAAAGAATCATCAATAGTCTAAGCCTAGAGCAATCGGTCCAGATGTAAAGATTGAATTGGCGACGAAAGCCCAGTGTACAATCCGGGCAGTCCCCGGTCGAAACTCATTCGTCAAGGAGTCGCAGTGGCAAACAGCTTTGGCGCCGATATCCTCATTCAGGCTCCTGACCCAAAATCGGCTGCGGCCTTTTACGTTCAGGCTCTTGGATTCGAGGTGACCGGCGAGCAGCCGAACATGATCAGCCTTCACGGCCCCAACATCAATCTCTTTATCGAGCAAGGTCCTGCGCTCGGGCCGGTCCTCGAGGTGACTGTACCTGACGTCACCGAAGCCCGTCGGCAACTCATCGAGAGAGGTTGCGAAATCGTCAAAGACGAACCCGACTTTCCAAGATGCTATGTAAAGGACCCATTCGGCCTGATTTACAACCTTACGAGCTAAACCGCGTCAGCGGACTCCACGCGGCCCGCCGCAGGATTGCCGTTTCTTCCAAAGGCCGTTTCTCTCGAAGTTTGTTTAATGCAAAAGCCCTCAGGAAACCCCACTAACCCGGCCGGCGAGCAGTCAACTGTTGCCCTCACCCGACAGGTGAGCTTCGGCAGCGCGCTCTCGCTGAACATGATGAACATGATCGGCGTGGGGCCCTTCATAACCCTGCCGCTGGTCGTCATCGCCATGGGTGGTCCGCAGGCTATGCTCGGCTGGGTGCTAGGCGCCGTCATCGCCATCTGCGACGGGCTCGTCTGGGCCGAACTCGGCGCCATGATGCCCCAGGCCGGCGGCTCCTATGCTTACTTGCGCGAAATGTACGGCCCCAACCGCGCCGGACGTCTAGCCTCGTTCCTCTATGTTTGGCAGCTCGGTTTCAGCGCGCCGCTCTCCATCGCCTCCGGCTGCATCGGTCTTGCCCAATACGCCGCCTATCTCTGGCCTCGACTCGCTGGACCCGTCCTTCCTTACGCGAAATATTCTCCACTCGCCGGGCTGCACTTCACTAGCCTCGTTGCCGCGGCCACATGCATCGTGACCGTGGCCTTGCTCTATCGCAACGTCCGCTCGATTACCCGGCTTGCCTGGGTTCTGTGGGCCGGAGTGCTGCTCACTCTCGGCGGCGTTATTTTTGCCGGCTTCACCCACTTCAACGCCGCTCAGGCATTCAGCTTTCCACCCGGGGCCTTCCATCCCGGCCATGTATTTTTCAGCGGACTCGGGGCGGCGACTTTGATCGCCACCTATGACTACTGGGGCTACTACAACGTCGGCTTCCTCGGTGCTGAGATTCGCGACCCCGGCCGCGCCATCCCCCGCGCGATCCTCATCTCAATCTTCATCGTCGCGGCGCTTTACCTGTTGATGAATGTAAGCGTGCTCGGCGTCATCCCCTGGCAGGAGATGAGCTCGTCGTCCAATCTGCAAAGCCGCTACGCGATCGTCGCCTTGGTCATGCAGCGTACCCTCGGCCCAACCGCCGCCCAGATCATCGCACTGCTTGTGATGTGGACGGCCTTCGCCTCGGTCTTCGCGCTCCTGCTCGGATATTCGCGCGTGCCATACGCCGCCGCGCTCGACGGCAACTACTTCCGCATCTTCGGCCAACTCCATCCCAAAGAGGGCTTCCCAAATATTTCGCTGCTGGCGCTCGGCGCTGTCGCGACTGTTTTCTGCTTCTTCGATCTCTCGCACGTCATCGCGGCCCTTGTCGCCATCCGCATCATCCTGCAATTCCTCTTGCAGCACGCTGGAGTAATGCTCCTCAGGTACCGCGAACCCGACCGCCTAAGGCCGTTCCGAATGTGGCTCTACCCGCTCCCGCCGATCCTCGCCGCAGCTGGATTTCTATTCGTCCTCTTCTCCCGCAAAGAAGCTGCCCGCGAAATTCGCTACGGCGCGGCCATCGCCATCTCCGGATGCCTGCTCTACTTCATCCGAGCGCGCGTTCGCCACGAATGGCCCTTTGCTGACGGAAAGTCAGAAGCGAACTAGACAACTTTCCGTTGCCGCGAAGCCTCATAGAGCAAAATGCTCCCTGCAATCGCCGCATTCAGCGACTCAACCGGGCCGGGGCAGGGAATCGTGATCCGAGTATCCGCTCGTACCAGCAATTCCGGCGACAGCCCGCGACCCTCATTCCCAATCACCAGCGCCACCGGCCCTGAAAGCCGCGACTCCCTCGCAGAGACACCCCGTTCCGCAACCGCTGCGAATACCCGAACGCCCAAAGATCGCAGCCGCGAAAAGACTTCATCCTCACTCGCCGCAACCACCGGCAGCCGGAAAACCGAACCCGACGATGCCCGCATCGCCTTGGCATTCCATTGGCTGACCGTTCCCGGCAGCGCGATCACTCCGCTGGCTCCAAACGCCTCCGCCGAGCGAATCAAAGTCCCCAGGTTGCCGGGGTCCTGCAACCCCGCCGCAATGACAACCAGGGGTGACTCGCCGCTCAGCGCATCATCGAGCGAAAAGGCCTTCGGCATAACCAGCGCGGCAATCCCTTGCGGCGACTCCGTCACGATCGCGCTGGCGAAGATCTCCTGGGGAAGCTCAATCACATCGACCTTCGGCTCCAGCCCAATCCTGTCCAGCAACGCCTCATCGCCGCTGCGAAAGAAGACCGTGGCGATCTGAACTCCGCTGCGCACCGCCTCCAACAGCAGGTGTTCACCCTCAATACCCACGCGGCCAGCATCGGAGATGGCCCCCGACGAAAGGCACGCCCGCAATTCCTTGACCCGGCTGTTCTGGCGACTCTGTACAATGCGAGAGTGAAGATGTTGTGAAGCAGGCGGCATTGGAGCGATATTAGAGTATTTCCCGCAGTACTGTTTTCTAGCCAGTTCAGGCGAGAGTGTGGCTTTTCCCGGCGGAAAAGCCACTCGACCTATCTGGCCATGCCTACGGTAATTGTGGGAAATACTCCACTCGCCTCTCGGAATCGGGTTTCGGACTCGTACGGCCTGCCCGCCTCAACTCAATTCTTGTGGAGAAATCTTGTCGGCGGAAATCCTTCGCGTCCATCCGGACGAACCCGAACCTGAGCGCATCCAATACATCGTCTCCTGCCTGCGCAGCGGCAAAGTTGTCGGCCTGCCAACCGACACCTTCTACGGGCTCGCCGTCGACCCGGTGAATCTGCGCGCTGTCGACCGCATTTACGAGATCAAGACCCGCATGCGCCACAAGCCGCTCTCGCTGCTCATCGGCGACACCGCCCAGGCCTACGAGCTGGCGCGCGACATCGGCTCCGGATTCGACCGTCTCGCGGAGCGCTATTGGCCTGGTCCGCTAACTATCATCGTCCGCGCAAGCTCGCGTTTGCCATTGCGCAGTACGGCCAATACCGGCAACGTCGCCCTGCGCGTCCCCGACGCCGCAATACCCCGCGCCGTCGTTGAGGCATTCGGGCTGCCGATCACGGCGACCTCCGCCAACTTGCAGGGATTTCCGGAATGCACTTATGCCGCCTGCGTCCGCGACCAGCTCGGCGATCGCATTCCGTTGATCGTCGACGGCGGCCCCAGCGGCCAGGGACTGCCCACCACCATCGTAGATCTCTCTGGTGGCGAAGACGCTTGGCAGGTCCTGCGAGAAGGGTCGATTCCGACTCACGAGATCGCGCTCACCCTGCAGGCTTAAGATCGAAGGTTGAAAGCGGCTGGATCGGAAAGCATGAAACTCAGGCTGCTCATTCTGCTGCTGGTAATTCTCCTAGTTGCCACGATTGGCTGGCTGCTTTGGGTCAATGGGCAAGTACAGTACTACGCCCATCTTGACGAAGCCCGCCCCGCCGACGCGATTGCTGTCTTCGGCGCCGCCGAGTACGACGGACGCCCCTCGCCGGTCTTTCGAGCCCGCCTCGACCACGGCCTCACTCTTTATCGGCAGGGACTTGCCCCGCTCATCATCACCCTCGGCGGCGCAGGCGACGAAGACCACTCCGAAGGCGCCGTCGGCCACGATTATTTGCTCGCCCAGGGCATTCCTGAAGACCATATCATCGCCGAAACTCAAAGCAGCGACACCAGAGAATCCGCTGAGCGCCTTGCTCTTATCGCCCGCGCCAACAATCTGCAGCGCATCGTCGTCGTGAGCGACGGCACCCATCTCTTCCGCATCCACGCTCTATGTGCCGCCGAAGGCCTGGACGTCTATACCTCGCCCCGCCCATCCGGAAAGTCCATCCCCTCGTGGCAAGCCACCCAACGACTTTGGCACGAAATCGCCAGCTACACCGCCTGGCGCCTGCACATGCACTGAGCACTGTCAGAGATTTAGATTTCAACCGAGCTGCGGATTGTCATCCCAACCGGAGCGCGCAGCGCGGAGTGGAGAGATCCGGTTTGACAGTTCGCACATATCACGCATGCAGCAACGACCACACATGCTCCGCAATCATCAGGTCTTCAAGCGGGGAAAGAACCATCACCTTCACCGCTGAATGATCGGCACTGATGATCGCGTGGCCATTGGGATCTTTTTTTAAGGATTTGTTCCGTTCCGGATCAATCACGATCCCCAGATATTCAAGGCAGCCGCAAATCTCCTGCCGCGTATCTACATCGTGTTCGCCAATGCCTCCGGTGAAGACCAGCACGTCGAGCCCGCACAGAATGGCCACATAGCTCCCAATGAACTTGCGGATCACATACGTGAACTGCCCGACCGCCATCTTCGCCAGGGCATTCCCTTGCTGGATCGCGTCGCGCAGGTCGCGCATATCTGACATTCCCTCGGAAGTCCCAAGCATCCCCGACTTCCGATTCACCAGCGTCTCCAGCTTATTCGCGGCGTCGTCGCGTGATAGCGCAGCGCTCCCGTCCTCCGCCTTAAGATCGCGAAGAATGTACAGCAGAACCCCAGGATCGATATCGCCGGTGCGGCCGCCCGATATGATGCCGCCAGTCGGAGTCAGTCCCATCGAAGTGTCGACCGACTTTCCGCCCCTGACCGCAGTAATCGAGCAGCCATTCCCCAGGTGCGCAATGAGAAGCCGTGACGGCGGGTTCGCCCCCAGCTGATAGAGGATCGACTCGCACGATAGTCCATGCGCGCCGTACCGCCGAACACCCTCTTTCCAATAAGCCTCAGGAATGGCGAAGCGCGCAGCGACCTCAGGAATTGTTGTATGGAACGCCGAGTCGAAGCAGACAAAGTTCGGCAGCCCCGGGAAAAACTCCTGGATCCGGTGAATGATGTAAATCGCGCTCGGGTTATGCAGGGGAGCGAAGCCAACACTTCGTTCCAGCTCAGCGAGCACTTCAGCAGTAAGCCGCTGGTGTTCGCGAAGTTTTGGCCCGCCGGCGACAACTCGATGGCCAACCGCGCCCGGCTTCGGAAATGGAGGCTTCTGCAATACCTCTGCGATAAGCTTGAAAGCCTCGACGCGGCTCGGAATCTGCGGCTTCCCATCGACGATCTTCGTCCCGTCGGCGGCCTTCACATGAAAGCTGCCATTCTCCGTCCCTATTCCATCGACCGCCCCGTCGAAGAGCACTGTCTTCGTCGCAGCCGTCGCCTGAAATATAGAAAACTTAATAGACGATGAGCCGCTGTTGATGACCAGGATGGGTAGCTCGGACATTTATGTACCTATGATTGTTACAGAATGGACAGCTGAAAAGTTCCCGGTCTTCGATGTGTCATCATTCCTCGAAGACCGGGTTTCAACCTTCAAATTGCGGGAGTTCTATAGCGTCCACTTCCAGTCTCGAACTTCCGGTAGGTCCTCGCCATTCTCTGACACATAAAGCTTGTGCCGCTGGATCTGCTCGGTATACCGCTGGTATGCCGCATCGGCCTCATGCGCAAATCGCGGAATGCGCCGGATTACGTCATAAGCCAGCTGGAAGCGGTCAATGTTATTCATCACACACATGTCGAAAGGAGTGGTCGTGGTCCCTTCTTCCTTGTAGCCGCGTACATGAATGTTGTCATGGTTCGTCCGCCGGTAGGTGAGCTGGTGGATGATCAGCGGATATCCATGAAAGGCAAAGATTACCGGCTTGTCTTTGGTGAAGAGGTTGTCAAAGTCCACATCGGGAATCCCGTGCGGGTGCTCGCTCTGCGGCTCCAGCGTCATCAGATCGACGACATTCACGACGCGAATCTTGATATCCGGATAGTTCACGCGCAGTTCGGTGACCGCGGCCAGCGTCTCGAGAGTCGGTACGTCCCCGGCGCAGGCCATCACCACATCAGGCTCGCCGTCGCCGTCATTGCTCGCCCATTCCCACTTGCCTAGCCCGGAGGTGCAGTGCTTGACCGCTTCATCCATGGTGAGCCAGTTTTCCGCGGGCTGTTTCCCGGCGACGATCAGGTTGATGTAGTGCCGACTCCGCAGACAGTGGTCAGCGACCGAGAGCAATGTGTTCGCGTCGGGCGCCAGATAGATGCGCACGATCTCTGATTTCTTGGTCAGCAGATGGTTGATGAAGCCTGGATCTTGATGCGAAAAACCATTATGGTCCTGCCGCCAGACATGCGACGTGAGCAGATAGTTCAATGAAGCGATCGGTTTCCGCCACGGAATATCGTGCGTGGTCTTTAGCCACTTCGCATGCTGGTTGACCATCGAATCGATGATGTGGATGAACGCCTCATAGCACGAGAAGAACCCATGCCTTCCGGTAAGGAGATAACCTTCCAGCCAGCCCTGGCACATATGCTCGCTGAGGATTTCCATGTAACGGCCATCCGGCGACAGGCTGATGTCCACCGGAAGCTGCTTATCCATCCAGGTCTTGCCGCTAACAACGTAACCATCATCGATGCGGTTCGACGCTGTCTCGTCCGGCCCGAAGATACGGAAGTTCTTGCTATCCAGGTTGCACTTCATCACGTCGCCGAGAAACTTGCCCAGCACCCGCGTCGCCTCGCTCATCGTCGATCCAGGACTCGGCACATCAACCGCAAAATCCTGGAACTTAGGCATCTTCAGCGGCTGCCACAGCAGGCCACCGTTAGCGTGAGCATTCATGCCCATGCGCCTCCGGCCCTTCGGCGCAATCTCCGCGAACTCCTGCCGAAACTTACCGTGCTCGTCAAACAATTCCTTCGGTTTGTAGCTCTCCAGCCATTCGCCCAGCAGGCGAACGTGGTCCGGCTTCTCGCGCATCTCCGAGAACGGCACCTGGTGCGAACGCCAGGTATTCTCCACCGGCTTTCCGTCCACTTCCTTCGGCCCCGTCCAGCCCTTGGGCGTCCGCAGAATCAGCATCGGCCAGCAGGGACGCGCGGCGTTCCCGTCCTCTCGCGCTGACTTCTGGATCCTCAGAATCTTGTCGACAATGGTGTCCATGACCTCAGCCATCTCTGCATGCATCGTCATGGGATCGTCCCCGGTAAGAATATGCGGGTCGTATCCATAGCCGCGGAAAAGATCGAGCAATTCATGCTCCGGAATACGAGCCAGTACAGTCGGGTTTGCGATTTTGTAGCCATTGAGATGAAGGATCGGCAGCACCGCGCCGTCGTGCACCGGATTCAGAAACTTGTTCGAGTGCCAGCTTGTCGCCAACGGTCCCGTCTCTGCCTCGCCGTCACCAACAACGCAGGCGACGATCAAGTTAGGATTGTCATAAGCCGCGCCATAAGCATGAACCACCGCGTAACCAAGCTCACCGCCTTCATGGATCGAACCGGGAGTCTCCGGCGCCACATGGGAAGGAATCCCGTAGGGCCATGAGAACTGGCGGAACAGCCGCTTCATTCCGTCCTTGTTCTGCTCGATCGCCGGATAGATCTCGCTGTACGACCCCTCAAGGTAAGTGTGCGCTACAATCCCCGGGCCGCCGTGGCCGGGCCCGATAATGTAGATCATGTCCAGATCGCGCTCGACAATCAACCGGTTCAAATGGGTGTAAATGAAATTCAGCCCGGTCGTCGTGCCCCAGTGTCCGAGCAGACGCGGCTTGACGTCGTCGATCGTAAGCGGATGCTCGAGCAGCGGGTTGTCCTTCAGATAAATCTGACCCACCGTCAGGTAATTCGCAGCACGCCAGTATGCATTCATCTTTTCCAGCAACTCAGCGCTGGGCTTGGCGCGTTCGGCGGAAACTTGCTCGGAGACATGCGCTTCCGTGGACATCGGTCAACACCTCGTGTGGGATTCTGTGGAGTATTTCCAACAGCCAAATTCTACGCCCGCTCTTCTTGGATGCGGTGTGTCGGGGCGCACAGGGAAATTGTCGACCTCGTTGGTGAATTAGGGGTGAATATCGGCACTCCGGGCGGTGCGGTAAGATTGGTCAGCCCGCCGCTAGCTCCTTCGCCCGTTGCGCGGCACGCATCACCGCCTTGATCAGCGTCACGCGCAGGCCGCCCTCTTCCAACTCAAGGATTCCATCGATCGTGCACCCTGCCGGAGTCGTCACCGCGTCCTTCAGCAGCGCCGGATGGTACCCCGTCTCCAGCACCATTTTCGCCGCGCCAAACGCCGTCTGCGCCGCCAGCAGCGTGGCTACGTCTCGCGGCAGGCCAACTTTCACGCCCGCCTCGGCTAGCGACTCAAGGATGATGTAAAGAAAGGCTGGCCCACTAGCCGAGAGCCCAGTCACCGCGTCCATCATCTTCTCGTCCACGACAACCGAGCGTCCCACCGTCTCGAAGATGCGTCCTGCCATTTGCATCTGTTCTTCGCTCGCGAAGCGCCCGCGGCAAAGCGCCGTCATGCCCGCGCCCACCTGCGACGGAGTATTCGGCATGGCGCGAATGACCGGAATCTCCATCTCGGCCGCCTCTTCGATAGCGCGAGTCGTCATCGAGGCCGCGATCGAGACGATCGTCTTGCGCGGCGTGAGTGCCGGATGGATGCGCGTAATCAGGTCGGGAATCTGAAATGGCTTCACGCCGAGCAGGATAAGGTCGGCGCGCTTCACCGCCTCTACGTTGTCGGTTGAAACCGCAACGCCCCACTGCGTCGATAGGAATCTCGCGCGATTTTCGTGCGCGACGGTGGCGAAAATCCGCTCTGGTGTAAACAGCTCTTCTTTCAGAAAAGCCTGCAGCAGGATGCCGCCCATCTTGCCCGCGCCCAGCACCGCGATCTTCATCTTGGAGACGTCAGTTTTCGTTGTATCCATGCCGACTCTTCCCTCTGGCCACTAGCCTCGTCCATTTCGGCCGTCCATCAAATCTCTCTATTGACGCCAGAGATGGAAAACCAAAATCCCCGTTACTTCGCCGGCTTCTGCGCATCGATCCACGCGTCGACTCGCGTCTCCAGCACATCCAGCGGCAGAGCACCCGAATCCACCACCTCATCATGAAACGCCTTGATATCGAACTTCGCTCCCAGGTCCTGCTGCGCCTTGGCCCGCAACTCCAAAATTTTCAATTGCCCAATCTTGTATCCCAGCGCCTGTCCAGGCCACGCAATATAACGGTCTGTCTCCGACTGTACGCTCGCTTCGTCGACACCGGTATGGGCATGAAAGAAATCGACTACCTGATCGCGCGACCAGTGCTGCGCGTGCACTCCCGTATCCACGACCAGTCGCACCGCCCGCCAGATGTCCCCCTCCAGCCGCTCGAAATCGTTGTAGGGGTCCTGATAGAGGCCGACGTCTTTGCCCAGCCGTTCTGCATACAGGCCCCAGCCCTCGGTATATGCGGTGTAGTGAAGGTGTTTGCGGAACTCCGGCAGTCCAGTCAACTCCTGCGCGATAGAAATCTGCAAATGATGCCCAGGGATACCCTCGTGGTAGGCCGTGTCCTCGGCGCTCGGTAGCAGCCGCGACTCGAATTTATAGGTCGAGACGAAGAACGTCCCAGGCCTTTTTCCATCCGGGGTTCCTGCCTCGTAATAAGCCGGAGCGGAGTCCTTTGCCAGAAACTCGGGAACGGCCTCAACCGTCAGCCCCGCCTTCGGCAGTCTCCCAAAAAGTTGTGGCAACTTAGGCTTCATGCCATCGATATATCCGCGATACGCATCCAGCAACTGCTCCGCAGAAGTCGGATGCAATTTCGGATTCGTGGCAATTGAAGCACGCAACGAGGCAATGTCCTTGAAGCCCAGCTTCTGCGCGATTACAAGCATCTCTGCCTCGTCGCGCTTCACCTCACCCAGGCCAATCTGATGAATCTGGTCGGCGGTCAGATTGGTCGTCGTGCTTCTTCGGATGAGAAAAGCATAGTAGGCATCGCCATCCGGGATCGACCATATGCCATACTCCGTCCGCCCATGCGGAATGTAGACCTCAGTCAGATATTTCGCGAAGCGCGCATAAGCCGGCTGCACCTGCTTCGAGATGGCGTCGAGTATCTGCGTGCTGTAGTCCTTCTGCTGCTCCGCCGAAATGCCGGCCGGAAACTTCTTAAGCGGCGTGGCAAACGGAGTATCTTCCGGCTTCTCGTTCGCGATCGCGTTGACCTGAACGACTACCTTCTCCATCAGATACTTCGGCATCGTCCGGTTGTCGTCAATGCCGGCGTTCATGTCATCGGTCACCTGCTGAAACGCCGTCGGTATCTTATTCAGCCGCGCAATGTAGTGCTCATAGTCCTCGTCCTTATCGAAGCTCACCAGCCGCACCAGCCTTGGCAGATCGGCCTGGATGCCGTACATCTGATTCACCGGCAATTCCCACGTCTTGAATCGCGCCGCTTCCTGGTCTTCGATCAATCTGCGTAGAAGAAGATCGCGGCTTAACTGCACCTGGTCGGGCAGCCCAGCCGGATCGATCACGGCCAGCTTCTCAATGTAGCCGCGGCCCCGCGCCAGCTCGGCGTCATAGCCTGTTACGGAAAGGTCGGAAAGTTGGTCGTCGTAGCGCTTGTCACCCAGGCTCGAGGCAAATTCCGGATTGTGCTTCAGCTGGTCTTCCCAGTAACTGGAGTAGATCGCGTTCAGCGCATCCACGCGCCCTGCAACGGTGGCCGGCGGCGAGGTCGTCAACTGCGCAAAAGCACCGGCCGAGAGCAGCGTCGTGGACCATGCCAGCGCCTGAAAGGCGAAAGCGAGAAACTTCTTCATAGTTCCCCTGAGTGTATAGCCTTTTGACTTAGCCCTGGCGGTTGCGGCAGCCGGAGGTCGGCTAGGATGAAAGAACGCGAAGCTGCGGCTTCGTAAGGAGCGAGATGAAGGTCAGGGTCAAAGGAATCTTATTTGATATGGACGGCGTGCTCGTCAGCTCGATCGGTTCGGTCGAGCGCTCCTGGGCCAAATGGTCAGCCCTGCACGGCCTTGATCCAGTTGAAACCGTAATGAGGGCCCACGGCCGCCGCAGCATCGATTCCGTTCGAGCGATACGACCTGACCTTGATGCCGAAGCCGAGAACCAGAAGATTGAGGACTGGGAGGTCGAGGACACCGAAGGAGTCGAGGCTGTCGCTGGCGTTTGCAACTTCATCAATCGCTTGCCGTCCGGATCATGGACGATCGTCACCTCTGCCACCAAGCGACTCGCAGAAGTTCGTTTGGGCGCGGCGGGAATTACTCCGCCCGCAAGATGGATCAGTTCGGACATGGTAGTTAACGGCAAGCCCGATCCTGAGCCCTACCTCAAAGGAGTGGAACTCTTGGGCCTCCCTCCCGAAGACTGTCTTGTCATCGAAGACGCCGAATCCGGCGCCACAGCAGGAAAGGCCGCTGGCTGCAAAGTCCTCGGCACAACCTTCTCCCATTCCATCGAAAATCTAACCGCCGCCGATTGGATCGTCGATTCTCTTGAGCACGTCAGCGTGACGGTGCTCCCGGACAATCAAGGGCTCGAACTGGAGTTTGAGACCCTGTCGCGCGCTTGATTTTCCCGAATTACAACAAAGCCAAAAACATGCTCCACGGGAAGATCCGCTTGTCTTCAGATATTTTGTGAATTCGCGCAGACTTCTATTTCGGAGCGGACAGTCGCCGAAGCAGAATCTTCTCGACCGCCGCCCGGTCTTCCTCCGTATCGACGCCAATCGAGTCGAACTCGGTCGGCTCGACATAAATATCGATCCCGGCCTCCAGAAACCGAAGCTGCTCCAGCCGCTCCGCCGTTTCCAACGCGCTCGGTGGCAAACTCGGAAAGCGATCCAGCGCCGCTTTTCGGTAGGCATATAAACCCAGATGCTTCTGATATTTGACCGATCCGGAACCATCGCGATCATAGGGAATCGTCGCCCGTGAAAAATACAACGCCCGCCCATCGGCGGCCGTCACCACCTTCACCGCATTGGGATTCCCAATTTGCTCCGCAGCGCAAGGAGTCGCCACCGTCGAAACCAGCACCTCGGCTCGCCTCAGCATCGGCCGCAGCAGTGCGTCGATCTGCTCGGGACCAACCAGCGGCTCATCCCCCTGCACGTTGACATAAATATCGGCCGCTAGGCTCTGCGCAACAAAGTGAACGCGGTCAGTTCCGCTCGCGCACTCCTCCGGAGTCATTACCGCCTCAAAACCAGACTCCTCCGCGAAAGCCATCACCTCGTCCGAATCGGTCGCAATCAGCACCCGATCCAGTTGCTCGCAAGCACGCGCAGCCCGATAAACCCAATCCAGCATCGGCCGCCCCGCGATCTCGCGAAGCACTTTGTGCGAAAGGCGAGTCGAGGCGAGACGAGCGGGAATGACAGCAATGATCCCAAGATGTTGTGACAACGAAAGACTCCCGGACCGAACCTAATCCGTTAGTCTAGCCCCTCCGATTGTTAGGAACCCAGACCCTTCCGCCTTTGAGGAGTTCTTTCCTCGATACCCTCCACCTCCAACCCAAAATTCACAGGCACGATCCCACCCTTGGCCAAGCTATAGTGATCTTTGGCGATTCTCACGACCTTGCTCGGGCGTGGGTAAACCTGAAGCACAAACTGGCGGCGTTCCAGCGCGCTTCTCCTCCCCGCATTTCTCCTCAAAGACAAGTGCCGGAAAGACTGCGTTTGCAGAGGGCGAACTCTCCGGCGAAGACGCCTTCTACCGACCAGCCGCGAGGCGGCCCGTATCCGACCGGCCCAACCTCGGCAGCGTTCCGTTCCGCGACAAAAGGAGCGCGCGGCTCGACGATGAAGACGAGCCATTTCTCCGCTCCAGTCGGCGCGTCGCCGTCCGGCGCGGCATTCTTCCCCGCAGCCGCTTGGGCCGCATCGGCTTCGCGGTCGGAGCGGTAGTCCTCGTCGGCGGACTCGCGTGGTTGGGCTACGCGGTCCGCAATTTCGCCGCACATGATCCCCGCTTCCGCATCGATTCTTCAGAAAACATCCAGATCCTCGGCAACTCCGAGGTGACCCAGGCCGGTCTCCTCAGCGTCTTCGGCGGCGACATGGGGCGCAACGTTTTCTTCGTCCCGCTCAGCGAACGCCGCGCCGAGCTAGAACACTTGCCCTGGGTCGAGACCGCGACAGTCATGCGGCTGCTGCCCAACCAGCTCCGCGTCTCCGTCACTGAGCGCACGCCGATAGCTTTCGTCCGTGATGGCAACAACATCGGCCTCGTAGATCGCGACGGAGTCCTTTTGGACATGGCTCCCGAGACGATGGCTGCCAAGCATTATTCGTTCCCGGTCATCACCGGAATCACTGCCAACGACCCGCCATCTACCCGCGCCGCGCGCATGAAAATCTACCAGCGCTTCATCGCCGAGATCGACTCGACCGGCGAAAAGCTCTCCAGCCAGCTAAGCGAGGTCGATATCTCCGATCCGGAGGACGTCAAGGCGCTCGTCCCCTCAGATGGAAATGAACTCCTGCTCCATTTCGGCGATCAAGACTTCCTCACTCGCTGGCACAACTACCAGCAGCATCTCGCCGAATGGAAGGCGCAGTATCCCCGCCTCGCCTCGGTCGACCTGCGCTACGAGCGCCAGGTTGTGTTAGAGATGCGCAAGGACACACCCGCCGAATTAGCGCAGGAAAAATCTGCGAAGACAGCGGAGGTGCCAGCCTCTCCCGCGAAGCCAAAGACCGTAGTCTCCAGCCAGGCCGCAGCCCGGTCCAGGCCGCGCCCCAATCTTCCTAAGCCAGGTGGGAACTAGAGCATGGGCACCCGAGCAGACGAGCTTATCACCGTAATCGACGTCGGCAGCGCCAAGACGCGCGTTCTGGCGGCCGAGCTGCACGAGGGCGCTTTGCGTTATCGAGCTCATGCCATCGTCGACTCTAAAGGTATTCGCAAAGGCCTCATCGCCGAGCTTGCCCCCGCTACCGAGGCCATTAACAAGGCCGCCACCATCGCCGAGAAGCTCTCCGGCGGCGTGATCGAAAAGTGTGTGGTTGGCGTCGGAGGCCAGCATGTTCGCGGCGTCAACAGCCGCGGCGGCATCAGCCTCGGCACCCGCCTGCGCGAGATCACCCGCGATGATGTTCGCGCTGCGGTCGACCGCGCCCGCTCGGTCTCATTGCCGGCCGACCGTGAGGTCATCCATCTGTTGCCTCAGCAATTCCTGCTCGACGAACAGCCCGGCATCCACGACCCCGTCGGTATGGTTGGCACTCGACTCGAGGTCAACCTGCATCTTTCCACCTGTTCTGGCGGAGTGCTGCAGAGCATCGTTACCTGCGCCAACCGTGCAGGCCTTGAAGTCACCGAGACTGTCTTCGAGGCGATCGCCGCTGCCGAGGCCATCGTCTCGGCCGACGAGCGCGAACTCGGCGTCTGCCTCATCGATATCGGGGCCGGCTCGACTGAACTCGTCGTTTTCTTCGAAGGCTCCGTCGCCCACACTGCGGTCATTCCCATCGGAGGCGACCATTTCACCAACGACCTCGCCCTCGGCTTGCACATCCCCGTTCCTGAGGCGGAGTGGCTCAAGTGCGAATACGGCCACGCTGTCGTCACCGCCGTTCCCAACGCCAGCGAACTCACCCTGCGCGACGGCCGCCCCATCCGCCAGCGGCTCATTGCCGAGATGCTCGAGCCTCGCGCACGCGAGATGTTCTATCTACTGCGCGACAACCTCCGCCAGGGCGGAGTTCTCGAGGCACTTGGCGCGGGCTGCATCCTCACCGGAGGCGGTTCCAAACTCCCCGGCCTGCTCGAAGTCGCGGAAAGCCTGCTACGCGTCCCGGCCAGGATCGGCAAGCCGGTACAGATTTCCCGCATGCCGGAAGAGCTCGCCGAGCCGGAGTGCTCCGCGCTTGTCGGCATGCTGCTCTACTCGCACCGCACCGGAACCCTACGCGCCGCCGAAGACGGCGGACTGAGAGCCAAGTTGAAGGCCATGTTTGCAGGGAGTGTCTAGAAGTCAAAGCACGGCAAGGATTTGGTATACCAGCACACGAAGATCGAATCAAAGGAGTTACACCAATGAACCATCCGGAAGAAATTCGCATTCAATTTCAGGACGAGATGCCGCGCAACGCGAAGATCAAGGTGATCGGAGTCGGTGGCGGCGGCGGCAACGCGGTCAACCGGATGATTCAGGCGCGCGTTGAGGGCGTCGAATTCATTGCCGCCAACACCGACGTCCAGGCTCTCCAGCTTTGCCAGGCGCCGGTCAAGCTCCAGCTCGGCGTCAAACTCACCAGCGGGCTCGGCGCGGGCGCAAACCCCGACGTCGGCCGCCGTGCCGCCCTCGAAGACTCCGACAAGATCATCGAAGCCCTCGAAGGGGCTGACATGGTCTTCGTCACTGCCGGACTCGGCGGCGGCACCGGCACCGGCGCCGCCCCGGTCATCGCCTCGCTCGCCAGCGAGATGGGCGCGCTCACGGTCGCAGTCGTTACCCGCCCCTTCGCTTTCGAGGGCAAACGACGAATGAAGCAGGCCGAGAAGGGAATGGCCGAGCTGCTCGAGAGCGTCGACACCATGATCGTCATCCCCAACGAAAAGCTGCTCGCGGTCGCCAAAGATGCAGGCTTCTTTGAGTCCTTCCGCATCGCCGACGACGTGCTCCGCCAGGGCGTGCAGGGAATCTCCGACATCATCACCATCCCCGGCATCATCAACCGCGACTTCGCCGACGTGAAGACCACCATGGCCGGTATGGGTTACGCGGTCATGGGAACCGGCGTTCGCGGCGGTTCCAACCGGGCGATCGAAGCCGCCATGGCAGCCATGGCCTCGCCTTTGCTCGAGGACGGCGCCATCGACGGTGCGCGTGGCATCCTTATTAACATCAGTGGCTCCAGCAACCTCAAGCTCAACGAGGTCAACGAGGCTTCCACCCTTATCCAAAACGCCGCTCATGAAGACGCCAACATTATCTTCGGTGCGGTGTTGGATGAAAACATGGGAGACGACGTCAAGATCACCGTCATCGCCACCGGCTTCCGCGGGGAACCGAAGGAACAGCCCGAACGCCGTGAGCGGCTGCTCAACACCGTGCTCAACGTCCACATGCCGCCGGTGGCCTTTGTCCGCGCCGACGCAGCAGGTGTTGCACCGCGTTTCGCCAGCGAGGCGAAGGAGGAAATCACACCTGTGCCGTTCAAGTCTGCGGAGCCACGAGTCTCGCCGGCCGTCGTCTACGCCGCCGCTTCACCGCGAGTCGAGGACCTCACGCGGCCTGATCTGGCTTCAGAGACGGTCTATGGTCCCGAGCTTGAGCCGTTGGAAATCGATGCATCCGAGGTGCTTGAATACGCGCAGGTCGCCGCCGATTACGCGCAGGTGGAAGAACAGCCCGTCATGGTCGCTTCCAGCCGGGACCAGCGTGTCTTTTCGGGAAAGCTCGGCTTGGAGGAGGACCAAAATGACACCGAGGACCTCGATGTCCCTGCTTTTATGCGTCACGGAGGCTTGTAATAGAGCTCAGATTGTTACAATTGAGGAAGCCCTACACCCGTTGATGGCTAGCGCGAAAAGGGACTTCCTAGGCGCGAAATGGCAGGCGTGACGCCGCTACAATTTGGATTTTTGTATTGGCAACGTAGCTCGAAGTTCTCAGATCGAAGTCTAAGAAAGACAGGCGACAGTAATCAAAGAGTCGCCGTGACTATGTTTCGGCAATGAGGGCCGACCCGCGAGAAAACTCTTTGCGGATTTGCCGATAATCTTTAAGCTGGAGCAAATTAAGAGTCGAACGCTCCGAGAACTGGATTCGCCCGGAACTAGATTCAAGGATGGTCGGATCCTTGTCTCTTGAGAAAGACATATATATGACATTGTCCTCTTCAGCTCTTTCGCGGCTCGCATTGTTCTCGGGGCTCGCCGCTTTGCCACTTGGTGCGACCACTACGGAGAAGCATGTTCACCATCATCCTGCGCATCCCGTAACCCACGCGACCGCCGCCTCTGCCACTGTCGCGACTCACGCGACTCATCGCCACAGCGCCACCCTGCATCACGCCAGCCTCACGTATCACCACCATTCTTACGAGCGCTTTACAGGTAACTCCTTCGCCGAGGGCGATCTGACAGCTGGGGACGTGACCACTGGGGAAGACCCGGTCGTCCGCGCGGCGGCAATCGCGGCGCTCGGGGACATGAACGGCACCGTCGTCGCAATCGATCCCAGCAACGGACGCATCCTCGCCATGGTCAACCAGAAGCTGGCTCTGAGCGGCGGCGCTGAGCCCTGCTCCACCATTAAGGTCTCGGTCGCACTCGCGGCGCTTGAAGAAGGCATCATCACTAAGGACACGCCAGTCAACCTCGGCGGCGGCTACCACATGAATCTGACCGACGCGCTGGCTCATTCCAATAATCTGTATTTTGAGACCCTCGGTCGCCGCCTCGGCTTTGAACGCCTCCGCCACTACGAGAATCAATTTGGCCTCGGCGAACTCGCTGGCTACAACATTTCTGGCGAAACCCTGGGCGTCTATCCGGATCAGGAGCTCCCAGAGTCCGCCGGTGGAGTTGGACGCATGTGCAGCTTCGGCGAGAGCGTCTCGATGACCCCGCTCCAACTCGGTGCGCTGGTCTCCTCGATCGCCAATGGCGGCACCCTATATTACCTGCAGCATCCCACGACCGCGCAGGATGTCCTCGACTTCCAGCCCAAGATCAAGCGCACCCTCGATATCGCCCCAATCATCCCCGAAATCCAGGACGGCATGCACGCCGCCACGATCTACGGCACAGCGCGGAGCCTGCGCGCGAACTTTAACGAATTCCCAGTCATGGGCAAGACCGGCACCTGCTCCAACGAAGGTACCCGCTATGGATGGTTCGCCTCCTACGCCGACACCCAGTACGGCCGCATCGTCACTGTCTTCTTCCTCGAAGGTGGACGCCCAACCTTCGGCCCCCGCGCCGCCGAGCTTACCGGACTCTTCTACCGCAACCTCTGGGACCACAGCTACTTCGTGCAAAAAACCGAACCGCCAGCCGCAGCTGCAACTGTGACAGGAACAACCCTGGGCGTTTCGCAGTAAACTGCATCTGACCGTAGTGATACAACGGCCTCCCTCTCGGAGGCCGATTGTTTTGTCGGATGGGGAAATATGAAAATACTCACGGCCAGCGAGATGCGCGAAGTCGACCGGCTCACGGTCGAGCAGTTCGGCATCGCCTCCGCCACCCTGATGGAAAGCGCCGGCTCGGCCGTCGGCCGCTTCGTCCTCCGCGAATTTCCCCAACACAACCGCATCACCGTCCTCTGCGGCAAGGGCAACAACGGTGGCGATGGATTCGTTGCCGCCCGTCACCTCTCCGACGCCGGCCGCACCGTCACCGTCGTCCTTCTCGGAGATCCCGCCGACCTCAAGGGCGATGCCGAAGCCATGTTTGCCCAGCTTCCATCGGCTCCTGTTCTGATCAAGGATGAAACCACCCTCGACGACCCGCCGATCCTCGCCTTGTTCGAAGAGACCGAGCTCTTTCTCGACGCTGTCGTCGGCACCGGCTTTCAGCCGCCCTTACGCGGAGTCGCCGCCGCACTCGCTGAACACCTCAACGCTCTCGAAGCTCCCGTCGTCGCTGTCGACATCCCGTCCGGCTGGGATGCAGACTCCCGTGAGCCCGACTCGCCCGGCGCATTTCGCGCCAACGCCGTCGTCACCTTCACCGCACCAAAGCTCGCTCATGTATTCGGCAACATGACCCGAGGCGGAATCGTTGTCGCGCCCATCGGCTCACCCGACAAGGCTATTCAATCCACCACCGGACTCACCTGGGCCGGAGAATCCGCAACCGTCACCCACATACCGCGTGTCCCCGACAGCAATAAGGGAATGTACGGCCACGTTCTCGTAGTCGCCGGAGCACGAGGTACGGCTGGCGCAGCCGCCATGGCCTCTCTTTCCGCACTTCGTGCCGGTGCCGGACTCGTCACTGCAGCCATCCCCGCCTCAATCCTGCCCAACGTTGCCCAGGCCGCTCTCGAATTGATGACTGTCCCTCTGATCGAGGGCAAAGATGGAGAAATCTCCAGCGCCAACCTCGCGCCCGAGCGCATGAAGTCCCTCCTCGAAAGAATCACCGTCCTCGCCGCCGGCCCCGGCTTGGGACAGCATCCCGAGACCGAAAAGTTCGTCCACGAACTCGTCCGCCAGACAAAACAACCCCTCGTCCTGGACGCCGACGCGCTCAACATGCTCGCCAAGGATCCCTCTACGATTGATGGTCACAACCGCCCGCTCGTCATCACACCTCATCCCGGCGAGATGGCACGGCTCATCGGCGGCACCGTCAAAGATGTCCAGGCAGACCGCGAAAGAGTAGCCCGCACATTCGCCCAGACCCACAACGTCACGGTCGTCCTCAAAGGTTGGCGCACTCTCATCGCTCATCCGGACGGATCGATCGCCGTCAACACCACGGGAAACCCCGGCATGGCCAAAGGCGGTAGCGGAGACATCCTCACCGGCATCGTCGCTGCCATGCTCGCCCAATACGCCCGCGACTCGTCCCCAGAAAGCGTCGCCCGAGCCGTCGAGGCCGCCGCCTATCTTCACGGACTCGCCGCCGACCTCGCTGTTGTAGAGCAGGACGAACACACTCTGCTCGCCACCGACACCGTTTCACATCTTTGTAACGCATTCCGTTTCCGTTTTAAGGACAAAGCCGGGTATCTTTGGATACAGGGGTTTTCGCATGCCAGGGATTGAGGACGTGACTGAACAGAGCGCGAGCAAAAGCCACGTATTTGAGACTCGGGGCAGCGAAGAGACCATCGCCGTCGGACGCGAGATCGCCAAGCTGCTCGCGCCCCCGAAGTTTCTCATCCTTCGCGGCGATCTTGGCGCAGGCAAGACCACCCTGGTCAAGGGAATTGCCGAAGGCCTTCACGCCGCCGAGGCCGAGGAAGTCACCAGCCCGACATTTACCCTGATTCACGAGTTCGAAGGTGAGTTTCACGAGCACGGCAAGAAAACACCCGTGATGCTCTACCACCTCGATCTCTACCGCATCGAAGGCGAACGCCAGCTCGAGTCTTTAGGCATCGAAGAACTCGCGGGACCGGAGAGCATCGTCCTGGTGGAGTGGGGGGAGAAATTCCCGAGCGTCGTCAAACGCAGCGACGGCGAAATCGTCGTTCAATCGACCGGCGGTGACGCCCGCAGGATCACCGTCCGTCTGCGCTAGGTAAATCGCAAGACAGCGCCTCCGAACCCTATCTGATCGGAATCGGGTGTGCAAAAATTGCGAACACTACCAGACCAATCAACAACGCCAGCAACACAAAGATCACCCAGACTGAGATCGTCACGAGTTTCCGTAGCGCGCTCAGGCTCACCGCGATCTCGTCATTGAGCAGCAGGTTCTTTTCAAATGACTTGGTAAGCGCGGCAACCTGCTCCTGCAAGAGATGGAGCTCGCCGGTCTGGGCTTTCACCGCCGTCTTCAGGTCACGCTGGGCCTCGCCCACCTCCGCGATCCCACGGTCGAGGTTGCTGGTATCGATTGTCGGAGCGGCGTGGCCCGTGATATTCGTGCCCAGGAGGCTCCGCTCCAACAGCGGCAGCACCTTGGCGAGATAAGGCAAAAGCACGCGCAATTGGATCAAGATACGCCACATAGATGGACCAGAGTCCTTTTGGTTTTCAAGAGACAGGGAGTGTTGAGGCAACGCATCCGCTTCGACTGCGGCGCGAGGTTTTTCGTCGGAAGCCAGTTCGATCAGACGGTCAATTTCTGAGACCGGCTTCGATGTTTTGCTCATAGGTCATTATCGGTCATGATTCTTGCGTTCGCCGCATGTCAAGAATGGCCGAGCGGAAAATTCATTTGGCACTGTTTCCCGTAGAGTTCATGACCTGCTGGCGCAGCTCATGGAGGACGACCCGCAGCATCTCTTCCTCGGGGGCCGGCTTGCCCGTCCAAATCTCGAACTGCCGCGCACCCTGGTGGACGAACATTTCGACTCCCGTGATCACCGGAATTCCTTTTTCTCTCGCCGACCTGATCAACGGCGTGTCGATCGGGTTGTAGACCAGGTCGAAGACCAGTCGCGCATTGATCTCATTCGGCTCCAGCAGTGTCTGTGCCTTCGCTCCACGCATTCCTACCGGAGTCGCGTTGATGATCACGTCAAAGCTGCTCTTGGCCATCAGCTCCCGCTTCACCGACTTCCCTTTGGCCTCCCGCGCAAGTTTCTGCGCTGTCGGCAGCGTCCGGTTCAGAATGTGAATCTCGGCGCCCTTTTCCTGAAGGCCAAAGACCGCAGCTCGTGCGGCGCCGCCCGCGCCGATCACCAAGATCTTCGCGCCCTTCAAGGCCAGCCGCTTCTCCAGCGGCCTCACGATTGCGGCTACATCCGTATTGAAGCCGTAAAGCTTTCCCTCCTGCGACCGCACGACGGTGTTGCAGGCGCCAATCCTCTCCGAGAGCGGATCGGTCTTCTGCAAGTGCTTCAGGATGTCCTGCTTAAACGGCATGGTGACGCTGAGCCCGGCCAGAGGCACCTCGCGAATCAGCGTCAGCAGATCGTTCATTCCCGAGGTTTGCAGCGGAAGATAGACGGAGTTGACCCGCTCCCGTCGAAACGCCGCGTTCAGCATGGCGGGTGAAAGCGAATGAGCCACCGGATTCCCGGCCACGCCGTACACCTTAGTCGCAAGGTCGAGCTGGTCGATGCGGTAGAGATCGAGCAGGGTACGCGCAGAAATCTGCCCCGGCGCGGTCTCTTCTCCGGTCGCTACCGAGGCGAAGGTGAAGACACTGCCCGAGCGCGGCCCGAGAATCCGGCTGATGGTGCCCTGTTCGCCCATGCAGATGCCGACGACATTCGCCTTGTCCCGGGCGCGCTCTAAAAACCGGATCATCGCCACATTGTCGGTAAGGTGGCGCGCCGTCGAGACGATCTTGATGAACTCCGGCTCCAGCGGGCACATCCGCTCGAAGATCCCGTCCAGGTCCTTGGTTGTCATGAAGTCGTGATACGACAGGATCAGCGCCGCCCCGCTCTGCCTCAACTTGTCCAGTTCCTGTGGCTTGACCTTTTCTGCCGTCTGCAGCTCCACGTCAACGAGATGAAAGCCGGCCACCGCCGCCTTCTGCAGAACTTCAAGCTCAGCGGCATTGTTTCCTGCGAACTTTCCGCCATTCGCCTCGCGGCGGCAGGTAGCGATCGCGGTTATTTCGGGGTGCTCGGCCAGAAAGGCCTTCAATTTAGGCAGCGCGGCCAGCGGTTTCGCCAGGTAATCGAGTCGAAACTCCAGAAAAGAATTGTCCCGGTAAAGAGCTTCCGCGCGCTCCAGGAGTTCGGAGGCGTTATCTCCGGTGATTGCGACGCAGACCTTCCCAATCCTGGAACGGAGGTAATTCGGCGATATCGATGCGACCGGAGAGTTCATGAACTGACTGCGGCATATTACCGACGTTTAACCCCGGATGCAACTCCGGCGTCGAGTAACAGCCGATATCTCCCGGCCCGCGCTGGACTTACTTGGGCTTATGTTGCAATGCCTGCATCACCAGCGGGGCGATCCCCAGTACCGCAAACACCAGGCCCAGCGCTAGATAGATGTGATAATGGGCGGATTCGTTCCACTGTACCGACCAAGCCGCCAGCAGGAACAGAATGACGGCGAGGACGAAGCACACACGCGAATGCTGCAAGGGCGAGAACGCTATCGGCACCGAATTTTGCAACCTCGCCATGGGCGCATTATAAGCCGTCGATCTCAGGATTGGCTCAGTGACGGAATAAAACTTTGCACTGGTCGTAATTTTTTCGAGATCGTTCAATGGATGTTCCATATTGCTTCCAGGGCAGCCACGCAGCCGCCAGACCAACTCAAGGTGCCGCACTCTCGAGATCGAGCGCCGCTATCTCGCAAGCCGCAAAAGAGGCTAATCTTGAAATCTGGCCACCCGATGGCCGTTGGAGTCGCTTTTCATGAGTTTAGAAGCAGCTTTAGCCCAGGAAACTCCTGTCGCGAGCCTTGAAAGTTCCGTCCCTCAACCCGTACATGCCTGGCACGCCGGCCCCAATTCGCAAACCAATGTAGCCACCCTCGATTCGTGGGCCGCCCACAGGTTGCAAAAATACCAGCGATGCATCGACCAACTCCTCGCCGTCGCCGTTCCCCGGACCATCGAAAACACGCTCCGCCCCTTCGATGACGCACAGGCTGAACTGGCCGCTGTCGGCCAGCAATCCTCCTTGCTCGACAGCGTCCATCCTGAGAAAGAAGTCCGCGATAAGGCCCAGGCGCTCACCCAAAAGGTCTCCGAAATCGGTACCATGCTCTCGCTGAATCAGGAGGTCTACCGCGCCCTCAGCACCATCGATCTCGATTCTGCAGATTCCGCTACGCGCCACTACCTCGAGCGCACCCTGCTGCAATACCGCCTCTCCGGCGTCGACCGCGACGGCGCAACCCGAGCCCGAATTAAGGAGTTGCAGGACAAAGCGACCGAAATCTCGCTCGCCTTCAGCCGTAACGTCCAGGAGGGAGCCAAACATATCCAGGTCGTGGCGACCGATCTCGAAGGCCTCCCCGAGGACTACCTCAAGGCCCATCCGCCAGCCGAAGACGGCACAATCACCCTCAGCACCGATTTTCCCGACATGCAGCCGCTGATGACCTACGCGAAGAACTCCAGCGTCCGTCGGACGATGTTCCTCGCCTACCACACCCGCGCCTATCCGCAGAATCAGGAACTCCTCCTCAACCTTCTCAAGACTCGGCGGGAGATCGCCACGATCCTCGGTTACAAGAGCTGGGCCGACCTTGCAACCGCCGATCAGATGATGCAGTCAGCGGATCGCATGCAAAGCTTCCTCAACGAACTCGAAGCCGCCTCAAAGGCCGGCGCCGAGCGGGAATTCTCGATGGTCTTCGATTTCGCCCGCCAGCAGCAGCCTGACCTAAAGGAAATTGATCTCGCTGCCCGCGGCTACTGGTATGAGCAATTCCGACGCTCCGCCTTTCAGTTCGATTCCCAGTCGGTTCGCCCATATTTCCCCTACGCTCAGGTCCAGCCGGGAATTCTGTACACCGCGGAAAAGCTCTTTCACGTTCGTTTCGAACAAGACAAGCAAGCCGAAGTCTGGCACCCTTCAATCACCGCGTGGAAGGTCTTCGACGCCGGTACCGATTCCAAGCAAATCGGTCTTTTCTACCTCGACATGCACCCCCGCGAAGGCAAAGACAAGTGGTTCAGCGCCGCCCCGCTCGTCCCCGGCATTCGCGGCCGCCAATATCCCGAGGCCGCGCTGATCTGCAACTTCCCCGGCGGCAAAGATGGTGATCCAGGCCTTATGCAATACAGCGATGTCGTGACCTATTTCCACGAGTTCGGCCACCTGATGCACGCGATCCTCGGCGGCGAGCAGCCTTGGGCCGGCATCAGCGGCATCCGCACGGAGTGGGACTTCGTGGAGGCCCCCTCGCAGATGCTCGAAGAGTTCTTCCGCGACCCCAAGCTGCTCGCCAGCTTCGCTCGTCACTACGAAACCGGCGAGACCCTCCCCGCCGAGATCGTCCATCGCATGAACCGCGCCAGCGCCTTCGGCCGCGCCGACAGTATCCGCACCCAGCTCGTCTACACCAGCTATTCGCTCGACACGCACAACACCGACCCCGAGACCATCGACCTCGACGCGCTGCTCCAGCATGAATACAAGCGTTTTTCACCCTACGCCTGGATCGAGGGCAACAAGATGTACGCAAGCTTCGGCCACCTCGTCGGCTACTCGTCGAACTACTACACCTATCTCTTCGATAAGGCGATCGCGCTCGACTTTTTCGCCCAGTTCGACGGTGAAAATCTGCTCGAAGGCCCTGCCGCCATGCGCTATCGCAAATCCATCCTCGAACCTGGAGGAGCCAAACCAGCCGCCGAACTCGTCCACGACTTCCTCGGCCGAGAGCAAAGCCTCGAACCCTTCAAAGCCTGGATCGCCGAAGAATTCGAGCAACCAGCACGAAGTGATTCAGAATGATTCCACAAATGCGGGTGCCCCAGTTTCTCGATCCGAGATCCCCGGCGAGCGGTCTTTGCTCGCTGGGGTGGGAAGCTAACCTGGGTTTGCCGAATGGTTCCACAGACTCCGCGTTCCGATGAAGCATCAAGGAGAATCATGACCCAAGGTTCCGCAATCCTCCGCAAAGCGTGGCAAGGCAAATGGGCATTGATCACCGGAGCCAGCGCCGGAATCGGCGAGGCCTTCGCCGTCGAACTCGCCGCCGCAGGAGTGAACCTTGTCCTCACGGCGCGTCGCAAAGAACGCCTCGAAGCCATGGCCGCCAAGCTGAGCGCCGAACACAAGGTTCAGGTCAACATCATCGTCGCCGACCTCGAGCAACCCGACGCACCCCAAAAAATCTTCGCCGAAACCGAAGCCGCTAGCCTCACTATCGACGTCCTCGTCAACAACGCTGGCTTCGGCTACTACGGCGAGTTCGGTAAAGGAGATCCCGCCCGCCAGGCCGCCATGGTCCAGGTCAACTGTACGGCCGTTGTCGTCCTCACCAACCTCTACCTACCCGCAATGATGCAGCGTCGCCGAGGCGCCATCCTTATCGTGGCTTCGACAGCCTCATATCAACCCGTGGCCTATCTCGGGACCTACGCTGCCACCAAAGTCTTCGACCGCTTCCTCGCCGAGGCCATCGCCGAAGAGGTCAAGAAATACGGCATCCGCGTCAGCGCGCTCTGCCCGGGCCCCACTGAATCTGAGTTCGGCGACGTCGCCGGCGTCAGTCTCAACCAGATGCGCGGATTTCAAAAGGCCGACATCGTCGCTCGCCGCGGCCTCGAGGGCCTGGTGCGTGGAAAACACTGGGTCATCCCATACATCGTCGGCCAAATCGGCGTTTTCGCCCAGCGCTTCATGCCCCGCCGTTTCGTCACCTGGGGCGTCGAGAAGGCCTTTCGTCCGAAGTAGCCCTATTTTTGGGTTGTCATTCCGACCGGAGCGGAGCGCAGTGGAAGAATCTGCGGTTTCCGCGATGTCCATTGGAGGAGGAAATCGATGAAGGCAACCGTGCTTCGCTTGCTGTGCCTCTCTGTCGGCCCGGCTCTGATCTGTTCTAGAGTCGCGCTCGCTCAGACCTCCAGCCTGACACATTCAGTCAACCCCGCACGGCTTGTTTGGAGCGACGAATTCAACGGCCACGCGCAAAGCCAGCCCAATCCCACCAACTGGACCTACGATGTGGGAAACAACGGCTGGGGCAACCAGGAACTCGAAACCTACTGCGCCTGGACCTCCAACACGCCCCATGCAGCGCCGCCAATCCCAGCGCCTACATCGGAGGCGACGGCAACCTGCATATCGTCGCCCGAGACCTAGGCAAAGGCGTCTACACCTCTGCCCGCCTCAAAACTCAAGGCCTGCAAAGTTTCAAGTACGGCCGCATCGAGGCGCGCATCAAGATCCCGGAAGGGCAGGGGATCTGGCCCGCCTTCTGGATGCTCGGCGATAACATCTCCACCGTCGACTGGCCGGCCTCTGGCGAGATCGACATCATGGAAAACATCGGCAAGGAGCCCTCAATCTACCACGGCTCCCTCCACTATGACCGGCGGCGATCTCACCAGAAGTACACGCTGCCCAACGGCGAAAAACTCGCATCCGCCTTTCACATCTACGGCATGATGTGGACTCCGGGAAAAATCCAGTTCTACATCGACACGCCAAGCAATATCTACGCCACATTCACGCCCGCCGACCTTCCCAGGACTGCGCACTGGCCCTTCGATGGCGGCAGGTTCTTCTTCATCCTCAACGTCGCTGTCGGCGGAAACTGGCCCGGCAGCCCCGACGCCACCATCAGCTTTCCCCAGGAGATGCTCGTCGACTACGTCCGCGTCTATGATCAGTCACAAGGAGCAGCTCGATAGGATAAGGACCACAAATGACCATTCCATGCCGGCTGACGTCGATAGCACCCGCTCTTCTACTCGCCGCTCTGCGTGGCGCCGCCGGCACTCTCAATGCCCAACAGCTCCCGTCTACTCCCGCCAAGACCCTCTCCGGTCACGCCGTAACTTTGCCGGTCTCGGATCACCCCCTGACATTTCTCGCCGTCGGCTTTAGCAAGGCTTCGTCAGATTCTGTGAAAGCGTGGTGGCTTCAGGCCAAGGCCATCTGCCGGTCCCACTCCGCCGTCGCCTGTTATGAGGGTGCGGTGATCGAAGATGCGCCCTCATTCGTGCGCGGCATGATCATCAGCGGCATGAAACACGGCATGGAGACCGAACGTCAGGACACCTTCGTCACCGTCGTTGAGAATGAAGCGGCCTGGAAACAGACCTTCGGCTTCAACGCGCCCGACGACGCCTACCTCGCCATCTTCGACAAGTCAGGAAAGCTCCTCTGGCGGACGAGTGGCGCGGAGAACGCGGCAAACGCGGCGGCCATCGCTCAAGGATTCGACGCAGTGTCCAAATGACCCGGCTTCGCCTTTTGCTCTAAGCTGGAGCTGGAGGGAACGTTCGTTTGAGCAGCAGCCCGCAGCCGCCTCCCATCGAGACGATCGCCGAGAACGCCGGCCTCCACGCGCCGCATGACCTGCCTGAATCTGCCTCGAACGGCAACGCCTCTCAAGCCGCCCCCTACATCGCCTTCGAACACGTCTCGAAGTCCTTCGGCAGCCTCAACGTCCTCGACGATGTTAGCTTCTTCGTCCTGCCCGGAGAAACCCTTTGCATCCTCGGCCGCAGCGGCGTCGGCAAGTCGGTCTCGCTGCAGCAAATTATGGGCTTCCTGAAACCCGATTCTGGACAGATTCTCGTCGCCGGCGAAGACATCTGCGGCTACACCGAGGAGCAGATGCAGCTCGTCCGCAAGAAAGTCACCATGGTCTTCCAGAACGGCGCCCTCTTCGACTCGCTTACGGTCGGCGAAAACGTAGCCTTCCCGCTCCGCGAGCGTGGCGAGCTCATTGAAGACCAGATCGTCCAGATCGTCAACGGCCTGTTGGAGATGGTCGGCGTCGCCGGCATGGCCGACCTGCTGCCCTCCGACCTCTCGACCGGGATGAAGCGCTCCGTCGCCATCGCCCGCGCACTCTCTTCGCAGCCCGAAGCCATCCTCTACGACGAGCCGACAACCATGGTCGACCCGCTCATGGGCCGGCTCCTCGGCGACCTGATCCAAAAGCTCAAATACCAGCTCAAACTCACCAGCATCGTCGTCACCCACGATATGCGCTTCGCCCAAAAACTCGCCGATCGCGTCCTCTTCCTCCACGAAGCCAAAGCCCACTTCTTCGGGACCATGGTCGATATGGAGAAGAGTGACGACCCCGTAATCCGCCAGTTCCTGGAACTGGATGCGTTGGTGCTCCCCGCTTAGGAAACAAATCGCCGCGCATGTTGTCAGTATGGTAGGGAGCTTGGCGGCCTGCCCGCGCTCGTCTCATCGGGCGATCAAATCTCGTGCTCCGCTAACCAGATTCGCCGTCGAGGAACCGTCAACTATTCATTCGAGATGCAAACGCAAATGAGAACTAATGCACTAACTCTGCTGTGGCGGCCCGTAGGTACACCGACCCATTACGGCGATCTCGTCGACGTGCCGCCGGAACTTGATTGGCAACATCACCAACAAGAAATGCCGCGCACCGGCCGCGTTAGAAGCGGTCATCTTCTCGGCTTTGTGATTCTGCGGGGAGAGATTCCGTGCGTATTCCGGCCTGTGCACTACGGAATTGCCAGCGGACGAAGCTGTTTCTCTTCGACGAGTCCGGTGGGGCCGCCTTCGATCGGGACGGGACGGAACAGGTAACGAATACTGAAGCCGCCGCCGGCGTTCGCATAATCGCGAGCATTGTTAGCGTCCAGAAAGGCCTCGATAAGCCAGTGCTCGTCGAGGTGATAGGCGACCCGGGCGTGGAAATCGTAGCTTGTCCCGGTGACCGACTGGGCACCGTTGCCCACAATCAACGATCCAGGCATAGCTGGATCATCCTGGAACGTTTGAACGCCCAGGCTGCCGTTGATCACATAAGAGAAATTGTGAAGTGGAGCTCCCTGCCAGGTGATGGGAGCGTTCATCAGCAGGAACTGGTTGGGACTGAAGTATCCGCCCTGTCCGAAAGTGAAGTAGCGCTGGTTATTGGCATAGTGCATTGCCGTGAGATTGGCGCCCACCTTCAGCACTCCATACTTGCTGGCGTAGACCTGAAAGTAGGCTCCGGTTCCGCCGTCGATCCGGGAGTTGTTCGCAACGTTTCGGCCAGTAAGTTCCTGGCCATCAAGAGAGGCATAGAAACCGGAAAGACCGGTTCCATGGGAAAACTTGACCATCCCTCCGGTGGCGACAACCCCGCCCCAAACTTTGCCCGTGTAAGGATCTTCCATGCCGGCATAGGAGAGCAAGCTGTCGGTTACGTTCTGGCGATACGCGAGAAACGAGAACGGCAAACTTCCGGGTTGCACCGCGAGACTGCCGAGAACATGAGCAACAGGGAAGTTTGCAGGCGAATAGCCCACACCGCCCTGAACGAACTTCGTTGCGATCTGCAGTTCGCCGCCATAACCCGAGGCAAATTGGTCGGTCGTCGGCAGTGTCGCACCCGAGACTCCGACGAAGTTGGACCCGTTCGCGATTGCGTTGCCAAACCGGTAATTCGAGTTGGCATCGGGAACGCCGGCCTCGAGCAGGATGGGACGAGTAATCACCGTAAGTCGTACCGAGTCGCCTATCACCGAACTGGCCTCGGTAGAGGCCTCAAAGCGCTGCAACCGGTCAAACCCCTGGGTACCGCTGTGGCTGTCGATGGAACCGCCTCCTCCCAGATAGGGACTGTAGCGGCTTTCCAGAGCGGCTAGCTGGTTTGAGGCCTGCTGCTCAGAGGCCACGCTGGCTTCGCTGACGGGAACCGGAGTGGATGAGGTAAACGACCGCACAGGATCGCCAGACGTCGGATCCGGAGACTGTGGAGCCTCAGTGGCTTCTACGCCGGCGGCAAAATCATTGCCCACACTTCCGTCAAATGTCACCTCACGCAGAAGAGCCTTGGGCCGGGGACGCTCGCCCGGCAGCGCGGTCGTCACGAGTTTGGCGCTCGCGTCGGAAAGTTGGCTGGCTGCGTAGTCCTCATCTTTCGGGCCAGCCTGCTGGGGCGGTTGTGGGAAGCTCATCTTCGCCGGCCACGCGGGCAAATCGGAGGAAGAATAGATCGCTGGACGCATGCCCTGCGAGGGCGACGTGAAGCTGTCATCGCGCAGAGTGCGCTGCACTGCCGGGTTGAACGGCGAGGAATCGAGCCGGTCGTTCGCGGGGCTATCAGGCGAGGTGGCTGCGGGCTTCGCTGGCGTAATTCCGGACTGAGAGTCGATGGACCCACGGCCAATTGACTTGACCGGGGTCGACTTCGAATTCGAGGGGGAATTCAAAGGAGGCCCCGAAGACGCGCCAAGCATCTCGGCCAGGGTCTTCTCCGGCGAAACCGCGACGGAGGAAGCATCGTCGTCGATAGTTGGCAGCCCTTTCAGAGGAGCGGCGCTTGCCGCTGTAGATCCATCGGCGGCCAAGTGACCGCTGTCAATTTCCGCCTGCAGATACTGCTTGGCGCGCTTGATGTCGCCACGCTGTTCCTCCAGCCGCGCGCCTAGCGCGAGGAGCTGATCGTTACCGGGATAGAGCTGCAGGCCTTCCTGAAGCCATTTGTCGGCCATGGGCACGCGATGGGCGACGAGCGCAGCATCGACCGCGCTCGCGTAGTCGCCAACCTTGGCGGTTTCCCAGTTCATGTCCTCGTAAATCTTCAACGCCGGACCCGGATTCCCAGTGCGCACGTACATCGAGCAGAGTTCCCGCCGCAGAACGGCATCGTCCGGATATGCCTCGTTGGCCACTTTAAGAATGGTGAGGGCCTTATGCCCGTTACCTGCCTTGTACTCGGCCTCTGCCCGGCGCATACTCCAGGCGGCCCATATGTTCTCCAGTTCGAGCTTTTCGCCAGCGGTCAGGCCGCGATGATTGCCGAGTCGGTCGAGGGTGGCAGCCAACTGCCGCTGGTCGCCCTCGTTCAAGAGCAGCCAGGCAAACTGGGTGTCGACCGCAAAGGGCACCGGCTGGTTTCGCTGTTGATAGAGCGCAGAGACGGCACGCAGGCACTGGAGCGCCTGGCGGGGATGGCCGGATTCGCTGTAGATGGAAGCGAGCACCTGGAGAAATGCCGTGTCTGTCTGGAGCCTGAGGCTGACGGCGGGGGGGATCCTCTGCATCGCGAGCAATGCTTCCTGATCATGCTTGCCGGCATGCAGCGCAGCCAGCATGCCTGACCACGCCTGAAGCTGTTCGGGATCCTCCGAGGCTAACCTGCGATAGACGTTGTAGGCGTGTTCGGGATTGCCGCTGTCGAGATCGAGCGAGGCGAGCTGCAGTTGGAAGCGTGGGGATTCGGCGAGCTCTTCGGGGCCCGTGGATCGCGCGCGGTCGAGCAGCTTCGCCGCCTGGTCGTATTGCTGGCGGGACTGGTCTATAGCCGCCAGCGTCATCAGGAACTCAGGGTCCTTCAGGGCGCTCTTGTAGACCCCTTCCGACATCCGCTCGGCGACGCTTACGGCAGAAACGTCGTCTCCGGCCAGATGTGCGGCTCGAACCAGCATCTCCCATGCCTCCACGTTGCTGTGGTCGGTCCGGACGACGGCGCGGCACAACTGCGACGCTCCATCAGTATTCCCCTGTTGCATAAGCAGTCCGGCGGCGCGCAACTGCGCGCTAGCGGACTGCGCACCTCCCCGGGAAGCTGTATCCTCGACGCGATCGATCAGCCGGTGCGCCGCGGCATCGTCGCCGAGTGCCTTGTTCGCAGAGGAGAGAATGGCGAGGTAATCTACGCGCTGTTCCAGCTTGCGGCTTGTGGCGGCAGGGATGTTGGCTTGTTCATCAAGCACCTGTTGAGCGTCGCCCGCTTCGAGCAAGGCATCGAACCACTCCACCCAGGCATCGAGGTTATCGGGATTGCTCTTGGCCACCTCGCCGAAAAGCACCTCGGCTTTGCTGGGCTGCCCGGACGCGACGAGCGCTCCGGCCAGGGCCTCTATCGCCTCGGGACGCTGAGGGTCAAGCTTGCGAGCGCGGGCAAAGTCGGCGGCGGCACCGTCGAAATCCTTGGCGTGGAGTGCCTTGTTGCCCTCGCCCAGAGTCTCAAAGTAGCGCGATTCCACCAGCGCCTTATCGATCCCCGCCGACTGCAGGCCGTGAAGGCGGGCTTCCTCGAAATTTTGGATGGCGACAGAAAAATCTTGCTCCTGCATAGCAACGTAACCGAGACCGGCATGGGCCTTAGCCGCAGAGCCGGGCAAGGCCAGCAGCGCGGAGAATTTCTCTTTGGCGACACTCAAATCACCCGCCGAAAGGGCGTTGTAGCCCTCGCCTTCCAACGGAGAGTCGACCGGCGCCTCTGGCTTGACGGGATGGACTTCTGCCGATTTCAGGCGCGCTTCGAGCTCAGGATCGGGATAACGCTGGAGAAATTGCGGACCAGTCTGGACCGCCGCCGGTCCGGCAGGGTCCCATAGAATTGCCTGACGCCAGTCGGCGCGAGCCTGCTCCATCTGCGCCGCTGAGCCGCGCAGTTCGGCCAGCATGCGGGCGCCTTCCAGGCGAGTTGCCGGACGGTAAGTGAGCACCCTTCCCAGCGAAAGCTGGTAAGTCGGGTCTTCAGGATACTTAGCGATCAGCGCGCGGAGTCCAGCAACGGCAGCCGGCAATTCTTCAGGGACAGCGGCTTCGGTCTCGTAATATGCGACCGCCCAGGAACCAGCGGGCGGGGATTGGCCAAAGACCTGGCGGTAGAGGGCCAGGGCTTCGTTGTAGCGGTGGTCAGCGGCTAGTTTCGCCGCCTGCTGAAGCCGGGGATCGCCTCCACCCGCGCCACCTTTGGGAGCCGCCAGCGAGACACTCGCGCCGGCTGACCGCATTTGCTCAACATATTGGCGCGCATGAGCCTCGTCGCCAATCGATTGGGAGTACGACGCGAGCGCCGCTAATGCATCAGGCTGTTTCGGATCGATCAGCAGCACCTGACGCCAGTCGGCGGCGGCCAGATCGTGCCGTCCCTGGGCATCGAGCGCGCGGGCGCGCGCCACCAGCTGCTGCGCGGCAGTTTGCCCTGCGGCGGCCTGACCTAGCGAACACAGCGAAGCGGCCGCGGTGGAGAGCAGCACCAACCCAATAAACGATTTAAGCGTGAACTGATTCATTTCCCGTCTTCCTTCTGGCCGTTCACATGACACCAATCTCTGCTTCTCTTCCTAATCGGCCCCCGGCAACAGAAGTTCCCCTGCTGGAGCAGCGAGCCGCACCTCGATGCGGCGCTGAATTGAGATCTTGATCCAAATGGCGAAGATCACGCACATTAGCAGTAAACCCAGGGCGACCGGCAGCGGATATTGAGGCAGCAAAAGGCGCAGTCCCTCGACCATCGAGGCGTCGCCAATGGAATAGCCCGGCGCCGAGAGCCGATAACTGTTGAACCTTCCGTCCTGCCAGATGCTGAGATTGTTCCGGATGCCGTCCTGAGGCAACTGCGCCAGCAATTCGGCGGTCATAGGTCCGAGCGCGGCTTCATCCTTGCTCAGGATGAATATCATGCTGCGACCGGAGGCGTAAGGGGAGCGAATGTCTTCGATGATGCCCTCGGGGGAGGAATTGTCCTCGAGACGGAAGCCCTCCTCAGCCGCACCAAGTGGAGCCAGCCACGCGCCAAGCTTCTCTGCTAGTTGGGCGCGCCTGGAGAGCGACCACGACACTCCGTCAAAGCGGAACGGCAGATTTGCGGCGACATTCTGCGTGGCGGCCAGGTCGGTGAAGGTTCCGAGCACCAGCAGGTCTTTCGCGCTGGTGTCCGCCTCGTCCCCCGCATGGGCGACCTGGATACGTAGAGCTGGATAGCCGGTCTGAGCGCCAAAATACCCCATCAAATCGAGATAGAGCGTCATTTCGTCAAGCGTCGGCGACGAGGGTAGCAGGACTGCCGTCTGACCCAGATCAGCAAAGCGGGTGAATGGAAAGCCGGCGTTAGCAAAGAGCAATAGATTCGGCAGCGTGGTGTAATGGGCCGCGCCTCCCATGTCCAGATAGGACCCCTTCGAGATACTGGCGCTAAAGTGAGTGTTCGCGTCGCAGGCCTTCGCACCCGGAGCCACGGCGAAGAACTGGATTTGGAGCGTGTTGGCGAAGACCGCGGCGGGAAGATCGCCAAGAGGAATGTCGGTAACTGCGCCCTTCTGCTCGACCAACGGCACGCTCCCCGCCGGATTGCCGTTCAACCGCACTTGAATATTGGAGCCAGGGTCGAGCCGCTCCGATTCAGCCGTGTAAGCAAGGTGCAGGTACATGTCCTTGCGGTTGCCGAAGTTGAAATCGGGCGCGAAGTGGAGGTAAAAATTCAACGGATTGGAGCCATCGATTTGGATAGCGTCGGCCCCGGCGAGCTGGTCTAGCATGACTCGGTCGGTATGAATCCATCGCGGAGCGTCGTTCGGCAGGCGGCGGCTGGGCAAGACCAGGTTGACGAGCGAAGCACTCTGGCCTGACAGCGTCAACTGCCCCAGCGCCAGCGCCTGGGCTAGCTCGAGCAGCTGTGGCGGAGTTTCAGCGCGGAGCACCAGCAGCTTAGCAACAGGATCGACGGGGTTAGGTAGCACGGAGAGCGAGGTTTCGCTCGGCGTCGTAACGCCGGCAACCTGCTGGTCTCCCAGGAGGAAGACAACAACGTTTCCGACGGGCAGGTCCCCAATCTTCACCGGGAAAGTCGCGGCGTTGCTATAGACCTGTGTGCCCGCCCAGGAGGCAACAACACCGGCAGCCTGGAGAACGACCGAATCCGGCGCCTGGGCGAAGAGGAAGGGCACCACCTGAGGCGCACTGGCAGAGCTTTGCACGAAGGGTTCAGGCAACAGGGCGAGATCGTTGGCAACCGTTAGGCGCTGGGCCTCAAGAAGAATCTGGGTTTCCGGATCTATGCGAATCGGCGCATTTGCCTGAGGTTGAGCTCCGCAAGTGCTGTCGGCGGCGCCGGCCAGGCGCAGCGTCAGGCGGTTTTCGCGGACCAGTTGATCGACCGGCAACGGAATAACGATGTAACCGCCGCGACGAGCCAGGTCTTGCGCGCTGGGCGTGATGGAAGCCAGCGCACTGTCATTGAGCAGGACATCAACGGTCTCGATACCGTCTTTGTCGGCTTCCGGATTATCCGATTTGGGCAAGCTGTACTTCAGATGTAGCTCTCCACTCTCGATCAAGGCCGTGCCTGGCAATGTAATCGACATCGTCTGTTGGCGGTTGGAGCGGTCGAGAAGAATGCCGTTTTTCGCTCCCAGAGAGGCCAGGGAGAACTGGTACTTTGCCGTCGCCATCGCCTCGGACGAGACGGCCGCTGCATGACCGTGAGGTGAACCCGCAGGCGAAACCAGCTCCGCGTTCGCCTTCCAGAAAGCGAACAAGAGTATTGAGATAAGCAGCACGATCACGGCAACCTTGCGGGCGTAAGTCAACTTCCCAGGAGCGGAACCACCTGACCAGCCCAGCCGGAGCATCTTGGCGAATCCGGTGATGGACGTGGCTGAAACGTCGAGAAGGCTGCGCATCGGATTGTCATTGACCCGGGAGTCGCTCCAGTCAAGCCAGCGATCTGCGCGCGAATACAGCACCCGGGTAATGATTCGCTGGTCCTCGATCGCGCTGGAATCGAAGGCAAGGCTCACGCCCTTGGCCGACGCGGAAACTACCCGCGCATGCAACGGAGATTCGTCGTCCTCCTCTGGAAACGAAACCTCAACCTTTTGGCCCGTTGGCCAGGACCCTTTGGCGAGAATGGAAGCTCCGCCCGCCGAAATGTCGGTCGTAACACCCAGGCATGATCGGCCGTCGGCTTCCAGCCGCACCGGAATGGGGATCACGATCCGTACTGCGGTCCGGCGTTGTTTGGTCTCCCAACAAACATTGAGCGTGACTCCCAGCACTACGATGTTGAAGAGCGTCCAGAAGACATTCATCAAGATGGTGCCCGGACGTCCGCGGTCCCAGTAGAGGTAGCGCGGCACCGCCATCGCGAGCGCGGTGAGGTTCAGCGCCAGAAGCACCATGAACGGCCGGGCCATCTTATGGTCGAAAGAATCGTCTTCCTTGTTTTGGCCCTTGGCGGTCACGTTGAACTTGCCCAGTCTCGGGGAGATCAACGCGAGCATCGTCGGCAGCAGGATATAGGGAGCGAGGACGGTCTCATAAATCTCGTTCCAAAAGGAATGCCGCTTCTCGCCCTGGATGCGCGAGTTGGTGATGGTCGCCATCGCGAGGTGAGGCAAGGCATAGACCAGGATGGTGAGCCAATAGCCGGGAATGTTGAGCTTGCCGAAAACGAGATAAAAGATCGGCGAGGTCATAAAAATAAGCCGCGGCAGAGCATAAAAGAAATGCGCCATCGCGTTGAAATAGCAAAGGCGCTGGGGCAGTTTGAGCCCCTTCGCGAAGAGCGGGCAGTCAATGCGCAGGATCTGCGCCATACCGCGCGCCCAGCGAACCCGCTGCTTCACGTGGTCGCCGATACTCTCGGTCGCCAGGCCGGCCGACTGGATCAGGTTGATGTAAGCCGTATTCCAACCTACCTTGTGCATGCGGAACGAGGTGTGCGCGTCCTCGGTGACCGTCTCGTGAGCTATACCGCCGACATCATCCAGGGCGGTCCGGCGCAGCACCGCGCAGGACCCGCAAAAAAAGGTCGCGTTCCAAAGATCGTTAGTGTCCTGAATGATGCCGTAAAACAGTTCGCCCTCGTTGGGCACCTGGCGAAAGTGGCCGAGGTTCCGCTCGAAGGGGTCGGGCGAGTAAAAGTGATGCGGGGTCTGTAGCATACCCAGCTTAGGGTCGCGCAAAAACGAGCCAGCCGTGACCTGAAGAAACGACCGGGTGGGAATATGGTCCGAATCGAAGATCGCGATTAAGTCGCCGGAGGTACGGGCCAGCGCGTAGTTGATGTTGCCGGCTTTGGCGTGATTGTGCTGCGGTCGCGCGATGTAGTGGACTCCGGCAGCTTCGGCGAACGCGCGAAACTCTTCGCGTTCGCCGTCGTCAAGCAGCCAGACGTTGATCTTGTCCTGCGGCCAATCGATCTCCTGCGCAGCCAGCACAGTGTAGCGGACGACTTCGAGCGGCTCGTTGTATGTGGGTACCATTACGTCCACGGTCGGCCACAACGCGTGGTCCTCCGGCAGCGGCACAGGTGGCCGTCGGAGAGGCGCGATCGTCTGCACGAAGCCGAGGTACAGGATCAGGAATGAGTAAGTTTCCGCGCCGATCAACAACACCATTGCGGCCGCGTTCCAGGGGTCGACGTGCGACCAGGGACTGAAAAAGTAGTGATGCAGGGAGTCGTAGCGCCACCACGCATAGCGCGCAGTTGCGCAGGCCGAGAGCAGGACAAGTACGTAGACCGACAAGTTGCCGCGGAAAAGCCAGCTAAGCAGGACCGCGGCCACGATGATGAACCCGCCGAATACTGCCTGTTGCTGCCAGGACATGGGTAGCGAAGCGATCGACACGACCGATAGCACAATCAGGAGCAAACCGCCCCATTGAGTGAGCGGCGCAAAACGGACCGCCGAAGACTGTGGAACCGACGTCATAGAGCGATCCCTCTACGGAGCGCCCCGTCGCGGCGGGAGATGCCGTCCAACCATTCCGCAAGCACAGCAATCTGCCGGGCGGCGGCCGATTGTGGCCGGTAATCGAGAACGGTTAGACCATTCGCGGACGCTTCCTGGACCGCGCGATCTTCGTGGACTACGAACGGCAGAAGACCGCTGTGAAGAAGTTCGGGAAGACGCTCCCTGATCTCGCGATGCAGCACTTGCGAATCGTCAAATCGGTTAATTAGGTAGTGGACCTGCACGTGGCGTTCCGACGAGGCGAGAAGCTGCTTCAGATGCGACAGGCCGCCGATCGAATGAACATCCGGCGTCACTGGAACCAGGACGTGGTCGACGTGCGCCATAACCTCGGCGGCGGGAGTGCCATGCAGAGTCGGAAGGTCGATCAACAGCAGACTCTCACTGGCCTCTACCTGCTCGAGAAGTTCTAAAACCCCGCTTGTGAAGCTCGGCCAGGGGAGCTGAAACATGCCGACAGGCAGCGCGGCGGCACTTGCCGGAGCATAGAAAAATTGCAACGCGCCAAGCCGTTGGCCGCGAGCGCCAAGGTGATGCGGAATGGTCGGAAACAGGCCACAATCAGCGAGAAGCACCTGCCGGTGCATCCCGCTCAATATCCTCGCCAGACTCACCGCCAAGGTGGTCTTGCCCACGACCCCAGCGAAGAGAGAATCGCCATTTTCGCAGAGAGTGGGCCGAGTGCGGAAAGCCGGGCTCCGCGGACCTGTCGGCGAATATCCGCTCCAAAGACTTCCATGACTGGCACGCGGATTGAGGAAACGAAACTGAAGCTGTCTGCCTCGTGCGCCGGCGCAGCGGCCTGAGCCCTCTCGCACGGCACTAGAGACACGGGCGCCGGAGCATGGACCGTTTTCACCGGCCGACACTCTTGCTCATTGAACGGCTGACCGCATCAGGACGAGGAAACTCCCGATACTTCGCGCCGATCATTCCGGCCCTCGAAAAGAGCGAATCTATGTCCTTTGAGGACGCACCCGCTTCATGTGGCGGTTCCGCCGCCTATCTTCACAAGATTCTCCGGCCTGGAATATCACACAACTCAGGGAAAGGAAGCTATAGCATCGACGAACAAGGTCAGAGAGAAATAAGTAATTGAATCTTAGACGCGATTAGCGTCATTGCCTTACTTACCCAATACGAAGCCTAACCTCAGCGTCGCAGAGGACTATGTCGCTTGGGCTATGAATAGTACCCCTCGCCCTGCCCTTGAGCTCCGGAAAATGGAAGCCGATCCAGTCGCTATATGGCAT
>CAWGZE010000024.1:0-23247 GCA_963826855.1 uncultured Acidobacteriaceae bacterium
GAGGCGACTATGCCGACCTCTATTTCGAATCCATCGCCTCGACCTCCATCGGCGTCGACGAGTCCCTCGTCAAGTCCGCCAGCCAGGGAGTCTCCGCCGGCTGCGGCATCCGCGTCGTCTCCGGCGAGCGAACCGGCTACGCCTATACCGACGACCTTTCCTCCGAACGCCTGCTGCGCGCCGCCCGCACCGCCTCGCTCATCGCCAACGGCCCGACCAAGGAACTCGTCACCCCCTTCAACGCCAACGGCAATGCCAACGGACATCAGAAGCCCAGCCTCTACCCAATCCCGCCGCCGACTCCGACGCATCGCTTGCCGCCAAACTCGCCTTAGTCATGCGCGCCGACAAGGCGGCCCGTGCCTTCGATCCCCGCATCGTCCAGGTCCGCGCCAGCTATTCTGACGAACTCCGCCGCATCCTCATCGCCGCTTCCGACGGAACCTTCGCCTCCGACACCCAGCCCCTCGCCCGGCTCAACGTCTTCGTCATCGCTAAAGATGGCGAGAAGACGTCCAAAGGCACCTCCGGCGGAGGCGGCCGAGTCGAACTAGACTTCTTCGAGGGAGCCAAATCCCCCGAGCACCACGCCCACGAAGCCGCCCGCCAGGCCATCCTTCAGCTCAACGCCGTCGCCGCGCCCGCCGGAGAGATGGAAGTCGTCCTCGGCCCCGGCTGGCCCGGAGTCCTCCTGCACGAAGCCGTCGGTCACGGCCTCGAGGCCGACTTCAACCGCAAAAAGACCTCCGCCTTCGCCGGCCTCATCGGCCAGTCCGTCGCCAGCTCCAAGGTCACCGTCGTCGACAACGGGACCATGCCCAACCGCCGAGGCTCGCTCAACGTCGACGACGAAGGCTCGCCCACCCAGGAAAACGTCCTCATCGAAAACGGAATCCTCAAGGGCTACCTCAGCGACAAGCTCTCCGCGCGTCTCATGGGCGGAGCCTCCACCGGCAGCGGCCGCCGCGAAAGCTACCAGTCCATCCCTATGCCCCGCATGACCAACACCTACATGCTGAACGGCGAAGACCTGCCCGAAGACATCATCAAGAGCGTCAAGCGCGGCCTCTACGCCGTCAACTTCGGCGGAGGCCAGGTCGACATCACCAGCGGAAAATTCGTCTTCTCCGCCTCCGAAGCCTACCTCATCGAAGACGGAAAAATCACCGCCCCCGTACGCGATGCCACGCTAATAGGCAACGGCCCCGAAGCCCTGAAATACGTCTCCATGGTCGGCAACGATTTAGCGCTCGACGAAGGAATCGGAACCTGCGGCAAAGACGGCCAAAGCGTCCCCGTCGGAGTGGGCATGCCAACCATCAAGCTTGATCGGATGACGGTTGGTGGGACTGGGAGCTAATGGTTTGCCCGATGGCGGCCTGATCGACCAACGTCCTGCCAACAATTAGCTGATAGCTTCTGTTAGCCGATAGTTCGCCCTATTCTTTAGTATTCCGGCTTCGGTAGCTGGAGTATTTTTGGAAAAAAAGAGGGCGTCGCCAGAGTGATAGCTGTGGCTGTGACCCCTCATGCAGCGAAACGAGCCCGGCCTCAAGAAGCCGGAAATATCTCCGTAAAGAGCGTCGAAGCGTATACCAAGGACAATAGCCTCGCTACACGTCTTGCATTGAATGCCCCAATAGCTAATCTCTTTGGCCAAGCTCCTCCCTCTGTCGCGACATCTCAGTCATGATAAATACGCAGAGAGCAGAGGTACAATTCCTGATGGCCATGAAAGATAAGCTGAAGTCTATCGGGGCTATTGCCGGGGGTTTGCTGATCTGCCTCGTTGCGCTCGGCATTATCGGTTTGCTAATCGATGGCGCCGGCTGGGTGACCGACCGCCTCTTCCCATGGTTCGTGAGGGCTTCAGCGCTAGCGCTTGTACTATTGATCATCGTATTTCTTCCTCTTTCGGTAATTCGGGCGAGCCGAGCCTTTGCAGCCGTCGCGATCTTATGCGTGTCCTATGTTCTCGGCGCAACCTTGTGGATGCAGGGGTTTCTTACGACCCTACATATCTGGGGAGCCGGGGCGGTTATCATCGGTATTTGTCTGTTGGGAGTTGGAGTTGTGCCAATTGCCATGTTAGCTGCGTTATTCCATGGCCTTTGGGCACAGCTTGGGGGGCTGATCGTCCTCGTTGTTCTGACCTTTGGATCCCGGATCTTTTCGATGTGGCTCGACCACAAAGCGCAGGCGTTTCGAGAAATGCGATATGCCACAGATGGGCAAGCAGATGCCCTGGACTCCACATTCTCTCATGCGTTGGAACAAACTTCGCCGACGCCAGATCACCCAACTCTCGTTCCTATGGAGGCGGCGGAGCACAGCAAGGCTGAGCTCCAAGCGCTGTCTGCGCCGCTTGCTCCGGTACCGCAAGAAGAAAATATGAGCCGTATTCCGGAGCGGAACATCCCCATCGAAATGCTCGAACGCGGACGCTATCATCGGCAGAGCAGTTTTAGAAACTTAACCGATTGGGAAAATAAAATGGTTAGCGAGTTCGGCCCTACTTCGATCCCACTCCTAAAATCAATTTGGGATTCTACTTCTTCCCTGCAGTAACCACCGCAACCTCATGGAGCTTCCTCGTGAAGACAGGCGAATCATTGGCGAGGACATCAAGGACGTGGAGTTCGCCTGGTCGCTGGGACTGCCCTTGGTGCGTTCGCTCGGCCGCGATTTGTGGGAAGTCCGAAGCTCCCTCACACAAGGGAAGATCGCGAGAGTGATTTTCTGTGTAAGCGACGGGCAAGTGGTCCTTTTGCACGCGTTCATCAAGAAGACGCAGAAAACCCCGCAGCATGAGATTGATTTGGCCCTTAAACGAATGACAAGCAGCGAATAGAAGGACGTCGGTTATGAAAAAAGAAAACATCGGCAGCAGCCTCGACGACTGGCTTCGCGAAGAAGGCACCTACGAAGAGTTCACCGCCGTGGCCGTCAAGCGAGTCCTCGCCCGCCAGATCGCCCAGGAAATGGCCAACCAGAACCTCTCCAAATCGGAGATGGCGAAGCGGATGCACACCAGCCGCGCGGCCCTGGATCGGCTCCTCGACCCAGCCAGCGACGCCGTGACCCTCAACACCTTGTTCAAAGCGGCAACGGCTGTCGGCCGACAGATCAACATGGAACTAGTCTAGAAATAGGTCAAGAAGCGCCGCACGCCGACCGGCACGTTCTTATCGAACAGGACGCGCAACGCGATGGCTCTGGGCGTAATCGAGGATGGACCTTATCTGATCGGAAGGCAATTCAAACTGCTCGGCAATCTCGGCCACGCTAACGCCATAGTCGAAGTTATCGACAATCGCATCCACCGGCATCCGCGTCCCGCGCAGCACAGGAGACCCGCTATGCACCTGCGGCTTTACTTCGACTAACGGACACTCCGACCAATCGACTCGATCTTGAGTAACCACGGCCACCTCCGGTTCCCTTTCATTCTATCGTCGGTCCGCGTCCCAAGTCTAAGATCAATCACCAATGCGGATGGGCGGGTGCCCATGTCTCGCGTTTGAGACATGCGCGAACGCCTCTCAACATCGACACAGTGCTTAGGCGGATTTTGAAACGAGGGACTTCACGGCGGTAAGGAGATCTATGGTGCCTTTGACGTGTTCGGTGCCGGCCACACCGAAGTTGATCCAGCCCGAGTTGAAGCTGTCGAGCATTTCGATATAAGCGCCGGAGAGATCGGCAGGCATACCGTGCTGGGCCATGGTTTCTACCCAGGTCTCACGGGGAACAGCAATGGCGGTGATCGGCCGACCCAGGGCTTCTCCGAGGGCGACAGCAACGTCGTTTGAGGAGTAGTAAGTTGGGCCGGAGATTTCGATGAAGCGGTTGCCTTGCCAGCTTTGCAGGAGGGTCTCGGCTCCGATGCGGCCTATATCTTCCGTAGCGATGAGGGGATAGGGGTGTTCCAGCGGCTGGTAGAAGGCAAAGTACTGGCCGGTCGCGCGCGCCGCAGGGATGCTGTAAAGGATATTTTCCATGAACGACCCCGCGCGCAGGAACGCACTGGGAACACCGGTGCTACCGAGTTGCTGCTCGAGGATGTGGGTAGTGGTGATGAGGCCAAGGCCGGAAGGCTTTTCACTGCCGATAGAGGACAGGAAAACCGCTCGGGGCGGTTTGGCGGCAATGACAGCGTTCTTGATGGCGGCGACGCGGGCGATGCTGTCGGGAAAACCCGGCTCCGGCGTCATATTAGGCGGGATCATGGCAAAGATACCTTCGACACCAGTGAAGGCGGCGGCCAGGTTGTCGTCGTAGTTGGCGACAACGAGTTCGACCCCTCTATCCTTCCACGCTCGTGCTTTGGCTTCGTCTCGGACGATGCCACGGACCTGCTGACCATACTTAAGAAGAGTGTTTGCGATTGCACCGCCGACGTTGCCGGTGATTCCCATGACCGCGAACATAGGGAGTACTCCTTCGAGATTGACGACGTTTGGATGAGTGCAGGCACCAGAATGACCCACCTTTTTGCGAGGCGATCAAAAGACAACATTGCGTTGTCGAGTAGCAGTTGCCAAAAGAAGGACGGTAAAGGCTGCTGCAAAGTCAGGTCCCGGCAAGTTCGGGCGACCGGGCTTGTGGCTCAGGTCTGAGATCAATTGTGGCGGAAACGGCTCATCAACAAGATGACTTCCCCGTTATCTTGCGGTCCTATACTCAAGCCGTCCTGTAATTCCTCAGGCCGGAGGGCGAAGCCATGCCCACACTGATTCGAGTGGCCGCCGCCGCTCTCTCTGCGGCTCTTACTCTCACCGCGTACGCGCAGACCCTCCAAACCAGGCCAGAGGCTCCCCCCGCGGAGGCTCCGCCGCCCGAGGCCGCGCCTCAGGCGAAGACCCAGGTTCTTGATGCGGGCACGACTCTTCAGGTCCAGATACCTCGCTCGGCGCCTATGAAAGCAGGTACACCGCTCCAGGCCAGGCTGCTCTATCCGGTGTTCCTTGACGGAAAGATGATTCTCCCCAAGGGCACTCAGGTTCGCGGCGAAGTCACCGCCCTTGCTCCCGATCGCAGCGTTCGCATTCACGCTCGCCTGCGTGGAGACTTCACTCCGTTCCACCAGCCGCGGGTGCGTTTTGACCGGGTGACACTGCCCAATGGAGTGGATCTGCCGTTCGACGCCCCCATCGTCGGCAATGGCGCTCCGGTGCTGGAGTTGTCTTCCCCGGGGGTCCAGCCCCACAAGTCGATCTTCGCGAAAGGTTGGACACTGGCGAAGACCCGGGCCCTCGAGCAGGCGGCGTTCTTCACTGAGCCAGGATTTGGAGACCGCGCCCTGCAACTCTTCTACCACCAACTGCCATACCATCCAGAACAAATCGCCGCCCACACCGCCTGGACATTTGAACTCGCCCGACCTCTTGCTCTTCCTGACGCCGCCAACGGAACGCTCGAGGCAGAGTCCAGCCGGCAGTCGCCGCCGAATGCTCCCGCCAGCCCGGAAGTCTGGTCGGTCAACGCCCTGTTAAAAGACCCCGTGAGCTCGGCCACATCGAAGGTCGGCGAACCGGTGACGGCGCTGGTTGTCGAGCCGGTCTACGATCGCCGGCACGAACTGGTCGTCCCACAGGGTTCGCTTCTGATCGGGAGAATCAGCATTGCCAAACCAGCTCAGTCTCTCGGGCGAAACGGCAAGCTCCGCTTCTCCTTCCAGCAGATTCAATTCCCCCAGGGAGCCGGCCAATCGGTGGACAGTTCACTCGCCGGGGCAACCACGGACAAGCGTCAGGACCTTTCGATTGATGCCGAAGGAACCGTGACCCCAAAGAACAAGTCCAGCGTCATCGTGCCGCTAGCGCTCACCCTCCTGGCCGGTCGCGCTCTTGATGAGGACAATCAGACTTTCCATGCCGGAATCGCGTCCAACGGCTTCGGCCTTGTCGGCCGCATTGTTGGGACAGCCGCCGGGTGCCCCCAACTCGCCGCCGGTATCGGCTACTACGCCGCCGCGCTCTCTATCTACGAGAACTGGCTAGCGCCCGGTCGTGACGTCGTGTTTCCGCTCGATACCCGGATCGAAATCGAGACTTCACCCCTGCGCGCACCCGTGCTGAAGGCTGCCAATGGCTCGAACTAGCGCATTGCTGTAAAGAGGTCACCAAACCAGCAGGCCCGACCCGCATCCAGCAGATTCTACTGAACCACAGGGGCCGCCACCGTCCTCGCCTTCCAGCGGCGCAGAAGAATCTCCGCGACCTCCGAAACGCCGAAGACCTTATAGCAAACCAGCGCCGTCGCTAGCGAGTAAACCACCGCTACAGCCATGACCACCAGCAGCGACCGCTGCGCCGCATGGAAGGCCGGATACGCGGACCCGGCAAAGACTACGGTCGTGACAACCAACAGTCTCCAAACTGGACCTGAGGTAACTTCGTCCCCGATCGGAAACAGTTTGCGATTCATTCGCAGAATCGCAATCGTCTGCGCCACTTCGGCCGCTAGCCACGCCCACATAAATCCGTTCACGCCGAAGTAGCGCATGGTCACCGCTGAGATCGCCAGCACCGAAGTGTAAGCGACAAGCATCACCCGCGAGAGCGCCTCATGTTGATTGCTCGAAGCCTGGAACTGATATTTATGTTCCTTAATTCCCATCGCCGCCGAGGTCAGCGCCATCAGGAAACAGAGCCCTGGCTCATAGAGGCCCCGCTGGCGCAGCCAGATCGCCATCAGCCACGGACTTGCGAGGAGCGTCGCCACGCTCACTGTTGGCACCAGCAGCAATACGACTCGTTCTGAAAGATCATAGAGCCGATGCAGCCCCTTCCAGTCCTTGCGTCCAACCAGGCTTGTAATCTCCGGAGCGATCGACTGGCTGGCGACTGCGAGCAGCTGGCGCGACATCGTAAAGACCGTCCGCGTCAGCGCGAAGACGGTGACCGCCACCGGTCCTAAGATTCGCTGCATCAGCAGAACTGGGGCTTGCCAGGTCAGGAAGCCGGAGAGAGAAAGCACCGAGAAATGCCAGCTTGGACCGACCATCCGCCATGCCACATCATTGCGCGCCAAGCCTAGTGATGGCGCTACCTCCGGAGCCGTCCAGCGCAGATCGACAACCACCAGCGCCACGCAAAGTATGGTCGCCGCCACCTGCGAAGCGGCCATCACCGCGAAAGAGGACCGTATCCACACCAGTCCGCCCAAAGCCAAGGTCGAGACCAGCCGCAGCACATTCATCCAATTGACGCCGCGATGGGCGCGGTTTACCGCCATGAAACTGTTGACCAGTAGTGCGAAGACCATCATCGAAAACAGCTGTAACAGGAAGAGGTCCAGAACCAGCCGCGCTTCGGCGTTGTCCACGTGACGCAAGCGCAGCCAATCAGCCACCGGTATGAGGGCGATGACCAGCGCCAGCGGCAGAAGCGCGAGCATCATCCACTGCAGCAGTCGCAACGCGCTCGCCTGTACTATTCGGCACTCGGCGAGTTCGCCGCGGTTGCGATGGATCGTCATCTGATTGGCCGCGTATGTCTGCACGCCATAATTCAGCGAGCCCAGGTAAGAAACCGCGGCCGTCAGCGCGATCCACTCCCCATACACCGCCTTCCCATCCGCAAAACGCAGTAGAAAAAGCGGCGGAATCAGCAATTGGGTGAATATCGACACGCCCTGGCCGGTCGCAAACGCCAGCAACATATTCAGGATGCGTCGCAGACTCGTCATTCAGCAGGTAGTCCTCGCCAATGCCACCCCTACAGGATATGCCCTGGAGCATCTGCATCTGCGGTCGGAGACTCGGTTTGGCGCCTCAAACTCAGTCGAACATACACGGTGCGGCTTGCAATTCCAGCCCGAAATGCCTAGCGTTGGCTCATGAGCACCAGTTATGCCGAAACCGCACCGATAAGGTTGCAGGACCTGCACCAACTCGCCACCGACATCGTTACTAAAGCCATGCGCGCCGGGACAACAGACGCCGAAGTCGTCATTCGCGAGGGTGACGAATTTTCCACTCTCGTTCGACTCGGCCAGGTCGACACCCTGAAAGAATCCGGCTCTCGCGGAGTCGGCCTGCGGGTGTTTTTGGGCCAGCGCGCCGCTAGCACCTCATCCAGCGATCTAAGCATCGAAGGCATCGAGCATCTCGTCTCCGGAGCCATTGCTCTCGCCCGCGTCACCTCCGAAGATCCATTCGCTGGACTTCCGGAAACAACCGCTTTTGGCCAGCTCACTCAGGACCTCGATCTTTACTACGAAGATGTCTACTCGCTTCCCGGCGATCAGCGCATCGATTATGCTCGTCGCGCCGAGGCCGCCGCGCTCGCTGCCGATACCCGGATCCAGAACAGCGACGGAGGCAGCTTCGACGCCGCCACCGGGCGCAAGATACTGGCCAACTCCCGTGGCTTCGTCGGCGACTACCGCCGTTCCTACGCCTCTATCTCCGCCGTCCCGATCGCGCAATCGAAAGACGGCCAGATGCAGCGCGACTACTGGTACTCTTCCGCCCGCACTCTCACGAAACTCGAGTCACCCGAGTCCGTCGGCGCCGAGGCTGCCCGCCGCACTGTGCGCCGTCTCGATGCCCGTCGCGTCCCGACCCAGCGCGTTCCCGTCGTCTTCGCCCCCGAGATGGCCCGGGGCCTGATCGGCAACATCTTCGAGGCCGCCAACGGCGACGCCATCTATCGCCACGCCTCCTTCTTCGCCAACCAACTCGGCGAGCAGGTCGCCGCCAGCAACATCACCGTGATCGACGACGGCACCATGGTCGGAGGTTTCGGCACCTCGCCCTTCGATGGCGAAGGCCTGCCCACTCGTCGCAAAGCGATCATCCAAAACGGAGTCCTCAAGAGCTACCTGCTCAACACCTACACCGCCCGCAAGCTCAATATGCAGTCGACCGGCAACGCCTCTCGCGGACTCGCCGGCAACCCAGGTATCGGTGGCGGGAACGTCTATCTCGAGAAGGGCGAACTCTCGCCTGCCGAGATCATCGGAGATATCAAGTCCGGCCTCTACGTCACCGAACTCATGGGCTTCGGCGTGAACATGGTGACCGGAGACTACTCACGGGGCGCTTCTGGCTTGTGGATCGAGAACGGCGAACTCAGCTATGCCGTCCAGGAGATCACCATCGCCGGCAACTTGAAGGAGATGTTCAGGAACATCGTTGCCATCGGCAACGACCTGGAGTTCCGCGGAGCCGTCACCGCGCCAACCCTAACGATCGAAGGAATGACCATTGCAGGCGAATAGAAAAAGACTGCATCCCTTGAGCGAAGCCGCAAAGCGGCTCAATCGAAGACCTGTAGTCTCAGCCATACTGGCTTGAGATCCGTTGTGCCTGCTCGGGACTCTCTGGACCCAAATCAGTAAACTTCCCATAGCCGAGAATGCTTGCCCAAGCTCTACCTTTCGACCCAACCAATCCGGTGCCCACGCTATCCGCGCTCCCGGAGAAACCCGGCATCTTCGCCCTCTTTGGAGCCGACCCTAAGGCCGAACCTTACTTAGCGCGAACCACCAACATCCGCCGACGCCTCAAACGCTTCCTCGACGCCAAACCAACCCAGACCAAACGCCTTCGTCTCACCGAACGCGTCGCCCGTATCGAATACACCACCACCGGCTCCGACTTCGAGTCCACACTTGCGCTTTACACCGCGACCCATCAGGCGTTCGGCGAACGCGCCCGCAAGCGACTCCACCTCTATGCGCCATATTTTTTGCGCATGACGGTGAAGAATCGCTACCCTCGTGTATATGTAACCAACACAATTACAAAATCGGCTGTAGAAAATCTGTACGGCCCATTCCCCTCGCGCGCGGCCGCCGAACGCTTCTGTGACGAAGCCCTCAACTTATTCCTGCTTCGCCGCTGCTACCCCGACCTCGAACCCGATCCGACGTTTCCCGGCTGCGTCTACTCCGAGATGAAGATGTGTCTCGCCCCATGCTTCAAGGGATGCACTGATGAGCGCTACGCCGAAGAAGCCGCTAAAGTCGAGGCCTTCCTCGCGACGAGAGGGCAAAGTATGCTCGATGAGCTAGCCAAAGAGCGCGACGCCGCTTCGGAGGAATTGGATTTCGAGAAGGCCGCAAGCATCCATGCCAAGATACAAAAAGTAGAAGCAGTTGCCGCGCTTGCTTCCGAAGCTATTCACCCGCTCGCCCAGCTTCGCGCCGTCATCGTTCACCCGTCATCGGAGCCCGGCCACGTGGCTCTCTTCCAACTTACTGCCGGAGCCCTTACCGGCCCAGCCCTTTATGACACCTTGGGCATGCGCCTTCATAACGAACAGTCGGGATCGTCGTCGCTCTATACCCATCCCTATGCAGTCGAAGCTGTGCCGCTCCAGGATCAGCTGGCCCCGTTAGCGCCGACGCCAGCCGCCGTCATTGCCAAACCAGGACAGACTCCATCCGACACGCCGCGAGATGTACTTGAGCAGAGGCTCAACGAAGCCATGGACAATCTCAATCAGGAGAAACCCCGGGCAAATAATCAAACGCTGGCCGATCACTTGAGCATCTTCAATCGCTGGTATTTTCGGCCAGAGGCCAAAAGAATCGGCGAAGCGGTCTTTTACGATCCGGAAAAGCCACAGCCTTCCAAGCAGATTCTTCGCGCCATCTCGCGAGTTTTTCGCGGCACGCTGCCAACACCGACTGTCGCGGGCACAGCACTAGGCGGAGTGACCACGTAAATCTGCCATCCCGACCGCAGCGCATCGGAGTGGAGGGCCTGTGGTTGAAGTGACACCTGTCTTGCGATGCGACGGCTGCTTAGAATTCCATGAACGAGCAGTTAGGCTCGCTATTGCGAAACGAGGAAACAGGGATATGAAGGTTCTGATCATTGGAAACGCGGTGGGCCACGAAGTCCAGAAGGAGATCGTTGACCACGATTCCTTGGCGGACGAGAAACAGCGGTTCAGAGCATTTCTAGAGGAACGGATACTGCAACATCGAGCAGAATTCATAGCCGAAGAAACGTTGCCGAATACCCGGACAATTGCAAACCAATTAGGGATTCCATGGGCCAACATAGATATGCCCCAAGAAATACGAGAAGCTCTGGGAATCGCGAAAGAACAGAACAGCCGCGGACGGGTTCCCGAATATCTCGGCGAAGGCGCAAGATCAGGATTAACTGACCTCGGTTACCAAATCGACTGCGGTGACGGCTGGGTGGCAACGGAGCCGCGCCTCCCTTCAGATGCGGTCCGCGAGGATTACATGTTTGAACGCACCACTCAAGAGTCCGGTGACAAGGATAGTATTATCCTGATTTGCGGAGTCAATCACTGCCGGGAGCTGGCCAAAAGGTTCCGCTCGAAATATGGGGGCCACGTTGAGGTGGAACTTTGGGAAAGAATGAAATAGGTATCGGCAGCCTGATGATCGCGTTGGCCCTCTCTGCGACCGTTCGTGCACAAGGCCAGGACAAGAAAACAACCACGGTCTATTTGACATCTGACTGCCACGATACTGTGGGCTCGAATGCCGCAGCCGCATTGAGAGAAAGAATACGAGGCTCCAACGGATATTCTTTGGCCGCTGGCCCCACCAAAGGGCATTCTGGCTTTGAAATTATCCTAACTTGCGCAGCAATTCCTGGCCATGAGGCTAGTGCGTCGGCGGTTTCATACGTGTTCGACATGCTTCTGCCGGACCAGGCACGTTATTTTCTTCAGCCGGGCATAGGTATCGTAGGCTCTGAGGGAACAGGCGGATGGAGTGAGAATTTATTTTCTCAGTTTGATGATTGGGTTAGCTCGACGAAAAAGGCCATAAGCAATTAACTTTCTCTTAAGCGAATAAGAGAATCAATGAGCAAAGCCATCATCACCGTCAATCCGGAAATCATGCACGGTCGACCCGTCTTCCGGGGAACACGCGTACGAGTGAAGACCTTATTCGACCACCTCGAAGGCGGCGAAAGTCTGGAAGACCTCTTAGATGGCTTCCCAACGGTTCCGCGGGCACTTGCAATTCAGGCTCTGGAAGAAGCTTGCGAAGCCCCGGCAGATTCCTAGTATGGCGACACCGTCATCCCTCACCGCATAGCTGCTTCCACCTGGCTCAGCCAATCTGGCGGTTTGAGGATCTCTCTCGGCTTTGACCCATCTGCCGGGCCTACGATTCCGTCCCGCTCCATCATGTCGATCAGGTGGGCGGCGCGGCCGTAGCCGATGCGGAGACGGCGCTGCAGCAGCGACGTGGAAGCCTTGCCAAACTCCAGCACCAGCCGAACACCGTCCTCATACAACTCGTCGTTTCCTTCGGCGTCTTCGGCTCCGTCTTCGAGATCGCGACCTTTATCGTCTTTCGGAGCCTCCAGGAAGCTCTCGACATATTCGGCTTGACCTTGCTTCTTCCAGAAATCGACCACCGCCGCGGTCTCTTTTTCAGTGACAAACGGCGCATGCACCCGCTGCACCCGCGAGGTTCCAGGAGGCAGAAAGAGCATATCGCCGCGTCCTAACAGCACCTCCGCGCCGTTCGAATCGAGAATCGTTCGCGAATCCACCTTGGTCGCCAGCCGGAACGACATCCGCGTTGGCACGTTTGCCTTGATAAGGCCGGTAATCACGTCAACCGAAGGTCGCTGCGTCGCCAGAATTAGGTGAATGCCGACGGCGCGCGCCATCTGCGCCAGCCGCGTGATGGCCTCTTCGACGTTCGCTTTATCGAGCATCATCAGATCAGCGAGCTCGTCGATGATGATCAGAATGTAAGGCAGCGGCCCCTCATCGTCCGAGTCTTCAAACAAGCTCGGTGTGCCGTTTTCATACAGCCGGTTGTATTGGTCGATGTTGCGAACGCTGCGCGAAGCCAGCAGCTTCAGCCGCCGCTCCATCTCGCGCACCGCGTTCTTGAGCGCGTTCGCCGCGAGCTTCGGCTCGGTGATGATCGGCGTGAAGAGGTGCGGAATCCCCTCATACATCCCCAGCTCTACGCGCTTCGGATCGACGAGGATCATCCGCACCTGCTCGGGCGTCGCCTTATAGAGGATGGACATGATCATCGCGTTGATCGCCACCGATTTGCCGCTGCCCGTCGAGCCGGCGATCAGCACGTGCGGCATGGTGGCGAGGTCGGCGACGACGATGCGGCCGTTGATGTCCTTGCCCATCGCGAGCGCGAGCTTGGACTTCGTATGCAGGAAGATTTCGGACTCGATCACGTCGCGCAGCCAAATAGTCTCGCGTTCGCGATTCGGTACCTGAATGCCCACCGTACTCTTGCCCGCCATTCGTTCGATCAGGATGCTCTCCGCACGCATCGCCAGACAGAGATCTTCAGCCAATCCGGTCACGCGGCTATACTTCACCCCCGCTTCCGGGCGGAATTCAAACGTCGTCACCACCGGGCCGGGATTGATCTGCACCACCTGCCCTCGAACGTCGAACTCGCCGCATTTCTCCACCAGTACTTGCGCCTCGGCGCGCAGTTCATCTTCGCGGACCACCTGCGACTCTTCGCTGCGGTGCAGCAGATTGCTCGGCGGCAGCTTGAATCCGCTAACCGATTTTGGAGTCACCGTGACTGTGCGCACGTCGGCATCGGCCCGCTCTCCAACCGCGATGCTGCGGCCATCGAACTTCGGCTCGGCCTTGGCCGATGGAGGTTCCATCCGCCGAGGCACGATTAACTGCGGCTTCGGCGTTTCGACCTCCGGCTCGAATTCGTCCTCGATCCGCGGCGCGGCCTCGGGCTCGAAATCCGGGACCTGGGCGCGCGGCATCTCGTCCCACAAACTCGGCGCGACCGGCTCGGCGTAGAGCTCTGCGAAGCCGCCATGTCTGGTTCCCGGCATCTCCCCGGACATGTCATTGGGCTCGCTCACCTTCAGCGAAGGCGCAACCGGAGGCTTTGTCTCCTTCAGAGCAGGTACCCCACGCACAGCGTTCTTTCCAGCCTTGGCAGCTGCCTTCTGTGCTCGGGCAAGCTCCTTTGCGCGTGCCGCGTCTTCCTTAACTGCCTGGCGTAGCTCTTTCTTCCGGGCACGAGCAGCCTTCCAGTTTGACCAACGGTCGCGCCATGCCTGGACAAACGCGAAGCGGACCGAAATCCACTCCTTTGCGGTATTGAAGCTGAAGGTCGTGGAGAGATAGAGCGCCGCCGCAGCCATAGTACCCGCAACGATGCAGGCGCCGGGGAAGTTCAGGTATTCCACCAGCAGATCGGCGACCAGCCGTCCCGTGAGTCCTTCAGCAGGGAGTCCGTGCATCCAGTGCAAGTGTCCTGGAAGCAGTGCGAAGATCGCCGGGCCAAAGAGCAGAATCAGCGCCGCGCCCACCAGTTTCGCCCCGGGAGAGCCAGCCGGGACGCGACCGCATCCAGGAAAACCCCAGCATGCCCAGCAGCACCGGGAACCAGAGCGCCGTCACCCCTTCAACCTGGAGCAGCAGTCGCTGATCGTCGCGCCGACCACGCCCGCCCAGTTGTGGACGGCACGATGACCGGTAAAACCCGCCGCCGTGTTCAGCGAAGGGTCGGTCGGGTGGTAAGAAACGATGGAGAGAAGGAGGAGGGCGGCGGCAACCAGCATCAGCAGCCCGAGCAGTTCGTTCAGGCGCCGATTGCGGGTGGGAGCGACTACAAATCCAAGGGTCTTCATGAGGAGACGCAATGACACGCTCACCGCGACGCCGGCAAAAAGCCGGCCCGGCCCACGCATCCCGAACCCCCAGAGCAGTTCTAATTATTTCAGAAGCGCTGGGCTTTGCGTCCCATATTTATTGCTTTGTGATCGAGAGGAATCGATTTCAGAACTTAGGTGTGACGGCTCAGCCTTCGCACCTAGACAATTGCTTCAATCATCATGTTTTGCGAGAGGATCGCTTGGGTTGCCCCAGTCTCCGCAGCTAGTAAGAGCCGGCTGGGAAGGGTTCCCACATCCCAGATGATGCGTCGCGCCAGGCTCGTAAGACCGTGCACTCTCGGCTTGTCCTCGAAACAGCGCACCTCGCGAAATCCGGCCACGCGAAAGACCTGGCTCGCGGACTTCGGGGTCAATGCTACTTCGTGGGTGAAGTCGCCATAGCGGATCCTCATTCCGAACAATCCCTCCGCGTTCGGCACATGTGCGATGCAGCGTCCACCGGGCTTCAACACTCTGCGAATCGCCCCTAGAATTTCAACAATCTCTTCACGGGGCAGGTGCTCAAGGATATCGATCGCCAACACTCGGTCCGCGGAGCCGGCCTCCTGAGAGCCGAGAAAATCCTCAAGTGTCGAGCAAGTCGCCGAGACAATTCCCAATCGCGCGGCCACCGCGATCTGCTCCTCAGAGACGTCCACCCCGGCTATGTTGCGATATCCAGCTTGCTCCAGGAAGTAGAGCAGAGCGCCCGGTCCGCATGCTACTTCCAAAATTCGCGCGTTGGTGTCGCGCGGCATGTACTGGGCGATAATGTGCTTGAGAAATGCCTTGCGCGGACGGAAGAGGGCCTCCGCTGTCCCGCCGGTGTCGATCGATTGGCCGCTCGAAACGTAGGCCTCATAAAATCGCGACTTCCAGGGTGGGGTGGCGCTCACTTCTGGTATGCCTCCGAACTGCATCAGAATCAACCGCCTAACAGTTCCGACCCCCAAACCAGCAAGACAATCCCCAAGAGGATCCGGTAGATCGCAAACGGCACAAAGCCGTGCTTCCTCACCCAGATGAGGAACCACTCGACCACGCCGAGCGCGACCAGGAAAGAAACGACCAGGCCGATCGCCAGGATGATCCAGCCATGAGTGGTAATCACCAGAGGAGCGATTGCCGGCTCTCCAACGACCTGTTTGGGATGAACCGCTTTCAGCAGGTCGTAGCCGGTGGCGGCGACCATGACAGGAATCGACAGCAGAAAGCTGAACTCCAGCGATGCGCCCCGGGTCAATCCGGCAAGCTGGCCGCTGCTGATAGTTGACATCGACCGGGAAGTTCCAGGGAAGACAGCCGAAAGTATCTGGAAGGCCCCAATCCAAACGGCCTGCCACAGCGACATCTGCTCGACGTCTTTCGTCGGCGATTCGTGGCGGTCGCTCCACCAATCGATCACCCACATCGCCACGCCGCCGATCAGCAACGCCCAGGCCATGACGGTGATGCTTTCCAGATGCTTGCCGATGGTCTTCGCCAGCAGCAGAGAGGGAATTGCGGTCACAATAAATGCGACCGCCGTCAGCGTAATCGGATGATTCCAGACCGTCCGGTCCCCGGTCTCGCCTTGCGGAAATGTCCTGAAGAACTCCACGATACGCCCCGTAAAGAGAGAAAGGAGCGCCAGAATCGCGCCCAGCTGGATAACGATCGTGTACATCTTCCAGTAAGGATCGGTAAGGTCAAGGTGCAGCAGGGCCTCGGCGATCCGAAGATGCGCGGTCGAACTTACCGGTAGAAATTCTGTGAGACCTTCGACAATGCCAAGCAGGACGGAAATCGGGTAATCGTTCAAGAATCCTCCGGAGTTGTTCGTGGGCTCAACTCGCGCTCACCTATTCGCGGTCGACGCCGTAGACAGGAATACCCTGCTCCAATTTGTATACCAGACCCGCCGCGCGAGGCGCGTAATCGGTCTGGGGGTATTTGGCTTGCAGCCGCTCCGCCAACTCCTTCGCGTGGGCGCGCGCTTGGTCAGATTTCTTGTCCTCGTTATCGGCGGAATACATGTCCGCAGCCGACGCTTGCCGCCACGCCGCCTTGTAAAGGGCTTCGGCGGCTTTCGGGCTGTCGGGATGATCCTCGGCATACTTGACGTACAGTTCAGATTCTTTTTCGGGGCACTTCTCCGAGCCTTGCCAATCGCCGCAGATCTTGTTGTCCAGCATGTCGTAGGCTGCCAGGTCCGCCCATCGTGTGCCCGGATATTTCTTCTCGATCTTTTTCATCTCCGTATCGTCAATCTGCTCGCGGAGATAATTTTCCTTCTCGTGCGCCGAAGGCAGCGAGAAGACATCTTCTTTGTGCAGCTGCCAGCCGATGTCTGCCGCCCGCCAGGCCGCCTGGCCGGCATACTTCGATTGCGGGAACATCTCCGCCAGGCGCCGGTAGAGCAGCCGTGCCGTCCTGCGCCGCCGTCTTTGGCGGATGTGGTTCACTCGCCACTTCTTCCATATTCGCGGCGATGCCGAAGAGCACCTCATCGCCATTAGGCGTGTCCGCCGCGATCACCCCTTTTGCCTTCGTCCAGCCGGAGATGGGCGGCGGCGCTGCCTCGGCGCCAAAGATAGGAGCGTCCTGCGCATGCGATTCTTCGATGTCGGTATTCGCAAAGACCCGCAGCCAGTCGCCATTCTTTTCGACGATCACCATCTCGCGCCCTGGGCTGATATTGGCCAGCCGTTGCGAACTTTCGTCGGCGGAGGTAAACAGCAGGGTCTCCCGGATCGCCGTCGCCAGCGTGCCGGCCGGCACAGGCGCAGGTTTCTTGTCTCCAAACGACAGCCGTGGGAACGAGGATTAACGTCAGCAGGACAACAGGCGAATGAAGGTATCGATTTCGCATCACGCTCGTGAGACGGACCGGAAATACCATACGTCTCGACCGTAGCACAGGGCCGAAGATAGAAAGCAGGCTTCTAAGGCAGGAATTGCGCAGGCAGTGGATTCGCAGGCGTCTCCGCCTGCCAGCTAATCTCAAGCACCCTCCAGCGGGTGCCGTCATTGACCGCCTCGATGCTGTTGATTCCCCTTACGATCGGTTTGCCGTCAGGGGTTTCCGTCACCGTATAAGTGCTCCAAAGGTGGGCAATATTGCCGTAAGTCTCCGTAGAGTACTTGATCTGGTGTTCGTAGAATGCCTTATCGCCCCTCTTGGCGACCCGGTCGATGTAGTCGTCCACAGTGAGGATGGTCGTCTTCACCTGCCCGTCAGCGCCCACGCTGACCGGGATGAGCCGCACTTCGGGCATAAGCACCGCCCGCAGGCAGGTTCGGTCCTTATTTCCCGGACCGCTTACTGCATCGTCGATGGCTTTCGGCAGCTGTTCGAGAGTCGTGCTCGGAAGGCAGCTTTGGGCAGCCTGTGCCTGCGCCGCCGGAATCGGCATCACGGCGACCAGCAATGCTGCCAAAGTCAGAGTGCGCCCATGACTTGAAAGAATATTCGTATTCGACATCGGATCCGTCCGTCAGACTTCGAGAATCACCGGCATGATCAAAGGCCGCCGGCTCGTATTTTTCTGGATGAATCGCTTCAGATCGACCCGCACTTTCTCCTTGATCACGCCGTAATCGGCTTTCTCTTCGGCGCTCGATCCGTCCAGCGTCTTCGAGACTATCTGCCGCGCCGACTCAATCAAATCCTCATCCGCTGCGGCGAACCCTCGCGTTACCACCTCGGGCTGGCTCTCGACCTTACCACTTAGTTTGTTGATCGTGATGATCGGCAGAACAAATCCGTCTTCGCTGAGATGCCGCCGGTCGCGGATGACGATGTCCTCGACGACATCGACATTCGATCCCGAATCGATACAAACTCGGCCAGCCGTGACCTTCCCATTCTTGCGGGCGTCCTTCGCGGTCATCTCCAACACATCGCCGTCTTCGATCAGAATCGCCTGGCCGATCACCCCGGTCTCGGTCGCGACCTGTGCGTGCTTCTTTAAATGCCGGTAATCACCATGCACGGGAATGAAATACTTCGGGCGCAGCAGGTTGATCAGCAGCCGCTGTTCTTCTTGGCTGGCGTGGCCGCTCACGTGAATCAGCCCCGAGGCGCCATCGTCGAAGATGACATTCGCGTCGCGCCGGCAAAGGTGGTCAATGACTCGATAAATGCTCTTCTCGTTCCCTGGAATCACTCGCGAACTCAGCACGACCGTGTCACCTGGATCGATATGCGCGTGCTTGTGGTTATCTACCGCCGCCCGCGACAGCGCGCTCATCGGCTCGCCCTGCGTTCCGCTGATCAAAATCAGCACATTTTCGGGAGCGTAATCGTTGATCTGACCGGGGTTGATCATCAGCCCCGAAGGAATATCCAGATAGCCCAAGTCCTGCGCGATCTCGGACGACTCGACAATCGACCGGCCGACCACCGCGACCTTGCGGCGATGCGTATGCGCAAGATCCAGCGCAATCCGAATCCGATAAATCGAAGAAGAGAAGCAACTGAAGAAGAGCTTTTTCTTCGTCCGCGAAAAAACCTCGTCCAGCCGCGGCTTCACTGCCCATTCGCTGGGCGTGTATCCCGGCCGGTCGACGTTGGTCGAGTCCTGCAGCAGCGCCAGAACTCCGCGCTTGCCGTACTCGGCAAAGGTATGCAGGTCGAAGGCCTTGCCGTCCGGCGGCGAAAGGTCGATTTTGAAATCGCCGGAGTGCACGATCACGCCCACCGGAGTTTCGATCGCCAACGCAACGCAATCCACCAGGCTGTGCGTCACCCGAATCGGCTCGATGGTGAACGGCCCAACCGTAAACTTCGATTTCGGAGCGATTTCGATCAACTCGGTCGAGTCCAGCAGCTTGTGCTCATCAAGCTTGCCCTCAACATAAGCCAGCGTGAACTCGGTGCCATAAACTGGCACATTTAGTTCGGAGAGGATCCAGGGAAGGCCGCCGATGTGGTCTTCGTGGCCGTGGGTGAGAATGATTGCGCGGACGCACTGCCGATTCTCAACCAGATATGTGATATCGGGGACAACAATGTCCACGCCCAGCAGTTCCGACTCGGGAAACATCAGTCCCGCGTCGATCACAATAATGTCGTCCTGCCAGCGAATTGCGAGGCAGTTCATGCCAAATTCGCCCAGGCCGCCGAGCGGAATTATCTTCAGTTTATTTTCTGTCATCGAATCTTCGATGCTAGCACAGCAGCCATGTAAGCCGCGCACGTCTCGGGCGAGCGCACTAGCGCAACACCGGAGAATGAGTGCCGATTAGGACTTTATGCAGGCCATCCGCCGGGTAGCGACTCAGCGAAAAAGCGACAAGTCGATCGACGATCCCATGACTTCGTAACCGGCATCGCCGGGATGCAGATGGTCGCCGGAGTCGACGCTGGGAAGAAAGACATTCGGATTGGCAGGGTCTTGAGTAATCTTATCGAAATCAATCACACCATCGAAGACACCGCTAGTGCGGATCCAGTTGTTGACGGCTTCGCGAGTCTCTTCGCCCGCCGGTGAAGCGTAACCCGCACCACCGTAAGGCGTCAGTGTCCCGCCAAAGACCTTGATGCCGTGCGTATGAGCGCGGGTAACAAGTTGGGCCAGAGCAAAGGTGAGGGCGGAAGTAAGTTGGGGGGCCGTCAGCGAGTCCTCTGTATCGCGCGGCCTGGCGATGGCCCCGATGTCGTTGATGCCTTCAAGAATGATGAGATAGCGGACGCCGCCCTGCGCCAAAACATCCCGGTCGAACCGGGCGAGCGCGGCCTGGCCCGCTCCCTCGCGAAGCAGACGATTGCCGCCGATACCCTCATTCAGGACAGAAAGATTGGCCGTTTTCGGGTCTGCCTGCAACCGGATGGCAAGTACGTCGGGCCAGCGGCGATTGGCGTCCCGAGTCGAAAGCGCCCCATCCGTAATCGAGTCGCCCAGAGTCACAATCGCAGCCGCACGCGAATCGGTGGTGTTGACCTCAACGCCTTTCACAAAGCACCAGGAATAGATCGGACGCGCACCGGGTAACGTCGCTGATGAGGTCGCGTCTCCGGCGGCGATGAACGTCGTCGAGCGCGCGTCTTCGTGGCAGGTGGTTTCACTGATCCGCTGGTCCGGCAGGTAGACGCTGACCGCAAGGCTCGACAGCGGCGATACCGTGAAAGCGACCGGATCGCTCACGACAAAGGCGCCCGGGGGAATCGTGACGGTCGGCTTGCCCGAAAACGTCAAAACATGGTCACTCCCGGGCTGGATCGCTCCATTTTCACCGCTCAGGGCAACGTGCGCTGCACCAACGACTAGCGAGCGCGTACCAAACTCATTCGTCACCTGGACACGCAGCGACGGGCCGCCCGCACTGATCCGTATGACATTCCGATACGTCGAATTGGCAGGCGACGGCTGCCCAGGGTTGACCTTCTGGCTCATTGGCGACGAAGCCCAGGAGCCGACCCAATGCGCCGTGGGTTGCTGTGCATGCGCAGAAAGTGAAAGGAACAGCAGAACAGATACAGCAAAGGAAGGTTTTTGCATGGCGTAATTCGTTTTACTTGAGTGCTCGGCTCGCGTCAACGCAACAGATCCTCTAACGCAAGACTCAGCTCGCTCTTCTCATCCCGGTATTTCACAATCACTGGTGTATAAAGGCTCACGCCCCAATCCAGCCCCTGACCATGAGTGACGGCCCGCGACCCCGGCACCACGACCGCACCCTCGGGAATCACAAGCGGCCGGTCACCGTCGGCCCGCAAAACCTCGCCCTTCACCAGGTCATACACCGGTGTGCCCCGCGTCAGGATCGTCCCCGCGCCAAGCACTGCGCGCCGCCGAACCAGGGTTCCCTCGTAAACGCCGCAATTGCCGCCGACGAGTACGTCGTCTTCGATCACCACCGGAGCAGCATTCACCGGCTCCAGCACTCCGCCGATCTGCGCTGCCGCGCTCAAATGTACCCGCTTGCCAATTTGCGCGCACGAGCCGACCAGAGCGTGAGAGTCCACCATTGTGCCTTCATCTACATAGGCGCCTGCATTGATGTACATGGGCGGCATGCAGACGACTCCTTGCGAGACAAAAGCTCCCGCCCGAATCGACGATCCTCCCGGAACTAACCGCACCCCATCCTCGGCCGCGAAACGACGCGCCGGGAAAGTGTGCTTGTCCACAAACGAAAGCACGTCATTGCCGGTCCCGACCAGCGCGCCCAGTCGAAAGCCCAGCAGGATTCCCTGCTTCACCCAGCCATTCACCCGCCAACCCAGCGGAGCGCTGCCATCCGGCTCCGCCGCCCGCACCAGACCCTTCTCCAGTGCTTCGCGCAGCGCCATGAACGCGTCCATCGCGACAACGTCGCCCACCGCGGCAGCGCCCGCCGCAAAGTGTTGTTCAATCTCGGCTTTCAGTGATAATTCATGCTCGCTCATGTTCTAAAGATAACGCGGCGAAATCAACTAAACTGGCCTGAATGCCCGCAACCGTCACAATCCGGCCCGCGACGACTGCACAAGACCTCGAAACGACCAAGATACTCCTGCGCGAATACGCCGCCTACCTCAACCAATCGCTCGGTGAAGAGCACATCTGTCTTGAGGAATACGAGAAGGAACTGGCCAGTCTTCCCGGCGTCTATGCCGAACCGCGGGGCACGATTCTGATGGCGTTTATGAGCGACGAACCCGCCGGCTGCATCGCTCTCAAACCGCTGAAACCCAACCGCGCCATCGAGCTCGGAGAGGCCGCCTGCGAGATGAAACGCCTCTGGGTGCGGCCCGAATTTCGCGGACAATCCATCGGTATCATCCTCGCCGAAGAGCTGATCCAACATGCTCGCAAACTGGGCTACACCGCCATGTATCTCGACACCGTGCCCACTGCGATGCAGTCTGCAAACGGCATTTACAAGAAGCTGGGCTTCCAGCCAGTCGAACGCTACAACACCAACCCAATTCTTGGCCTGAATCCCTCGCTTACCGTTGAGTTCTTTCGGCTGTCGCTCGCACTCTGAACGACTCGCTTTGTGGGCGCATTTTAATCTGTCCGCAAATGGCTCTTGTCCTGCAGCATGTTTGTTAATAGTCCCAGCTCTCCCGCCAGCTTCTGCAACCTCTCACGCGTGCTGGACAGCAACGGGCACCATCGGCAGCCGATACTGCTCCTCGATCTTGCCCATCATGGCGAGCACGGCTTTCACCGGACCGGGGCTCGTCTCCCAGAAATTCGCCTGCATTAGCCGGAAGTATTTGCGGTTGATGCTTTGCGCCAATCGCCAGTCGTTGTTGCGCGCCGCATGCACCATCTGCGACATCTCTGACGGAATCTGATTCGAAGCCACCGAGATCAACCCCGCTCCACCGACCGAGATGACCGGCAGCGCAATCGGATCGTCGCCGGCAAACACCCTGACTTTCTCCGGCAGTAAATGAACGAGCTCCGTGATCTGCCCGAGCTGTCCGCTCGACTCCTTGACTGCTTCGATATTTGGCGCGGCCTCCGCCAGTCGCGCCACCGTAGATGGCTCCAGATTGGCGCCAGTCCGGCCCGGAATGTTGTAGAGCACCACGGGAAGCTCTACGGCCTCGGCGACCGCCTTGAAATGCTGAAATTGGCCCTCTTGCGTAGGCCGGTTGTAGTACGGATTTGCGCTGAGGATTGCGGTCACACCAGGAACCTGAGCCG
>CAWGZE010000025.1:0-184592 GCA_963826855.1 uncultured Acidobacteriaceae bacterium
GCTTTGGCCGTCTTTGCCGCAGGTTCCGATTCCTTCGTCTAGCGCGAGGTCGTTGCCGACCATGGAGACGTATTTCAGGGCTTCGGGGCCGTTGCCTATTAGCGTGGCGTCGCGTACGGGGGCGGTGATTTTTCCGTCTTCGATGAGGTAGGCTTCGGAGGCGGAGAAGACGAATTTTCCGCTGGTGATGTCGACCTGGCCTCCGCCGAAGTTGACGGCGTAGAGGCCGCGCTTGACGCTCTTGATGATGTCTTCGGGCAGGTCTTCGCCGTTCAACATGTAGGTGTTGGTCATGCGGGGCATGGGGATGGACTGGTAGCTTTCGCGGCGGCCGCTGCCGGTGGAGGCTCCGCCCATGAGGCGGGCGGAGAGCTTGTCGCTGAGGTAGCCCTTGAGGATTCCGTTTTCGATGAGGACGTTTTCCTGGGTGGGCGAGCCTTCGTCGTCGACGTTGAGCGAGCCTCGGCGGTTGGGCATGGTTCCGTTATCGACGACGGTGACCTTGGAGCTGGCGACGCTGCTGGCCGATGAGGCCGGCGAAGGCGGAGGTCTTTTTGCGGTTGAAGTCGGCTTCGAGGCCGTGACCGACGGCTTCGTGAAGGAGGACTCCGGGCCAGCCGGGGCCGAGGACGACTTCCATCTCGCCTGCGGGCGCGGCGACGGCGTTGAGCTGGAGGATGGCCTGGCGGGAGGCTTCGTGGGCGTGGTGCTCGGGGGACTTGTCGCCCTCGAAGAAGTCGAGCTCGACGCGGCCGCCTCCGCCGGAGGTGCCTTTGGAGGTCTTTTCGCCGTCTTTGGCGATGACGAAGACGTTGAGGCGGGCGAGCGGCTGGGTGTCGGAGGCGAAGGTGCCGTCGGAGGCGGCGATGAGGATGCGGCGGAGTTCGTCGGAGTAGCTGGCGCGGACCTGGACGATACGCGGATCGAAGGCGCGGGCGGCTTTGTCGGCGCGCATGACTAGGGCGAGCTTGGCCGCGAGCGAGGCATCGGAGTCGGCGGCTGGGATTGGGTAAAGGCTTGGTTTCGGGCTTCCATTTCCATTGCCGTTGGCGTTGAAGGGGGTGACGAGTTCCTTGGTCGGGCCGTTGGCGATGAGCGAGGCGGTGCGTGCGGCTCTTAGCAGGCGCTCAGAGGACAGGTCGTCGGTGTAGGCGTAGCCTGTGCGCTCGCCGGAGACGACGCGGATGCCGCAGCCAGCGGAGACTCCCTGGCTGGCGGACTTGACGAGAGATTCATCGACGCCGATGGAGGTCGAGGCTATGGATTCGAAGTAGAGGTCGGCGTAGTCGCCACCGGCGGAGAGGGCTTCGCCGAGGCAGCGCTCGAGAAGGCGCTCGGTCAGGCCGAACTTTTCAAAGAAGTAACGCTTTTGGGATTCCGGGAGCCCGGTGGGAGATGCGACGGATGTGGACATTCAGTTCCTCTGAGAGTTAGATGAGCGGGGCGACACTTCGATTGTAGGCGTTCGGCGTGGGTGAGGTAAGCCGGCGATTTGCGTGGGGTTTGAGGAGATGCATTCGCGGGGACGAAACCTGACGGGGTTGGCGGGGTTTACTGATTGTGGCCGCTCGGAATATTGGGATCTCGGACGGTTATCACATCGGTCATTGCCGGGGGTACTCTCAAGGTATGAAAAAGCTCCTTTTCGCTTCCCTACTGCTGTTCTTGCTGGCCCCTGTGGCCTCGCAGGCGCAGTCGACGCACCATCATGGCCGACATCATGGTCGCCACCATCACCACCATCATCACTCGTAGAACGTCAGCTTCGGACGTCATTTTTTCCCGGCGGGCCGGTTGTGATACCTTCCAGCGCATGAGCATTTCTCCTGCGCTGGATCCCTCTTTTTCTCTTCGCTATCCCATTGGCAAATTTGACCGTTCTCGGCTGGATCGGGCGGAGAACATCGCCGCGATCGCCGGGCTGCCTTCTGCTTTGCGCGAAGCGGTTGCAGGTCTGAACGACGAGCAGCTGGATACTCCTTATCGCGAGGGTGGATGGACGGTGCGGCAGCTGGTCCACCATGTCGCGGATAGTCATATCAACGCCTATGTCCGCATGCGGCTGGCGCTGACTGAGGACTGGCCGACTATCAAGCCTTATGACGAGGCGGAGTGGGCGAAGCTGAGCGATGCGCGGACGCTTCCGGTCGAGGTTTCGCTTGCGCTGCTGGAATCGTTGCATCGCCGTTGGGTTGTTTTGCTGGAGTCGCTGACGGAGGCGGATTGGGGACGCGGATATGTGCATCCGGAGAGTGGGCGGGAGTCGCTGGTGACAGTGGCGGCGATCTACGGCTGGCACAGCCGGCACCATGTGGCGCATGTGACGGAACTGCGGAAGCGGATGGGGTGGTGAGGGCTTCGTGACAACCCCCAAAGAGAGACCTGGATAGCTTTGCTCCCAGGGTCTCCGGACTTATTGTTTAGTGTGACGCGACCGTCTCGATCCCTCTCACCTCAAACGGCAGGAACGTCGTTTAGGATGGGGTACCCTAGTGACCGGCTTCGCGAACCTGGCGCATCCGAATTTTTTTAGCCCCTATTTACAAAATCGCTTGCCACTTATTCTCCGCATGATGATGATTGCGGCATGCACCTAGCCACTCATGAAACCTCGGCGATTGAGTTGACGCGCGCTCTGGAGGTCTTTTTGGCGGAGCATCCGCGGGCCGTGGTGATCGAAGATGGGCGGGTTTTGTTCGACATGAGCTCGGCGAAGTATGCGCTTTCGGCCGAGTATGGACGGTGCGTGCTGCACCTGTGGTCGGAGGAACGGAACCTGGTGCGAACGGTGGTCGGCCTCGATCCGAAGCATGAGGTGCTGCGGCTGCAGGTGAAGCGGTTTGGACAGGCCAAGCCGCAATTGCTGCAGCTGGTTCCGGATCGCGACCAGAGGACTCCGACGACGCGGACAGCATCGAGGACGAAGTACCTGCGCATGCTCGATCGAGTGCTGGGGCGCAGTTTTCCCGACTTCGAAGTTGATGGATTGCGGAATACCGTGGACCTGGAACACAGCTTTGGCCCAGCGTATGTCCGTGGAAGCCTTGTGCGCGGCGGGACGGCCTGGGCGATCATCGGCGTCGGAAGCGACGAGACGCAGCCGACTATCGATGGCGTTTTGACGCTTGGGATTCTCTGGCTTGCTTATTGCCGCGAACACGCGGGCGGGCGGCGATTGTTTGAGGGGCTGAAGGTAGTCGTTCCGCACGGGACGAGCGAGGTGACACGAGCGCGGATGGCGTGGATGAATCCGACGCTGGCGAAGTGGGAGCTTTACGAGCTGGATGAGCGGACCGACGAGCTGATGCGGATGGATCCGGTCGATCAGGGCAATGTGGATGTTCGGCTGGTGCATGCGTTCCATCGCGAGGCAGCGCTGGAACGGGCTCGCGGCGGGATAGACCGGGTATTCAGCCTGTTGCCCGGCTGTGCTAGTGGGAGGGTGGAGGTGTGTCCGCGCAGCGCGGCGGAGGTCGCGTTCTTGTTGCATGGCCTGGAGTTCGCGCGGGTACGCCAGGGAGTGGCGGCTAATTCGTTTGCGCGGCGCGACGAGATTACGTTTGGAGCGGGCGCGAATGAGACGGCGCTGACCGAAGAGACGGAGGAGCTATTCACAGAGCTGGTAGGTCGACTGCTGGATGCACGACATCCGCAGGGCAACATGAAAGACCCGCTCTTTCGGCTGCAACCGGAGCGGTGGCTGGAGTCGGTGTTGCGGCAGGAGTTGCTGGAGATTGAGCCGGGGATTGTTCCGCAGTATGTCTATTCGCAGGTGCCGGCGTTTGCGGCGACCGACAGGGGGATGCTCGATTTGCTGACTGTCGATCGTTGCGGACGGTTGCTGGTGATCGAGTTGAAGGCGGATGAGGACCTGCATCTGCCGCTGCAGGGGCTGGATTACTGGCTCCGCGTGCGGAAGCTCCAGGGGGACAATGCCCAGACTGGCGGGCGGAACACACTCTGCCGGCATGGGTATTTTTCGGGAATTGAGCTGGCGGATTTGCCTCCCCGGCTGCACTTTATTGCGCCGGCCTTGCGGATTCACCCGGCAAACGAGATTGTGCTGCGTTATTTGTCGCCGGAAGTGGAATGGACTCTGATTGCTCTGGATGAGCATTGGCGGGAACGGCGGCGGGTGGTTTTTCGCAAGCGGAGCGGTGATAGGCCAGCCTAAAATCTGCTCATGGAAAAACCTGTCGAGCAGGACCCGCGTGTTTACTTTGCCGCAGAACGGACCTTTCTGGCCTGGATTCGAACCGGGCTGGGACTAATGGGAGTCGGCTTTGCGGTTGCGCGCTTTGGGCTTATTCCTGCGCGAGTTTCGTTCGAGCGCGACGCAGGTTCCGGTGCAGTCCACTGGACTGTCTGAATGGTCGGGAGTGGCGCTGGTTGCTTTGGGCGTGCTGGTTACCTTGAGTGCTACGGTGCGGCATTTCCAATTGGTGCGGGAACTCAGTGCGGGAACGTGGGTTCCGGGCCGGATATCCAAGGACGCCATCGCTCTGGCGCTGATACTCGCCTTGATGGGCTGATTATGGCGGGCTATCTGATTTTTGTGCGTTAGGGTTGCGCCAGCGGTTTGACGACAACTCCGGCTTTCATGACCCATGCGACGTGCTCCATCGTGGTGATGTCGGTGAGCGGATCTCCGGGGACCGCGACAAGGTCGGCGTATTTCCCGGCTTCAATCGTGCCCATGTTCTTGTCGAGCGAGAGTAGCGTTGCACCGTTGATGGTGGCGGCCTGCAATGCCTGGAGCGGGGTCATGCCTCCGCGAACGAGCGCGCCGAATTCGCCAGAGAGGACATCCGGCTCGGAATCGTCAACGCCATAGGCGATCTTGAGATGATGCTTAAGAGCGAGGGTGAAGGCCGGCCCTTGGGCTGCGACGATGGCGATGCCTTTGGCCATGCTGCGCGGATCGCGGCCCAGCGAGGTACCGGTCTTGAGGTCGTGCTGGAAGCAGTAGAGCGTGGGGACGAGCCCGGTTCCCTTCTGCTCCATCAGTGCTGCACCTTCTTCGTCGAGCATGGTGCCGTGTTCTATCGAGTCGACCCCGGCGCGGACTGCGGCCTTGATGCCTTCCGTTCCTTCGGCATGGGCCATGACCTTCTTGCCTGCGCGGTGGGCGACTTCGACGGCGCGAGCCATCTGCTCTTCGCTTAGCTCCTGGACGCGGTAGTCGCTGATGGGGTCCATAACGCCGCCGGTGGCCATGAGCTTGATCCAGTCGGCGCCGTACTTGATGTCGCGTCGGACGACGTGGTTGATGTCGTCGGGCGTGTCGGCGAGGTTGGGCGAATATAGCGGCGCTTTGTCGGCGGAGAGATAGTCGGAGTCGCCGTGTCCGCCGGTAAGCGAGATGCAGCTGCCAGCGGCGACAATGCGCGGGCCGGTGATGAGGCCCTTGGCGACTCCGTCGCGGAGGGCAAACTGCGGATAGGACGGATAGGCCTCACAGGCGTCGCGGACGGCGGTGAAGCCGTGAGCGAGCCAGACCTGGAGATTGTTGACTCCGCGCACGGTCGCTTCGGGCGCCGAGGTCATGAGGAAGGCTGCGGCGGATTGGTTGGTCGGGTCGTCGAGCGTGTGGCCGTGAGCGTCGACCAGACCAGGGACGATGGTGAACTTGCTCATGTCCACGACGGTCATGCCAGAGGGCGCGCTGGTTCCGACGGAGACGATGCGTTCACCAGAGATCAGGATGTAGGCATCGTTGGTGACCTGCCCGGTGCGGACATCGATGAGGCGGCCTGCGTGGACGGCGAATTGTTTGGGAGCCGGCTGAGCGGGAGACGAATGACTTAAACAAAGAGTGCAGACGACAAGAAGAATTAGAGCTTGAAGTTTACGCAAGTGAGAACCCCGCGGAGATTTGAGGCTTATGCTACCACTGCGCAACGGGGCCTTCGCCAAACGCGCCCTTGCCACTCATAGCGGAGTATTGAGTCGGTCCTTATTGGCTCGCCTCGATTTTTCTTCCGTGAGTGGGTTGCACAGGGCGTGCGTTGTCTGGATAGAGTCGAGCGAAGGCCTGTAGCTGGTCTTGTGCGAGCTCGGTCGAATTTTGCATAGAGATCCACTGCACTCCCTCGGTACATGGAGGAACAGTGATCGAACCCATGTAGCTCCAATAACTGCGGTCTACGGGCAGAAGTCCTAGTGGATTGAAGACATCCTGGATGGTCGCCTTGGCTCCGGATGCCGCGGGAAGGGTCGGCCAAAGCGTAGCGAGCGCGCCATTGACTCGGCCCTCATTCAAGCGCACGGCGATGATCGCTTTCTGGCCTGCGGCGTTCTTGTGAACGAGATCAATCTGGAGATCGCTCAGCTTTCCGCCGACGAGGTCCTCGGCGGGATGGTGGAAGTGGAACTCGACGAGATCATAGCGTACACCGTTAAAGACGATATAGCCGCCCGGAGTGACATCGACGCGAATGGTGATGCCTGTGTTGACGAGCGTGACCGGTCCGCTGATGTAGTGGAACTCGATCGGCTGCAGGGCCGGATTGCGCTTGGCGCCTCGAATGTCGATCGGTGATTGCTGCTTGCCTTTGGAACAGGCGGAATAAGCGGGGTCGAGTTTGCCCCAGCTCGATGGGCCTTTACGTCCGTAGTAGGTCCATGCGGCGCCGGACTGCGCGGGCTGCTGCGCGAGCGCGGCAAGACTCAAACTAACAGCGAGAACCAGCAAATTTCACGTGAACTGAACTTCTAAGCAAGGCGCTCCCCCGAAACTGATTTCCGAAAGAAATTGTATTTGATTTGGACTTACCCGAGGCGGAGTTGTCTTTCCGGGGAGCGTAGTATGTGGGCGATGAGGTGGAGATGATCGAATTGATTGGCTCGATTAAGCCGTGGCTGGCGCTTGGGGTGGTCGCTTCGACTGCGGCGACCGACGCGGTCTATGTGATGTTCACGGCGTCAGTGGGGGCGCGGCGGCGGGTGCAGGCTGCGACGTGGAGCAGCGCATGGTATTTGCTCTCTGCGTTTGCGGTGATCAGCTATACGCGGAATTGGGTATATGTCTGTTTTGCAGCGATTGGGTCGTGGCTGGGTGCGTATGCATCGGTGACGTTATTGCAACGATCACGTGGAAGCGCCGAAGAACCGCGCGCGCCGATGGCGGGAAGACCGAATATTTGAATAGTTTATAGTCCGTATTTGAGCAATTTATAGTCCGCTTCATAACTTGCGGCACCGCTCGCGAAATTGGCATCGAAGGGGCTTTTCTCTTGTTTTCAGAGCCTTTCGGCGTTAAAGTGAGCCATGACTGGCTCGTCCGCCAAGCTCCCTGCTTGTAGCCTGCGTTTCCCATTCGATAGTAAAGACGCGCTGTCACATGCGCGTCCGCTTCATCTATTGATGTCAACTTTTGTGAATTTGCGTTTGTCCTGGCCCAGTTGCGCCGAATTCTATTTCGAGGTGTATCCGTGAAAAAACTCTCGCCTGAACCTTCATCGTCGTGTTGTCCCAGCGAAGCAGAAACCCCGATCTTGAATCCAGCCCTCTCACGCCGCTCTTTCCTGCGTTTCGCGAGCGCCGCTTCTGCGGTTGCCGCCATCCCCGGAATTTCGATTGTGACGGAATCTCATCTGGCCGCGCAGTCGCGCCGTATGCCAAAGGTCCATATGGCAGGCGGCGTTTATATCGACGCGAATGAAAATCCGATGGGGCCGGCGCCGAGCGCCTGCATAGCCTGCGAGGACATCGTCAAGAGCGGCGGGCGGTACCAGATGGACCTGCAGTTCGACCTGATCAAGTACTTCGCCGCACAGCAAGGTCTGAAGCCAGAATACGTCGCCGTCTTTGCGGGATCGAGCGAGCCGCTGCATTACACGGTGTTGGGATTCACCGGGCCGGACAAGAGTTTCGTCACCGCCGACCCCGGCTATGAGGCGGGAATCATGGCCTCGAAGATCAGCGGCGCCAAGGTGGTCAAGGTCCCCTTGAAATCAGACTATTCGCACGACGTGAAGGCGATGCTCGCGCAAGCGCCGGATGCCGGAGTGTTTTATGTCTGTAACCCGAATAACCCGACCGGGACGACGACTCCGCGCGCCGACATTGAATACCTGCTCGCCAACAAGCCGAAGGGATCCATTCTGCTGATCGACGAGGCGTATATCCATCTCTCCGACGCACAACCCTGCATCGACATGGTCGCGGCGGACAAGGATGTTGTGATCCTGCGGACTTTCTCGAAGATCTATGGCATGGCGGGTTTGCGCTGTGGATTCGCGATTGCGCGACCCGACCTGCTCGCCAAGATTGTGAGCTTCAACGGGTGGAACTCGATGCCCGTCACCTCTGTGACCGCCGCGAAAGCGAGTCTGATGGACGAGAATCTGATTCCGGAGCGGAAGAAGACGATTGCGGATATCCGCACCGAGACATTTTCCTGGCTGAGCGCGAACAACTACGAGTTCATTCCCTCGGTGAGCAACTGTTTCATGGTGAACACCAAACGGCCGGGCAAGAGCGTGCAGGACGCGATGGCCGCCAAGAATGTCTACATTGGGCGGGTGTGGCCGGTGATGCCGACCTGGGTGAGGGTCACGGTGGGAACCAAGTCCGATATGACGGCCTTCCAGGTGGCGTTCAAGCAAGTGATGGATGCGCCGGTTGTGGCGAGTCTGGCGGCGCCAGAGATGTTTGAGGACATGCCGGGAAGATTCATCTCTTAGAGGCAGCGCCCCCTGCGGAAACGGCTGATGCTCATTCAGATTTGTGTAGCAGCTCGCGACGGATGTAGGAAAGCGTCGCGAGCGAATAGCCTTTGTCTTTGAAGACGAAGTAATGCTTGACTACGCGCAGCATCAGCCGCGACCAGAATACGAAAACAATCAGGCGAGACCCGCTGGAACGATAGAAGAGTCCCTCGTGATAAAGCACGTCGCGGTACTGCGGGACGGGGCGAAATGTGTCCCGATTGGAAGAGGTCATCGCGTGATCAATACTGGAGTCGATCACGACTACTTTCTTCTTGTGCCGGTAAACTTCGCGGTAAAACCAGTAGTCGGTGTAATTGAACGGATACTGCCGGTCGAACCCGCCCAGCGATCGAAGGAACGAAGTCCGAACCACTGACACCGAGTTGATGGTGGTAATCGGCTTCTCGGCGAGCCCATGCCATGAGGTCTTCATTCTGCGGTGAATGCCGATGGAGAACCAGGTCGGCGCCACATGCTTTCCGCGAACGATGATATGGGGCACGAACGCGGCGACGGAGGGATCGTCGCCATGATCGCTCAAGGCGCGAGCGAGCGTCTCAAAGTACTGCGCGGTCAAGACAGTGTCGTCATCCAACAACAATAACCACTCGGTTCGACTATCCTCAGCCATTTTAAGTCCCCGATTGTAAGCTGGGACCAGGCGGCCATTCGTTGGGTCGTTGATGTAAGTAACCGGAAATATTTTCGCGATCGGGTGATCGCAAATCTGTGGCGAGGGACTGTTGTCGTAGATCAGCAGACTGATCTCCAGTCCAGGTCGACGCCCCAGGCTATACAGAGTTGCAATCGTTTTGGACGCGCCTATCTCCAGTTTGTAAATGACGACCACCACCTGCAACTTCATAAGTCACCTTGCGCGGAAGCTCTACTTCCTCTTCCAGCGGACGCCGTCTTTCGAGTCTTCGAGGATGATTCCCTTTTCTGCTAACTCTCTACGGATCGCATCGGCTCTGGCGAAGTTGCGCGTCTTCTTGGCCTGAGTGCGTTCGTCGACGAGAGCGTCAATCTGCGCATCGGTCAGCGACATCTGGGCGAGGAGCTCGGGGGCGGCCTGATCCAAGTGTCCTTCGCGTTCGGCCCATTCGAGGGCAGCACGGGTTACCTCTTCATCGTGATCATCAAGGACACCGAAGACCTGGTCGAATTGGTTGAGGACTCCGAGGATCTGCGGGACATTTGCGGCGCCAAGTATGCCGGCATCGATGGCCGCATTGCCGGCGCGGACGAGCTCGAAGATTGCCGCGCGGGCCTCGGCGGTATTGAGGTCGTTTGAGAGGGCGGCAACGAAATGCTGCGATGCGCGTTCGGTCTCAGCGGCGAGAGTTTCGTTGCAGCTGGGCGCCGTCGACGCAGTCTGTAAACGATGATGGAAGGTGCGAAGGCGTTCGACGGCGCCGGTCTCGGCGGCGAGACCCTCGAATGTGAAGTTGAGTTGCTGGCCGTAAGGCACGGAGATGAGCAGGAAGCGGATCGCCGAGGCCTTGTAGCCCTTGAGCAGCAGGTCGCGGAGAGTATAGAAGTTACCCTCGGACTTCGACATCTTGCGTCCCTCGACGAGCAGAAAGCGGACGTGGAACCAGTGCCGGGCGAAGGGCTTGTGCGTGGCGGATTCGGACTGGGCGATCTCGTTCTCGTGGTGAGGAAACATGAGGTCTTCGCCACCGGCGTGGAGGTCGAAGGTCTCGCCGAGGAACTTCATTGCCATCGCCGAACACTCAATATGCCAGCCAGGGCGGCCTGTCCCGATGCGCGTCTCCCAGCAATACTCGCGAGGCTTGGCGGCCTTCCATAGGGCGAAGTCGCGGGCGGAGTCCTTGTCGTATTCGTCGAGGTCGACGCGCGCACCGTCGGAGATGCCTTCGAAGTCCTTCTTGGAGAGCTTGCCATATTCAGGAAAACCGGCGATGCGGAAGTACCATGAGCCGTCTTCGGTCCGGTAAGCCAGATCCTGCGCGGCGAGGCGCTCGATGAGAGCGACCATCTCTTCGATATTCTCGGTGGCGCGAGCGATGATCTCGGGCCGCTCGACGTTGAGCCAGTCGAGGTCCTCGAAGAAGGCGTTTTCAAAGCGCGGGGTATATTCCTCGATTGGCAGGCCAGCTTTGGCCGCGTTGGCGATGATCTTGTCGTCGACATCGGTGACGTTCATGACGTGGCGGACGGCGATGCCCTGTTGCCTGAGGAATCGGCGCAGGACATCGACCTGGAGGAAGGTGCGGAAGTTTCCGATGTGGCCGTAGTCGTAGACGGTGGGACCGCAGGCGTACATGCCAAAGGTGGTGGTGCCGGCAGGGATCAGGTCTTCGATCTTCGAAGAGAGTGTATTGAAGAGTCGTATCGTCATTCTTAATTGCGGATTTGAGCGGCCAATTGCGATTCGGGCATCCTTGTGGAGTTTATCAGTGTTCCAAGCGGGAGCCAGCGCTGGTCGAGGGCGGCGTAGAACAAATTTGTTGGATCAGCGGAGGCCCATAGATCGCAGGGATCCTTCCTCCCTGTGGTCGTCAGGATGGCACTGTCTTAGTTGCTGGCGTAGATGGCTTCGACGATCTTGTCGGCGGCCTTGCGGGTGGCCTCGCTGGATGGGTCGTGATCGTTGCAGAGGATCGAGAGAACTACGGCCTTACCGCTGCGGGCGGTGAGGTATCCGCTGAGCGCATTGACTTCTGCAAGCGTGCCTGTTTTGGCGAAGAACTTTCCTTTTACAGGGGATTGTGTGAAGCGGCCGGAGAGCGAACCATCGACTCCGGCGATGGGGAGGGTTTGGCGGAAGGCTTCGCCCCAGGGTTGGCGGGCGGCGTAGGCGAGCAACGTGGTCGCCGCACGCGGGGTAATCATGTCTTGCGGTGAGAGGCCGGAGCCGTCGAAGAAGACGAAGTCGGCGGGGTCGATTCCGGCGTTGGTGAGGAACTGGCGGACGACGCGGGCTCCGGCGGCGATCGATCCGTCGTTGAGCGCAGCCTTGCCGAGATCGCGCAGCAGCAGTTCCACATGCAGGTTCTGGCTGACCTTGTTGATGACGGTCAGATCCTCTCCCAGGGGCGGCGAAGTATAGCTGGCAAGCAGGCCCTCATTGACGCCGACCGCGCGTTCCGGGAGCATTCGTTGGCTCGGGAGTGGCGCAGCCAACGGTGTTCGTGAAACCTCGAGAAACTCCTCTGTGCTGGTGGGAAAGTTGTGGCGCGTGGCTGCGGCTCCGGCGACGGCGATTCCGCGGACGAGGAGCATCTGGCGGAAGGCGATTGCCGCGAATTCGGCGGGGTCTTCGATGGCAAGCGCGAGGTGTTGTCCTTTGCTGTTCACAGGAAGCGTGCCGTAGAGGCGGACGACTTTCGAGCCGGGTTGTCGATCGATTCCGATTTGAGGTTTGGGGCTGATTGGGCCAGTGGTGGCAGTGTTTTCCAGGGTGTAATAGGGGACGGGCGGGTTCCAGCTGGCGGCGATCGGGTCTCCTGGCGCAGTACCGGGCATCAGATCGAGGTACACGCTGTTGTCGTTCACGATGAGGGCCGACACGGGTGCGCCATACTCCCATTGCAGGTCGTCCCAGGCCCAGCCAGCACCATAGCGCTCGAAGACAAACGTGGAGTCGTCGCCGATGACGGCGCCGGTGACCTTGTGTACGCGGCCGACTTTCGCGATCTGGTCGGCGAGGCCCTCGAGTGCCTGGAGCGGGGGATTCGGGCGCTCGGTCTTGCCGGCGTACGGCCAAGCGCGGCCGGAGATCGAGGGATCACCGCTGCCCTCGATGACGATGTCGCCGTGGAGCGTGCCATCAGCATCGATGGGGCCGCTGGCGACGACATTGGTGGTGAAATGAGCCTCCGGCGAGAAGACGGCAAATGCTGTAGCCGTGGTGAACAGCTTGGCGTTCGAGGCAGGTTCGAAAGACTGTCCTTCGTTGAGCTTATAGATTGGGCTCCCATCGGAGGCGACGACCGAGATTCCCCAATGAGAGCGGGACAAAGCAGGATCGGCGAGGATGGCTTCGATGACCTTGCTTAGAGGGGTGGTCGCAGCGCGATTCGAGGAGGCTGTTTGAGCAGGAGCTGCTCCGCATACTGTAAGCGAGAGGACAACGGCGATAACTTGTATGCGGAGCTTCATCGTTGCCGGAGTTTAGCATTCTGCGGGCGGGAGACAAACTGATTCGTCTCTTCTCACCCGAGGCGGTGAAGCTTGAACCCAGGTTAGCCGCGACCAACACCTTGCGGCTCCGTACTTCTGTGATACGGCGAACCTGGGGCACCCGCATTTGTGGCGGCCGCTAGAATTCAGCTTATGGGTTTTGCTCGGCGAACTCCGACTCTGTGGCGGCTGCGGAGCCGGAGCCTCGCTTTCGGCGAGCGCACCCTGGTAATGGGGGTGCTGAATATCACGCCGGACTCGTTCTCGGGGGATGGTTTGCTGACCGACCAGAAGATGGCCGTCGAGCGGGGACTGGCGATGCTGGAGGCAGGCGCGTCGATCCTGGACGTTGGCGGGGAGTCGACTCGTCCCGGGAAGCGTGAGGCATTGCCGGCTGAGGAAGAGATTGGGCGTGTGCTGCGAGTGATTTCAGCGATATTGGAACGGCGGCCCGACGCCACCATCTCAATCGACACTTACAAGGCCGAGACAGCGAAGGCTGCCGTAGCTGCCGGCGCAGAGATCGTTAATGACGTAAGCGGCTTTCTTTGGGACGAGGCGATGGCTTCGACCTGCGCTGAGCTTGCATGTGGCGTGGTGTTGATGCATACGCGAGGACGCCCCGAAGAGTGGAGCGGGCTGCCGCGATTGGATCCAGACGATGCTGTTGCTGTGGTCAAGTCCGAGCTGAGCGAGCGACTGAAGACGGCGCTTACTGCTGGAGTCCAGGCCGGGCGGATTGTTCTTGATCCCGGAATTGGATTTGGGAAAGTCTACGAGAGTAACTACGCTTTGGTGTCGCGGCTTGAGGAATTGCGGGAACTGGGGCGGCCTTTGCTCTCCGGGGTATCGCGCAAGTCGTTTCTCGGGCGAACCCTTGCGCCGCTGTGTGGGGGAGTCGATGCTCCGGCCGAAGAGCGCGGTAACGCGACGATCGCGGCGGTGACGGCTTCGATTCTTGCGGGAGCGGACGTCGTCCGCGTGCACGATGTGCGACCAGCGGTGGAAGCAGCGGCGATTGCCGATGCACTTCTGGCGGCTTCGCATTATAAAAGCGGGGATTAGGGCTCTAGGATTAGCGATTCGGCGCTAGTGTTTCCCGGGGCGCGCGTCGACGTCGTTGATTCGACTGGCTTCGAAGCTGACGATCTTCCATTGGCCGAGACGACGGTTGTAGACACGCGTGTAACGGTATTTCCCGCTGATGTCGCTCTGGCCATTGACTCCTTGCAGCTCTGCTTTGGATGTGACAACAGCGGTATCGCCGTACAGACGGACTTTGAGGTCGTCGAGGTCAAGAGACGTAATGCGGATGGTTCCGGCTTTGCGCTGGGCGATGGCCTGGGATTTCGTTTCCACGGTGCCGTTGGCAGTGATGCCAACATAATCGTCAGCAAGCAGGTTCGAGATGACGGCGATATCGTTGTCGACCTGGGCCTGACGCCACTCCATCTCAAGGCTCTCGATCTGTTTGTGGACGGCGCGGGTTTCGCGCTTTGGAAGCGCGTGGGCGGAGACGGAGAAGACGCACCAAGCAAAGAGGATGGCGCGGCCTGCATAGCGAGAGAAACGCAGGCGGGAGGGAATCGACCGATCGTCACGTCTGAGAGACATCGGCAAGAGGAGCTTCCACGATCAGTGTAAGGGACACCAAGCCGGTTCGGCCATGACGGAAGATGTTTCCCATCAAGTTGTGCGTGACGCGAATGGTTCAGACGATGGCTTCGAGGGTTTCCGTCGCGCGCTCTTTCATCAACTGATAGAGGCCGCCCACCGCGTATTGCTCGAAGTGCGGGCTGGCGCGATGCGCGTCCACTGCTGCCTGGTCGCGATATTGCTCGTAGATCAACACGGTCTCAGGGTCGCCGTCGACGTGATGAGGAACGTAACTTACGCATCCCGGTTCCTTCCGTGAGGCGAGCGCGAGGTTGCGCAGGATTTCAGTGACGCGGTCGCGATCGTCTTTCGCGAATTGCATGCGGACTGTAAAGCTGACCATTGGAAATCTCGCTCCTTCGCGCGTTGATCAAGACAAGTGGAACGGGTTGACGATTCGGGAGGCAGATCGACCTTCCACAAGAAGGATTCAAGGAGCGGCCACCGCGTCGAGCGACTCGAGCGCGGTGGAGAATTCAGGGAGAATCAGCGTTTGATCGCGGTCTGGACCGGTGGAGACCATACCGATTATTGCTCCGGATTCGCTTTCCAGGAAACGGAGATATTCCCGCGCTGCCGCGGGCAGGCGATCAAAATCGGAGATGCCTTCGGTCGATTGGCGCCAGCCAGGAAAGGTGCGGTAGACGGGTTGGATCGACTCCAAACCGCGGACATCGGCCGGAACATAATCCACGACTTTACCGGAGATTTTGTAGCCGGTGCAGACGGGGATTTCGTCGAGTTCATCGAGAACGTCGAGCTTCGTGACGACCAGCCAATCGGTGCCGTTGACCTGATTGGAGTAGCGCAGGAGGGGCAAATCGAGCCAGCCGCAACGTCGGGGCCGACCGGTAACGGCACCGTATTCCTGGCCCCGGGCGCGCAAAGTCTCGCCCACCTCATCATGGATTTCAGTCGGGAAGGGACCCTCGCCGACGCGGGTGACATACGCCTTGGTGACGCCGATAACCGTGCCAATCCTGGTCGGACCGACGCCGGTACCGGTAACGGCTCCGCCCGCAGTTGCCGACGATGAGGTGACGAAGGGGTAGGTTCCGTGATCGATGTCGAGCAGGGTACCTTGCGCGCCCTCGAACATGACACTGTGCCCTTCCGCGATGGCGTTGTTGAGCAGCACTTCGGTGTCGGTGACAAACGGCGCGATCTGGGTCGCGACGCGGGCGTACTCCTCGTACATCTTGTCGGGATCGAGAGGATCAGTGCCGAAGAGCGCGTGGGCGATCGCGTTTTTCTCGTGGCAGGCGTTCTGGATGTGAGTCCTGAGCAGCGAAGGGTTGAGCATGTCGACGACGCGAAGACCGCTGCGGGCCATCTTGTCTTCGTACGCAGGGCCAATGCCCCGGCTGGTAGTACCAATCTTTTGCCGCCCAGGAGCGCTTTCGGCTGCGAGTTCGATCATGCGGTGATACGGCAGAATCACCTGGGCTCGGTTGGAGATGAACAACTGGCGATCGACATCAATACCCAGCTCGCGAAGCTTGCCGACTTCCTTCAAGAAGGCAACGGGGTCGAGGACGACGCCATTGCCAATGACTCCCCGGCAATTGGGGCGCAGCACACCGCAGGGAACCAATTGCAGGATGAACTTCTGACCGCCGATGATGACGGTATGTCCGGCGTTGTGGCCGCCGGCGTAGCGCGCGACGACGCTGAAGCGCTCCGAAAGTACGTCGACGATCTTGCCTTTGCCCTCGTCGCCCCATTGGGCGCCGACTACCACCGCTGTCTTAGCTCGCATGAAATCCTGAAAGAATGGGGATCTGCCCGACTGATCATATAACGGGTGTGCGGGTCGGAGAAAGGGCGGTAAATCGGCAGAATCCGGATACGCAGGCGGCGCGAGTTCAATCGAGTCTCACGCGAAATCTCAGCCTTTGAGAAGATAAAAGGAACATGCCTGAGCTTCCCGAAGTCGAGACTGTCGCGAATGGAGTCAACCATCGCGTCAGAGGTCAACGGATCGAGTCGGTCTGGCTCAGTTTCAAACCGCAGACCTTTAAGACGCCGGCGGCGGAGATGTTGGAGTTGCTCGAGGGACGGCGAATTGAGCGGGTTCGGCGAGTCGGCAAGCATATCGTCTTCGATCTTGAAGGTGAAACACGGCCACCGTCCGAGCCAAGCAATGATGAAAAGCTGCAATGGATTGTTCATCTTGGCATGACCGGGAGGCTGCTGGTGTGTGAGCCGGAGACACCTTTGCCGCCGCATACTCATGCCATCTTGAAGCTCAGCTCGGGACGGGAGTTGCGATTTGTCGATGCACGCCGTTTTGGCCGTCTGGCCATCCATCTGGTGGCTGGCGAAGTTGGAGGATTTCGGGGTCCGGGACAGGAGCCTTTGTCGATTCCTGTGCAGGATTTCGCACGGCTCTTCCACGGGCGAAAGCTGGCGATCAAGCTCGCGCTACTGAATCAGGGTCTGCTGCAGGGCGTGGGCAATATTTATGCCGACGAGGCCCTGTTCCGGGCCGGGATTCGTCCGAGACGGATGGCCGGGCGATTGCGGCTAGCAGAATTGGAAAGGCTCCATGCCAGCGTTCAATCCGTCCTTCGCGAGGCGATCGCGCTGGGCGGCTCCTCGGTATCGGATTACGTCGATGCCGACGGAGTCGAGGGCTTCTTCCAGTTGGAGCACAAGGTCTATCAGCGGACAGGTCAGCCTTGCCTGGTCTGCGGCACTCCAATCCTAAAGATTGTGATGGGAGGACGAAGCACGCATTACTGCCCAAACTGCCAGCGATGAGGATCAGGTGTCGGCGCAAATTCAAACCCAAAACTATGGTTTTATGAAGAATTTGGCCAGTCAAGTTCCAGAATCTGAAGACCAGCGCGAATCTATACCCATGTAAGCTATTCATTCTAATGAGATAACCATTTAGGCCCCCCGATTGCGACTAGACAAAGTGCCAGCGATGCACAGGCGCGGTCGAATAAAGGCTGCCCTCAAGAATAGCTTCGGTTGGAAGAGCGGTTTCCAAGGAGAAATGAGCCGCCAACCCGGAGCAAGAAATATCCCGTAAGCCCGAGAGTCGGTTCTGATCGGCAGCCTATTGGGAACTACATGAAGGTTTTACGGGAGGCCAGTGACTGGCCATTATGAGAGACCAGAATTCAAAAGCCTCCGGCGCGCGCCGGAGGCTTTTGTCATAGGTGGAAATTCTGGTTCCCTTTTGAATTCCTGGAAGATGCGCTTGCATCCTTGACCACTTGCGGGTAATATTAAGTTTGCTCGTCGAGCGGCTGTAGCCAGCGCTTTCGCAGGCCCGATCCTCCTGAGTTCGATTGCTTGCTGCCGCTACCTAAAGAAGAGAGCGCTTCAACGACCACGTTTTCATCCTTAGCTCCCATCTTCTGGCAGTTCCTGGTGGTGGCTTGTGGTTAGGCCAAGAGAATCCTTCGAATTGAATTATTGTTGGTGGGCGCTGCCTGAAGCATGTCGAGTTTGCTTCCTTTCCAAGAAGCTGGGATGTGGCGGATCGCGCACGGAGTGCGCGGGGTAAGACTGGCACGGGTTCGCCGGAGCTGGAACCGTCCGGACCGGGTGGGTATTACCCGTCTCCGCGTAATACGTTTACTAATATGAATCCCGACTCCGCTTAGAGTTTTCCGGTCGTTTCAACGAGCAACAGCAGCACTCACGCCGGAGAAACGCTGCAACAAACGCAACGCACCAGGAAGTGCACGCATGACAACAGAACAAGAGCAGCCCCAGGCGGCAGCGCCGCCACCGCAGCAGGACCAGGCGGCACAGGGGCCCTCCCAAGGACATCGTCGCCGGAGACGCAGACGCAAAGGTCAATCCGGCAGCAACGCGGCCAAAGGACAGTCCAACCCTCAGAACAACGGTCAGCCAGGCATTCAGGTCAACGCCCAGGCAGCTCCCTCGCACAAACAGAAGTCCTCAAACCAGGGCCGCTTCGCGCCAAAGAACAATCCCGGGAACGGTCAAAACGGGGGCGGATCGCGGCGCAAGAACAAGCAACGGCGTCAGCAGGTATTTGTGGGTCCCATGGACCATAGCTACCGCGTCGCGAACGGCAACATGGCTGATGGACCTCCGTCGACGATCGAGTTCCGCAACGTGAACGGAAACCGAAACGGCAATGGATATCATCCGGAGCCGATGGTTCCCGAGCCGATGCCAGTGCCGGTCAGAGAGGATGCGCCGACCCGAATCTTCTTTTTTATTGAAGATTTGTTCTTTCTGGCGAAGATCCAGGAGACGGCGAAGAAGCTCGGCGTCAAGGTGGGATTCTTAAAGGCGGATAAGGACATCATCGCCCGGCTCACCAATGTTCCGGAAGAGGAAAAGCCGTCGCTGATCGTCTTCGATCTGAACAATGCTGGAGCGAAACCGCTGACTTTGATCCCAAAGATCAAGGCCAAACTGAAGCGAGGCACCTCGGTGATCGGTTTCCTCTCTCACCTGCAGGGCGACCTGAAGGTGAAGGCGACAGAGGCGGGCTGCGACATGGTAATGCCGCGTTCGGCGTTCTCGCAGAACTTGCCTAACCTTCTCCGGCGCCACGGCGTGGACGAGGAACTGGAAGCGATCGAAGCCTAGTGTGTCGACGGCGGGATCTGGCCCTGGGTCCAGGTCCCGCTCTCCTCTGCTAGCCCGGGGGCCAATGCATCGCTCGTCCTCCGAGCAGGTGCACGTGCAGGTGATCGACCGTCTGTCCCCCATCTGGCCCAGTGTTGATCACGGTTCGATAGCCGCCGCCGAGGCTTTCGCTACGCGCGATCTGCTGAACGAGCGCAAGCAGATGGCCTAAGAGTGGCTTATCTTCATTTCCCTCGGCCTCGTCAAGCGAGCCGATGTGCTTTTTGGGAACCACGAGTATATGCACGGGCGCTTGCGGATTGATATCGCGAAAGGCGATCGCCTGATCGTCCTCGAAGACCTTCTTGGCCGGAATCGCGCCGCTCACAATCTTGCAGAACAAGCAATCCATCGATCCGATTCCCTTTCTGTTTGGAGGTCCCAGGCACTCGAGCTCGTCGTGTCTTTTCTAGGCGAGCTAGACCGCGGCCAGCGAGGCGGTCGGCGCAGCTGCGTAGACTGTTCGCTTTTGCGCGCCTATCGTGACAAGCTCCCAGGCACTGCGATCTCGCATGAGACGCGAGACAAGGCTGGTGTGCATTGCATGGCCAGCTCGCTCGGCAATCACGCGGCCGAGGATATGATGGCCGGCCAGGGCGAGGTCGCCGACAAGATCCAACACTTTGTGACGGACGAATTCGTCGGCGAAGCGAAGCGGACCGTTCTGAACACCCTGGCTGGTCAGGACAATCGCGTTTTGTTCGCTGACGCCGCGAATCAGGCCCATGTCACGGAGCTTCTGTTCATCCTCGCGAAAGCCGAAGGTGCGGGCAGGCGCGATTTGGGTGCCGTAGGTGCCGTGGGATAGATCGAGTTCAAAGCCTGATTTCCCGATAGGCCGGGGAAAATCGATGTTGTAGGAGATGCTGTAGCCGTCGCCTGGATAGAGGCCAATAAACTTATCGTTTTCGCGGACTTCAAGCGGCTTGAGGATGCGGATGTACTCGCGGCGACGGCGCTGCGTCTTGATGCCTGCCTCGCGAAAGGCCTGCACATACGGCAGTGCGCTGCCATCGAGAATGGGAAGCTCGAGATTGTCGATCTCGACGATCACATTGTCGATCCCCATACCTATCAGCGCGGAGAGGAGATGTTCGGTGGTAGAAATTAAGACGCCCTTGCGCATGAGGCTGGTGGCGTAGCTAACCTTTGCGACATTGCGCCCCGTCGCTTCGATTTCAAAATTGTCCAGGTCGGTGCGGCGAAAGATGATTCCCGAGCCTGCGGTAGCCGGGAGCAAACGGAGGTTCGCGGGGGCGCCGCTGTGAAGACCAATTCCGGAGAATTCAATTGCCGAGGCGAGTGTATGTTCCTGATGCGTAGTGTCGCTCAAACAGATGTCCTTGCCCATGAATTTGGGCATACCGTCATAGACTACTGAAAAGGGAGCAAAGTTGAGCTGTGTCTTAATTGACACAGTTTGATCGTGAGAACCCGATCCATAAAGATATGAGAATCGCATGAAGACCACGAAAGAGAGCGGAATCTCGGGACTTCCGATGACGGTTTTGGAGCAGGCAGCCCGCTTCCAACAAACGTGGACGCTGGCTTTACTGCGCAGGCTTGTCGAGGTCGAATCTCCCAGCGCGGATAAGGCCGCGGTCGATCGCTGCATGCAGCTTGCGGTCGAAGCTGCCCGGGAGATTGGAGGTAAGGTTCGCTGGCATAGGCAGAAAGTGTATGGCGACGTGCTGGAGGTTCACTTTCCGGCGGAGCGCGGCGCAGCCGCCACACGAAAACTACCTCTGCTGCTTCTGGGACATTTGGACAGCGTGTGGCCTGTGGGGACTCTGGCGAAGATGCCGTTCAATACAAGGAGGGGCCGGGTATTCGGGCCCGGGGTGTTAGACATGAAAGCCGGCGTAGCAATGGCGCTCTCGGCCTTGCGACTTCTCAAGGAACGTCACGCGTTGACACGACCGGTGGTGCTTCTGCTGAACAGCGAGGAAGAGATCGGAAGCCCCGTCTCGCGTCCCATCACTGAGGCCGTTGCCAAAGAATGCGAGGCCGTCTTTGTGTTGGAGCCGGGCCAGGGCGCCGATGGAGCGTACAAGACGTCGCGCAAAGGCACGGGCGATTACATCGTGCGAGTCACCGGAGTAGCGGCGCATGCCGGAGTGGATTTCGCAAGCGGCCACAGCGCCGTACTCGAACTGGCGCGACAGATTCAGAGGATTGGGTCGTTTACCGGGGTGGAACGAGGCCTAACCGTGAACCCCGGTGTAATTGGGGGAGGGACATTACCTAATGTCATCGCGGCTGAAGCCTGGGCCCATATAGATTTCAGGTTCGCGAAGGCATCGCACGCAAAAAAGATAGAACGGATGTTTCGCGGATTGCGTCCAATAGACAAAGGCTGCAGAGTTGAGGTCATTGGCGGAGTCAATCGTCCACCGATGGAACGAACCAAAGGGACCGCGAGGCTCTTTGCAAAGGCCGCAACATTGGCTGCTGAGTTGGGTTTCGAGTTGCAAGAGGCAACGACCGGCGGAGGATCCGACGGCAACTTTACCTCGGCCATCGGGGTTCCAACGCTGGACGGCATGGGTGCAGTTGGTGAGGGGGCCCATGCAAGCAACGAATCGATCCTGATCGAGCATCTGGCTCCCAGGACCGCGCTACTCGCGGCGATGATCGCGAAGTTGTGAGGTATCGATGCTGAAAGCGGTGGAATTCGGGCTTCTGGCGGTCTCGATACTGGTGATCCTGGGACTGATCGTCGTTGGTCCCGGCGCATACTCGCGCACCCGCGAAGACGGTGAGCTGGAGATCGAAGCGGAAACCAAGTCCGCGAATCCGACGAAGATTTAGGAGAGCTCCGGGGCAGAACGACCCGCTTCCCGAAGGCTCGCACCTTCGAGCATCTCCGCCACTCGGGCGAGAGGCAATCCCACGACATTGAAATAGCAGCCCTCGATATGCGGAATCCAGCGCGCCGCGCGGCCCTGGATGGCGTAGGCACCGGCTTTGTCCATAGGCTCTCCGGTGGCGATGTAAGCGGCGATTTCATTTTCGGAGATTTCTCGCATGGTGACTGCGGTGGTTTCCGTGGCGACCTGCGTGTGTTGCTTTGCGATAAGGCACACTCCGGTGATGACCTGGTGAGTGCGACCAGACAGCAGGCGCAACATGCGGGCTGCGTCTTTGGCGTCGGCGGGTTTCCCGAGGATTTCTTCGGGAATCACGACGATGGTGTCGGCTCCGAGGACGAGGATCTTGTCCTCCAGTGAAGCACGGCTCAACTCATCGAAAACAGATTGCGCTTTTTCCTGCGCGAGCCGGGTGACGAATGCGGTTGGGTCTTCGTTGGAGCGACGTTCTTCGGTGATGTTTGCTGCGATGACTTTGAACTTGTAGCCAGCCTGCGTGAGGAGTTTTTTGCGGCGGGGCGAGGCTGAGGCTAAGACGAGCATCGGGTTCATTGTGACAGGCCAAGGCCTCGGTTGTTGTTTACGAGTAGGTTTCGCAAATTAAACTCACGACCCTGATTGACGCGGATATTCATCCGCAGAATTATTCGCCGTTCTACGACCGAGTCGCCGTGACAAACGCGAGGACGCGCTCGCGCACGCTTGGGATATGTTCCGGTAACTTGAGTGTGCTTCCCTCCTCGATCAGCGGGATGAGCTTATCGAATTCGGGGCCGGAGTGGGAGCCGGTTAGGGCAATTCTTACTGGATGAAATAGCTCTTTGCCCTTCACTCCGGTTTCGGTTTTGATTTCGTTCATCCATGCTTTGAATTGCTCGGCGGTGACTGGCGTTGCATATGGGTTTACACGCGGGGCGAGCGCGGCGAGGACTTTCTGCGAGCTCTCCGCTGCCAATAGCGTGGCGTTCTCGGGGTCGGCCTTCGCGGCTGCCACGTCATGTCGAAAGACGAAGCGGCTCTTGTCGGGGAGTTGATCGAGACGGTCGACGGCTGGGATGAAGAGAGCGTGCAGTCTTGTAAACCAGGTCGAAACCTGGTGAGCTGACGCGGCTGGCAGCAGGTTCGCCGTGACAAAGTAAGGCCATGCTAGTTCGGTGAGTCGCGCTGGATCGGCGAGCTTGAGGTAGTGGCGGTTGAGCCAGTTGAGTTTGTCGAAGTCGAAGACTGCTGGTGAGGCCGTCACGCGCTCGATCTTGAACTCCCTGATGAGCTCGTCGGGCGTGAAGGTCTCGCGGAGGCCGCCTTCGGCGCCCCAGCCGAGGAGCGCGAGGTAGTTCACGAGCGCTTCCGGTAGGATGCCCATTTCGCGGAAGCTGGCGATCGAGGTGGCACCGTGGCGTTTGGAGAGGCGTTCGCGATCTGCGCCGAGGATCGTCGAGAGATGGGCGAATTCGGGAACCTTCCAGCCGAAGGCCTCGTAGATCGCGACCTGCTTGGGGGTGTTGGAGATGTGGTCGTCGCCGCGGATGACGTGGGTGATCTCCATGAGCGCGTCATCGACGGCGACGACGTAGTTGTAGACGGGAACTCCGGCGGAGGCTCCGCTGGCCGAGCGGACGAGCACAGGATCGCTGACTGAGTCGGCGGCGAACTCGACGTCGCCGCGGACGATGTCGTGGAAGCGCAGCGGGCGATCTGGAATTTGGAGGCGTACGGCGAAGTGTTCGCCCGAGGCCGCACGAGCGACGCTCTCGGCGGCGGGGATGGCGAGGCATCTGCGCGAGTAAATCTGCTGTCGACGTTCGGCTGCGGCCTGCTTGCGCTCGGCCTCCAGTTCATCAGGAGTGCAAAAGCAGCGGTAGGCTTTGCCCTCGGCGAGTAGCTGCTCGCTGTGAGTGCGATAGATGTCGAGGCGCTCGGACTGGCGGTAGGGGCCGTGCGGGCCTCCTCCCCATCCTTGGAATTCGGGGCCCTCGTCCCATTGGAGGCCCATCCATTGCAGATCCTGCATCAACTGGACTTCGTGGCGTTCTTCGCTGCGTTCGAGGTCGGTGTCTTCGATGCGGAGGATGAAGTTTCCGCCGGTGTGGCGGGCGAAGAGCCAGTTGTAGAGGGCGGTGCGGGCGTTGCCTACGTGGAGTAGCCCAGTGGGCGACGGCGCGAAGCGGACGCGCGTTTTGGTGATGGACATGATGACTACCTTGATCTTATCGCGGTGCGCCTTAGCTGAAGTGCTGCCAGCCTTTGGCTAGCAGTTCGCTTGCCGCCTGGTCATTGCTCGCAAGAGTGACGAGCGGTGCTCCCTTTCGCTTTTTGCTCATTCCGCCGATTGAGTGAATGGGGACTCCGCCGATGCGCTTTGGGATCTTCGTTTGGGGCGGAGCAGTAAAGAGTAGTTCGTAATCTTCACCGCCGTGGAGGGCGAGGTCGAGCGCGGAAGGCGTCCAGCCAGCGACTTCGGCTAGGCGTGCCATGGGATGTACTGGCACAGCAGCGGAATCTATCTCGGCGGCGAGGCCGGATTCTTCGCAGAGGTGGCGCAGGTCGGTGGAGAGTCCGTCGCTGATGTCGATGCATGCAGAGGCGAGACGACCGGTCGCGAGTTCGCGCCCGACCTCGACGCGCGGCTCGGGGTAGAGGTGAGGGTGTTCGGGCGCGGCGGATTTCAATGCCGCGAATTTTCGGGGATTTCGTTCGAGGGCGAGCAGCTGGGCTGACGCGCCGCCCAATCCGGTTCCGGTGACGTAGATCAGGTCACCGGCTTGCGCTCCGAAGCGCAACAGGGCACGTCCGCGCTTCACTCCGCCGATCAGCACAATGTCGGCTGCGACTAGGCTCGCGTTACCGTGCGAGGGGGATTCCGCGGTGTCTCCGCCGGCGAGCGGAACTTGCACTTGATCGGCAAGCGCGAGTAGGCCGTCGAAGAAGCGGCTTACCCAGCTTGGCTGGCCTCGACGGCCAATGGTGAGTTCGCGGGGCAGGGCGATGGAGAGAAACGCGGCTATCGGGCGGGCTCCCATGGCGGCCAGATCGCTCAGGCCGCGCGCCACGCAGCGGTGGCCGACCGACTCGGGCGGATGCCAGTCTCGGCGGAAATGGACGTTTTCAAGGGAAAGGTCGGTGGTTATGGCGATTTCTTCGCCGGCGGCAGGGCGGAGTAGGGCGCAGTCGTCGCCGATACCGAGGCGGAGTTCGCCGCCGGCTCTGCGGCTCTTCGCGCGAAGAGAGGAAATCAGCGCCAACTCTCCATAGGGGTGGATGGCTTGCCGTTTTGCCGGTTTGGGATCAGATTTCAACGTTTTATGGGTGCTTCGTTAGGCGATCGACCTGAAAATTGAAGAAACTTTAATACCTCGTTGAATCCTTTTAGCCCGCGACTTTCATTGACCCTCAACCGTCACTCTGTTAGCGTCTTGAAAGCGCCCTTTCAGAGGGAACCAGCCCGCGACAAAATCGCTTTGGCTGCGTTGAGCGGTTCGAAAAGCTCATCACCACGGAAGTCGAGAAGCCGATTGCGCAATCGCTATTACATCATCTTTGTCGCGCGCGAGCAGGACGGTCGAGTCCGCAAGATTCCAATTCCACTTCATTACGCCTACGTTTTCGTAGCCGCAGCCGTCGTTGGCGCGTTTACGCTGACGGGGATGGCAGGGTCTTATACCCGCATGCTGCTCAAGACCTCTCATTTCAACGAGGTCCGCTCCCAGCGCGAGGCGCTGCGCAAAGACTATCTGGCGATGGAGCAGGTGGCGCACCAGAAGGACATCCAGGCGGCGTCGCTGGGTTCGCTGGCCAGCGAGGTAAGCGCGTTGTACGGCCTTACCCAGAGCAGGCTGAGCGGGGCGAAGCATGGGAGCGCGCGGGTTGAGGCTACAGGGACGACCAGCGATCCAGATTCGCTGAGCGATCAGAGCTATCACCAATCGTTAGATGAGTTTACGTCACTGCGCGCTACGGCGCTTTCGGGCCGCTTATCCACTCCGTTTCCCAGCCGAGCTTTTTCCTCCGACAGCAACTGGCTGAGCGGTGGGGGCTGGATAGGGACCTCGGATGCTCCGTCGATCTGGCCGGTTGAGGGGAAGGTGACGAGCTCTTTTGGCGAGCGCGACGATCCGTTTAACGGGGAGGGCGCCTTTCATGCCGGAGTCGATATTTCGGCTGGTTTTGGTGAGCCGATCCACGCGACCGCCGATGGCATCGTCGAGTTTGCCGACAAGACCAGCGGCTATGGGCGCGAAGTCATCATCGATCATGGCCATGGCGTGAAGACCGTTTATGGCCACATGTCGGGCTTTGCGATTACCACTGGCGACGAGGTCCGCCGCGGCCAGGTAATCGGCTATATCGGAATGTCGGGCCGCAGCACTGGGCCGCATGTTCACTATGAAGTTCGCATTCAGAATGTTCCCGTGAATCCGCACAAGTATTTGCGCATGACGATGGACCAGTTGGTTACGGCGAGCGCAAAGCCTGGAGATTCTCCGGGTAGCGGCGGTGGGTTCTAAGGCCTAAGACGTCTTAGTTCATTGTCTTTGACCGACTTCATTTGCATTGATCGAGGCCGCCAAGAATGGCGGCCTTCTCATTGGTTGGTAGATGGTGACCATTTCCGAGATGCCAATTAGTGGCCGGCAGCTGCACCACCGCCTCCGACGTAGGTTACGTGCCAGATCGACCGGCTGCCGTCGTCGGTGACGAAGAGCGAGCCGTCCTGAGCGACGGCCACTCCAACGGGGCGGCCCCAAACATCGCCGGCAGGCGTAACGAATCCGGTGAGGAAGTCTTCGTATGCACCCGTAGCTTTGCCGTCTTTGACGGGAATCATGATGACTTCATATCCGGCACGTTTCGATTTGTTCCACGAGCCGTGTTCCGCGGCGAAGATCTGTCCCTTGAAGGCGGCGGGAAATTCCGAACCTTCATAGAAAGTCATTTCCAGCGAAGCAAAGTGCGGCTGGAGGAGGACATCCGGCACCGTCACCCTTCCCAGCAGATCGGGATGTTTGCCGGCGAGGCGGGGGTCCTGATTGCTGCCCATGTAGTACCACGGCCAGCCGTAGAAACCGTCTTCCTTGACGTGGGTGATGTAGTCGGGGACGAGGTTGTCGCCGAGGGCGTCGCGCTCGTTGACTGAGCACCAGAGCTCGCCGGTCTCGGGCTGGATCGCCTCGCCGACGCAGTTGCGGATGCCGGAGGCGTAGACCTTGATGAATTTGCCCTCGGGAGTGAATTCGAGGACGTCGGCGCGATGGAACTCCTCGGGATGGGTGTCGGGATCGTCGATGTTGGAGTGGGAGCCGACGGAGACGAACATAAGCTTGCCGTCCGGGGAGAAGACGATGTCGCGGGTCCAGTGGCCGCCTCCGCGGAGGCGGCCGCCACCGGGAAGGTCGATGAGTTTTTGGGGCGGCCCGCTGGCCTTCAAATCGCCGTTCTTGTATGGGAAACGGACGACGGCATCGGTGTTGCCGATGTAGAGCCACTGCGGATTCGGCCCGAGCGGATAGAAGGCAATGCCGAAGGGTTGCGCGAGCCCGGTGGCATAAATCCCGACCTCTTTGGGCTTGCCGCTGGCGTCGACGCCGCGGAAGACGCGGATCTTTCCGGTATCCGGCTTGCGGTCGACTTCGCTGTCGGCGACAAACAGGTCTCCGTTGGGTGCGAAGCGGATGAGACGCGGTTCGTCCATGCCGGTAGCGTATTGCTCGACCTTGAAACCCGCCGGGGCTTTGGGCCAGGCGTCGGCTGGTTTCGGAACTAACTTGGGCCCGTTGTCGACCGACTGGGTGGCGTAGGGCGCAGGGAGATCGGCGACGGTGATCTTGCGGCGAGTTCCCGGGGATTCCTGAGAATAGTCAGTAAACGCTGCCTTGCCGGTAATGGTGGGCTGGCTTTGAGGGCCGTCTGCCCAGAGACAAGGAGTTCCGGAGGCAATAAGAATCAGTGTTGCAACAGCAAGGCAGCGTCTCGACGGCATCGATCCTCCGGGCAGGGACTTCCTTATTCTCATTGGACGCTGAATCGGTTTACTAAGTTGAATTAATTTTTACTTGCAACTTTATCCCAGGCTAGGGCGTGTTGGATCGGTCGTCGGGCGGCAGGGCGAGCTTTTGCAGCAGGCCGAGGGGGATTGTTGCCGTCAGCACCGCCCGGTCGTTGTGATGCTCGATTTCCACGCTATCGAGCAGAGTCTTGGTGTCGGGATTAGTAACGGCGTTCGGCAGTACGCTCTCGGCGGTCTTGGCCACGCTGAGCAATGCCTCGATGGAGTCGGCGGAGACTGTGGCTGCGGGACCGTTGGGAGCGATCTCCTCGATTCTGAGGCGTAGCGCGCCAGTCCAGCGCAGCGACCCGATGAACATTGCGTCGACGCTGAGCGGAACGCGGAGGCCGAAGAAGTTCAGGTCATCGCCCATACCGGCAGCCAGTTTGCCCATGCCCCAGGCGAGTGAAAACAGCGGAACTTCTTTGTAATGCTGGGCGAGGAGCGAGTTACCGGAAAACGGCAGGAAGGCGGTGCGCTGGCGGTCGAGGATCGAGTGGATCTGCTCAGCTGTCGGAGCGTTCGATACCGCGACCGTCTGCGAGTCGAGAATTACGACGCGGTCGGTGCGCCCCTCGACGGCGATGTTGTATATGTCGTGGCCGCCATAATGCTCCTGGGATTGTGCTTTGCTCGCGAGATAACCGGCCAGACGCTGGCGGTCGAATTTGCCGACAAAGATGCTGGAAAAGGCTACGGGCCCGTTCGGCCCGAGAGGGTTGGCCATGAGATGTGTGGCGAGGGCGGCCTGGCTAAGATCGCGCTCGAACTCAATACCGGTTGCGTCGATAAAGGCCTGGTAGTCCGGATCGTGCTTGACGGGATGGGCGTCGAAGTGGGTCGCTGCCCGCATGGGGCTTGCGTCGATGTAGATGATGCCATCTGATTCGGGGAGAAGTCTGGCCGCGCGTGGCGGCGCGTTCTTGCTCAAGAAGAATAGGCCGACGATCAGCAGGACAACCAGCCCTACAGCGGCGAGCGCCACGATTGCCGGCCTGCGGGGTGCAAGGAGCCGACCCTTGCCGGCCGTTGGCGCAACCGTGTTTTCTCCGACCTCAGTCATGATGAGAACCTACCACAATGAATCCCGCTTCGGACTTAACCGGACGGGATTTGATCGTGCGGGACGGGACAGCCACCGCTCTGTAACTTTGATGCAATGTCCGGCATCCTACCCCCGGAGGATGTACAAACATGGACAAGTTCGCACTCTGGGCACAACTCGAAGCAAAACCCGGCAAAGAGGCGGAAGTTGAAGCTTTCCTGAAATCTGCCCAGCCGCTGGCGATGCAAGAGGCGGGTACCACCACTTGGTATGCCTTGAAGATCGGCCCTTCGAAGTATGGGATCTTCGATACGTTTGCTGATGAGAACGGCCGCAATACCCACCTGACCGGAGAAATAGCGAAGGCACTCTTTGCGCGGGCAGAAGAGCTCTTTGCGAAAGCCCCGGAGATCGATAAACCAGAGATCCTTGCGGCGAAGGCGCCTGGCGCCTGAATCAAATTGAGGCGAGATCCGGGGCTCTACGGCGAGTCCTCTGAGAATTTGGATCTGCGAACTAGCAGGGAAATCCTAGCTCAATTCTTCGCGCTGCGCACCGCGATGGACCGCTCGGGCTTTGGACGTGGCTTCATTGCGGGGCGTCCTTCGCTGTGATAATCTTGGTATTCGTGGCCAACGAGTGGCGCGGCTTTCGTGTGCCTGCCCGAGCTGCGCAACGGTGATGCAATCGGGCTGGCGTAGCTCAGCTGGTAGAGCATCTGATTTGTAATCAGAGGGTCGCAGGTTCAAATCCTGTCGCCAGCTCCACGAACTGCCAGCGCCGGGATGCTTTGGTTGTTACGTAGGGAGTATTGCCCGCAGGCATCCGCCCATCGCAGTGACTCCAACGCCAAATGATTTGAGGAACTGGGATCTTCCTCCCCGGTTGCTTCTTTGGCTGGATGATTCAGGCGACGGCGAGTTTTGCGGCAGATGTGCACAGGTGGCCGAGTGGTTAATGGCAGCAGACTGTAAATCTGCCACTCTTCGAGTTACGGAGGTTCGAATCCTCCCCTGTGCACCAGTTATTTGAGCGGCTCGGATGGAAGTGATGTCGAGGGCGACGAAGAAGTGGATTTCGCTCGCGATTCTGGCCGGGCTGGCTGGGTTGGCGTGGACAACGATGGAGCCGGGAAAGATTCGGCTGGTTGTGCTGGTATTGATTGCAAGTTTTGCGCTGCGCATCGTGCTCACAGCTTCGGCTTCGCGATACGATGATTAGCAGGGCTGATGTAGCTCAGTCGGTAGAGCACTCCCTTGGTAAGGGAGAGGTCGTCGGTTCAATCCCGATCATCAGCTCCAGGTTTTAGAGGTGGTTTCGGCCAGTGAGGCGAGTCTGAAGGACAGCCTACTGGCCTTGTGTTGTGTTTTTGTGTGGTGCAGGCGGGAGTAACTCAGTGGTAGAGTCACAGCCTTCCAAGCTGTTGGTCGCGGGTTCGATTCCCGTCTCCCGCTCCAGATTGAGTTTGTGGGCCGGGCAATTGGATCCGGCGAAGTACAAAGAACGAGACGGTGGAAATGTTTGAGCAGGCAACGCTTCCGGTGCAGGATGAGAAGACCTTCGCTGAAGTGAACGAGGCATTAAATGAGGCGTTTTCAGCCCGCAAGGTTGAGGATTTTCTTCACCGCATCAAGCGCGCCGGGTTGCGGGCGAGGGATTTTGAAGGCGTTCTCGGCAGAGGCCTGCTGGGCAAGGAAGTTCCTGTCCGCTACGGAGTTTTGACTAACAGCGATCAGGGCCAGGTTCGGGAGAAGTATCTGTGGCTGGTCGAGCAGGTTGCTCCGGAGCTGCGGGCGAGGTTTTTGAAGGTTTATGCGTATTACTGAGAAGTCGAAAACTGCGACGAGTTTTAGTCAAGGGTCACGAGTCAGGATACAAAGGGGACGGTATGGCGAAGGAGAAGTTTGACCGGTCGAAGCCGCATGTGAACGTGGGGACGATTGGACATATTGATCATGGCAAGACGACGCTGACGGCGGCGATCACGAAGGTATTGTCGAAGCACAACCCGAACATCAAGTTCCGCAGCTTTGACACGATCGATAACGCTCCGGAAGAGCGGGAGCGCGGCATCACGATCGCGACCGCGCACGTCGAGTACGAGACCAAGAACCGGCACTACGCGCACGTCGATTGCCCGGGCCACGCCGACTATATCAAGAACATGATCACCGGCGCGGCGCAGATGGATGGCGGCATTCTGGTGGTTGCGGCGACTGATGGTCCGATGCCGCAGACCAAGGAGCACGTTCTATTGGCGCGCCAGGTTGGCGTCCCTTCGCTGGTTGTGTTTCTGAACAAGTGCGATGCGGTGGACGATCCGGAGTTGATCGACCTGGTGGAGATGGAAGTTCGCGAGCTGTTGTCGAAGTATGAGTTTCCGGGCGACGATGTTCCGGTGATTCGCGGCTCTGCGCTGGGCGGGTTGAACGGCGAGGCGGAGTGGGAAGCGAAGATCGACGAGCTGATGGAGGCGGTCGACAAGTATGTTCCGCTGCCGGCGCGCGCGATCGATCAGCCGTTCCTGATGCCGATCGAAGACATCTTCTCGATCTCGGGCCGTGGCACGGTTGTGACCGGGCCGTATCGAGCGGGGCAAGATCAAGGTTGGCGAGGAAGCCGAGATTGTGGGTTTCCGCGACACTCGGAAGACGGTTGTGACCGGCGTTGAGATGTTCAAGAAGCAGCTGGACGAAGGTCTGGCGGGCGACAACGCTGGACTTCTGCTTCGCGGTATTGCGAAGGAAGACGTGGAGCGCGGGATGGTGTTGGCGAAGCCGGGCTCGATCAAGCCGCACACCCAGTTCAAGGGCGAGATCTACGTGTTGTCGAAGGAAGAAGGTGGTCGTCATACTCCGTTCTTTAACGGATACCGTCCGCAGTTCTACTTCCGCACCACGGACGTGACCGGAACGGCGAAGCTGCCTGAGGGTACGGAGATGGTGATGCCGGGCGACAATGTGTCGCTTGAGATCACTTTGCATACTCCGGTGGCGATGGAGAAGGGTCTGCGGTTTGCGATCCGTGAAGGCGGCAGGACCGTGGGCGCTGGGACGATTACGGACATTATCAAATAAGTAAGCGCCGGTTTGGCGCCGGCAATTTAGCGGTTTTAGATCGCCGGACGCGAATTCCGGGATCGGTTAGGATAAGAGATGCGCGAAATAGTGACATTGCAGTGTCCTGTGTGCAAAGAACGCAACTACTCGACCACGAAGAACAAGAAGACCACGACTGGCCGGCTTGAGTTCTCGAAGTTCTGTAATCGTTGCCGCAAGCACACCGACCACAAGGAAACGAAGTAGTCCAGGAACTAGGGACTAGGGCCAGGGACTCACTGCTCCCTAGTCCCTGATCTCTAGTCCCTGAATTTAGGGGCGTAAGCTCAACGGTTAAACTGGCGGTCTCCAAAACCGCACTTCTCGGTTCGAATCCGAGCGCCCCTGCCAGTTCTGTAGTATCGGCGTCGGACGAGATCGACGCCGGTGGAATTTGAATGAACGCGAAGTAAGAACGCTTGCCGGCGAGTTGCCGACGGGGTTTTCGATAAGGAAGTTTTATGGCGAAGGCGCTAGCACCCGCAAACGATGATGTTGTCAGCAAGCCGCAAAGCAAGCCGACGAGTTCTATTGCTCCGGTTCCCGGGCAACTCACTGGGGGCTTTACACGGCTGCGGGATTTCCTGCAGGACGTCCGCGGCGAGATGCGGAAGGTGGTCACGCCCTCCCGCAAGGAAGTGCAGTCCACGACGGTGGTAGTGTTGGTGACGGTCTTCGCATTTGCCGGATACTTCTATCTGGTGGATTCGATCCTCGGCCGCGGCATCCAAGCCGTGTTGCACTGGATGGGTGCGGGACAGTGACGATGGCGGTGAAAGAGGCAGTGATGGCGGACGAAGTGGTAGGCGCGGCAACTGAGGGCGAGAATCCCGAAAAGCTTGGCCCACCGGCCAACGCGAATTTCAAGTGGTACATCATCCACGCGTATTCGGGCTTTGAGCGCAAGGTGCGCGAGTCGCTCGAAGGGCGCATCGAGGCGTTTGGGCTGCAGAACCGGATCGGCCGCATCATGATCCCGACCGAGCCGGTCAGCGAGATCGTGAACGGCAAGAAGCGGACGATCGAGCGGGTCTTCCTGCCTGGATACGTGCTGGTGGAGATGGACCTCGACAACGATCTCTGGCATGTGATCAAGAACACGCCGCGGGTTACCGGATTTCTTGGTACTGGCGACAAGCCTGTCGCGTTGAGCGAGGAAGAGGTCGGTTCGATTCTCTTCCGCGCCGAAACGTCGAAGGAAAAGCCGCGGCTCAAGATCAAGTTCGAGAAGAACGAATCGGTGCGCATCACCGACGGGCCGTTTGCGAACTTCAACGGCGTGGTCGACGAAGTCAACGAAGACCGCGAGACCGTCAAGGTGATGGTGACGATCTTCGGGCGCTCGACTCCGGTCGAACTCGAGTTCAGCAAAGTTGAGAAAGTAGCTTAAGAGCGCTGCGTTAGTTCCAATGCGGTCATCGCTGGAACTACAGATCCTTCGCTTCGCTTAGGATGACAGAGATCCAGTAGAAAGGTATTTGAAATGGCACCGAAGAAGATCCAAACACTCGTCAAGCTGCAGATTGAGGCCGGCAAGGCCACTCCAGCTCCCCCGGTCGGCCCGGCGCTTGGTCAGGCCCAGGTCAACATCATGGAGTTCTGCAAGCAGTTCAACGCCCGCACCCAAACTAAAGAGATGGCTGGACTTACAATTCCTGTCGTCATCACCGTCTACGTGGACCGCAGCTTCACTTTCATCACCAAGACGCCGCCGGCGCCGGTGCTGTTGAAGAAGGCTGCCAACCTGGCCAAAGGCTCCGGGGTGCCGAACAAGACCAAGGTGGGCACGGTGACGGAGAAGCAGGTCCGCGAGATCGCCACGCAGAAGATGCCCGACCTGAACGCCGCTTCGATTGACGCGGCGGTCAAGAGCATTAAGGGCACGGCGCGGTCGATGGGCATCGACGTCGTCGCTTAGTTTCTTTTCCTTAGCAATGGAATTCCGGGAACATGAAGAAGCGGAGGCTGCGGCCTCCGCTTTTCTTCGTGCTGCGCTGGGTTTGTCCTGCGGTCAATCCTCGGGCTCGGCGAGCAGGTCGCCGAGGCGGCCGAAGCGTTTCTCCCACATCGATCGCCGATCGTCGATCCACTTTTGCACTGCATCCAGCCCTTTGGGGTCAATTCGGCAGGTGCGCACCCTTCCGATTTTTTCGGTGCGCACCAGGCCGCTTTCTTCAAGTACCTGCAGGTGTTGAACGACCGCGGCCAGGGTGACTGCGAGCGGCTCGGCCAACTGTGAGACCGAAATCGGGCCGTCGCTCAGCTTCTCCATGATCGTGCGCCGAGTCGGATCGCCCAGAGCGTGAAAGATGCGGCCGACATTTGGTTTCTTGTCGGACATATTTTGGTGGCCTCCGCAGTGCGTTGGCTAGCTCGACAGATAGTCTTCCAGTAGTTTGAGCAGGCCTTTCCATCCCGCTTCACGGATTTGAGGGCCGTCGGCACCCTCGAAGTAGGCTCCCTGCTCGGTGAAGATGAGGTCGGTTCCCTTCTCTGTGGGCAACAACTCGAATGTCGCCAAAGATGACGAGATGCGCTTCTCGCCGAGCGTCACCGTGTAGGCAAGGACGATGCGACGGTTGGGGACGATGTCCTGGTATGTGGTGTCGTAGACAATCGGAGTGCCCGCCGGAACCGGAGTGCCTGGCTTGAAGCGATAGCGTCCGAGATCGACGCCGCCGACGCGAAAATCCATTTGAAAGTCTTCGACGTCCCAGCCGCCGCGATCCGCGTACCACTTGCGTTTCTTATTCGGATCGGCGAAGGCAGCGAAGACTCGCTCCGGTGCGGTTGTGTAGCTGTGCTCGACGACGAATGTGCTGTGGATGACGGATTGCTCTTCGATTGTGCTGTCCATAACGGCTTGTCCCTTCATTCCCTTCTCCTTTTCGGAATTCAATACTTAAGTTCCAACTTTAGTATTGATCGATTGCCTTATATTGTCAAGCGGATACTTAAGTAATTTCGGAGTATTTTGATTTTCGCGATCTGGCGAAGGATTAGGCGGGGGAAGCGTGTTCGGAAGCGGACACGCAGTTTTGATTAACGGCCAGCGAGCGGCTCTTTGAAGGGCGTCCGCCCTTCAAAGAGCTGGTTTCTGAGCCAATTAGCGGTTCCAATTCTGGCCGAAGACGTGCATCTTGTGCTGAGTTAAGCCACGTTCTGGGAGTCTAGTCATGAGCAGTTTTCTCGATGAAGTCAGATACGCGCTGCGGCAATTGCGGAAGAGTCCGGCTTTTGCCTTCACTGCGGTGCTGACGCTGGCGCTGGGGATCGGCGCGAATACCGCGATCTTCACCGTGGTGCAGTCGCTTTTGCTCAAGCCGCTGGAGTATCCCGATGCCGACCGAATCATTGCCCTCAATACGCTGTGGGAGCATAAGGCGCATATTATTCCGCGGATGACGGGCCCTGACTTGGTGGACATTCGGGACCAGGCTAAGTCGATTGAGGCGATCGGCTTCTACGAGGGCGGCGAGCTTGGCGTGCAATTGCGCGACCACGCGACCTTTGTTGGCGTGAGCTCGGTCAATTCGGGCTTTGCGCAGGTCTTTCAGATTCAGCCGCTTGTCGGCCGGTGGTTTACCGACGCCGAGTCGAAACATGCGGCGGTGGTCAATGCTACGTTTGCTCGAAACAACTTTGGCAGCGCGGAAGCCGCCGTTGGCCAGATCGTCAAGGTTGAGGGCCAGCCGCTCGAGATCGTCGGAGTGGTTCCGGGCAGCTTTGAATTTCCCACCCACACCCAGGTATGGATGGATTATCCGGCACAGCCGGAGTCCACGTCGCGGACCGCGTTTAACTATCGTGCCGTAGCGCGGCTGCGGCGCGGGGTTCCGCTCGAAACGGCGCAGGCGGAGCTGGCTGGCATCGGAAAGCGGTTGCGAGCGGCTTATCCCAAAGACAACGAGGACAAAAGCTTCAGGTTCGTTCCGCTGCAGGAGCAGCTTGTGGGCGCGGTGCGGCCAATGCTGCTGCTGTTGATGTTCTCGGTGGGGCTGGTGCTTTTGATTGCCTGCGTCAACGTAACCCACCTTTATCTGGCGCGAGCCGTGGAACGGCAGCGTGAGTTGGCGGTGCGGACGGCGCTGGGCTCGTCGCGACTGCGGCTTGGAAGGATGGTGGTGCTGGAGAGCCTGATGCTCTCCGCTGCCGGGGCGATGCTGGGCATAGCGATCGCTGAGCCAATTGTGAGGCTATTGTTGAGCATTGCGCCGTCGGACCTGCCACGCGCTGGAGAGATCCAATTGAACCTTTGGGTCTTTGCCTTTACGGCGGGAATTGCGCTGATTGCGACGGTCGCGGCTTCCCTGGTGCCGGCGCGGCAGGCGGCGCGCATCGATCCGATTATGGCGCTGCAACAAGATAGTTCGCGCGGCATGTCTTCTCGGCACTCGTTTCTTCTGCGCAATGGATTGGTGATCGCCGAGGTGGCTGCGGCCTTTGTGCTGGCCGTCGGAGCGTCCCTACTTGCGCGCACCATGCTGAAGTTGCAATCGAACGACCTTGGCTACTCGAAGAGTGGCCTGCTGATTGTCGACGCCGATGCGCCCGCCGTCAACCTCCAGGATTCACTCAAAGCGACGCAGAAGTTCGACGCCATTTATGCCGACCTGAAGGCTATACCGGGAGTGGAGAGCGTGGCTGGGGTAATGGGACTGCCTACAGGGAAATATGGATCGAACGGGTATTACAGCGTCAACGGTGCGCCTGTGGATACTCACGGAGGGCAGGCGATCTTCAGTCTGGCTAGCCCGGATTACTTCAAGACCATGGAAATTCCAATGCTCAAAGGGCGGGATTTCACGGCGGCGGACAGCTACGAGGCGCCGTTTGTGGCGATCATCAGCGAATCGCTCGCGCGGCAGAGCTTTCCAGGCCAGGACCCTATCGGCCATCAGATTGAATGCGGGCTCGACGCTCCGGGAAAGAGCATGACGATTATTGGCGTGGTGCGGGATTTGCGGCAGGATTCTCCGGCCGAGTCGCCGGGACCGGCACTATACATGCCGTTAGCTCAACATCCCTACATGGCGACGCAGATCAACATTGCGATTCGCACCAGGGTGCCTCCAGCAGCCTTGATCGACACGGTCCAGGCGAGGATTCAGCGCATCGATCCCGGGATTGCAACTCGCTTCACGACCATGGATGCGATGGTGGGCGATTCGGTGGAGATGCAGCGCTTCCGCAGTGTGCTGGTCGGGAGCTTTGCCGGCGTAGGACTGCTGCTTGCCATTCTTGGAGTGTATGGGACTGTCTCATATTCGGTGGCACAAAGGACCTTCGAGATCGGCGTGCGGATGGCCTTTGGCGCGGAACGAGAGAGCATTCTCAAGATGGTGCTGCGCCAGGTGCTGGTGCTGGCGTCGATCGGAATCGTCGCCGGGCTTGGGTTGAGCTTGATCGCCGGTCGATTCATTGCCAGCTTGCTGTCGGGGGTGAGCCCAGCCGATCCACTGAGCCTGGGCGCGGCCGTTGGAATACTTATCCTGGCGGCTCTGGGGGCTGCGCTGATTCCGGCGCGCGCCGCATCCAGTGTTGAACCGATGCAGGCGCTCCGAGGGCTTTGAGTCCGCTGTCACCAGTCTCCACCGAGGGTTGCAGATGAAAACCAATCATTCGGGCCAAGACTCGGAGGGCTGGCGGGGCTAAGTTTGCAGTTGTGATTAGCACTCCCAACCCCGCCGGGTAGCCTCCGGCGGGGCCTTCTTTTTTCTGTACCGGGCACTCCGCCCGTTGAGTGCTGCTTAATCTCTTTCGAACACTAATCCCTCTCGAATAGGGGCATCCGTGCTTCGAGTGGCCGTTCAAGATCGGCATCGAGCACGGCGAGACCGGCGATGCTGTTGTAGAGGCTGCCGAGGCGCGTCTCCGGCGGGGAACCATCGGTTTGGGGGCTGACCATCGCCAACTGGCCCGCCCAGGCCGCCATCTTTCTGGCGCGGCGTAGCCAAAGTTCATCTCCGGTGTGGCGATAGAGATTGAGCAGGGCGTAGGCCTGTCCTCCTTGACCACAGCATAGGCTAGCGAAGCGGCTGGGATTCTCCCAAGTGTTCCATGCAGCGCCTTCGGCGAGGGCTAGATATCGGCTTTCGCCGGTGGCTTTGTGAGCTTCCGTCCATAGAAAGACCTGCCCTGCGCTGCCATTGCACCAGCTCGGAAACGATGCGGAGTGAATCGAGGGCCAGTGGATGCCGCGAGCGACAGGTTCCGCTCGGGCCGCGAGCTGGTTCAGCCGCTGTTTAAGCGAGTCCGTCATCGGCGAGATTGCCGCAGCGTTCCACACCAGCGATGCGTAAAGAAGACCGGCCCAGCCGTGAGCGATGGCAAGGCCTGTCACACCCGGATCTTTCCCGACGGGCGCATTACCGTCAAGGATGGTCCACAGTTGAGCGGACAGGTCTTGTCCGAAGTCCAACAAGTCCGCCTTACACTCTGACGCCTTTGGTGAATGAAGCGGCTCCTGCATGGCGTCTGTCAGGAGGGCCGCTGCCAGCAGGTTGCCGGCTAGGCCGAGAGTCAGATCGATCGGAGGATTGGCTTCCTGAAGCGCTCGCCTTCCCCAGGCAATAAAATCGCGCGTGGCGCGACATTGGGCCGGGAGGTCACATCGAGCGGCGGCAATCAGAGCCTGGACGATGTAGACGCCGGACCGCTGGTAGTGCAAGGATGCAAGGCCGACCCTGGTTGCCTGAGGATCTTCCTTCTTGCTCTCGAAGGCCTCCGCTGAGTCGATCGCCGCAGCGGCGCGGGTGGCCCAAGCGTCTGCGGTCGCCAGCAGCTCGCCGTCATCGGTCGCGCAGGAGATGCGTAGAAGCGCATAGGCCAACCCTGCGACTCCATTGTTGACCGGAAGGGTTGGCGGCGTTTTGAATCCATGGCGCATCCATTCGCCATCGATGGCGGATTGTCGCAGGACTTGGCGACGAATCTCATGCAATTTGGAGTTGGGTTTGGGATGCGCCGCAGACAGGGGCTCGTTTGGCCCGGCATTGCGCCACGCCTCGGCAAATTCGCGCGTGGAAGGATAGCGATCGGCGGGTTCCCTGCTCAGTGCCTTGGCTAGCACGTGCTCGATCGACGACCATCCTTCGATGCCGCGTTGAGCGAAGGGCATCATCGAGCCCTTAGCGATCTGGCTGAGCATCTGGATTCGTTCCAGCTTGAAGTCCTGTGTGTGTGAGCCGGTCACGAGCAGATATAGCATCGCGGCCAGCCCATACTGCTCGCCGGCGAATGTGGCCGGAGGCGAAGGCAGATTGTCGAGGGCGGCGCGGGCGAGTTCAGGCTCGTAATAGAAGCCGATGCCTCCGCGGTGGGTGTGGAAGGCTTTGTCAGAGCGCGAAGCCAGGCCGAAGTCGAGGACCGTCACGTTGCCGTGGCGCCCGACGAGGAGATTGCGGGGATGGATGTCTCCGTGAAGCACACCGCTTTCGTGAAGATCGCTGTAGGCTTCGAGGATCGCCGTGCCCAGAGCATGCAGCTGCTGGCGACGGTCGGGGTCGCCTCCCTCGCGGATCTCCGCAGCAACAGACTCCGCGTTGGCCCCGGATATCCATTCGGTGACAAGGTAGGGACGCTCTTGCCATCGACCAGAGGCTATGAAGGTTGGCATGCACTTCACCGTATTGCCGCGCAACAGGGCAGCCTCGCGTTGGACCATCTCCTCCGCGCCGGCATGGTTGGGCCGAGCGATCTTGAGCGCTCCCCACTGCCCACCGGCGGTGGAGACGAGGTAGAGCTCAGTGTCTTCGAGGGACTGAATGCAGCACGCTACGACCCATTCGTCGATGGCGTCGCCAGTTATCAGAGACTCCTTAACAGGCGAGGATTGATTCGATCCGGCCTCGACCAGCAGACCTTCGCGGATGAGCGAGCGAAGAAGCGGGAGCGCGTCTTCGAGAATCTGTTCGGCGGCGATGCGCTCTGGACCGCGCGGCTGGACGCGACTGAAACGTGCGACAGCCTGCGCGATAGTGCTCGGCTTTTCAAACTGACGAATCAATTGGGCGGCACTCGCGTCGACGATCTTCGAATGGGAGCGAGAATTCGGCCGGCTCAAGGCGAAGTCGCTGTCGGCCGTGTCGCTGCTCCGGCGTAGATCCTCACTGAACTCCAGCACTGGCCGAAGTTCAACATCTTGAGGAAGGACGAAGCTGCCAGTGAGTCGCATGGATTAGCTGGCCCACGCAAAACCCGGAGCTGGTGTCCAAGTATCGGTGTCGATGCCCTCGAGCCGTAGACGCTGAAGGGCGAATTGGACGATATCACGACGCGTCTTCGTTTCAGAGCTCGCCTGGACGATGGCCATCGCCAGCCGGTCGCAGAGCTTGCCACGCCAGCTTTCCCCGCTTAACCACGCCAGAGCGCTTGCATCGCCGGCAGGATCGATTCCCCAGGAGAGTAGGCCATTGCCCGCTAATTCGGCGGTGAACGGGACGCCATGAGGCGGGCAACCTTCCAGCCTGGTCATGATCTTCAGCGCGACCTCCTGGAGGTCGGCAAACCGATTGAAGTAGACGACCATCTTGTCTGGCCGCAGAAGGCCGTGAATTCCCTTCCCTACCTTCCATTGTTGAGCTTTCGATTGAGCGACTGATTCGGCCATTGCCTGCATCCCTTCGCGCAGGCGATCACAGACGGGACTTAGATATAGTTTGTAGACCACCGTGTCTTGACGATGGACTTGTGCGGGCCTTTCATTTTCGTTTCGCCAAGATATCCAGGCCTCGGATTCGGAAAGCGCGTGCCATCCGCCAGCAAGCGCGCGGGCCGCGGGCCCACCCCGCAGGCCGAGATAGTGCGCCGTCGCATTCTCGGCCGGCAATACCTCGCGCCAGCGACGCGAAACGGGAACGCGGTTGTATCCGTAGAGCCTGGCCGAAAGTTCGAGCGGATTGTCCAACTCCAGCGAGGCGGCGTACTCGATGGCGCGGCGAGAGATGGCCGCCAATGAGGATTCAGTCTCGGGTGCGGAAGGCGTGCCTACAGTAGCTGCGGATGCCTCCGGCCCAGAGATCCATGCGCCATTAAGATCGACTTCCAGAACGCCGTCGAGGACCATTCTGCCGATGGCGTTCGCGCAATCGGCACCCATGGCCTGAGCCGCAAAGCGCGGTAGAGGCCCGGGTTCCCGCAGAGCAAACAAAAGCAACGCGGTATCGCGCGAGACCGCTTTCATGCTGAGGCCGGAATCCTCACGGGGCCGCAGCACGCCATAGCAGTCCGGGTCTTCGGCGACTCCGCGTAAGAGTTGCCGTTCGGCTTCGCTGAGGCGATCAAACAGAACCAGCTCATAGGCCTGGCTGGGCCGCAGACGAGCGGATTTCAGGTCGAGGTTGGCGGTCGCCGACGACAGGGACGAAGCTGACATGCGAATGAGACTGAGTGTAGCGGATTCGGCGGCCTCGAATAAATTGCAGAAGAAAGCCTTCGGCACGATGGCGCGGGACGGCTTCTACTGTGACGGCCGTTTTATTTCTTTTCCAGATTGGCCTTGATCTTGCCCAGTTCGTCCAAAGCTTCCTTCAGCTTGGTTTGGAGTTCCTCGACCTCGCCTACGGTCTTGGGATGAAGAGTGTCTTCGATCTCGTGGATCTCTTCTTCCACAGCAGCCAGTTCGGCTTGCAACTGCGCCTTGATGGCGTTGAGTTCGTCGAGCATTTCAACGGGATCACATGCGAAAGAAAAAACCTGATGGCTCTTCACTGTGCATCTGGCGCATGCAGGACCCGGACCGTAGCCAGGCCAGCCGCCTCCGTAGCTATTGCCGCCGATACAAAGCGCGATATCTGTGCGGCCGCCTACGCAGATGGCGACGTCGGTGCGCTTTCCGGTGCACTGACCCACGTCTGTCCGTTTGCCCGGGCAGCCACCCAGATGATTTGTCTTCTTTCCGGCGACACAGTCGGCTGTACCCTCTCCAGCCTCAGAGGGCGCGATGTTGATCATCAGATCCTTGATTTTGAAGGCCATGAACTCTTCTCCTCAAAGTGACCAGACAGGGTAATGCCGCGCATCCTGCTGAGCGCCGATCATAACACGGCGATCCGGCAAGAGAGTGCAAATATCGCTCCGCCGGCGCGGTCTTACCCGTCGCGCCATTCTGAACATTTCCGATCTTGCTCGGAGCTTTGTCTGGTTCGAGAAGTAGAGTTGGAACACACGCGCCAAACCGCGTCTGCGGACCATGGTTCGCCTTTATCAGATTGACTTACCCCGCACGTGCTCCTACGCTACCCTTGACGGGGCGAGTCACTTATCCACTAAACATCCTGATGATTGGTACGACCATCTCCCACTACCGCATTCTGGAAAAACTCGGAGGCGGCGGCATGGGCGTTGTGTACAAGGCCGAGGACACGCGGCTTGGGCGTTTTGTCGCGCTGAAGTTCCTGAGCGATGAGGTGGCCCACGATACGCTCGCTCTCGAGCGTTTCCGGCGGGAGGCCCGAGCGGCCTCAGCGCTCAATCATCCCAATATCTGCACCATTTATGACATCGGCGAAGACGCCGGTCGCGCCTTTCTCGTCATGGAATATCTCGACGGCCATACGCTGAAGACACTTATCTCCGAGGGCCCTCTGGAACTGGACCCCCTGCTGGCCATCGGGGCCGACGTCGCCGACGGGCTTTCCGCCGCTCATGGCCGGGGCATTATCCACCGCGATATCAAACCCGGCAATATCTTCATTACCGATCGAGGCATGGCCAAGATTCTCGACTTTGGGCTTGCCAAGGTCTCCACATCGAGGAGTACCCAGTCCAGCGGCGACGAAGAGGTCACGGTTGCCGAGGTGGACCGCACTCACCTCACCACGCCGGGGGGCGCACTGGGGACGATCGCGTATATGTCTCCCGAGCAGGTCCGCGCTCAATCGCTCGACGCTCGCACCGATCTGTTTTCGTTCGGCATCGTGCTCTATCAGATGGCGACGGGAAAGCTGCCCTTTCGGGGCGACACGTCGGCGGTGATCTTCGACGGCATCATGAACCGGCTGCCGGTAGCGCCGGTACGGTTGAATCCCGATCTGCCGCCGAGGCTGGAAGAGGTGATCAACAAGGCGCTCGAAAAAGACCGCGACCTGCGCTATCAATCGGCCGCGGAGATGCGCGCGGACCTGAAGCGCATCAATCGAGACAGTTCTTCGTCGTATCACTCGATTCCCGTAGGCGCTTATGCACCGTCGCCCAGGCCTGAGCGCAAGCGAACCGGGTGGATTATCGCAGTGGTGTGCGCGGCTTTGCTAATCTCCGTGGTTCTGATCGCATGGCAAGTGTTGCGTCCGCTGCCCTTACCCAAAGTGACGGGATATGTGCAGCTCACTCATGACGGGATAACCAAGACCCTTCGAGCGACGGACGGGGTGAGGCTGTATTTCAATCGCTTCGACCCGTACTCGATCGCGCAGACATCCGTCTCCGGCGGGGCGATCGCTCCGGTTCCCGTGGCGCTTCCGGACCCCTATGTGATCGACGTTTCTCCAGACGGATCGACCTTCTTACTGCAGACCGTTCTGGGCGACCCGGACGCGCCTGAACCGCTGTGGACGATCCCGGTCCTGGGAGGGACGCCGCACCGATTGGCCGACAGCGCGGTGCACGCAACCTGGTCGCCGGACGGCAAGGGCGTCGCCTACTCCACTGCGACCGGCGAGATCTGGGCAGTCGGGAGTACTGGCAATGAGCCTCACAAACTAGCCACCGTCGGCGGCGCGCCCGATTGGCTGAGCTGGTCGCCCGATGGTTCGAGAATCCGCTTCCGTTCGTCAAAGGACGATCATCTCTGGGAGATTTCGTCGAACGGGAGCAACCTTCACGAACTCCTCCCAGGCTGGGCCCCCGACCGTGAGAAGTGCTGCGGGCGCTGGACCTACGACGGAAGATATTTTGTCTTCCTCATGAAGGGCTCGTCGAAGAGCCAGATCTGGGCGCTCGATGAACGACGCGGCCTCTTCCGGCGGTCGTCCGGCGAGCCGATCCAGTTGACGACCGGCCCAATCAATTGGGGCGCGCCGATCCTCTCCCGCGACGGAAAGACCATTTTTGCGCGAGGCTATACGAATCGCGGAGAGCTAGTTCGCTGGGACGCCCACTCGAGGAGCTTCCAACCTTTTCTTTCGGGCATCTCGGCGGACAACGTTGTCTTTTCCCGCGATGGAAAATCGGTCGTTTATATCTCTTATCCCGACGACGTTTTATGGAAGGCTGGGGCGGACGGCAGCGATCCAATCCAACTCACCAGTGGGGGACTGCAGGTGAATTCGCCGCGATGGTCGCCGGATGGCACGCAGATTGTGTATGCCACGGTCGCTTCGGACCGCGCGCCCTGGATCAGCTATATTGTCTCGGCCGAGGGCGGCAAACCACGTCCCCTGCTTCCCGGCGCGTCGGGATCACAAGCGACACCCGACTGGGCGCCCGATGGCCACCATATTGTCTTCGGGGACAAAGATGGAGACTCTCAGGACATTCGAATCTTAGACATGACCAACGGCCAGGTCGCACCTGTTCCCGGCTCCCAGGGGATGTCCCATCCGCGATGGTCGCCGGACGGACGCATGATCGCGGCGGTTTCAGCGGGCCCGAACGGATTTCACATCTTCGACACGGTAACCGGAAAGTGGACGACCTTTCCAATCAAGGACCCGGAGTATCCGACGTGGTCGCGCGATGGCCATTCCATTTATTTCCTGCGTGAGAATCAGGACGCAGGCATCTACCGTATCGACCCGGCCAACGGCCACATCGAGCGCATCGCGGACCTGAAAGGTTATCGCCTGACCGGCACTGAAGATTCCTGGATGGACCTGGACGCCAACGACACGCCGATGCTGTTGCGCGACCTCGACACCGACGACATCTACGCCCTGGCGCTCGAAGAGAACTGAGGCGCGACCTGCCAATATCACGAATGAACGGAGCCTTTTGAGCCAGCAATCTAACGACAAGCCCGCAGATGCTGCGATGGACGACAAATTCGTTCAGATGGTCACTGCGACGACGCGGACTGAACTTCGGGTCAGCGACTTTGCGCCACGCGCGATGCTGAAGACGGCGGTGCACGAGGTGCCAAAACCGCACTTCCCTGCGATTGACTGCCACAATCATCTCGACTCGCTCGAACCTGATGAAGTGCTTGAGATCATGGATGAGTGCGGCGTCGAACATATCGTCAACATCACGATGAAGGTCGGCGATGAGGCGTTCGCGGTAATGCGCAAGTTCTCCGATGCGTCTCCGCGGCGCTTCAGCACGATTGGCTGGATGGACTGGACTGGGCTCGATGAGCCGGCCTTCATTCAGAAGTCGGTCAACTATCTGGAGCGCCTGGTTGAGCGGGGCGCGGTGGGATTCAAGATATGGAAAGACCTGGGACTGACGCTGCGCGATGCGCGAGGCGAGTTGGTGCGGGTCGACGATGAGCGGCTTGATCCGCTGTATGACAAGGCCCGCGAGCTGGATATTCCGGTGATGTTTCATACTGCCGATCCGGCTGCATTCTTTGAGCCGCTGGACCGCTTCAACGAGAGGTATGAGGAACTGGCCGCGCATCCGGACTGGAGCTTCTATGGCGCGGAATATACGAAGCTGGATTTGCTGGAACAGCGGAATTGTGTCTTTGCGCGGCATCCGGAGACGCGCTTTATCGGTGCGCATGTGGGCGAATCCCCGGAGAACCTGGGCTTTGTGACGGCGATGCTGGAGCGGTTTCCGAATGTGACGGTGGACATGAGTTCGCGGGTCGCGGAGCTTGGGCGTCAGCCTTACTCCGCTCGGGAGTTCTTTCTCAAATTCGCGGACCGGATCCTGTTTGGCACGGACCTGTTACCCGATGTTGCGATGTATCGCCTGCACTATCGCTTCTTTGAGACAGCGGATGAATACTTCGATTACCCTTCTCATGCTTCGCGGCAGGGGCGATGGACGGTCTATGGAATTTTTCTTCCTGAGTATGTGCTGCGCAAGGTTTACCGGGAAAACACTCTACGAGTGATGTCGCGAATTCGGTTGTAGCGAGGGGATTAAATTTGGCTTCAACGAAATGCAGGGTTTTGCTCCGGGCGACGGGTTTTCTGGTCGCGATCCTAGCGGCAGGCGCGAGCGGCGGGATGCTTCCCGCGCAGACAGTTTCTATCGATGCGGCGAAGGGCGGGACGCTTGGCAACGGGCAGATCTCCGCGGAGTGGCAACTGACGGACGGGCATTTGAGCGGGGTCGTCGTTCGCGATAAGCAGGCAGGGACGTCGCTGACTCTGAATGGCCCCTTCTCAATCGCCCTGCGCGACGGAAGTGTATTGCATGCGTCGGACTTTGTCGTGAATGGAACGGCGCGGGTGGAGCATTTCACTCCCAATCCGACGGCGGCGCGATATTCGGAAGGGTTGCCGGGGATTGCTGTCCACTACGCGCTGAGTGATCCGAAGGTGCGCTTTACGGCGGATTGGGCCATTATTCTGCGCGGAGGGTCGCAGTACATTCGGCAGTCGCTGACCATTAATGCCGGCGTGCAGACTGCCGATGTGAGCGATATTTCGCTGGTGGATATCCAGTCTTCGGGCGTTGTATTGGCCGGAGTTGTGAAAGGTTCCCCACTTGTCGATGGAGATTACTTTCTTGGCTTTGAGCATCCGCTGTCGCGGTGTGGAGTGGTTGCGAGGCGCGCGACCTGCGACTTGCAGATGGGGGTGCCGATTGGAGCTGGGCAATCGGTCAAGTATTCGTCGGTCGTTGGCATTACGGAACCGGGGCAGATGCGGCGCGCCTTTCTCGCTTACATTGAGCGTGAGCGGGCGCATCCCTACCGGACGTTTCTGCATTACAACAGCTGGTTCGATATTGGCTTCTTCACGCCCTACACGCAGCAGGATGCGCTGGACCGTATTCATGAGATTGGCGACGAGCTGCACAAGAAGCGCGGCGTGACGCTGGACTCGTTTCTATTTGACGATGGGTGGGACGACCACAACAATCTGTGGAAGATCCGCGCGGATTTCAAAGATGGCTTTGCGCCGTTGAAAGAGGCGGCGGCTGAATATGGCACCGCTCCGGGGGTGTGGCTTTCGCCGTGGGGCGGCTATGGGCCGGCGAAGAAGGAGCGGGTCACGGCGGCGACGAAGGACGGCTACGAGATTGTCGACGGCGGGCTGGCTTTATCGGGGCCGAAGTACTATACGCGCTTTCACGAGGCGGTAACCGAGATGGTCACGAAGTATGGCGTGAACCAGTTCAAGTTCGACGGCACGGGCAACGCCGACCGGGTGGTGAAGGGCAGCCAGTTTTCAAGCGACTTCGATGCGGCGATTCATCTGATTGGCGACTTGCGCAAGCTGAAGCCGGATTTGTTTATCAATCTGACTACGGGGACTTATCCTTCGCCGTTCTGGCTGATGTATGCCGACTCGATCTGGCGGGGTGGTGAGGACACCGACTTTGCCGGTGTGGGTACCGATCGCGAGCGCTGGATCACTTATCGCGATGGCGACACTTATGACGAGGTGGTGAAGGCGGGTCGGCTTTATCCGCTGAACTCGCTAATGCTGCATGGGATTGTTTATGCGAAACAGGCGCCGCATCTGGCGACGGATCCGGGTGGGGATTTTGCGAATGAGGTGCATTCTTATTTCGGATCGGGGACGCAGTTGCAGGAGCTTTACATTACTCCGTCGCTGCTGACGGCGGGAGATTGGGGGACACTCGCCGAGGCGGCGAAGTGGTCGCGGGCGAATGCTTCGGTGCTGGTGGATACGCACTGGGTGGGCGGCGACCCGCGCTGGCTTGAGGTGTATGGATGGGCGGCGTGGTCTCCGGCGAAGGCGATTCTGACTTTGCGAAATCCGAGCGATAAGGCGCAGGACTTTACGGTGGATATTGCTTCGGCGTTTGAGCTTCCGCCGGGTGCGGCGCATAGTTATAGTGCGCGAAGCCCCTGGGCGGCGGATGCTTCGCAACCGGCGATTGAGCTACGGGCGGGGGAGGGGCATACTTTTAATCTGGCGCCGTTTCAGGTGGTGACGCTTGAGGCTGCTGCCAATAAGTAGCCGATGGGCTTATGTAAGCGTGGTTGTTTCCCGAACTGGAAGATAATAATAGTAAGGCTAAGTAAGGCCATCCGAAGCATGGCTCAGCAACTCATTTCGTATCTATTCACGTGCGGACCTTTCATGCTAATGCTGGCTGCATGGGCGATGGTCTATCGGGCACGCCAAGATGGATGGCCAAGTCCCATCACGTTGACAGCACTCGGCATCGTCAGCGCAAATGCGGCTTTGGCTGCGGGCTCATTTCGTTACTATCAGCTACACTCTGCTGGGCTGCCCCCTTGGCAAGATCCGGGAATCCTCAACCTCGGCCTGCTGTTCTTGCTAGCTCCGATCGGAATGATCGTAGGCTGTGCAGCGGCTGCACGCGGAGGCCCGAAACGGCTCATATGTATTTTGGAAGTTGCTTCCGTTCCATTGTTGGTGGTTGGCTTTCTTGCCTCTGCCGCAGTTTGAACAGGACATCCAACATCGTCTACCAAATTACATGGGAATCGATTCTCGTTCATGGCAGAGCCCCCTAGTCGACCACGCTCGCCACGGCACCATTCTTCCCCTCGAAATGCTGCTCAATCTCCTCAAGCGTTTTGCCTTTGGTCTCCGGCAAGAAGAACGCCGCAGTTGAGAAATAGACGACGGTGCAAAGTGCCCAGAAGACGAACATTGCAAAATAACCGAACCTTCCCACTACCGGCAGGAAGACGGCGGCGATGAGCGTGGAGACTCCCTGGTTGAGGAGCAGGGCGATGCCCATGCCGACTGAACGGATGCGTGTGGGCATGAGTTCGGAAAGCATGAGCCAGACGACGACTCCGGGGCCGAGCGCGTAGCAGGCGATGAAGAGACAGAGGCAGGCGGTGACGAGCCAGCCGGTGTGCTCGGTGGGGACGGGCCCGAAAAGGGCACGCTTGATCTGGAGCGAAGCGCTTGCCTTGGCTGGGTCAGGATGGATGCGCAGCACCGGATCGTGGTCGCCGCTGAGCACGGTCGCGAGGTGGTCGCCGTCTCCGTAGGAATAGAGCACGGTGAGGGTTGTTGGGCCGCCTGTTGCTACCGGGGCGAGTGTGGTTTCAGCGAGGGGCAGATCGAGTGAGTTCGCCTGCACTGCTGCCTGAACCTTGTCTTTTACATCGACGCGCCGCGATTCGAATGTATAGAAGACAAAGGCCCCGGCGAGCAGCGCGAGGACGATGCCGCCGGTGCCCAGCTTGAGCAGGAATCGGCGCCCCTTGCGATCGACCAGGGCGACCCCGACGACGGTCATCGCGCATTGCAGAACCTTGACGGCGACATCGCCTTCGGTCGCGTGGCTAGCGGTCATGCCTGCTTGTTTGAGGATGATGACCAGGAAACCGAGGACGGAGTTGATGCCGGTGGTCTGATTGCAGGCGAGCACGATGCAGGCGAGGATGAAGGGCACAACGTACTTCCGCTGAACTAGTGAGCCGGTGCTGTGCGAATCGGTCTTTCTCTGGTTCTCAGCGGCGAGCGACTTCATCTCGTGCATTTGCAGCTGGGCTTCGTTTTCGGGCGAAGAGCGCCGCAAGGCTGAGAGAGCCTGTTCTTCTTCGCCGTGGCGAAAGAGCCAGCGCGGGGACTCGCTGAGGAAGAACGAGCCGAGGAAGAAGACCAATCCGGGATAGACGATGGCGAGGAACATGCCCCGCCAGGCGTGGTTAGCGGCGGCGAGGATTAAATCCTGATTTCCGGCAGCGGCGGCGATCGCTGCTTCGGCCTGACGGGTGTAGAACCAGCCGACGACAGAGGCGATCACGATGCCGAAGGTGAGCATGAACTGGAAGACTGCCGTGCCGCGGCCGCGGTTGTTGGCGCCGAGGCATTCGGCGAGGTAGAGCGGCACGACGACCGCGATCACGCCGCCGCTGAAGCCCTGCAGGAGGCGGCCGAGGAAGAGCGGGACGAATCCCTGCGAGACGACGATCAGCCCGACGCTCACGACGAAGAGCAGGCCGCTGACGATCATCATCCTCTTGCGCCCGAGCCAATCGGCGAGGACGCCGGCGACGAGGGAGGAGAACATGCCTCCGCCGAGGACCGCGGCGACGATGATCGAGGTCTGCTCGACGGTGAGGTTGATGGTCTTGTTCAGATAGAGCAGGGCGGCGGCGATGATGCCGACATCGATGCCGTAGAGCAGGCCGCCGAGTCCGGCGACGAAGACGAGGAAGCGTCCGTAGCGGACGATGTTTGGGGTTGGGTTGGACGCTGGGTTAGGCAATGCGGAGGGCATTGATTGAAGGTAAATCGAAGCTGGCCGGTTAGGAAGTGCTGCGTTCAAAATAGAACGATGAGAACCGATCGAAAGGCGAAGGCGGCATGAGGCTGGACAAGTGGCTTTGGGCGGCGCGTTTCTTCAAGACGCGATCGCTCGCTGCGCGCGCCTGTGAACTGGGCAGGATTGCGGCCCATGGCCAGCCGGCCAAAGCGGGGCGCGAGCTGAAGACCGGAGAGATGCTGCACATTCGGAATGAAGGCGGCGAGTTTCAGGTGAAGGTCCTGCAGTTGAGCGAAGTTCGCGGGCAGGCTGCGGTGGCGCAGGCTCTCTATCGCGAGACCGACGCGAGCCGTGAGTTGCGGCTCAAGGTTGCGGCGGAGCGGAAGGCGATGGCGCAGCTCGAGGCGATTCCGGCAGGAAGGCCGTCGAAGCGCGACCGGCGCGAGATCAACCGGCTGCGGGGGCGTTGATTGCCGCTAGTGCGCCACGGCGACTTCGCGAATCAGATTGAGATTCGAAACCCCGGTCGACATCGGCACACATAGAACCGGGCATTTGACCTTGGAGATGACGTGCATGACGGTGCTGGTTCCCAGTTCCTCGCCGGTGCGCACGTTGGCCGGCGATCCGAGGACAACGAGGTCGGCGTGCAGCTTCCAGGCGTACTCCGGGATGAGGTCGTTGGCGTCGCCGGACTTAACTATGTGTTCGACCGGCACGGTGTGCGATTCATTGAACGGCGCGAGAAAGCGCAGTCTTTCGAGGCACTGGAAGCACTCATCCTCTCTCTGGCAGCGGGACACATGAAGCGCGATCAGCTCTTTGTGAGCCATCTGATGGGCGCGCAGCAGGGCCGAGACAGAAACAGCTGAAAAGTCGGTGCCTGCCAGGACACGGTGCCAGCGTCCCGCCCAAGGCAGAGAGACGTCGGCATCGGGCGACACGGTCAGGATAGGGCACGGGGCCTTGGCGAGCAGTTGCCGAGCGACCATGCCCAGCGCGGCGCGGCCAGCCTCGGTCTTTCCCCGCGTGCCCAGCACCAGCAGATCGGAATGATTGTCTTTGACGGCCTGCACGATGCGTTCACAGACGATTCCGGTCTCGACGACGGAATGAACCGGAATTCCCTGCTGCCGGGTTTCTTCTTCAATTCTGGCCAGCTCTTCGCGGGCGGCCTGGTCCGCATCGAGCCAAGCAGGCGTTCCTTCGGGAAATGCGTAGCCCACCGGATCTATGACGTGAACCAGAACCAGGGTCGACTGATGTTGGCGGGCGATCGCCTGACTGTATCGCAACGCGGAGGACGCCGAGTCTCCGAGGTCGGTAGCAACCGTGATTGTCTTGAATCTAAGGGCGCCGGTATGCATGGCTCGCCTCCTTACCTTCTTGCCTTCACTATGAACGGAGGACGACGCGGCGGCAGTGATGCAGGTCACGAAGGTTATTTGAGGAGATTCGACCTTGCTGGTCGGAAAATTGATCGCGGGCAGCTCGATGGGCTAGAGAGCGAGCTCAGAGAGACCGGAGGGATTGACGATGGTGATAGAGACACCGCGGCGAGTGATCAGGTGGTCACGTTCAAACTGGTTGAGCAGGCGGGTTACGGTCTCGCGTGAGGTGCCGGCCATGCTGGCAAGTTCCTCGTGGGTCAGCGCCATCGTGAAGCGAAGGTCGGGCGTACCGCACGCCGCCGTAGTGGCCCAATCAAAGAGCAATTGGGCGAGCCGGCCCGCGGCGGAGCTGGAGAGGGCAAGCCGGCGGGCATCGAGATAGACGGCGCGATACTCTCGTGCGATGGAGCTCGAGGTTTTTTCCCCGACTTCAGAGAACTCCGAGAGGAACGATAAGAAATCGGCCTTACGGACGCTTCTCAGCGAGGAAGGTTCGACCGTCTCCGCCGTGACCTCGTAGGGCATATTGCCGAGGGCCGCGCTCAGGCCGAGCACGTCTCCGGGCAACGCCAGGCGCAGGATCATCGTGCGGCCATCTTTTGAAGTGGTTGTGAGCTTCAGCTGCCCAGTGCAGACGACGAAGATCGCGTTGGCGCGCTCACTTTCCCGGAAGAGCGTCGCGCGTCCGGGAAGAGAGACCGGAGTACCGATCTCCTCAAACCGGTGCAGAGCAGCATCGCTCAGATTGCAAAAAGTGCGCAGACCACGATTTTGACAATCTGAACACTTTTGCGACGAGATGCGACGACTCAAAGACATAAATCGCCCTTACGGAAGGTATGACTCATACTACCCTCCGTAATGGCGATAATCCAGCGACCAGGTGCCTACTAAGCGTGGACGATGTGAGGAACACCTTCCTTTTGCTCGTAGTGCATCCCGATCTCCTTCTCGGTTGCGAGGCTCGAACCGCGGCGAACGGTAATGACCGGGCAAGTGGCTGACGCGAGCACCTTGTAAGCAGTCGAATCGTTCAACGACCAGAGGTGGAAGTCGGGGTCAACACCCAGAACCAGCCAGTCGGCCTCGATGTGGGCGGCGGCGGCGAGTACCTCCTCAACGACTTTGCCACACGTCGTCACGAACTGAACTGGGTGCGCAAACTCGACTCCCTTCGGCACCAGCTCGGCAAGCGCCGTTCGGGCCCAGGTCAGGGAGCGTTCAGACCCGGTCTTCCCGAAGTCGGGGTTCATCACGTGCATCAGAGTCAACTCGGCGTTGTAGGTGCTGGCGAGTTCTGCGGCAAAGTCCACGCCGCGCTGGAAGTCGCCAACCATAGAGACTGGGTGGAGGATCTTCCTTGGAATCGCATGGTGCGATGAGCCGTGTACGCCCGGACCAACGGCAAAGATTGGAACGTCGACGGTCTTGAGCAACTCATTGGCAACCGAGCCCAGAGCAAACTGGCCCAGTTTGCCGCGGCCGTGCGTGCCCATGATGATCCGGGTCGCGCCGGTATCCGCAATCGCTTCGCGGAGGACGTCGGAAGCGAAACCGTGTTGAATATCGATATTGCAGACGACGCCATGCTCTTCGAGCCTGTGCGCCATTTTGAGCATCACTTTACGGGCATCGCCATCCATGGTTTCGCGATCGATATAGGGAACGGCCCCAGCCTCGAGCGGGAATGAATTCGATGGAACGACGGCATGCACGATGGTGACGCGTGCATTGGTGGCCTTGGCTTGCGCAACCACGTAAGGAACCAGGTAGTCGCAATCAGATAGATCGGTGGCGACCAGAATGCGTTTCGGCGCGGCAAAGGTTGTTGGGAGCGTGCTATGTGAAGTAGTGGTAGACATGGGGTGGTACCTCCGGACATCATCACTATGGATCCAGATTTCAAATTAGACAGTGATGCAGGTCACAGGTCTGCGCCCGATTCAGTGCGGCAAAGATAGTTACAGCTTTTGCTGTAGCTGGCGGGTGAACGCATCCTCGTCGCGGAGCGAAACCTCCAGCCTGGCAACGCGCAATGGCGCAACGGATTCAAGAACTTGGAGCAGGGAGGGATCTAGCTTTACCGCATCCTTCTCGGTGGTCACGAAAGCATGGGCGTGTGCTTCCGCCGCGGCCGTTTTCAGACGATTCGCATCGTCGCCTGAATACCGGTGGTGATCGGCGAAGGTCACGGCGAGCTCGACGTTGATGTTTTTCGCGATCAAGGCGGAGAAAAACTCCTCCGGCCGGGCGATGCCGCAGAACGCAATGACCTTCGCGGTGGTTCCGGCCAATTCGTTGGGTGTGGCCAAAGAACGCCGCATCCACAAGATCGGAGCGGTGACTCTTAGCCGATGCAAGCGCGGCTCCAGATCAGCGTCCTCTTCGCGGAGGGCGAGGAAATCCGCCCGGCGCATTGCGGAGAGCGGTTCGCGAAGACGTCCAGCGGGAAGCAATCTTTCAGAAAAATCGGTGCGGTGAACCACGACGATGTCGACATCGCGGGCGAGCTGGCGATGCTGGAAGCCGTCGTCCAAGAGATGAACGGCCGAGGCTCGCTGGTCGTGATCTTGAGATTTGGCTTCGGCCAAGAGGCCTGCTTGATAACGGCTGGCGCCGACGAACACTGGTACTCCGGTACGGCGTGCGATGAGCAGCGGTTCGTCGCCGAAGCGTTCGGCGTCTCCGTTTGGGTCGACTTGTTCGGTGGCGCGGGAGGCGCGACCGTAGCCTCGGGAGAGCACGTCGACCGCGATCCCCTCAGCGGTGAGCAACTCGGCGAGGCGGATGGTGAGCGGCGTTTTTCCGGAACCTCCAACCGAAAGATTGCCGATGCTGACGACCGGCCAGCACAGCTTTGCCGTCAGCCATCGATTTTCGTAGGCGAGGTTTTTTGTTGCGACTGCGGCACCGTATATCGCAGACAGCGGCGCTAAATACGCGCGGATCAAGCGGCAGTCTCCGGCAGCAGAACGAGGAGGGCATCGACCGCGCGGGCGGTTGCTCCGGCCTCGGCGTGGAAAACCTCGCGGGCGCGATCCCCCATGGTCCGCGATGTGCTCTGCTCACCCAGCATGGTGAGTAATACGACGCTCAGCTCTGCCGGTTCCACAATTCGTATTGCTTGCCGGGTTTTTAATTTCTCGACGATTTCCTGGAAGTTGTCATAGTGTGTGCCGATGAGTATGGGGACGCCGAACTGGGCTGGCTCGAGGGGATTGTGGCCGCCAGCGGCTACGAGGCTTCCGCCAACGAAGGCCAATGACGCGAGCGAATATACCGCGGCGAGCTCTCCAATCGAGTCGAGAAGCAGGATCGAGCCGGGTTCGAAATTCGGTTGCCGGGACGTTTCCCACTCAGAACGCTGGAACCATCTGATCCCGCTGCGACCGAGGAGTGCGCCGACCTGAGCGAAGCGTTCCGGATGGCGGGGGGCGAGTACCATGCGCAATTCCGGGTGCTCCGCGATGAGCAGGAGCCACGCGTCGAGCAGGAGTTGTTCTTCACCCTCCAGCGTGCTGCCGCAGACTAGCAACTTTGCTCCATGTGGCAGGGCGGTGCGGATCGACTCTACGACTGCCGAGGCGGAGTTTGCGCGAACGTCGTATTTGAGATTTCCGCCCAGCTTGACCCGATCGGCGGGAACACCGATCGCACGCAGTCTCACGGCATCTTCATCGGTCTGCGCCAGTGCGATCGCCAATCCGCAGAGAATTCTCCTCCAGAGCGCTTTCAAACGCAGATAGCGAGGATAGGAGCGATCGGAGATGCGTGCGTTGACGACTGCGACGGGGATTCCCGCCCTTCGACACTCGTACAGCATGCGCGGCCAGAACTCGGTCTCCGCCAGGACGAACAGTTTTGGCCGCAGCTGGCGAATATAGGGGCGCACGGCAGAGGCGAAATCCAGCGGATAGTAGAAGACATTCTCGGCCCCAAAGCGCTCACGGGCCACCTGCTGGCCCGTGCGGGTGGTGGTCGAGACAGCGATCCGATAGCGGGGTGCCCTGGCTCGAAGTTCGCGCACCAGTCCACTGATGGCGATGACTTCGCCGACCGAGACGGCATGGATCCAAATCACCGGCCGGCGATCGTCCGCCGAAAACAGTCGCGGCGGGACCTTTCCTAGCCGCTCCGCCAGGCCTTCGCGATACTTGCCAGTGATGGCCATCTTCCACAGCCACCACGGAGCGCTGACCGCGAGAACTGCCACCCACGCGAGGCTATAGAGGAACATCAGCAAGGGGCCAAACCTCAATCTTCGCCTGCGCAGTACCGCTCCCGAATCCAGCTTTGCGCAAGTCTTAATCGTTGATGATAATCGTGCCAGTGACTCGCCGCTTCCTCATCACCACTCTGACCTGCGGACTACTGTTGCTTTGCACGCGTTTGGTCCGAGCCGAGCATCCTCCGCCGCCGGCTGGCGCAGCATCGAGCTACCCAGCTTTTGAGGCCCACGCTGATGAGCATGTGACCATCGCCGCCGATCCGTACAACACGAGAGAGAAGGCCAGCTGTTTTCGCATCGATTACCTGAAGTATGGATTCATGCCGATCCGCATCATTGTCACCAACGACGGGGACAAGCCGATCAGCCTGGAGCAGGCGCGGATTCACTTCATTACGGCCAGCGGCGATAAGATTCCTGCTGCCGAGCCGGAAGATGTTGAGCGGCGCACCACAGACGTGAAAAATCCCGGAGGAGCAAAGATATCGATTCCCGGGCTCAACACCAAGCCTAAATCGAAAGACCCAAAGATCGAAGCGGACTTTAACGAGTTCGAGTATCAGGCGATTGTGGTCGAGGCACACACGACGCGGGCGGGTTTTCTCTTCTACGATGTGCAGGCATTGGACAATCCGCTGAAGGGCGCGAAGCTCTACCTGCGGAGGCTGCAGGCTTCCGATGGGAAGGACTTGTTCTACTTTGAGATCCCCTTCGATAAGTATCTGGCGGCGGGGACGAAATAGGCGGGATGACGCTCGTTGTCGCTGCGGCCTTTGGCTCGAGCGGCACTTTCACAGAGCAATTCTTAGGGCCCTAGACGCCCTTCATCGCGGGCTCCCAGATGAACTTGTGGATTTGGAGGCTTAGCCGCGCTTCGAGGCCGTCGGCCAGGATCCACTCTACGAGCCGTCGGGGATCGAGGAGGCAGTTTTCGGCCGTTCGAATGGGAGATGGTGTTTTGGTGAAGGCGGGAGAAAAGAGGACCGAACCGGCTTTCTGCTCTAGCCCCTGTGTGCGGGCAAAATCGCGGGCGAATTCATAATCGGCGCGGTCGCTGATGACGAACTTTACTTCGTCACGTTTGGTGAGCGCGGCGAGATTCTCTATGCGGAAGCTGCCGCCCTCGCCGGAGCCGGGGCACTTTACGTCGACGATCTTGTGAACCTCGACGGGAACGCTGGCCAGCGGGCGTTCGCCACTGGTTTCGATCATGAGCTCATATCCGGAAGCAATCAGTCGAGCCATCAGCGGGACGAGTTCGCGCTCCTGCAGCATCGGTTCGCCGCCGGTGAACTCGATCAGGCGTACATGGGCGAGCTTTTGGATCTCGGCGACGACTTCGTCTTCGCTTAGCTTGTAGCCGCCCTTGAAGGTATATTCAGAGTCGCACCAGGCGCAACGCAGGTTGCATCCGGCGAGGCGGACGAAGATGCAGGGGCAGCCGGCGAAGCTCGATTCTCCCTGAACGGATTTGTAGATTTCGATCAGATACAACGCGGGCCTACTCGTAGTACTTCGCTGAGGTCGTGTCGGTCTCGTAGATGGTGCAGTCTTTGACTCGGACGCGGCCGGCGGTCATTTCGTCGAGCTGGCGGTTGGTTTCGTCGAAAAAGTAGCGCGCCAGATTCTCCGCCGAGGGATTGATCTCGGTGAAGGGTTCGAGGTCGTTGATCATCTGGTGGTCGAGGCGCTCGACGACCGGGCGCATGACCTGCTTCAGGTCCTTGAAATCGAGCAGCAGACCAGCCTTGTCGAGGGTCTCTCCGCGCAGCGTGACTTCGACGCGGTAATTGTGTCCATGCGGGTTCTCGCACTTACCTTTGTAGTTGCGCAGGTAGTGTCCGGAGGAAAAACCCGCCTCTACGGTTACTTCGTACATGCCATTCCTTACTGGGAAATCCCAAGCTCTATTGTAACTTTTCCGTGTTGACTGGGGCCTGGGGCACCAACTGGCGCAGCTTCCGCTTTCCGGCATGGGATCGTGAGCTTCCGCCCAGGCAAAAAAAGAGCGCCTTCGCCGGCTTGGCCAAAGGCGCTTCGCTCGCTACTGCAAACCTGGTCTAATTTGGGGGCGGCGGCCCCATGCCCGGACCGCCATCGCGTGGGCCACGTGCCGCCATCCTTTGAGCGCGGGCCGCTCTCAGCTTGGTCCACTGATCGGCTGTGAGCACCTGACGGACGGCGAGAAGCATCCGGGCATTCGCTTTTTCGAGCTCGGCGCGGGCCTGCGCCACCTTATCGATCTGGGCAAGAACTTTGGCCTCGTCAGGAGAATCGGCATTCAGCAACGGATACAGGGTCTCTTCTTCCTTTTGCACTGCGGCGTGAAGATCGACGAGTTTCGGGCGGTTCTGCTGGAAGATATCGTCCATCTTCTGCTTCTGGTCGGGAGCCAAGTTGAGGTCCTTGGCGGCTTGCGGATTGTCCCACCAGCGCCCCATGCCCTCTCTGCCCATACCGCCATGGCCATCAAAGGCGCGCTCCATGGGCGGCCGATTTGACTGCATGGGAGGCGGTGGATTGCCGCCACCGTCCTGGGCGAGAGCAGTCACCGCAGTTCCGCAGGCAAGCGCTCCGAGCAACAGGAGGAGCGCCCACTTAGCTGGCGGTGTTTTCCGGATTTTCCCGACGTTTTCGCTCTTTCGTGCCATTTCTTTCCTTTACTTCGACCCGTCAGGTTGCGGCTTGGCGCTCACTGGCCTGGTGGAAGTCTTGCGTGCTGAGTGTTTCTCGGCGGTCGGCGTTTTCGTGGAGGACCCCTCGCCGGAATCCCATGCCACGAGGTCCGTCAACGGGGCCATCGCATCAGGGACAGCCTCAGAAACCTCGGTATCGACCTGATCCAAGAGAGCCTCGTCTGAGTCGGTCGTCGCCGATGCGGTTGCAACCAACGGCTGCCCACTGGAGTGCCCGTGGAAGAAGCCGGGAACCTTGGTGTAACCAAGCAGCAGGAGTGCCGCTAGCGCAAAACTGGCGACCGGAAGCCATAGACGAAGTCCCCAGTGACGTTCATTCCTGGTGATAGTAGTTTGTGGCATAGGCCGAGCCGCCTGGGCCTCGCTCCACTCCACCAGTGCGCCACGGAATGTGGTCAACGGCGCTTGAGCCTCAGCCAACTTCGCCTGGCAGGCCCAGCAGGTTTGCACGTGCTGGCTGGCCGATTGCTCCGGACCTTCCACAAGCCACCGCGAAATCTCCTTCGCCGTCAGATGTTGCCTGTTCTGGATGTCTGTCTTCATTGCGCTCCGTCCGTTTCCGTCAGCACTCGGGTCCTCACTGAGTTCAGGGCCCGATAGAGATGGGACTTAACTGTACTTTCCTTCATCCCCGTCAACTCAGCGATCTCACGTAGCTCCATCTCTTCGACAAAGCGCAGCAAGAATACCTCTCGCTGCATCTTGGACAACTTCTCGACCGCTGCCCATACCGCCTTCAGCTGCTCCCGGGCAAGTACGCCGGATTCCGCCGAACTCCCCGGATGCTTCAGAAATTCAGTCACTTCCGAGACATCAACGGCCGAGGTTTGCGCCCGCTTCCAGAACTGGAACTGCTTGCTGCGAGCGTAATCCCTCACCAGGTTCACCGCGATCTGCATCAGCCAGGTGCTCAGGCTGCAGTCGCCGCGGAAGCTTTCCCGCGCCCTATAGGCCTTCAGGAAGCATTCCTGGGTGATGGTCTCGGCCGCATCACGGTCGCGGACGGCAAACATAGCGTAGCGAAGGATTCGGGCCCTATAGAGGCGCATTACTCCTTCAATGTCGTCGAGACCCATCACCGCGGGGGGCGCGACGGCCGTATCGCCACTCACTGCCATCTCGTTTGCAGCGGCATAAGCCATTCGCTCATATAGACGGCGCTTTGCCGCCGGAGTTTACATTAAGTTGAGAAAACCGCCATTGCGCGGAGCTCCCGACGTGGTTTTCGACTGCACCCGGCTATTTCATGCCGTTTCGCAAGTCGACGAGGATGTGATCGGCGCTGTCGATCCGAATCAGGCCCAGCCGCGGATAGTCGAGGTCAAGAATCAGATAGACGGCAAAGGCAACTGCCGCGGCGAAGATCAGCATGTGCGTCCAGTTCCGACGCCCCGACTTGGCCATGGCAAAGCCGGCAAGCAGCGAACTCGCCATGACCAGCGCGCCCAGAGCCATATAGATTTCCACTGGGGGATGGGTCTCCAGCGCCATTAAGCGCGTAGTGGTGTCGTCGATCATCGAATTTAGCGAACCCAGAACCAGCGAGGTGACCGCAGCCGAACTCTGCCGGGAGGTGGCGGCAACCGCCTCGGACCATATCTTCTGCTGGAGTGCCGTACCTTTGGCGTAGACCGCGCGGGCAGCGATGAGATCGCCTGATAGCACGGCGTAAAACTCGAGACGAGCATCGACATAGTTGCGGAAGTCCTGCCGCAGCTGCGGCTGCGCATCGGCGGGCAACATATCAAGCCGCAGATAGGCTGTTCCGATGTCATTGGTTTCCTGCACGATCAGCGACCTTCGCGCCTCGAAGCGAGACGCCGCTCCTGAAAAAGTGAAGGCAATGAGCAAGCCCATGAGGCCGAAGACGGCGCCGTCCAGAGCGTTCAGGCCGGCGTCGGAGTTCGGTGTCTCGTCGGTCAGCCCGGCGCTTCGGATCCGCCAGCCAATCTCCAGACAAGCCAAAATCGCCGCAAACAGCGACAGAACCACACCTACAAAGATCAACATGAGGGACACTATACCAGCCGATTTCCCTGCCAACCCAGAGACAGCGCCTGGAATCGCATGTCTGCGACGGATTTCATATCGTTCAAATACAAAGGGCGTCTACGATCCCTCACCGGGAGCTATAGGAAGCCCTGTTCACTGAGTCATTTGTCGATTACAACGATCTCATGCTCTTCCCCGCTGGTCGTCGACTCGTCCACAAAGAACCCGACCTTTCTGGGCACAGGCGCGGGTGCAGGCCGCTCCCGGGCAGAGTACTCCGTGCACTCTTTGACCTCAAAGCGGATCGGGATATGGGGGTTCGCTTCGGTGCAGATCACCACCATCTCGGACTCGCGGAACCCGGTGACGATGTGCGCCGAGGCGCAGGTGGCACACAACGAAGTGCGGCCGTGGGCGATGCCTCCTCTGATAAATATCTTGAACATCACATGCCATACCTTCTATCCGGATTCGCCGGAGGTTAGACAAGCGGCCACGAGCCTGGACTCTCCCGTAGAGAGAGAGGTGTGAGCGAAGGCGGTGACTACATCGCAGCCAAAGTACGGATGCTTTATTTACCTTCTAGTGGCGCTTAATTGTGGGTGCGAATTGCGAAGGAGCTAGCGAGATCACTAATAGAATCTTGTGACCATGCCCGGCGACTTCCTCGTCCAAGTATTGGTTGAGGCAGTCTACGCATCGAGTTTAGATATGTGCGTTGCATCGGGGTTTTCCTACGCCTTTGAGAGATTGTCATGCTGTGACGGAAAATGCAATAGAAATTACGGAAAATTTCAAACATTCCTGGTTAGTCCAGCCTCATTGCCGGGCAGCTCCCTGACCGAATCTTCCGCTGTTACTGTAGTAGAGATGATCAAGGGCATTACCTTCGTTCGCAGGGCCGCTTCACCTGAGGTTTACGACCAGTTTTCCAGTTTCTGCGCGGCGGTCGGCTTTGAACCGGGCCGCGGATGGCAGGTCGGCGGCGGCCGGGGTGCTCCGTTCCTGGCCCCGATCGGCAATCTGGAGATCGTGGAGGGGCCGACGCCGGCTCCCGCAGAGATTCTGATTCAGGTTGTGGGCCTTGATTCAATTCACGAAATCGCCAAGGGCTGGGTGGCGGCGCACGCTCCGGACGGGTCGATATCAGAAATCGTGGACAGCTCCTGGAAGTCGCGCGTGTTTACCGTCGAACCAGTTGCCGGGCACCGTTTCGCTTTCTGGGAGTGGACAGAGCCGCTGAAGGGTAAGCCGATAGCCATCGAGGGCGACCTGTCGGCGGCCGGAATGCGATTCGCGATCGTCGTTGCGCGCTGGAACGCGGTCATTACGGATCGCCTGCTCGAAGGCTCGCTCGACGCCCTTTATCGCAGTGGCGCGTCAAAGGCGGATATCGAGATCGTGCGCGTGCCCGGAGCCTGGGAGGTTCCCTCGGCGGCTCGGGCCCTTGCTGAGTTGAAGAAGTTCGACGCCATCATTGCCCTTGGCTGCCTGATTCGCGGCGAAACTGCGCATTATGAGGCCATTTACAACGAGGTCTCGCGTGGCATCGGTCAGTCGCAGCAGGACACTGGGATTCCTCACGCGTTTGGCGTGCTCACCTGCGAAAACCTGGAGCAGGCGCTGAATCGGGCCGGGATCAAGGCGGGCAATAAGGGATTTGAGGCAGCGGTGGCGGCGATCGAGATGGTGTCCATTCACCGGAAGCTCAAGGCAGGCGGGAGTTCCGTCGAGGCGACTAAGTGAGCGCGACTGGCAAGCGGCGGAAATCCCGTGAACTGGCGATGCAGATGCTCTTTCAGGGCGACATCGGCAAGCAGACGCCGGAGCAGGTGCAGAAATCCTTTTGGGAGGCGCGATCCGAGTCGGAGCTTGACTCCGAGACGCGCGGATTTGCGGAAGACATCTACCGTGTGGCGAGTGTTCGCGAGGCGGAGATTGACGCGCTGATCGAGCAGCACTCCGCGAACTGGCGGCTGACACGCATGCCGGCGGTCGACCGCAATGTGCTGCGTGCGGCGGTAGCGGAGATGCTTGGCTTCCCTGCTACCCCGGCGCCGATCATCATCAACGAGTCGCTGGAGGTAGCGCGGCGCTACTCCGCACCGGAGTCAATCAATTTCCTTAACGGAGTCCTTGACGCCATCGCCAAGTCGCGGGCGAAGGGCTAGCTAGTCGGCTTCCCAAGTAAGCCGACTTTATTAGGTGCCCTTATGAGCTTCGAAAACATCCTCTTTGAGATTCGCGAACCGCTTGCGATCGTGACACTCCATCGGCCCAAGGTGCTGAACGCGCTCAACCAAGCGATGTTTTCCGAGCTCGAACGCGCCTTTACTGAATTGGCGGCAAGCGAGAGCGTCCGGGCGGTTCTGTTGACAGGGGCGGGTGAAAGGGCCTTTGCCGCAGGCGCGGACATCCAGGAGCTCGCTGCGATCTCGGCTACCGAGGGGCAGCGGCTTGCTGCTCGCGGCCAGCGCATCCTGGAGTTGATCGAAAACTGCGGCAAGCCGGTAATCGCCTGCATCAACGGCTTTGCCCTCGGTGGAGGTTGCGAGCTGGCGATGGCCTGCACCGTGCGTCTGGCCAGCGAGACGGCCAGGCTCGGCCAGCCGGAGGTGAAGCTTGGCCTGCTTCCCGGCTACGGAGGCTCGCAGCGGCTGCCTCGCCTGATCGGCAAGGGCGCGGCCCTCAAGTTGCTGCTGACTGGCGAGATTATTTCGGCCGCAGAGGCATTTCGTTTGGGACTGGTTGACGAGGTGGTCCCGGCTGGCAACCTTTTGAAGCGTGGTGAGGAACTCGCGCTGGCGATGGCCGCCAACGCCCCGCTGGCCATCCGCCAGACGATTGCCGCCGTCCATGCCGGATACGATTTGCCGTTGCGCCACGCGCTCGATCTGGAAGCTTCCCTCTTTGGCGTCTGCTGCGCGACGGAGGACAAGACAGAAGGGACTCGCGCCTTTCTGGAAAAGCGGCCGCCGGTTTGGACAGGGCGCTGAATCTGGGGTGTTTCATGATTAGGCTCACCCGTCAAAACCAGCCTTCGGATCGCTATTTACGGCCACATCCTTGATATCCTTGGCAGTGTGCGCGCTTCGCTTTACAAGTTCACTTTGGGCTGCCTTCTGGTCTCGGCGCTGGCCGGTTGCTCGAAGATCAATCAACCGCCTTCTGATGCGGCCGAGGAGGCACGCAAAGCGGCCGAGGCTGCGCAACAGGCGAAAGATACTGCGCGGCAAGAGATTGACCAGATTCCGCCGCCCGCGAAGAGCAGGTATCTGGCTGTGCATACCGAGAACAACTGGGCCAATCCTTTTCTTACCGTTGGGCGCGACACAATCCATATGCGGGTCATCTTGCCCGATGTCACCCCAAACGCCTACGGGACGGGAACGATGCTCCGCCCAGCGGACGCGCGCAAGCAGGAGCTGGACATCCGTCTCGCCGATCTGCCGACGGCGCTGGCTGCGGTCCCGCAGGGAGCATGGCCCTATGGGCGGGTGATCGCGATTGAGGAGACTCCGATCGAGACAAAGGCCGACCGGCCCGCGGTGCGACGCAACGTCGAGGCCACCATTCAAGTGTTAAACGATCTCGGCATCGTGGTCGACGAATGGACGGGCCCGAATGGGAGCTTGTTGCGCTAGGCAGGTAACGTCGGCCGAGTGAGAACCGGGCTGTCCCTTCTCGCCTTCGATTGGTTAGGATAGATTCACTTCGGCATGCCTTCTACGATTGACCCCATCGCGATTGTTGTGTTTGTCGCCTGCTTCGCGCTAGTCACCGTTGCTGGATTCCTGGCCGCCCGCTGGCGCGCCGCCGATCTCAACAGTCTCGAAGAATGGGGGCTGGCGGGGCGGAAGTTTGGGACGCTGATCACCTGGTTCCTGATCGGTGGAGACTTCTATACCGCATATACAGTCATCGCCGTTCCGGCGGCTCTCTATGGAGTAGGTGCTTACGGATTCTTCGCGATTCCCTACTGCATTCTTCTGTACCCCTACATGATGCTGGTGCTGCCGAAGCTATGGGCGACCTGTCATCGCAACGGCTATGTGACGCTCGCCGACTTCGTGCGCGGACGCTATGGCAGCCGCGCGCTTTCGATTGCGATTGCGCTTACGGGAATCCTGGCGACGATGCCGTATATTGCGCTACAGCTGGTTGGGATGCGCGAAGTGATCGCAGCGCTGGGCATTCGCGGCGAGTGGCCCCTAATTGCGGCCTTCCTCATTTTGGCTGCATATACCTATACCAGCGGGCTGCGGGCGCCGGCGGCAATCGCGATCGTGAAGGACATCATGCTCTACATCATGGTGCTGGCGGCGATCATCGTCATTCCCGCGAAGCTGGGTGGTTACGGGCATATCTTCAGCGCCGCCGGTTCCGCGCTCAAGCAACATACTCCGCCGGGCTCGCTGATATTGCCATCTTCGCAGTATCTAAGCTACTCGACTCTGGCTTTTGGCTCGGCGCTGGCTGTGGTGCTCTACCCACACACCATTACCGGTGTTTTGAGTTCAGCAAGCGGACGGGTGATCCGGCGGAATGCCGCGCTGCTGCCAGCTTACAATTTGTTGCTGGCGCTCGTCGCGCTTCTTGGATTTATGGCGCTGGCCGCCGGCATTCACACGGCTAATACATCGAGCGTGGTGCCGCTGCTCTTCGTAAAGATGTTCCCGGACTGGTTTGCGGGCTTTTGCCTGGCCGCAATCGGAATCGGCGCGCTGGTGCCGGCGGCGATCATGTCGATTGCCTCAGCGAATCTGTTTACCCGCAATCTGCTCGGCGAGCTGCTGCATCGCAAGATGACGAATTCCGAGGAAGCACACAACGCCAGGCTGGTTTCGATCTTTATCAAGCTCGGCGCTCTTGCTTTTGTGCTCCTTGTGAAGGCGCAGTATGCGATCGAGTTGCAACTCCTCGGCGGGATATGGATTGGGCAGCTTTTCCCTTCTGTGGTCTTTGGCGTCTTCACACGTTGGTTTCATGGCAAGGCGCTCTTTTGGGGATGGGCGGCGGGGATGGCAACCGGAACGGCGATGGCCGTCGCCCGCGATTTGAAGAGCTCGATTTTTCCGCTGCACATTGGCGGGCAGACTTACGCGATGTATGCTGCGATTCCCGCACTGGCAACAAACCTGCTGGTTTCCGCGTTGTTGACGATTGTTTTCCGGGCGATGAGGCATGCGGCGGGTGCAGACATTACAGGAGAGGCCGAGGGCACTGAAGCGGCTCTCGCCTAGCTTACTGCCTCAGAGTCATTTCGCTGGTACCATCTTTCCGTGACGACAACCGCAGGAAACTTCAACATTCTGAAGCAGAGGCCTCATGCACATGAGAGCTTCAGCGATTCCCAAAAGCTGGAAAGTCTTCTCAAGAAGACGGTGCGAGGCGAGGTACGGTTCGACGTTAGCTCGCGCGCTCTCTACGCGACCGACGCGTCGAATTATCGCCAGGTGCCGATCGGCCTCGTGATCCCACGTGATGCAAGCGACGTAGAAGCGACCGTGGCTGCGTGCCGCGCCGTTGGTGCTCCGATTCTGGCGCGCGGCGGAGGTACGAGCCTCTCCGGCCAGTGTTGTAATGTCGCTGTGATTCTCGATTTTTCAAAATACCTCAATCAGATCGTTGCGCTCGATCCAGCATCCAAGCGCGCGCGCGTTGAGCCCGGAATTGTGCTGGACCGCGTGCGCGACGCTGCTGAAGTGCATCATTTGACCTTCGCACCAGACCCGGCCACTCACAGTCGGTGCACGATCGGCGGCATGATCGGCAACAACTCCTGCGGAGTGCATGCGCTGCTCGGCGGCAAGACGGTGGACAACGTTGAGTCTCTTGACATCCTGCTGTATGACGGCACCAAGCTGAATGTGGGCGCGACGAGTGACGAGGAACTGCGGGCAATTATCGCCAGCGGCGGCCGGCGCGGGCAGATCTACTCCAGCCTGGCAAAGTTGCGCGAACGCTACGCAGAGGAGGTACGCCGACGTTTTCCGCGGATACCAAGACGCGTATCCGGATACAACCTCGACGAGCTGTTACCTGAAAACGGCTTTCATGTTGCGCGCTCGCTGGTTGGCAGCGAGGGAACGTGCGTCACTGTGTTGGGCGCGAATCTGCAGTTGACGGACAGTCCGCCGCATCGGCGCCTTGTGGCGCTTGGCTTCCCCAACCCGTTCATTGCAGCCGATCATGTTCCGGCGTTGCTTGCGTTTAAGCCGATCGGCCTTGAAGGCTTCGATGGAATGTTAGTGGATTTCATGCTGCGAAAGAAGTTGGCGGTGGACGACGTGGTGCTGCTTCCGTCGGGAAAGGGCCATCTGCTGGTGGAGCTTGGCGCGTGGTCGGCGCAGGAGGTCGATGCGCAGGTCGATGCGCTGATGAGCGCGGTAAGCGGCATGGATGTCGTTCCGGTGGCGCGAGCTTATTCGCTGGAGGAGGCGAAGCGGGTGTGGCGGGTGCGGGAATCAGCCCTGGGCGCGACGGTCTATGTTCCCGGCGAGCCGCATGGCTGGGAGGGATGGGAAGACTCCGCGGTCGCGCCAGAGAAACTTGGTTCGTTTCTGCGGCAGACCTTCGGGCTCATGCAAGAGTATGGCTACCGCAGTCCGATGTATGGCCACTTTGGCCAGGGGTGCGTGCATCTGCGCATCAACTTTGACCTTGAAAGCGAAGCGGGCATCCGAAACTTTCGCGAGTTCCTCGATCGCGCCGCCGACATTGTGATCGAGCACGGCGGCTCGCTCTCGGGAGAGCATGGCGATGGCCAGGCGCGAGCGGCGTTGCTGCCGAAGATGTTCGGGCCGGAGCTGATGCAGGCCTTCCGTGAGTTCAAGTCGATCTGGGACCCGGAGAACAAGATGAATCCGGGCAAGCTGGTCGACCCCATCGCCGTTTATGAGCCACAAGACAATCTGAGGCTTGGTGCGAATTATGAAGAACACTTCTATGAGACTCACTTCAGCTTTCCCGATGACCACGGGTCGATCGCCGACGCGACGCTTCGGTGCGTAGGCGTCGGCGCCTGCCGCAAGACAGATGGTGGCACCATGTGCCCAAGCTACATGGCGACGCGCGAGGAACGCCACTCCACCCGCGGACGCGCCCATCTGCTGTGGGAGATGCTCGAAGGCAACGTGCTGAAAGACGGGTGGAAAAACGAGGCTGTGCACGAGGCACTCGAACTTTGCCTTGCGTGCAAGGCGTGCAAGACTGAGTGCCCGGTCGGCGTGGACGTTGCAACTTACAAAGCTGAATTTTTGTCGCATTACTACGAGGGACGCTTGCACCCTCTGCGCGATTATCTTTTCGGTTTTATGGACCGTTGGGCACATCTGGCTTCGATCATTCCCGGCGTCACTCCGGGGCTGGCAAACTTAGCGATGCACGCGCCGATCGTTGGGGGTTTGATCAAACAGGTTGCCGGCATTGCCGATCAGCGGCATTTACCTAAGTTTGCCGCAAGGAGCTTTCAGAGTGCAGCTCCTGCTAAGGCTGCGAGTTCGATGCCGACGGTACTGCTGTGGCCGGATACCTGGAACAACTACTTTTATCCTACGGCCTTGACGGCCGCTCAGCGAGTGCTTGAGTCCGCTGGATTCCAAGTAGAGATTCCGCGCGGCCATATTTGCTGCGGACGCCCGCTATATGATTTCGGTTTGCTGCCTCAGGCCCGTCAATATCTAGAGAAAGTGATGACCACGCTTGCGACGCAAATCGATGCCGAGACTCCTATTGTCGTACTAGAGCCTAGCTGCGCCAGTGTCTTCCGCGATGAGCTTCGCAATCTGTTTCCAAACGACCCGCGAGCTGGGCGGCTTCGCGACCAGGTATTTCTTCTGAGCGAATTCCTTGTGCGCTATGCGCCGGGCTATGTGCCGCCTCAGACTCCGCAGAGAAAGCTCCTGGTTCACGGCCACTGCCATCACAAGTCGCTCATGAAGATGAATGATGAGCTGGCGCTGCTGCGCGCCACCGGTTCCGAGGTTGAATATCTCGACTCGGGATGCTGTGGAATGGCTGGACCTTTTGGTTTTGAGAGAGAAAAATTCGAGGTCTCTCAGGCCGTCGGCGAGCGCGTGCTGCTTCCGGCAGTGCGGAGGGCTGACGCCGCAACCGTCATCGTTACAGACGGCTTTAGCTGCCGGGAGCAGATTGCCCAGAACTCGACGCGACGAGCCGTGCATTTCGCCGAAGCGCTATGCCCGGAGCGGTTGAAGCAGCAAAGCTAAATGCAATCGGGTCAGAATTTGTTCTTGAAGACGTAAGCGTTGACGTCCGGCCAGAACTCCTTGGCTATGTTGCCAAGGCCGTCGACTCCGATCTGAGTAATCCACTTCTGACCGGTCTTCGTCCAGGTGGTGTAGACGCTGGGATAATACAAGTTTGAAATGCCTGAGGAGGCTCCAGCGCCGACGATCTCAGAAAGATTGATCGTGTTGTGCGCGTTGTTGTTGCGGGTGATCGCGAGCCGGCTGACGGAATAGATCAGACGCTTAGCGAAACCTCCTCTACCGAGGGTGTAATACCTTGGGTCTTCGCGAGCGAGGTAAGGAACGATAAATTCAGTGAAGGCATTCTCGTCGACGGCATCAGCCATGCTATGCCAATAATAGCGACCGTATCCGGCCGCGCCCTGACCGAACTCCGGATAGGAATTCTCTCCCTGGCCGATGCCTGCGACGATACCCACATAGATAAATGACGAATAATCGAAGCTGTCCTGCAAGACGAGCTTGATCTCTTCCTTGGCGGTAAGAGGAGGCAGCTTCTCATCGACGGAGACAGCGCGAAAGTTTGGAATGATGAAGAGAATCCGTTTCGTCTGTTGACCGGTGTTGAGGGTCGGGTCGGAAGAGGCCGGCGACGTAGTTTGTGACGGAGGCGCGGTTTGCGCAGCCTGGGGCGCTTCGGGCAGTTTGTCCGAGTCTGGCGTGGTCGAGTTGGCCCCCGGATTCTCCAGCGCGCTCAAATCGGAATCGTTAAGGTTTGCCATGGGCCATTCCGGAGCGTTCCGCGCCGGATCGGTCGTCGATTGGGCGCGGCCCTGAATCGAAAGAGAGAGAAGTATGACGGCGAAGAAAAGGGATAGAGTGTGTGTGCGGGAAACGATGCCGTGATTCATGTCTACTTTAGACTCTATAACGTTGCTTGAAGGTGCAGCAGTTCTTTGAACTCCTGTAATCATTTGTTGATCGCCAAATTATCCGCGCAGGAAGGTGCGCAGGGCTTCCAGACCGTCGTGGATCGCTTCGAGCGAGGTTGCATACCCGAATCGAAGATGACCTTCCCCTTGAGCTCCAAAGACGGAACCAGGGATGGTCGCCACATGTGCCTTCTCCAGGAGAATCTCCGCCGCTTTACGACTTTCCTTATGGATCGATTGGACTCGGGGGAAGGCGTAAAAAGCGCCATGAGGAATCTCGCACTCCAGACCAAGCTCGTTGAGGCCCGTGACCAGCAGGTCGCGGCGCTCCCGGTATTCGCGGCGACGCTCGGCGAAGACTTCTTCGGGCAAGGACAACGCCTCGAGCGCCGCCCATTGCGATGGGGTTGAGATGCCGTTCACGGAGTAAAGCACCAGTTTACGAAGCCCGGTCATGAACGGTTCCTGCGCCGTAAGATAGCCGACACGCCAGCCAGTCATTCCATAGCTCTTAGAGAAAGTGAAGGTTGAAATCGTTCGCGCTGCCATGCCGGGCAGCGAGGCAATCGAAAAGTGTTCACCTTCATAGACGAGATCTTCATAGGCTTCGTCGGCGATGACGATCAGGTCGTGCTTCTTAGCGAAGGCCGCCACTTCCTCGGCTTCGCTTCTGGTGAAAACCGTTCCCGCAGGGTTTTGCGGAGTGTTGTAGTAAATGGCACGGGTATGCGACGTCGTCATCTTCTCGAGCGTAGCTGTGAGGCCGTGACGGCGGGCGCTGGTGGTCGGCACGAGCAGCGGCCGCGCCTGAGCGCCATTGATCATTTCGCGAATGGGCGTCCAGAATGGCGAAAAGAGGAGCACGTCATCCCCGGGATCGAGAACCGCCTGAAATGCGACATAGATCGCGTGAGCGCCGCCGGCAGTCACCAACACGTCGCCGGCGCTAGAGGGAATATGGTTTTTATTGGTCAGCTTCTGCGCCAGAGCCGCGCGCAGTGGCTCAATGCCGGAGGAAGGCGCATACCTCGTCTTGTTCTCGACCAGCGCCCTGGTCATCGCATATTTGACGGGGTCAGGGGTTTCGAAGAAAGGCTCGCCGCCGTGGAATCCGTGTACGACCTGACCGCCAGCGCGCAACTCCATGACGCGATTGCGGATCTGCACAATGTCTGAAAATCCAACCTCGTCGAGGCGCTTGGCGACCCGCAGCCGACTCTTATGACCTGCCATCTCACTGCCCTCAAGTTTCTACTCGAAATTCACTGCCGCGATGTTTGATTCAAACTGGCAAGCGGAAGTCTACGTTGGCCTATGGTCTGAACGCAAAGGCAGCGCAGACCCGGTTTGCGTGGTGCTATTCTCTTCCAGATGCGCGCCGCGACCATCTGGCTCTGCCTTGCGGTACTTTGGACTATCGATGCAGGCTTTGCCTTTCACAGGCATGATCTGCGCCAGGGTCTCGTCGCGGCTATTGTGGCGATTTGTTTCCTGGCTGCGGGGCTTTATTTTGCGGCCAAGCGTCGTGGACGATGATCCTGATGGCGATTCATGCCTGCATAGTACCGGTGTAGACAGCCATACCGGCGACCGCGTCGACGCCGATTCGGTCGAGAGCCTCTACTTCCTTGGTGTCGCGAATGCCCCCTGCGACGATTAGTTGGCGTTGCGTGATTTGCCGCAGACGTTCAGCGACGTCTATCGGGAATCCCTGCATTGTGCCCTCTTTGTCGATATGGGTGTACAAAAACGCGCCGCAGTAGGGCTCCAGCTGCGCGATCGCTTCATCTGGTGTGAGCGCAATCTGCTCCTTCCAGCCCTTGATGGCGATCTTGCCTCGCTTCGTATCAACTCCGCAAACGATTTTCTCGACTCCGATGGCATGAGTAAGAGCAGCTGCGAACTCTGTGTCCACGGCATTTGCAGGATCGTTAAGAGAGGCGTTGGCCCGGAACAGCGCCGAGCCGACGATCACTCGTTTTGCGCCCGCGTGCAAGACCTCTTCGGCTTTCTCGATCGTGGCGATGCCGCCGCCGACCTGACATGGCAATTGCCTCGATATCCTCTCGATCAGCGCGCGGTTATTGCCTTGGCGCATGGCCGCATCGAGATCAATCAGCTGCACCAGAGGGTAGCTGGAGAAGCGCTGAATCCAGTAATCGAAGTCGTCGAAGGCGAGCTCGAGTTTCTCTCCTTGAACCAGCTGAACGATGCGGCCTCCCATTAGATCGATCGACGGGATTAACATGGCGGAATCAGCATGGCAGCCTCACCGGAACCCCGAGCCGCGCTAACTCGGTCTTGAGTTCGCGAGCATTGGAGATTCCGAAATGGAAGATGCTGGCCGCGAGCGCTGCATCTGCTCTTCCTTGACCTGGACCCCGTCCAAGAACCTCAGCAAAATGCGACGCTTTGCCGGCGCCCCCGGAGGCAATGACTGGGATCGCGATAGCTCCGCTGACTGCGGCAGTGAGTTCGCAATCGAAGCCATTATGAGTACCGTCTGCATCCATCGAGGTGAGCAGAATCTCTCCGGCGCCACGTTCCTGGGCCTCGCGCGCCCAGTCGATCACGCGCAATCCTGTCGGGTTGCGTCCTCCTCCGGTAAAGACCTCTGCGTCTGCGATTGGATTGGCGCTCGCCGCATTCCGGCGGCCATCGATAGCGACAACCACCGCCTGGGCGCCGAAGCAACGGCCTATTTCGTCGATGAGCTCGGGACGGGCGACGGCAGCTGAGTTGACGCTGATCTTGTCTGCGCCTGCGTCGAAGACTGCCGATGCGTCATTCAGCGCGCGGATGCCGCCGCCAACGGTAAAAGGTACAAAGAGACCGCGCGAGGTGCGCCTGACCGTATCGATGAGCGTGCCGCGCCCCTCGTGAGTGGCCGTTATGTCGAGCAGGACTATTTCGTCTGCGCCCGCCTCAGCATGAGCCACGGCGAGGGCAGCTGGATCGCCGGCGTCGATGAGATCAACGAACTTGATTCCCTTGACGACCCGACCGTCCTTGACGTCGAGGCAAGCGATGATTCGTTTTGTCAGCATCGATTTAGAGTTCCACGAAGTTCTTGAGAATGGTCAGCCCCACCGTGCCGGACTTTTCCGGATGGAACTGGACGCCCATGATGTTTTCAGCCTCGACGGCCGCAGCAAACGGCCCGCCATATTCTGTAACCGCGACAGTATCTTTTTGCTTGGGAGCCCTGTAGGAATGGGTGAAATAGACATAGGATCCATCGACGACTCCAGCCATCAGGCGTGAACCAAGGCGGACTGTCAACGAATTCCACCCAACGTGCGGTACTTTTTCACTGGTAGAGAATCGCTCGCAGTAACCCGTGATAAAACCAGCACCAGAGACCTCAGGCGCTTCGGTGCTTCCCTCAAAGAGCCACTGCAAACCAACGCAGATCCCCAGAAATGGCACACCATCCGCGACGCGGGAGCGGATGGCAGCGGAGAGCCCGCGATCTTCAAGAAACTTCGTGGCGCCGAAGTGCCCAACCCCCGGGAGCACCACTTTGGCAGCGCGGCTCACAACGTCAGGATCGGAGGTGACCTCGATATCGGCGTCCAGAGCATGCAGAGCCTTAACAACCGAGGTCAGATTCCCTGTGCGGTAGTCGACGACCGCTATTTCGCGCTTGGTTGGCGCACTCATAGAAGACCCTTCGTGCTGGGAAGCATCTCGCCAAGCTGTTTATCCCGCGAACAGGCCACGCGGAGGGCCCGGGCGAAGGCCTTGAACAACGCTTCGATCTTGTGATGGCTGGAACGACCATAGATCACTTTGAGATGAACATTGGCGCGCGCACCTTGTGCAAAGCCCTCAAAGAAGTCGTTGACGAGTTCGCTCTGGAGGTCGCCGACGAGGCGGGTCTTAACCTTCGTTTTAATGACAGCGGCGATCCTTCCGCTTAGATCGACTGCTGCGACACCCAGCGTCTCATCCATGGGCATGAGGAAATAGCCAGCGCGCAGAATACCCTTCTTGTCACCCAGCGCCTGATCGAATGCCTTGCCAAGCGCGATACCGACATCCTCTACAGTGTGATGTTGGTCGACATCTAGATCGCCTTTGCATTCGAGCTTCAGGTCGAATGCGCCGTGGCGTGTGAAGAGTTCGAGCATATGATCAAAAAAGCGAATTCTAGTATGGATCTCGTAGCGACCTTGACCCTCGATGGTGAGAGACAGCGCTATTTTTGTTTCGTTGGTGTCGCGACGGATTTCGGCCTCGCGCTTTGACTTGCCGGTGCGTCCGCCTTTTGCCTTCTTCGCAGTCATGACGGTTGTCCGCTCGCTTTCCAGTCGATGTCTTTGAGTGCCCCTTTGAGCGCTTCGATGCCGCTCGCCATCTGCTGCCGAGTGCCGACAGTGATTCGGACGCAGCCATCACAGCCCGGATCGTTGGAGCGATCGCGAACCAGCACTCCACGATGTTTCATAGCGGCGGTGAAGGCTCGGTGCTTCGTTCCCACGTATATGAGGACGAAGTTGGCCTCGCTCGGCCATGACCGAACCTTTAACTTACTCAAGGCCGCGATGAGTTCGGCGCGTGCAGCGAGAACTTCCGCAACATACCATTCAAGATAAGGATGGTCCTTCAAAGCCGCCGAGAGGCACGCGAGCGCGAGAGAGTTCACGCTATACGGCGAGATCATTCGACGCAACCAGCGGAGGGCCCCCACTGGGCCGGCAAGGACGCCCAACCTCAAACCCGCGAGACCGTAGGCCTTTGAAAACGTGCGCGCGAGCAACAGGTTCGGATAACGGCCGATCAGGTCGGCCACGGTTTGGCCGTAGAAGTGAAAGTAAGCTTCGTCAACGAGGACTGCTGCCTGGGGTGCGGCCTCCAGGATCTTTACCAGGCGGTCACGGGTGACGACACTTCCGGTCGGACTATTTGGATTCGCGATGGCAATAAGCTTCGTCCGCGGATTGATTGCATCGAGGATTTGATGAAACGGGAATTGGAAATCCTCGCCGGCCTGCACAGTGACGATCTCCGCTTCAGTTGCAGATGCGTAGACTTCGTACATCGAGTATGTCGGCACGGGAAGCAAGACCTCATCCCCAGCGTCGAGGTAGGTCTGGCACAGAACGTGAATCGCCTCATCGACTCCATTGGTTAGGAGCACTTGTTCAGCCTCAAGACCAAGATGCTGCGCCACCAGAGCCTCGACGGGCTCGCGCTCTGGATACCGGGTTAGGTCGGCAGGCTGAATGTTACGCAGAGCCTGGATCACGGCCGGCGAGCACTCGAACGTGTTCTCGTTAAAGTCGAGTCTCAGCCCATCACGATTGCCAAGTGGGGGATGGTACTCCCTGGTACGGCGCACAGCGGCCCGCGGAGTTGGCGATATCGCGTTCGCGGACTCACTCATGCGATCCCCCTTTCAACAGCGGTCGTGCTCACTAACGGCGTCTTGATACCCCGAGCGCGCACGGCGTTGGCGTGGCCGATGAGTCCCTCAGCCTCGGCGAGCACGATTGCCGAGGGGCCCAGTTCTTGCAATGCAGTCTCCTCATACTGCTGCACAGTGATGAGCTTCACAAAATCTAAGACACTCAGTCCCCCTCTGACGCGAGCGTAGCCACTGGTAGGCAAAGTGTGATTGGGACCTGAGACGTAGTCCCCCATTGGTTGGGGAGAAAGCGATCCGACGAAAACGGAACCGGCGTTTTGGATCCATTCCAGATCGGTTTGGTCATCGACGGTGAGATGTTCCGGCGCGAGACGGTTCGTGATTTCGCGCGCCTCCTGGGCCGATGCGGCAACGAAAGCATATCCGTGCTTCCCAAGGGAAGCTCTGGCTGTGGCATTTGTCTTCGCCTGCGTCTTCACTTCCGCAATCACCTGCGAAGCAAGTTCCGGCCGCGTTGTGATTAGAATCGCGAGCGCTTCCGGATCGTGCTCCGCCTGCGCGACCAATTCCGCGGCGATCACGGCTGGACTGCCTTTGTCGCTGGTGATGACGATCTCGGTCGGGCCAGCGAGCATGTCTATCGCGCAGTCGAAGGAGACGAGCTTCTTCGCGGCCGTTACGTAAAGGTTACCCGGGCCAACGATCTTGTCAACGCGGGCAATCGATTCCGTTCCATAGGCCAGCGCAGCAATCGCCTGTGCGCCGCCGATGCGATAGAACTCCTCGATGCCAAGAAAGTGGGCTGCGGCCAACGTTTCAGTCGCGGGATTCGGTGATGCAATGACAATGCGCCGAACGCCGCCAACCTGAGCTGGGATGGCCGTCATTAGCAACGATGAGGGAAGCGGGTGCCGTCCACTTGGAACGTAACAGCCAACGGCACAAATAGCCCTCACCATCTGGCCCGTGTTGAGGCCTGATATCGGTGAGAAGCTCCACGACTTGGGGAGCTGTCGTTTGGCGAATGTGCGGATGTTCCTCGCGGCGATTTTCAGCGCGTTCTGGACGGGCTTGCCGGTCTGATACCAAGCCTGCTCCATCTCCTCGCTTGATATTTGTAACGATACTTGTGGCGAAAGCCTGTCAAACTGGGCTGCGCAGCTGCGCAGCGCCTTGTCGCCGCCCTTCCGTACAGCTTTCACGATGCGGTGGACGGCCGACATGACGCTCTCTGCGCTGGACTCGCGGCGGTTTTCCAGCGCTTGAAGCACTTTCCGCGTTTCGGCCGCGCCGCGGCCGATTGTCCTTAGCAGCCGCATCAGAGAACTACCTTATTCAAGGGATATTCGACAATGCCTGTCGCGCCCGCCAACTTGAGTTTGGGGACGACAGTGCGAACGAGCTCTTCGGGAAGGATGGTGTTGACTGCGTGCCAGCCTTCGTCAGAGAGGCTGGAAACAGTGGGCGAATTTAACGCCGGCAGCACGGCGATCACCCCTGCAAGGTTGGTTTTCTGGACGTTAAGCATGAGCCCAACATGACTTTGAGCATTGATGGCTGCGTTCAGCATGAGGGCAAGCGTGTCGATCTTGTCTCGTTTCCACGCATTCTGATATGCGGCCTTGTTGGCGACGAGATGGGTCTCGCTTTCCATGACGGTATCGATAATGCGCAGCCGATTGGCTTTGAGTGAGCTGCCGGTCTCGGTGACTTCGACGATGGCGTCTGCGAGGGTCGGGGGCTTCACTTCAGTTGCGCCCCAGCTGAACTCGACTTTGACGGGGACGTTCCTGCCCGCGAAGTATCGCTTGGTGACCTCAACAAGTTCGGTGGCAATGGTGAGGCCAGCGAGATCTTCGGCTTTTTGGTAGGTCGATTCTTCGGGGACGGCCAACACCCAGCGAACCTTGCGGTTGCTCTGCTTGGCATAGGTGAGGCTAGCCGCGCTGATCACATCGAGTCCGCTCTCGACGACCCAGTCGATTCCGGTGAGACCGGCATCGAGAACGCCGTGCTCGACATAGCGGGCCATCTCCTGTGCGCGGATCAACATGCACTCGATCTCGTCGTCGTCGATTGAGGGGAAATAGGAGCGACCGTTGGCGTAGATGTTCCAACCGGCGCGGCCGAAGAGCGCGATCGTCGCGTCTTGCAGGCTGCCTTTGGGGATACCCAGACGAAGCCTGTCGCTCATGCGCTCACCTGCTCTGACTGCCGCGCGGTCGTGACTCGGATCGGGCGGGTGAAGCAGCTTACGGTGCCTTCGTGGCAGACCAGACCGTCACCTTCCACCTCGACGCGAAAAAGCACCGTGTCTTGGTCGCAGTCGGTTGCGGCGTCTACGACGCGCAAGCGGTTGCCGCTGGTCTCACCTTTCATCCATAGCTTCTGGCGAGTCCGGCTCCAGAAGGTCACGAAGCCGGTCTCGAGGGTTTTCGCATAGCTTGTCTCGTTGAGGAAGCCGACCATCAGCACCTCCAGTGATTTTGCATCCTGCACGACGGCGGGCACCAGTCCGTCCATCTTGAGAAAGTCGATCTTGTTGTTCTCTGTTGTCATCACCTATCCGTCTCGGTTTTCGGTTATCGCAAAAAGAGTGAAATGAAAAAGCCCGCCTTCGCTTTCGCGCCGGCGGGCTCTTGCTGATCTCTCGGTTCTGGCCTTAGCTGTGGCCGGAGGAGTCCGCCGACATGTTCGTCACATGGTGATGGTGCGAATGACGATGATGAACGTGGACTTGCATCCTGTAGGAAAGCTACAACGGGGCTCAAAAGATGTCAAATTCAGGGGGATCCATAGCAGCATCATCATTCATGAAATGTTCATGTTAGCGCCCGATGTAAAGACTATGAATGTTTGTCGAAACCGGTCGACGGTCGCAGTCCCCGTGTGTTTCGATGCTGTCGGGGCATTCCCAATAGAGGATCTCAACATGGCAGTCGAAGCTCACCACAAAGCAGCCGAGCATCACCAGAAAGCAGCTGAACACCATCACAAAGCCGCCGCGCACCACGAAGCGGGCAACCACGAGAAAGCACACGTACACGCCACGAAGGCGCACGAGCACGCGACCGAAGCCCATAAGCATTCCGCTGAGGCACATGAGAAGTCGGTCACCCACGCCTGATCGGGACCACCCCTGATTGAATCCATGCCGATAAAGGTTGAGTCCCTTGTCCGCATGGCTCGATTAAGCCTGTTGCCAATTGCAGTCTGCAGGGAGACAATCTCTACAGGCAACCCCATGAAATCCCTGGATTTGACCAGCCCCGTACTCCTGGAGCGGCTGTTGACGTCACTTGACCTGGCTGCCATCAGGCTGGGCCGTGCTCCGTCCCAAGCTGAGCATCTAGCACTGGGTATTCGCGGAGAAGAAGCTGCATTCTTTTATCTTAGACGGCAGGGGTACATCATTACCGCTCGGTCTTGGCGTTCGCATCGTTATGCGGGGGATATCGACCTGATTGGTTGGGATCGCGATTGCTTGTGTTTTATCGAAGTGAAGACGCGAACAACGCGCGATGTCGCCAGCGCTGAGTCCGCAGTCGATCAGCGAAAGCGTACTACGCTGCGCAAGATGGCGCGCCACTATATGCGGCAGCTCCCCGCCCCGGCGGCGATGAGATTCGATGTGCTGGCGATTTATTTTGAAACCGACAAGCCACCTGACTTCACCCTGTTCAAGAGCGCATTCGGCTGGTCGGAGCGACCCAGCTACTGAGAGTCTTTATATTCCTCGTACCATGCCATCTGGATGGCTTCGAGTTTCGACTCGTTTGACTTGGCGGGGTCACCGGTAAATCCGTCAAGCTCAAGGACGTATTTAAGCAGGTCGGTGAAGCGCACCGTGAGTGGATCAATGTCCGGGAACTTCTCCTGGAGCTGGATACCGATCTCTTCTGAATCTTCCCAGCCAAATTCTTTCGCCATGGGCGGCTCCTCTGAAGTCAGTCCTACTTACTTGCCCTCAACTACTTGCTTTCGGCCAGCGTTAACGGCTTACCTTCCGAGACGTAGTTGCGGTTCCACTTGGGAATCTGGACTACATAATTGCCGGGCTTGGTGATTACCGCCTGGCAGCCGAGACGGGAGTTCAGTTGCGGATCGGCCGCCATATCGAGGCGGTCGAGTTCGTCGTCTTCGGCCTCGCTGATTCCCTCGGCGCCGGCTTCCACCCAGATATGACAGGTCGTACAGGCGCAGGAGCCTCCGCAGGCGTGGTCGAGGAAGATACCGTAGTTCTCGGCGACGTCCAGAAAAGACATCGGCTTGCCGTGATGGTCGTAAGGGAGGGTTCCAAACTTGAACTCGATCGTGCGCCCCTCGGGTTGGAAGGTCACGCGAACCACGTCCGGAGCGGGCGGCTGAGTCAGATCGATGGGGTTTTCGGCTGGTTCTGTCATCTTTTCACTTTCGATACTTGCTGGTAGAGGTTATCAGAGCGTGAGGCAAGCTACTCGAACTCTGCCTTACCAAACGGATGCGGTGCGGTTGGTCCGTCGCCTATGCCGCTTCCTGCGGACTCCATCGTCTGGCCTTGAAGGGCAACGGCGAGCGTCGAGTCCATCATCAACTCCGCAAACCGCTGGGTCGCTTTATCCAGCGCCTCGGTAGCGGCGCGCAGAAGCTTGAGATCATCGCCATCTTTCAGGGCTGCCAGCTCATCGCGGAGAAGAATGATCTGGGTGCGTTCGTCGTCGGTCAGTTGTTCCCAGGCCGGATGTGACGGCGCTTTGTCGACGGCTGCGAGTATCGTGTTAGCTTCGTTTTTTGCCTCGATGAGCTGGCGCTGTTCGATGTCAGCTTCGGCGTGGTCGAAGGATTCGAGAATCATCGATTCGACTTGCTCGTCGGTGAGACCGTAGGTGGGTTTGACCTCGATCTCGGCCTGTTTGCCGCTGCGCTGTTCGCGCGCGGAAACCTGCAGGATACCGTTCGCGTCGATAAGGAACTTGACCTCGATACGTGGCAGCCCAGCGCTCATCGGCGGAATACCCTTCAGGTCGAAGCGCGCGAGTGATCGGCAGTCTTTGGCGAGTTCGCGCTCGCCCTGGACGACATGGATCGCCACGTTGGTCTGACCCTCGACGCCGGTGGTGAAGTGTTCGGTCGCGGATGCGGGGATAGTTGAGTTGCGCTGAATGATCTTGGCGACTACGCCCCCCAAGGCTTCAATGCCCAGCGAGAGCGGTGTTACGTCAAGCAAGAGCATATTTTCGGTCGCGAGCGAGCCGCTGGAGAGGATGTTCGCCTGCACCGCGGCGCCGAGCGCGACGACCTCGTCGGGATTGAGCTCTGTATGCGGCTTCCTACCGCGGGCACTGAGACCGAAGAGCTCGTCGGCGAGAGCGCGGACCGCTGGAATGCGAGTTGAGCCCCCGACAAGGACAACCTCATCGATCTGGTTCGGAGTGATCGCCGCATCCTTCAATGCTTGTTTGCAGGGAGCGGCAGTGCGATCGAGCACCGGCTTGATGAGCGCTTCGAACTGCGAGCGCTCGATCTTGCGCTGATACTTTGCGCCGCCGAGAAGTTCGACGTTGAGAAAGGCGGAATCTTCCGCCGACAACGCGATCTTCGCCTCGATGACTGCTTTGCGGATTGCCTGCACGGCTTCAGGATTTGTACGCAGATCGATACCCTGATCGCCCTTGATGTCGTCGAGGGCAATGGCAATGAGCAAGTTGTCGATGTCGTCGCCGCCGAGGTGGGTGTCGCCATTGGTGGCCATCACCTCGAAGATGCCCTCGTGCAGCTTGAGGATCGAAATGTCGAAGGTTCCGCCGCCGAGATCGTAGACGGCGACGATTCCGTCGTGCTCGCGATCGAGGCCGTAGGCGAGCGCGGCTGCGGTCGGCTCGTTGACCAGGCGCAGGACTTCGAGTCCGGCGATGCGGCCTGCATCCTTTGTGGCCTGGCGCTGCGCATCGTTGAAGTAGGCGGGAACAGTGATGACCGCCTTCGTGACTGGTGCAGCAAAGTAGCGTTCGGCATTGCGTTTGAGCTGGCGGAGGACGAAAGCGGAGATCTCCGACGGCGTGTATTCGCCCTCGCCGACGCGAAGGCGCAGAACCTCGCCGGGCTGAATGTCTTCGGCGAGGTGGAATGGGAAGAGCTTCAATTCCTCCTGCACGTCTTCGAGGCCGCGGCCCATCAGACGTTTTGCTGAGTAGACGACGCGGTCGGGCGAGGTTGCAAGGTACCTCGCTGCTCCATTGCCCACAATGACTTTCTGGCTTCCAACCGCCGCATCACCGGCCGGCGGGATCGCCACCACCGACGGCACGAGGGCCGAGCCGTCTTCGCCGGGAATGACCACCGGTTGCTCGCCCTGCATGAAGGCGACAAGGGAGTTGGTCGTGCCTAAATCAATTCCGATAACGCGATCTTCCGCCATTACAATCCTTATTTTGCGTAGGTCAAACCCGGGCGGTTAGAACCCGAGGGCCTCGTTTACGCTGTTGACGAGGTTGCGAATGTATCTGCGCCGATCAAGCAGCGCGGCCATTTCTTCTTTTGCCGATTGCTTCTTCGCTTCATCGCTGGCGTCGATGGCGCTGTCCCACCTGTCCCAGAGCTTTTCGAGGCCGGCATCGGTGCTCTTGAACTGCGCATCGAAGTTCTCCTTAGCCGCAAGCAAGTCTTTTTGCAACTGCGCATCGTCTTCGCCCATCTGGCGGGTCATGCGCATCTCGTCCAGCTGCATATTGAGCTCAAAGACTTCTTCGAGCAGGTCCGCCGGTACTCGATCCTCCCTTTTGGTCCCGCCCTGATCGGCGCTAACGATTCCTTCGAGCTTGAGCAGATATTCGGTGCGCTTCACCGGATCTTTCAACGTCCGATATGCGTCGTTCAAGAGCGAGCTGTTAGTGAGACTCCAGTCCTGCTCCTGCTGGCTCGCTCGTGCGTAGACGTCGGGATGGAGGAGGCGGCTGAGACGGTAAAACTCTCGCTCGAGCGTCGCGGTATCGAGCCTCAACTTGCGCGGCAGAGCAAAGACCTCGAAGTAGTTCACTTCGGCCGAAAGCGGCTGGATACGTCCGCAAGCGCCACAGAACAGTTCAGCCAATCGGAGGGGAGTTGCACAGGACCAGCATTGCGCCGCAGCAGGGTTCTCTTCGGCAGCTTTCTGATCTGGAACGGTATCGGCTGAATAGGTCATGCGGAAAACGAGGAGCCACAGCCGCAGGACTTGGTCGAGTTGGGATTGATGAAGTTGAAGCCTTGCCGCATCAGGGTTTCTTCATAATCGAGAATCATTCCATGCAGATAGATGAACGACTTGGGGTCGACGAAGATACGAATGTCGTCGAATTGGTAGATGCGGTCGCGCTCCCTCGGCTGGGTGTCAAAGCGAATGTTATAGGAAAGCCCCGAGCATCCCCCGCCGGTGATGCCCAGACGCAGCCCACCCTCGACCGGCGAAACACCTTCTTTCGCCATGGCGACGCGGATGCGCTTCAAGGCGCGCTCTGTCACCTGAACGCCCTTCTGCGTGGGGGCGAGGTTCTCGGCGTTGCGAATTGTGTCTGCTGCGATCATTCCTGTTCCTATTGCCGCCGGAAATATGTCGAGAAAATGCGGCAGCCGCACGGCTGCCGCATTTTTCATGGCATCAGCGGTCAGTTCCTATCATTGTGGCGCTTAGTGCGCGGCGACGGCCTCGAGGGCCGCGCCTTCAGTAACACCGTTCTTCTTCTTCCAGTCACCAATCGCGGCGCGGATGGCGTCTTCTGCCAGCACAGAGCAGTGAATCTTGACCGGGGGCAGCGCGAGTTCCTTCACGATGTCGGTGTTCTTGATCTGCATCGCTTCGTCGACGGTCTTGCCCTTGACCCACTCGGTCGCGAGCGAGGAAGAGGCGATTGCCGAGCCGCAGCCGAAGGTCTTGAACTTGGCTTCCTCAATGACCTGGGTCGCTGGGTTCACTTTGATCTGGAGCCGCATGACGTCGCCGCATTCGGGCGCGCCGACCAAGCCGGTGCCGACTTCGCTGCTGCTCTTGTCCATCTGGCCGACGTTGCGGGGATTGTTGTAGTGGTCGATGACCTTATCGCTATATGCCATGTTATTTCTCCCTATATTCCTAATATCCGTAAGCCGTTGAACTTGTTTGAGCTTCTAAACCTTAGTGCGCCTGCCACTCGATCTTGGAGATGTCGATGCCTTCTTTCACCATCTCATAGAGCGGAGACAGTTCACGAAGTTTCTGCACGACGTCGATCAGTTTGTCGGCGACGTAATCGACCTCTGCCTCGTTGTTGAAGCGGCCCAGGCCGAAGCGGATCGAGCTGTGCGCGACATCGTCGCCCAGTCCGAGCGCCTTCAATACATAGGATGGCTCAAGCGTCGCTGAGGTGCAGGCCGATCCGCTCGAAACCGCGATTTCGTTGATGCCCATCAGCAACGATTCGCCCTCTACATAGACGAAGCTCATGTTCAGGTTGCCGGGAAGTCGATGCTCCATCGAGCCGTTGACGTGGACATAATCCAGCGCGCCTTCCAGCTTTGCCTTGAGCTTGTCGCGCAGGCGGGTAAGGCGTGCCGCTTCGCTTGCCATCTCTTCGCGGGCGATCTCGCAGGCCGCGCCCAGGCCAACGATGCCGGGGACGTTCAAAGTGCCGGACCGCATGCCGCGCTCATGACCGCCTCCGTCAAGCTGGGCGGAGATCTGGACGCGCGGGTTGCGGCGGCGAACATACAGCGCGCCCGCGCCCTTTGGCCCGTAGATCTTGTGAGCTGTCAGCGAGAGCACATCGATGTTCATCGCGTTCACATCGACTGGAATCTTGCCGACAGCCTGCACCGCATCAGTGTGGAAGATCACGTTGCGCTCGTGACAGAGCTTGCCGATTTCGGCAATAGGTTGCACCACGCCGATCTCGTTGTTGGCGAACATGATCGAGACCAGGATGGTCTTGTCGTCCATCGCCCTCTTGAGGTCGTCGAGATCGATCAGGCCGTCTGCCTTCACCGGAAGATAGGTAACGCGATAACCGTACTTCTCGAGGCGCTTGCAGGTATCCAGGACCGCCTTGTGCTCGGTCACCTGGGTGATGATGTGGTTGCCGCGCTCCCGGTACATCTCAGCGATACCTTTGATAGCGAGGTTGTTGCTCTCGGTCGCACCAGAGGTGAAGATGATCTCTTTGGCGGTCGCGCCGATAAGCTTAGCAATCTGCTCGCGGGCGGTCTCGACTCCCTGCTCGGCCTCCCAGCCAAAGGAGTGGTTGCGGCTGGCGGCGTTGCCGAACTTCGACGTGAAAAATGGCAGCATCGCCTCAAGCACTCGCGGGTCGAGCTGGCTGGTGGCGTGGTTGTCCATGTAAATCGGCAGCTGAACGCCGGCCGGCACTGCTACGTTTCCGTTTTCGATGTGACTCATGTTCCTGTTCTCTCCCGCGTCTTGCTTGCGCTTGCTAATCCCGATTCGAGTCACGAATCAATGGATCGTGACGAGTTGCGGCACGTGATGATCCTGGCGCCTGGCAACGTCCGCTTCGATCAGGTCTGAAATACGGATACTCTTCAACAAATCGGAGATGCTGTCATTCACCCGCCGTAACGGTTCTTTGATGGTGCAAATATCGTTCAGGTCGCACGAACCGCTAATCGTGATGCACGAGGTGATGAAAAGCGGGCCGTCGATCGCGTGAATTACCTCAAACGCGGTAATTTCCTTGGGGTCTTTCGACAGCTCGTAGCCCCCGTTCATCCCGGCATGCGAACGCAGCAAGCCTACCTTGGTCAGCCGCTGGAGGATCTTGGCCAGCAACTGCAAAGGAATGTGATACGCCTCGGAGATGTCCTTGGCGCTCATAGACGTGGAATCGGGGTTCTCCGCGAGGAATTTCACCGCGAGCAACCCATAATCCGCTTTTTTTGTGAGCCTCAGCATCGATGTGAAGATACACCTAACACAGACTATAACCTTCCCCGAGTATACGACCGAAAGTGTCCGATTTACAACTTGCGAAGAGAATTCTTCGTGCGGCCAAGACGGTGAGAAAAACCTGCTCCGATGTCGCTACATCAAAAAAATGTTTCACATTTGGCCAGCGGTCGGTACAATTTGACCGAATTCCTCCATTTTGGTGACGACAATTCCATGAACGCGCCTTGCTCCCACCCCAGAGTCCGCATCGTCTCACGCGATGAGGATGCCGAGTACGTTGAATGCGAGGATTGCCGCGAGGTTTTTGAGTCGGCGGAGTTCCGCGACATGGAGATAGAAAGCAAACAGCACGATCTCGAAGAGGAGTGACGGTTGGAGATTTGGGACCTTGGCTGACTCGTCAGGTTTGCTCACCGGCAGGATTTTCGGAGACACTCAGCCTTCGTCCAACTCGCCATGCATAATTGAAGCCCGACACGATCGTCAGCGCCATCGTGGCTTCCAGGGACCCTTTCCGAATAGCCAGAATGTAGCCTGGCGCGTAAAACTGGCTGACGAGCACCGTTGACAGCGCGATGATTTGAGCAAGCGTGTTGGCCTTGCCATAGATGCTGGGCCGGAAGTCGCGCATCCCGATGCTCACATAAAGGATGGCGGAGACCACAAGAATCCCCAGATCACGGCCGAAGACGAGCACCGTCACGCGACGGCTGATCAGACCCTGATGATTTAAGACAAGAAAAACGGTGCTGAGGAGCAGTTTGTCGGCAACCGGATCAAGATATTGGCCCAGAACGGTGCGCTGATGGAGCAACCTGGCCAGCAGCCCGTCGAGGCCATCCGTGATTCCAGCTACAAAGAAGAGGGTCGCCGCTGTCCGGTAGTGCCCATCCAGGATAGCCAGCACTAGGAAAGGCACCATGCACAACCGCAAAAAGGTGAGTTGATTGGGTGCGGCGCGGAAATCGTTCATGTTAGGGAAGAGGTCGGCAGCGAGGTTTTCTTTCTGAGTTCAGGGTGATGGCTGAGCTTGATTCTAAAGTATTTCATCGCGCTGAAGAGGACAGGAATCCGCCGGGCGTCGACTCATCGCCGGAACCCACCCTGCTTAATAGTATTGCCGGGCGTTCCGCTGCGAAGGACCCTCAAATTTTGTTATGATCGGAAGGTCGATGTCCCTCCACGCAGGCGCGTAGCTCAGTTGGTTAGAGCGCTACCTTGACACGGTAGAGGTCAGGAGTTCGAGTCTCCTCGTGCCTACCATATCCATCAACAAGATACGGTTTTCCCTTCCAGACCCGAGGGTGCTGTGAGGGTGCTGAGAGCATCGATCAGCAACAGATCGGTCGCCCGACGGTTCGCCAGGGTCTTTCGCCAGCGGATGAGTTCCTCAGCCACCGAAGCATGAAGCGGCACCGGTTTTCGGCTTGCTTCCGTCTTCGGCTCACCGAACCATTGGCGGACCGAATGCAGGTTGCGAATCTGTCGAGAGTGAGAACGGCACCAGGGATGGCACGTTCATGTTCGAGATAGGGATGCCCATCTGTGATGGGCTCCATACAAACCCATGACATCTCCACTTTCATTCTGTCCTTTTCGGTCTTGTGAAGCACCGGGAATTCGGGAACCGGCATTGGCGCTTGCCCGATCCAGGGCCGTAGTTCCTTCCGTACCGCGCCTATGCTGAGCTTCTGGCGATTCTGAACGAAGTCGATGATGGAGCCGTTGTCGCGATCATCTCGCACCGAGAAGTAGATGTAGTGCCCGTCCATACTGCGCTTGATGATGACCTTGTCATTGCTGAGCGGGTGACGCATGACCGACGTTCCACGCCAAGAAGCTTTCGCGTCGAGCTGATAGTGTTCAGATTGGTGAAGTAAAACGTGCCGCTCCGTTCAGAGAAGTCAAGCATGCTTGTCACCACGACAACCGACCACCACATCAGGAGCCAGAGTGAAAGCCTGCGTTGCTGCCCTGTGATCTTTGTCGACGATTGCGCAATTCGGCGTTGATTTCCTGTTGCTCCGCCAGGGCATTGGCAAGCGTTTCTCCGGCGTCTTCGAGGCGGGAGATTTCGCTTTTCAGTTCTGCGTTGATCTCCATTTGCTCCCCGAGGGCGTCGGCAATCCTCTCAAGTCTTGCGATTTCACGTTCAAGTTCCTCGTCGGCCTTCCCACGACCGGAAGGGAACGCCTGCGAGGCCGCCTCGTAGAATTTGAGGGGCGGGTTATGTTCCGCGCATTGCCGCACAGCCTGCGTGAAGGCCAGGTTGCGCTCACCGTCGCTGTCCGAATCGAACAGCCGAACGCGCTTTTTGAAGAGGTCATAGTTGAATACTTTCGCCTGCGTCGCTGTCGGCATAAGTCATCTGCTCGTTCCTGAAACCGAACCACCGCCCCACTTCCCACCACTCCACTCGCTGCTGCCCTCATATTCTTGTCGTCTCTGATACCAGTCCGGCGCACGTTCCTTTTCCGATTGCGGCCTCAATTGCCGCGCCGGTTGGAGTTGACGGCTTACTTCTTCGCCTCCCGTGCGGGCACGTAGCTCTTCGAGGTACCTTGCAAAATCCTTTTCCATACCGTCCTCACCTCATCGCAAGCCCGTCGCCGTCACCGGAACAGCTCACCGACCCAACAGAACTTTCAGCAAGCCCGTCTTACCTTTTCCGTATTCATAGGGATCCGGGTCAAAGAGATTTTTGAATTCGGGGCTGGCGAAATAGGGACGGCGGCCCGCACGGATTACGCCGGGAATTCCTTCACCGAACACCAGAGCTTCATCGTCCCCCAGATAGCGCGTTTCATGCGGGAGCAGGTATTTCCGCGCATGTTGCTGGAAGGACAGGTTGACCGACAGATCACCATCCGGTTTTCGCCGAGAGATTTCGAGATCGTGCGAACCTCCGATATTCCCGACATCTCACTCAGATAGTCGGAGGTGGTCTTATCGCGAGGTGCGAAGAAGATTTTGAAACCACTATTGGCCAGAAAAGTCTCCCAGCCGTGCGGATGCAATTCCTGCAACTGGCTCAGATTTTGAAGGACCGGAAGGAGCTGGAAGCCATAGCCCGCACCGAGTCCCATCGCGGTTTCTATTACACCGAGACGACCCACCGCGCTCTTGAACTCGTCAAGCATTCCAAGCACAGGCACCCGGCGCGAGGCTTCCCGCATGAAGGCATCCACAGCGGTACCGGCAATGAGCCTGAGCCAGCGCGAACAATTGCCGCCCAGATATTCCCCCGGCAGGATCAGATACACCGTAATAGGCCGTCGCTTCATATCGCCGAAAGTGAAGCTGGACCCGCTCAGAGAATTGGAAATCGCCGTGTTGCCAATAAATTGCAGCGAGGTTATCGCAGTTGACGCGATCCCAAGAACCTCTTTATTGCTGGCAGCGTCCGGCTGCGCGAAGCGGGCCAGCCGTTCGACAATGAAATCCCCGGAGCGACTACCCGCAGCCGACCGGCAGGCGTCCTGTGCAATGAGGAACAGATCAGGCCCCGAGATGACCTTGTAGACCGTCGCCAGCGTTTCTTTTGGAAATCGTGTCTTGAGGAACATGATTACGCCGGACACCAGTCCACGAGCGGAATCCACCCAGTGGCTATCCGATTTGTGCAGATCCTCCGGCACGACCGCTTCAGCGATGTTGTCGGCATCCGCTGCGAACCTTGGCGAGCGCGGATCGAGGCTCGCCATAGGATCGATCTGAGCAGCCTTTGGATACCACCGGACTCCCGGCAGGTCAGGCATCATGTTGAACGGATCGAGACGCCAAACTTCCTGACCAAGCTTTTTCTCTCGATACCTGCTACTCACGGCACATGCTTGGCCTTTCGGATCGATCACCAGTGCACTCCCTTTCCACTCAGCGAGCATCTTGGCCAGTACGCAGGTAAATTTACCCGACCGGGCCGGAGAGCACAGAAACCCATGCGCGGCTCCCGGATATAGTTCATGTATTGATAAAAGGGGTTAGTTGCCGAGTCATCAAGACTTACCCCATGTTGGGCGGAGCACCGGATTCAGGCCATCGATCATCCGATGAGATCGCCGTTGAGAGCCGAGGTTTAATGTCAACGACCATTCAAAGCCCGCCGTCGGGTAACCAGACCGGTGTTGCGTCTTCGGAGAGCTCTCCTCCGGGCCACCTGAATTGGCTGGTCGATACCGGCCGCCGTTTGAATTCAGCGGATGGAAAGGCGATCGAAATCTGGGAATTCAGACACACCCAGGATGATGCGGTGCTCTCTGCATGGGCAAAGCACTTTCGAAATCACTACTGTGATGGCGACATCGATTCTCTTCGCGGTCCGAAGTCTCGCAAGCAATATCTGGAAGAGATTAAGTTTCCTTCGCAGACCGGCGGATTTGGCCCAAGCATTCGCGCCGGTGACTTCGGAGAAATCCTCATTGCTGATTACCTGCAATGGGTTCTCGGACACACTGTACCCAGACTTCGATGGGATTCAAAGGTCATTCGTGACGAATCGACCAAAGTAGCGACGTCATCGGCTTTTGGTTTCAGCACGAAAACACGCATTCACCCGGCGACACTCTCGCGGTTTTCGAAGCCAAAACAAAATTCTCGAATTCTGCTGTCAAGGGCGGAGTAAAAGGGAGCCACTGCGGCGGAGCAAGAGTGAGCCATTAGGCAGGCATGGAGTCGGTGGATTTGCGGGGAGTGTGGTGTCTGGAGCGTAGCGGAAGAGACCATACTCCCCGCGGCGCGGTGTGCCAGGTGGTCTGGAAGATGCATTCGTGGGTGGAGTCAGGAGTTAGAAGTGCCGCGTTTGCGTCTGCTCTGCTTGAGGCGGTAGCTGTCCCCGTTCATCTCCAGGATGTGAACATGGTGAGTGAGCCGGTCCAGCAGAGCGCCGGTGAGTCGTTCCGAGCCGAGAACTTCGGTCCATTCGGCGAAGGGCAGATTGCTGGTGACCATCGTTGCGCTCCGCTCGTAGCGTTGGCTGAGCATCTCGAAGAGCAGTTCGGCGCCGGTTTTTGACAGCGGCACGAAGCCCAGTTCGTCGACGATGAGTAACTCATAGCTGGCGATTTGCTTCTGGAAGCGCAATAGCTTCTTCTCGTCGCGAGCCTCGATCAACTCACTCACCAGAGCGGAGGCAGTGGTGAAGCGGACGCGGTGGCCATGCTGACAGGCTGCCAGGCCCAGCGCGAGGGCGATGTGGGTCTTGCCCGTCCCAGAGTTGCCCAGCAGCAGCACGTTTTCGTGACGGGAGAGGAACTCACAACGTGCCAGTTCCAGCACCATCGCCTTATTAAGTTTGGGAAGGGCGAGGAAGTCGAAGCTGTCCAGGCTCTTGGTGACCGGGAACTTCGCTTGCCGGATGCGTCGCTCGGTGGCCCGGCGCTCACGATCCAGCAGTTCCAGCTCCGCCATGCGCAGCAGATAGCGCGGATAGTCGACATCCTCGACCGCGCACTGCCGCGCCACGCGGTCGTACTCGCGCAGCATGGTCGGCAGACGCAACGTCTTGAGGTGATGTTCGAGCAGGATCTGCGGGGTCTCGGCTGCGACAAGCACCGTTTCACTCATGCGGTCGCTCCCTCGATCAGGGCCATGTAGTCGGAGGCGTGTGTGGTCCGTACCTGGGCCAACGGCAGGTGTGGATAGTTCTCCATGTCCAGCCGTGGCGGTCTCCGTTCGATCCGGCACAAGAGCAAATGCTTGACCGCGTCGAAGCTGATCGTCCCTAGTTGCAAGGCGTCTTCGATGGCGCGAGTCACCTCCGCGAACGAGAAGGTCTCCAGCAGCCGCAGCACCTGCACATACTCGCGGCTGCCATCCTTCTTCAGCCGAGCCTCAAGCAAACGCTGCAGCGTAGCGAAGCACGGCGGAAGATCCCAACCTGCCAACGGGGCGGCCTGATCCAGAGCACCTGTCTTCTGTTCGAGCAGCGCCAGATAGTGCAGCGGATCGAAGATCACAGCTTCGCGTTCATAGCTTCGTGGGTGCCGGGCGATGGTCTCGCTGGCGCAGCCGATCGTCACTTCATGGACATAGCCCTTGATGATTACCTGACGATGGCCATGGCAGGTTGGCACAGAGTAGTCGTTACCGCGATAGCGCACCAACGCAAGCGAGCTAACCCGCGCCGCGACCTTCTCGCAAGCCTCATACGGCCCGACCGGCAGCGGCAACAGCGCTGCCCGGTCTCGCTCGAAGCGTTCTCCGACCGTCTCGGCGTGCCCGCGCAGCCGCCGCTCCCTACGCCGCCGGCACTGTACTTCCAGCTGCGCGTTCAGCTGGTCCCAACTGTGGACGCGCGGAATCGGCACCATGAAGTTCCGGCGGGCATAACCGACCAGCCCTTCCACCTTGCCCTTGTCGTTGCCCTTCGCGGGCCGCCCGAACTTATCAGCGAACAAATAGTGGCTCTGCACTTCGCAGAAGGCCCGCGTTCTCTGCCGCTCTGCGCCGCCGAGGATCTTCGCCACCGCGATCTTGGTGTTGTCGTAGAGGATGCGCGTGGGCACGCCGACGGGGGCGCGGTATCCGCTCGAGTTCAAGCAGGAGGCGGTTCGACTCGTGGAGTGGGGCCAGAGCATTGCGGTGACATCGAGAACGTTAGGTTTGGTTGAGCAGACGTTGTGCAACTGGGTCAAGGCGCATCGCGAAGGCGCGCTAAAGGGCGCCGACAACCGGTCGAAGGTGACCGCCGAGCAGATGGAGATCAGCCGTTTGCGAGCTGATCTGGCGCGTGTCACGATGGAGCGCGATATTTTGGGAAAAGCTATGGCGTACTCTGCCAAGGGGCAGAAGTGAAGTACGCCTTGATTCGACGCCACTGCGTGTGTGGCCCATCCGGGTACAGTGCCGCATGCTCGGGGTCAGTGTGGCTGGCTACCACGAGCACTTCGTTCGCCGCCTGCATATCGCCCGGCGTCGGCATCTGACCGCGGAGGCTCTCGTGGTGCATATTCGGGCTGTGTTTACCGCCAATCGCGGAGCCTATGGCTGGCCGCGCATCTGGCGCGAGTTAAGTGCTCGGGGCGTCCGCGTGGGCAAGCGGCGGGTGCAGAGGCTGATGCAGCAGCATGCCATCCGCGCCCGCGGCCGACGGCGTTTCCGCGTCACTATGACCGACAGTCGGCACCGTTTGCCGATCGCGCCCAACCTGCTGAATCGCAACTTCGCCGTGGCTGCGCCCAACCAGGCGTGGAGCGGAGACATTACCTACATCCCAACCCATGAGGGCTGGTTGTTTCTGGCTGTCGTGATCGACCTGTTTAGCCGTCGCGTGGTGGGCTGGTCGATGCAACCTGAGATGCGCAGCAACCGGGTCAGCGACGCGCTGAAGATGGCATGGTTCCGGCGCGATCCCGACAAAAGCACGGGACGGATCTTCCATAGCGATCGCGGTAGCCAATACGCCAGTCATGAGTTCAGTCGGGTTCTTCAGCAATGCGGCATCACCGCTTCGATGAGCCGGAAGGGAGACTGCTGGGATAACGCGCCCAGCGAAACCCTGTTTGCTTCACTGAAAGTGGAACGGCTTCACGGCCAACGATTCGAAACCATCCGCCAAGCCAAGGACGAAACCCTTGCCTGGCTGCTCTGGTACAACCAAACACGCATGCACTCAACCCTCGGCTATGTTAGCCCGATCCAGTTCGAACAGCGATGGCGAAACAGCACCGAAGCACGCGCATGCTGACACAAATGAAACCAGGCTATGGAAAAGCAGCAAAGCAAACCACGCTTTCCAACTTTCCCACAGCCGCGACTACTACGGGCTTTATAACCTGCTAAGGGATACGGATCCTGAGGGCAAGGTCACTTCTATGCACTTCTAGCACTTTATGCCTCTCTATTGTTTCCCTGTTGGTTGCGACTGTGTGATGGAAATGGCCGCACCGCGCGGGGTAGACATTGCACCATCCGCGATTCATTGTGGTTTCAGGAGCATACGAATCATGGTCGATTCCACTCGTTCTTTCGCTGACTTCGAACCATTTCTTAATAGCGAGCAAGCTGCGGCGCTGGTGAAAGTCCATCCGAAAACGCTGCAACGACTGGCGAGAAATGGCCACGTGGTCGGCTATCGCGTCGGCAAGCTTTGGCGCTTCCGGGCCTCCAACTTGGATGGCTGGTCGCCGGACGCGAAACAGATAGACATCGACTCTCACACAGAGCAGAGGTAATCTGTTCTCAACCATTCGTGCCCGTAACCGACCAGGAGGTGTGCCTTGTTTGTTCGGACACGGTATCAATACGGAAGTTTATGGCTGAGGAAGCGGGAACGGGGACCGGATGTGTGGGAGTTTCGTTATTACGAGACAGGCTCTCACGGGCAAAGGAAACGGCAGAGCGTGCTCTTAGGAGACCGCAACCTGTACGCAACCGAGACCCAGGCACGGAAGGCCACGGGAGCCATTCTTCTTCGACTCAACAACGAGTCTCCACGCGCTGAGGTGGAGGCCCCATCCTTCGGAGCATTGCTCGACCGGTATATCGAGCAAGAGCTTTCGGAGCGTTATTCAACCCGCAAGTCCCATTTGTCGAACATCAAGGTGCACATCCGCCCCCGATGGGGAGAATATCCCGTCGACAAATTGAAGCCGATGGCGATGGAACAATGGCTGCGCGAACTGCCACTGGCTCCAAAGTCAAAGACACACGTGCGGGGGATTATGCACCTGGTCTTCAAATGCGCGGAGCGATGGGGAGTCGTCGAAATAGGCAAGAATCCCATCTCTCTGGTCCGCGTGAAGAATGCAAGCAAAACGACTGAAAAGGCCTCGCATCCTCGAAGTCGATCAGTTCTTTGAACTGCTCAGGTATTTGGGTGAACCTCACCGAACGATGGTGTTGGTCGCACAGTGCCTGGGACTTAGAATCAGCGAAATTCTCCGTCTGAAATGGGGCGATATCGATTTCGAGGATCGCACCGTCTTGGTGCAGAGAAGCGTGGTTGGCGGGAGAGTAGACGAGGTGAAGACGGAATATTCAAAGGACGATGTTCCGTTGGACGCTTCACTGGCGGCGGCGTTGCTCGAATGGCGCTCGGCCTCGATCTTTCCCCGGAATGAGGATTGGGTCTTCGCCAATCCGGCGACCTGCAGAAGAAGCACATCAAGCGCGCGGCGAATCTCGCCGGGTTGGGAGAGGAGATTGGGTGGCATACATTCCGCCATACCTATCGCTCCTGGCTCGATGAGACGGGCGCTCCGATGAAGGTGCAGCGGGAACTCATGCGTCACGCCTCGATCCAGACGACGATGAACATCTATGGACGGGCGATGACAGAAACCAAACGCCGGGCAAACAGTCAGGTCGTGAGACTGGTTTTCGGCCCCAACTCGCAGGAATTAGCCGCGGAAACGGCCTCTGCGACCGTTCAGTAAATAGCAGCTTTTCCTAATGGGGGATAACGGGGACTTACCGGGAGCGACCAATCTATCGTAAGTCATTGATTTGATTGGTTGCGGGGGTTGGATTTGAACCAGCGACCTTTGGGTTATGAGGGAGTGAACTGACTCGTATGTTGTTGAATCTACGGCACGTATGGGCACCAAAGAGTAGGCAAAAGTACCCCCTTTCCAGGGATTTGGGAGCGAGTCGGGAGTGAATTTCGGCGCTTGGGAAATGCACCCAATGGTCGTCGCATTTTCCCGAGTAAATTTGCTTGCCAAAAATCCAGCGACCGTTGGGTGCAAACCTATTCGCTCCGGAGCAGCGGACTCACTCCCGACTGACTCCCAGTCAGGCAAGATCCAGCGACCTTTTCCGGAGAAACCAACGACCATTGGGGTCACCCAGATTTCACTCCCTATTCACTCCCAACTGACTTCCGAGCGGAGAATGATCGCATCGCTAAACCTTTAATAGTCGTTAACGCTATTAAAGGATAAGCTCCCATGCTTTAATAACTGCAAGCGCTGTTTAAGGATGCCCAAGCCCCTCCAACCCGCCGGCCGCTATGTGACCTCCACCGTATCCGGTGAGCGAGTGCGGGCGTTCCTCCCAGCGCCTTTGCCGCCGGATGCACGGGAGCTCGACTTAGGCTCTCTGCAGACGATTCTCGCCGAAGCGAACCAGGCCGTTGGCCGGCTTGACGGCATGACGTCAGCCTTCCCTGACCTGAATCTCTTCCTCTACTCCTACGTCCGCAAGGAGGCGGTGCTGTCTTCGCAGATCGAGGGAACCCAGTCCTCGCTCTCCGACCTCCTGTTGTACGAGAATGCGGAGACGCCAGGTGTCCCGCTCGACGATGTTCAGGAGGTGTCAAACTATGTCGCCGCCCTCAATCACGGGCTCAAGCGGTTGCGCAGCGGCTTTCCGCTCTCGCTCCGGTTGATCCGCGAAATCCACGAGGTACTGCTCAAGAAGGGGCGAGGAAGTTACGCACAGCCGGGCGAGTTTCGGAAAAGCCAAAATTGGATCGGCGGAACGCGCCCGGGAAACGCTGCCTATGTCCCCCCTCCCCCGGAATCTGTCATGGACTGTCTGGGAGCCCTCGAGTCCTTCCTCCATCAGGAGGACAAATCCCTCCCGCTGCTGATCCGTGCCGGCCTCGCTCATGCCCAGTTCGAGACCATCCACCCATTTCTCGACGGCAACGGGCGTGTGGGTAGATTGCTCATTACGTTCATGCTCACCGAAGGGCAGATGCTGCACGAGCCCGTCCTTTACCTCAGCTTGTTCTTCAAGAAGCATCGTCGTTTGTACTACGACCGGCTCAACGAAACTCGCAGCGGCAACGGCTGGAAGGGATGGCTGGATTTCTTTCTTCAGGGCGTGCGGGACACCGCGAATCAGGCCGCCGAGACGGCTGTGGAGATTGACGGCCTTTTCCGTGAGGACAAAGAGAAGATCGACCAGTTCGGGCGCGGTGTTCCCTCTGCCCTCGTTATTTACCAGCTTGCTCAGGGGAATCCCGTCTTCTCGATCAAGCACGCTGCCCGCGAGTCGAAGCTCAGTTTCCCGACGGCCTCCGCAGCGATTCGGCGGCTTACCGATGCTGGCATTCTGCAGGAGTCCAGCGGCAAGCGCCGGGATCGTTTGTTCATCTATGCGAAGTATTTAGATATTTTGAACCGTGACTTGTGAATCTGCATTCACGTCGGCTTCCTCGAAGCATTCCCATTTCGGAGCATTCCCATCAAGGTTCAACTGACAACTTATATGGTCAGACGGTGGATGGATACTCCTCCTAAGCTAATATTTTTCGTCAGTGCTCATCATCTCCGCAATAACACTGTAGTGACCAGATACGGTGCAGGATGACCGTCGCTTGACTTTGGCCTCGATGGAACGAGGATTGACGTGACCGTGTGATACCATCCATGCCAGTCTTATGGTCAAGTTCGTTGCCATGTAATGACCGCTTGAGGGCCTGGCTTCACCGGAAACGACATCTCTACTTACAAGGGGGGTACCGAAGTGTTGAGCTTAAAGCTCAATTCCACAGATTGGTCTATTAGGGCCGGCAAAATGTCCCCTGGATTAGGGTTCGAAACTGCTGATGATTTGCCGGGTCTCCCGGCGCAATACTGGCCGACGGATCACACGTTGTTGAAGAGTTTTCGGCCGAATCCAGCGCATCAAAGCGCGGCCTGCGAGAAGATCCGGGAGCCCTCGATTTCTCATATGACCTGGCTGCGGGGGAGTCTGCTCTCCTGGCATTGCGTCATCCCTCCGGTGCCTTGACCTTCCACCTGCGGTAGAGTCGGTGAGCCGTGGCCTAAGCTCAGCCAGAGAGGTACGGTTCGCCGTTACGGTCAGATCAATAGACGTGCCGAGAGGGCAACGCGGCATTGCCGGCAAGATCGTCAAGGCGATCCTGATCAAGATCGGCAAAGTCGCAATCGACAAGGTAGTGAGTTTCGCGCTCCCGAAGCTGGCTGAAGAATTCGAGAAAGCGAGCTGGGACAAACGCGGTATGACGGAAGGGTTGTTGCGCGTAACGCAGGAGGGACTTGCAAGGACGGCGACCCAAGATAAGCCAGCCCTCGATCGCGCGACACCGGCTTCTACCGAACGCTCCCTTCTCTTCCTTCACGGAACCTTCTCCGATACGGCCGCAGCCTACAAATCCCTGGCGAGCTCCAAATTCTTCGACCTGGTGAGTGATACCTATGGCGACCGCATCTTTGGGTTCGACCATTTCACCATAAGCCGCACCCCGGAAGAGAATGCCCGGATGCTTCTGGAAGTATTGCCTGACCAAACCACAACGTTCGATGTGATTACGCACTCGCGTGGCGGGCTGGTACTGCGCAACCTGGTTGAGAAGGCGGAGGTGTTCGGTCAGCTCTCGCGACGCTTCAAACTTGGGCGTGCCGTCCTGGTCGCCTCGCCGAACCAGGGTACACCCCTGGCGACGGCGGACCGCTGGAAGGATACGGTCGGCTGGCTGGCGAACCTGCTCGAAATGTTTCCGGAAAGCCCGTTCACTACGGGACCGGCGTTTGTGGCGAACGGACTGGTGTGGATTGCGGGGCATGCTTCCGGGGACCTGCCGGGATTGCAATCGATGGACGGTTCCGGGGCGATGATTGCTCAATTACAGTCTACACAGGGCCCACCAGACGGAGCATACTCCGCGCTCGTGGCCAACTACAACCCCACCAGCGACAAACTGCTGCGGATTGTGGACGCCGGTGTCGACCAGTTCTTCGGATCGGCGAACGACCTTGTCGTTCCTACTGAAGGTGGTTGGCGCGTGGCAAAACCCGAGCACACGTATATCCCCGGAGACCGCATCGGTTGCTTCGGACCAGGCGGAAATCTGGACGGCGACCTGGCCACTCACATCAACCTGTTTTCCCAACCGCCGACAGCGGACTTTCTGGTTCGCGGTCTATTCGGCACCGACCAGTTACTCCGTCCGATAGAACCGCTGAGTGAGCTGCCCGACCATAGGATCTTGCGAGCAGGACCGGCGAACCGGGTAGCCGCGGCAAGCTTCAGTACTCCGGTACAAATGCAACTCGTCGGGGGAAGGGCGGGGTTTGGCCCGTCCCGATCGGCCAGATCGACACCGCCTTCGCAGCCACCTTTGCAAGTCACGATCGTCAACGGAGACCTCTCTTTCGAGAAGAAGCCTCTGCTGATCGGTCACTATCGCGCCAGACGCCTCACTGGCACGGAGCGCGTCATGGACGATCTCATCGGTGGAGCGATGAAACGTTCTCTTGACCTGGGACTATATCCACGGACGCCTGGCTCGCACCAGATCTTCATCAACATGCGGACGAATCCCGGGCGGCCGAACCGGGTACCCCGTCCCAAGGCGGTCATTGTGGTCGGGCTGGGAGAGGAAGGAAAGCTGAGCGCTGTGGATCTCGTGCAGACAGTCCGGCAGGCTGTCATAGCCTGGGCGCAGCGTACGACAGAGAGTCCAAGAAAGGGAACTGCGTCTCTGGAGCTCAGTGCAACCCTCCTCGGGAGCGGCGGCTCGGGAGTAACTGCCGCCCAGGCCGCGCAACGGATCGTGCAGGGAGTCTATGAGGCGAACCTGCTCTTGAGCGGAGAACAGGGAGACAAGCCGGAGGCTTGGCCGCGCGTGGGTCATCTGCGTCTCATCGAACTCTATCTTGACCGGGCCACGGAGGCGTGGCGCGCCCTGCGAATGCAGGCCGCCGACACCCTTGAACGCTACAGCGTTTCCGACGAAATAGGAACAGGAACGGGCTCCCTTTCGCGGCCATTGGACTCCGGCTACCGCGGTGCGAGCTACGACTTCATCTCGGTAAGAGCGACCCGGGAAAAGGACGGCCAGGCGTCGATTCAATACGCCCTTGACACAAAACGGGCGCGAAGCGAGGTTCGTGCGCGTCACACGCAGGGGCTGCTCCTGCGCGATCTGGTCGCTGTTGCATCGAACGCCGGCGCGACTGATCTGGGGATTGGCCGAACCCTCTTCAAACTTCTTGTTCCTTTAGAGATGGCGGCTTACCTCGCAGGCAGCGGTGAGATGCAGATCGAACTCGGACCCGAGACTGCTGGCATCCCGTGGGAGTTACTCGACACGGACGATGGGGAGCATCGGTCTGACAGTTGGAGACCCTGGGCCGTACGGACGAAGCTTCTTCGTAAGCTGAGAACGGCAGAGTTTCGAGAGAGGGTGATCGACGCAAACGCTGACGCGAGCGTGTTGATCATCGGCGAACCCGAGTGCCCGCGCGAATATCCGCGGCTGCCTGGCGCTCGAGCGGAGGCTGTTGCCGTCTACGATCGCCTGACGAGCCGCGGAGGCTTGGACAGAATGCGAGTACGCAAGCTCTTCAGCGACGATCAGTCTGCGCCGGGGGCGGACGCGGGAGAGGTCGTCAACGCATTATTCGCCCGTGAATGGCGGATCATCCACATCGCGGGCCATGGGGCCTTGATGACCGGCGAAGGAGCTCCAGGGGGAGTCGTGCTGTCGAACGGCGCGTTTCTCGGGCCCAATGAGATCGAGGGGATGGGTACTGTTCCCGAACTGGTGTTCATCAACTGTTGTCATCTCGCGGGACGAAGCCCGGATCAGTTGCCCGGAGCTGACACCCGCCCCGGCTACGACCGCGTGCGCTTTGCGGCCGGGGTAGCGGAAAAATTGATTAGAGTTGGGGTGCGCTGCGTGATCGCCGCCGGATGGGCCGTGGCCGATCAGGCCGCGCAAACCTTCGCGACACAGTTCTACGACGCCCTGGTTCGTGGGAGCCGCTTCATCGATGCGGTCGCGGAAGCGCGAGAGCAGACCTATGCCTACCACACCGACGACAACACCTGGGCTGCCTATCAATGCTATGGAGATCCAGATTGGCGCTTCCTCCCGGAAGTCGGCAACGGCGATTCGCCGGCCTCCTCGCCCGTGGATGAGTTTGTTGGGGTGGCATCGGCTGCGACATTGAAGCTTGCCCTCGAAACGATCGTCGCTCAGACGAAGTTCCAACGTTACCCATCGCAGGCACAGCTACCGAGAGTGCAGGCACTCGAAGATCGATTCGCCCCCAAATGGGGCACGAACGGCTCTGTTGCGGAGCTGTTCGCGGCAGCCTACGCTGAGACCCGAGGAACCGATGACGCGATTCGATGGTACGAGCGGGCGGTTCGCGCAGCCGATGGCAACAGCTCGATGAAGGCGGCGGAACAGCTCGCAAACCTACGAGTACGCAAGTCCTGGGAGACTGTTGAGAAAGCCCGCAAGGCGCGCGACAAAGCGAACACGGACCTGAAAAACGTGGGCACGGGAAGGTCCGCGGCCGATATAAGGGCACGCGCCGATGCGAAACTTTCTTTCGCATCCGCCAAAGAAGAGCTGCTGACGGCCGCGAGCACGGCACGCTCCACAATAAGAGAGGCGACGGTCCTGCTCGAGACGTTACTGGCTATCCATCCGACTATGGAACGCGAGAACATCTATGGCTCGGCGTATAAGCGGCTGGCACTCATAGAAGCAACCTTGGGCCGGCACAGCGAACAAGGTAAAGCGATCGAAGAGATGAGGCATCACTACAGGAAAGCTGCCAACATCGCGGTCTCGAGTAAGTCGCCCGACGCGTTTTACCCTGCATTGAACTACCTGGCCGCCGAACTGGCTCTTTATGCCGGCAAGCCCAAATGGATTGGCCCTGACAAGAGCGTCGTGGCGGCAGCGCGCGCAAGCCTCGATGCCAGGAGCCTCGACGACCCAGACTTCTGGAGTGTGGCTGGACAAACCGAACTGCAGTTGTACGAAGCAGTGATCAGCAGGAAATTAGCTGGCGCAATCGAGTCGGTGGAGAAGGGATACCACGATCTACACCGGCGGGTGAATGCACCATGGATGTGGTCATCGGTCTATGATACGACGCGATTTGTGCTGCAAACATATCTTGCGCGCGCGACAGCTAGGGACGCGAAGGCCGCCGAGAAGCTCCTAGCGTTTCTGAAAACCTTTGCCGAATCTACCTAATAATCGAGATAAGCGGTATATGAAGAGCTGGAACGAGGGCACGGCCGATGGTTATCCGTAGAAACGTTCCAGGGTAATAGCATCATGACCAGGTTCCTAAAAGCTTGACTCGAGCGGGAGGACGGGAGCGCACAGACTGAAATCGCTATCTCTGGCCGGATTTCGCCAGGGTTGTGCTACGGAAGTTCGGGAACGAGAGGGGATTTGCCGACGTGAATATATCCTTTGCAGCCCACGTCTGACAGGCTCGCCGTTACACTTTCGGGCGAGGGTCATCAAATCACGAAACTCGATAGAGTAAATATGCACGGTCACATCTTCAATCGCCGTCGCCAGCCGCTTGCCGTCCGGGCTCTAGGCTACGCAGCTAAGCGAGCCGCTATCGCCGCTTAAAGTCAGAGCTTGGGCTACCGGAAATATGATGGGACCTCTGCTCTCGCGCCGTAGTACACTTTATGTCCCAGAAGTAAATAGACAATTGGATCATTGATGCGCGTATTTATCTCCTCTACGTCGGAAGATCTCGGGCCTTACCGAGCGGCAGCCAGAGAGTGTCAAGGGCGGAGTAAAAGGGAGCCACTGCGGCGGAGCAAGAGTGAGCCATTAGGCAGGCATGGAGTCGGTGGATTTGCGGGGAGTGTGGTGTCTGGAGCGTAGCGGAAGAGACCATACTCCCCGCGGCGCGGTGTGCCAGGTGGTCTGGAAGATGCATTCGTGGGTGGAGTCAGGAGTTAGAAGTGCCGCGTTTGCGTCTGCTCTGCTTGAGGCGGTAGCTGTCCCCGTTCATCTCCAGGATGTGAACATGGTGAGTGAGCCGGTCCAGCAGAGCGCCGGTGAGTCGTTCCGAGCCGAGAACTTCGGTCCATTCGGCGAAGGGCAGATTGCTGGTGACCATCGTTGCGCTCCGCTCATAGCGTTGGCTGAGCATCTCGAAGAGCAGTTCGGCGCCGGTTTTTGACAGCGGCACGAAGCCCAGTTCGTCGACGATGAGTAACTCATAGCTGGCGATTTGCTTCTGGAAGCGCAATAGCTTCTTCTCGTCGCGAGCCTTGTCCAGGCTCTTGGTGACCGGGAACTTCGCTTGCCGGATGCGTCGCTCGGTGGCCCGGCGCTCACGATCCAGCAGTTCCAGCTCCGCCATGCGCAGCAGATAGCGCGGATAGTCGACATCCTCGACCGCGCACTGCCGCGCCACGCGGTCGTACTCGCGCAGCATGGTCGGCAGACGCAACGTCTTGAGGTGATGTTCGAGCAGGATCTGCGGGGTCTCGGCTGCGACAAGCACCGTTTCACTCATGCGGTCGCTCCCTCGATCAGGGCCATGTAGTCGGAGGCGTGTGTGGTCCGTACCTGGGCCAACGGCAGGTGTGGATAGTTCTCCATGTCCAGCCGTGGCGGTCTCCGTTCGATCCGGCACAAGAGCAAATGCTTGACCGCGTCGAAGCTGATCGTCCCTAGTTGCAAGGCGTCTTCGATGGCGCGAGTCACCTCCGCGAACGAGAAGGTCTCCAGCAGCCGCAGCACCTGCACATACTCGCGGCTGCCATCCTTCTTCAGCCGAGCCTCAAGCAAACGCTGCAGCGTAGCGAAGCACGGCGGAAGATCCCAACCTGCCAACGGGGCGGCCTGATCCAGAGCACCTGTCTTCTGTTCGAGCAGCGCCAGATAGTGCAGCGGATCGAAGATCACAGCTTCGCGTTCATAGCTTCGTGGGTGCCGGGCGATGGTCTCGCTGGCGCAGCCGATCGTCACTTCATGGACATAGCCCTTGATGATTACCTGACGATGGCCATGGCAGGTTGGCACAGAGTAGTCGTTACCGCGATAGCGCACCAACGCAAGCGAGCTAACCCGCGCCGCGACCTTCTCGCAAGCCTCATACGGCCCGACCGGCAGCGGCAACAGCGCTGCCCGGTCTCGCTCGAAGCGTTCTCCGACCGTCTCGGCGTGCCCGCGCAGCCGCCGCTCCCTACGCCGCCGGCACTGTACTTCCAGCTGCGCGTTCAGCTGGTCCCAACTGTGGACGCGCGGAATCGGCACCATGAAGTTCCGGCGGGCATAACCGACCAGCCCTTCCACCTTGCCCTTGTCGTTGCCCTTCGCGGGCCGCCCGAACTTATCAGCGAACAAATAGTGGCTCTGCACTTCGCAGAAGGCCCGCGTTCTCTGCCGCTCTGCGCCGCCGAGGATCTTCGCCACCGCGATCTTGGTGTTGTCGTAGAGGATGCGCGTGGGCACGCCGCCAAAGTACGCGAAAGCCCTGACGTGACCCTCCAGGAAAGCTTCCGTTGTCTCCGCTGGAAAAGCCACCACAAAGCAGTCATCGGAGTGGGGCAGGTCCATCGCCAGGTAGTGCGCCTTCCGCTCCACGCCGCCCATCACTACTAGCGCCTCGCCGAAGTCCACCTGCGCCTCGCCCGCGGGATGCGTCAGCGGAACGAACATCTCCCGTGCGCGCAGCGTCGCTGTGCGCACGTAGTCCTTGACGATCGTGTAGCCGCCCCCGAACCCGTGCTCTTCCCGAAGCCGGTCGAAGATCCGCTTCGCCGTATGCCGCTGCTTGACGGGTCTGTGCCGGTCGTCTTCCAGGATGGCGTCGATGACGCCCACCCACGGCCCCAGCTTCGGACGCTTAACCGGCTGGAGCCGCTGATACCCTGGGGGAACCGCATACCGAAGCATCTTCTGGATCGTTTTGCGCGAGATCCCGAACTCCCGCGCTACCTCACCCTGGCTACGTCCTTCCACCAGCACCGAACGCCGCACACGACCATAGAGCTCCACTCGGAACATCCCTCCGGTGTCCCATGAACCCGCCTACCCAGGCAACGGCTCATGAAATCAAACTCCGGCGGTGGTCTACTTTTACTCCGCCGCAGCACCCCGCTCCCGCGGCGCGCTGTGGACTATTTTTGCTCCGGCGTTCTCATCCCCCGCAGTGAGATACCAGATCGCGTCGAGAGCTGCCAATTTTCATGCCCAGGATAGGGAGTTTTATTGGAAGTTTGTCGATGAACGTTTAGAGGCCGAAAAATCCCCTGCAGTGTTTAGCGCTCTCATTCGAAGTGTGGTCTTTCCGAATGTGGCCCTTGCTGAGCCGGATCGAGTGGTGGATCGATTGGCCGATCCTTTACAACAATGGCTTCCCGGCAAGAAGACGAAAGACATTGTTCGCGATTCTATCGACTGCCTAACGCAACTCTACGTGTTCTTGGACAACGCAAAGGCCCATGAGGTTCTAGCTTCGTACTTGGGCGATCCAAGGCATTCTGCAGATCAGCTGAATCAGATAGCTTTTTCCTCGGCCTACTTCCTGCTGCAGGGATTGCCTGGAGGGACATCCAACGACTCAGCTATCCGCCGGCGTGCCCGAGCAACGATCCTCGATGTTCTCACGGCGGCCGATACCGAAATCCTAGAGATACTGGATTCGCTGCGAACGTCGGGCTCGGCCGAGAAGGAAGCCTTACAGCAGACTCTTCAAAGCCTGCTCCACGTCATTGAGACCGTCGGCTTCAGGTTGTATCTCAACCTAGATATCAGTCCAGACCTTCGTGCGTTTGGCAACTAATTTTGGCCCACTTGTGGCAGTTAACTCTGGCCCACCCATGGCAGTTCTCTGGATAGGATGGGTGGTTTAGAGAGGTGATGGGCTTCGGGCTGGAGCGTAGCGGAAGCCGAAGTCCATCGAGGGCCCCTGCGATCAACCCACCGTTTTGGTCTTTCCTTTCTCGACCGTTCTTCGGAAGCGGTAGCTGTCGGCGCCGGTCTCGACGATGTGCGCCCGGTCGGTGATGCGGTCGAGGAGGGCCTTGCATAGCCGGGCGTTAGGGATCACCTGGGTCCACTCCGAAAAGGGCAGATTGGTCGTCAGGATGACAGCGGCCTTCTCGGCCCGCTCGGCGATCACCTGGAAGAGGAACTCGGCTCCCAGTTCGGCCATCGGCACATAGCCGACTTCGTCGATGGCGATCAGCTCATAGCGCTCCCGGCGCGCCAGCACCCGGCGCAGCTGCAACTGCTGCTTGGCCTCGACCAGTTCGTTGACCAGCGCGGCGGCGGTGGCGAAGCGCACCCGCCGCTTTTGCCGACAGGCAGCTACGCACAGGCCGGTTAGCAAATGCGTCTTGCCGGTGCCGCAGTCGCCGATCAGGATGATCGGTTCGGCGCGTTCGATATAGCCGCCCTGGGCGAGTTCATGGATCTTCGTGGCCTGGACCTGGGGCGCTTTGCTGAAGTCGAACTCCTCCAGCGTCTTCATCCGCGGCAGCCGGGCGTCCTTGATGCGCCTGGCGATGGTGTTGCGCTCGCGCTCTTCCAACTCGGCAGCCAGCAGCGCTTCCAGATAGCGCAGATAGGTCTGCCGCTGCTTGACCGCCACATCCGCCATGGGAGCGCATTGTTCGGCGACGGCGGGCAGGCGCAGGGCGCGGCACTGTTGTTCGACAGCCGCCCTTTCCAGGTTCTCAACGGCGACCTTCATGCCTGCACCTCCCGGAGCAGCTGGTCGTAACCGCTCAAGACGGGTTGCGGCCGCTCATAGCGAGCGAGAGCGCCGACATCGATGGCCGCGACCGCGGGCCGGTGCAACTGGCCAGCAACCAGCAGGTGCCGGATCGCGGCCACATCGTGGCAGCCCAGCGAGAGTGCCTGTTCGACAGCAGCCCGTAACCGGTCCCAGCCTTCCCCGGCGCCAAGCGACAGCAACTCGATCATCAACCGTGTGCCTTGCTGGCGGCCATGGCGCGTGATCAGCGCTTGCCATAAGCGATCAAAGCACTCGGGCCAGCGCCCGGCCTGGCGCCACTGCGCCAGCGGCGTCGATCCCGCCAGTGCGCCGGGCTTCTTGCGCAGCACGTCAAGATAGTGTTCCAGATCGAGGACCTGCTGCTGGCGGCTGTAGCAGCGTTCATGCCGCGCCACGCACATGCCTTCATGCCATAACTCAACGGTATCGGCTCGCAACCTGGCCTCAACCTTGGTGCCGGGCGGCAGCGGAATCGAATAGCGATTGGTTCGCACACGCACGCAGCGCAGCCCATCCACCGTCGGGAAGCTGGCCTCCGCCAACTCGAAGGGCTCTGTGGCTAGAGCCAGCAAGTGGGAGTGCTCCTGGAGCATCGCCGCGCCGACCGTCTCCACGCGACCGCTCAAGATGCGCCGCTGATCCTGTTGGCAGCAACCCTCCAGGTACGCGTTCAGCTCTTCCAGATCGCGAACTTCCGGCAGCGGCACCCAGTGGTTGCGCCGGAAGTATCCGCCTTCCCCCTCGACGCCGCCCTTTTCGTTGCCACGTCCCGGGTTGCAAAACTCGCTCTGAAAGCGCCAGTGCGAGCGGAACGCGATGAAGCGGCTGGTCTCCTCCCGCCGATATCCGCGCAGCACCTTCTTCACCGCGCTCTTCAGGTTGTCATAGCGCAGTAGATGGAAGACTCCATCGAAGTAACTGAATGCCAGTTCGTGAGCTTCGAGAAAAGCCTGCTGCGTGGCATGCGTGTAGGCCCGGTGATACGCAGCTCCGCTGGCCATCGATCGCATCTCGAAAACTTGCAGCTCGGTCCGCTCGCCGCCCAATATGGCCCAAGCCTCGTACCAGTCCACCTGCGCTTCCACGCCCCAGTCGTAACTCTGCGGCACGAATACTTCGCGTCCGCCCAGCCCCAGCTGCCGGCGCTGGCGATGAACATAACCGCGCACCGTGCGCTCGCTCCCGCTAAATCCCGGCAACTCCGCCGACAGCCGTTGCCAGATGCGCCGCGCCGTGTGCCGCTGCTTCGGCGGCGCTTGCCGGTCCGCGATCAGAATCCGGTCGATGAACGCCGACGCCTCCGCCAGCTTCCGCAACCGTCGCACTTGCGGCTTGCTCTCCGCCGGAACCGCGCTCGTCAACGCCTCGCGCACCATCCGCCGGTGAACTCCCAGCTTCCGCGATACTCCCGCTATCGTCCCAACGCCGAACTCGTGCTCCCGGCGTATCTGCTCAAACAGTTCCACCTTGTCTCTCCTGGCCAGCCAGCTACGCTTCCGTCGCTCCATCCACGAAGCCTAGCCAGTCCCTACCAGGTGGGCCAAACTTAACTGCCGTTGGTGGGCCAAACCAAAATACCGAAATCACTTCGTCGAGAAGACACTAAAATATTGTCCGACGACACCAGGTCGGTACTCTTTGACGAAGTGCTTCCTTTGTACAGCAGCCTGTGCGAACAGAGTCGTCCTCAACGGCGCCGACCAATCGCTGCGACGACAACCCATTACATCGTTCAGACACTTAGTCTCGTCGTGGCATATCGTCCTGAGGTTGTCTTGGATCTTACGGCGAGCTTGCTCACCGGGATCACTTTGGGCTACGAGTTCGATAACATGGCGATCGGTGAGGTAGTAAAACTCACCGAAATCGTGCTCGCAGATCACAAAGATATACTTTCGAAGGCAGAGAATGCCGCTAATCTTGGCACTGTGTTAGACGTCTTTCTTTCCGCAGGCTGGCCGGAAGCAACTCGCCTGGTAATGCGTTTGGAGAATGCAGTGCGATAAGGAGCCAATAACCTCTTCGATGGGAAGCGGCACAAAGTTGAACAGTGGGGATTTGCAGGAATTTGAAAGCTGTTGATGCAGCGATTATCGTCCGCAACACTTCTTGTATTTCAATCCTGAATCGCAGGGACAGAGGTCATTACGCCCAACTTTTTCGATTCTCCGGAGAGGCTTTTTCGGGGCATTGAGTGCCGGATACCATCGACGTTCTCGCAGACGGTCCCCCCGATCTGATCCGATCAACCCTTCTTGACTGTGCTTCATACTCGCCCGCTTGCTCGGTGCCTTCGACAATGTATGGCGTGACTTTTTGGAGGGTCTTCGAGGCGGCGTCCAATAGACCACAAAATGCGAGCACTACCGCGTACTGGCAATAGACCGGAACCCATGCGCCGATCATTCCCTGGTCATTGATAAGCGGAATCAGGAACCGCTCGATGAAATCTCGTGCGCCAACCGCGTCTCCGCGCTCAGAGATGCATTCATCGACGTAGTCCATCCCAGCGCGGACCGCAGAAACGAAAGAGCTACTCAAAATAAAAAACTTGAACGCGTGATATTTAGCGAAGGGCTGAACTTTTTCTAACTTTGAGGCCGCTGAGGCCTGAAGATCCAGACTGTCCGCAAGTCTCTTGACCTCGTCCTGATTTTCATCGAAATCTCGGATCTTGCCCTTGGTCTCGTGCAACTGATGAAGCAGCACATCCTTCATCGAGATGCCGAGGAGTTGGTAGTACTCTGCGACGAGCCGTGTAGCAATCGCCTGAGCTGCGGCGTAGCGTTCGAGCGAGAAGAGTCCACGCGCGTAGTTGTACGTGATGATTCGCCGCGCCATCGCGTCTTGACTCGAAGCAATTGCACGGCGATAAACGTCCTGGAGCCTCGTCAGGTTCAATTCCAATCCTGCGAAGAGTAGCTCTTTTGAAAGTGCGGCGACGCGGATGGTCTCCGAGGGCGTGAACTCCTGCAACAGTGCCTGGACTTTTTCGATACGAGGACGTGCCGCTTCGAGATCCTTGCGATTAATGGCCAAGTACGCGAGGGTGTCTTCCGCCCAGAAACGATCTTCCGGAACCAGAGATGTGTCATCGGCCGCCTTCATAAGCAGGTCGGCCATTTCGTCTTCCAGTCCGAATTCAAGCACAACTTCCGCAGTGTTCGTGAGCAGATCAACCAAGCCCTCGATGCGCCTTGTCTCGAACATGAGCCTGGCCAATAGTCGGAAACGGTCGGGGCCTCCTCCTTCCTTATGAGCCCACACAATCTGATAGAGCTCTTCCCGCGCGCTGGCGACAACCGTTTCGGGAAGGTCCGACAGAAGCTGACCTGCCAGCAAGCGGAAGCTGTCGTGCAAAGTCACATCGCCACCGGCTGAGGACCGAATGATCCCCCACGAATGGAGGACACGGAGCTCCCGCGCGGCTTGGGTTCGGGTCAGCCTCAACGCGGGAGCTGTCACTTGGAGAACGACGTCACGATGGAAGGGAACGGTGAAAATCGCCAATAGTGCCGTGAATGCTCTCGTGTCTTCCGTCAGCCGTTCGAGAACCTGAGAGACGATGACTTCCTGGCTCGTGGTGTGGATGGAAACATGGCTTGAGAGATCCGCAACGTATGCGGAGATATTGCCTCGGTACGCTTCTTTACAGATCCGCCTCGCATCCCTCACGAACAAAGGTAGAGCACCCGTCAGGTCGTGGAGAAGCTGAAAGTCTTCGATGGAACCGTAGCATCCGATCGACGTTGCTTCTTGGGCGATCGTGTCCCTGGACCAGCCGGATAACACCTCAACACGCGCTCCAGTCGAGGTCAGAAAGAGTTCACTACCAGGCCAATCCTGGGCGAGCACAATCCATCTCGCATTTCGCATGGAACGAACAAGTTCGACCATAGCGTCGGTCGCGACGCGGTGAGCGTTGTCGAAAACAATCGTCATTCGCTTATGGTGTTCCGACACGTAGCGGTCGATGATGCGAAGACTCTGGACACCGGAGACGCCCGGCAGTAACACCTTCCTCCGTTCCGGGCTGCTCTGGGAGAACGAACGCGGCCACGTCCCTTGCCAGGGCCGTTCCGATGGCCGCGCTCGGCATCTCAGCAACGTCGAAGTAAAGTATCGGGTCGGCCGTATGCGTACCGAACTCTCCGACCCAGGATGTTTTGCCTGAACCAGAGAAGCCGGTGATGAGACGAACCCGATCTTCTGATTGGTATGCTGGCTCGTTCTCCTGAGGCCGATAGTCCTCCAATGCCTCCGGCAGTGCCTGGAGTTGGCTGATCAGTTGCTCCAAGAGCGGTTGCAACTCTTGAGCCTTCAGGGTGTGCTCATGCCCTGCTTCGCCAGTTGCCAGATATTGAACTAGGGCGGCTAACTTCAACGCCAAGGTCTCTGGTTGCAGCGTGGAGAACGGAACTTCCTTCGCAAGACGAACACACGTCTCCCACATCTGAGACAAGGAGCTCCCAGGTATAGGGACTTGCGCTGGATCGCCGGTGCAGATCTGAGGCGTACGCACGCACACGTCCGCGGGCCATTCGGTCTGGAGACGCCGTGCCAAGTCAGGTCCTGGCTCCGCATTCGAAATGATCCAACACAACGGTTTGCAGGCACGCTGATTGCTTTGGTGCTGTTCGCGGATCCTGGCAAAGCGGTCGAGCGCTTCGGAGATGTCTCCGAAGGTCAGGTTGCCTGCCCGTTTCTTGACTTGGATGTAGATGCGCTGCTCCGGCAGTTCGGCCTCGATGTCTTCGTCTCTCTCGACGCTCAGCTCGCGCCAGCCAATACGAGGCCCGCTAAGCAAAATCGCGACCGCGTACAAGTGCTGGTACAGGAAGCCGCCATGGACGTTCTCGATCCGCCGTAGCTGTGTCTTGTCCAGGATGGGTGGCATGATCGCTGCAATCTACTTCAGGTGTTCTGGCGGCTAGAGGTTCCCGCTCGGAGATCGTAAAAGAACAAGTTACAGGGCCTGATGCCCTTGTGTCCCCTTGGGTGACTTAATTATTCATGGAAGAGGGGAGACGGCACATCCGTATCGTTCTGAAAGTTGCTCAGCCCGACACCAACTAGCCTGTACAACTGTTTCGAACCGAGCTCGACTCGCTCACACATGCCGAGAGCAATACGAATTAACTCTTCGCAGGAACTTACCGGCCCTGGGAGGGTCGCGCTTCGGGTGAGCGAATTGAACTCTTTTGTCTTGAGCTTGAGGCCGACTGTCTTGGCCCACAGCGCGCCGCGGGAGCGGGGTGCTGCGGCGGAGTAAAAGTAGACCACCGCCGGAGTTTGATTTCATGAGCCGTTGCCTGGGTAGGCGGGTTCATGGGACACCGGAGGGATGTTCCGAGTGGAGCTCTATGGTCGTGTGCGGCGTTCGGTGCTGGTGGAAGGACGTAGCCAGGGTGAGGTAGCGCGGGAGTTCGGGATCTCGCGCAAAACGATCCAGAAGATGCTTCGGTATGCGGTTCCCCCAGGGTATCAGCGACTCCAGCCGGTTAAGCGTCCGAAGCTGGGGCCGTGGGTGGGCGTCATCGACGCCATCCTGGAAGACGACCGGCACAGACCCGTCAAGCAGCGGCATACGGCGAAGCGGATCTTCGACCGGCTTCGGGAAGAGCACGGGTTCGGGGGCGGCTACACGATCGTCAAGGACTACGTGCGCACAGCGACGCTGCGCGCACGGGAGATGTTCGTTCCGCTGACGCATCCCGCGGGCGAGGCGCAGGTGGACTTCGGCGAGGCGCTAGTAGTGATGGGCGGCGTGGAGCGGAAGGCGCACTACCTGGCGATGGACCTGCCCCACTCCGATGACTGCTTTGTGGTGGCTTTTCCAGCGGAGACAACGGAAGCTTTCCTGGAGGGTCACGTCAGGGCTTTCGCGTACTTTGGCGGCGTGCCCACGCGCATCCTCTACGACAACACCAAGATCGCGGTGGCGAAGATCCTCGGCGGCGCAGAGCGGCAGAGAACGCGGGCCTTCTGCGAAGTGCAGAGCCACTATTTGTTCGCTAATAAGTTCGGGCGGCCCGCGAAGGGCAACGACAAGGGCAAGGTGGAAGGGCTGGTCGGTTATGCCCGCCGGAACTTCATGGTGCCGATTCCGCGCGTCCACAGTTGGGACCAGCTGAACGCGCAGCTGGAAGTACAGTGCCGGCGGCGTAGGGAGCGGCGGCTGCGCGGGCACGCCGAGACGGTCGGAGAACGCTTCGAGCGAGACCGGGCAGCGCTGTTGCCGCTGCCGGTCGGGCCGTATGAGGCTTGCGAGAAGGTCGCGGCGCGGGTTAGCTCGCTTGCGTTGGTGCGCTATCGCGGTAACGACTACTCTGTGCCAACCTGCCATGGCCATCGTCAGGTAATCATCAAGGGCTATGTCCATGAAGTGACGATCGGCTGCGCCAGCGAGACCATCGCCCGGCACCCACGAAGCTATGAACGCGAAGCTGTGATCTTCGATCCGCTGCACTATCTGGCGCTGCTCGAACAGAAGACAGGTGCTCTGGATCAGGCCGCCCCGTTGGCAGGTTGGGATCTTCCGCCGTGCTTCGCTACGCTGCAGCGTTTGCTTGAGGCTCGGCTGAAGAAGGATGGCAGCCGCGAGTATGTGCAGGTGCTGCGGCTGCTGGAGACCTTCTCGTTCGCGGAGGTGACTCGCGCCATCGAAGACGCCTTGCAACTAGGGACGATCAGCTTCGACGCGGTCAAGCATTTGCTCTTGTGCCGGATCGAACGGAGACCGCCACGGCTGGACATGGAGAACTATCCACACCTGCCGTTGGCCCAGGTACGGACCACACACGCCTCCGACTACATGGCCCTGATCGAGGGAGCGACCGCATGAGTGAAACGGTGCTTGTCGCAGCCGAGACCCCGCAGATCCTGCTCGAACATCACCTCAAGACGTTGCGTCTGCCGACCATGCTGCGCGAGTACGACCGCGTGGCGCGGCAGTGCGCGGTCGAGGATGTCGACTATCCGCGCTATCTGCTGCGCATGGCGGAGCTGGAACTGCTGGATCGTGAGCGCCGGGCCACCGAGCGACGCATCCGGCAAGCGAAGTTCCCGGTCACCAAGAGCCTGGACAGCTTCGACTTCCTCGCCCTTCCCAAACTTAATAAGGCGATGGTGCTGGAACTGGCACGTTGTGAGTTCCTCTCCCGTCACGAAAACGTGCTGCTGCTGGGCAACTCTGGGACGGGCAAGACCCACATCGCCCTCGCGCTGGGCCTGGCAGCCTGTCAGCATGGCCACCGCGTCCGCTTCACCACTGCCTCCGCTCTGGTGAGTGAGTTGATCGAGGCTCGCGACGAGAAGAAGCTATTGCGCTTCCAGAAGCAAATCGCCAGCTATGAGTTACTCATCGTCGACGAACTGGGCTTCGTGCCGCTGTCAAAAACCGGCGCCGAACTGCTCTTCGAGATGCTCAGCCAACGCTACGAGCGGAGCGCAACGATGGTCACCAGCAATCTGCCCTTCGCCGAATGGACCGAAGTTCTCGGCTCGGAACGACTCACCGGCGCTCTGCTGGACCGGCTCACTCACCATGTTCACATCCTGGAGATGAACGGGGACAGCTACCGCCTCAAGCAGAGCAGACGCAAACGCGGCACTTCTAACTCCTGACTCCACCCACGAATGCATCTTCCAGACCACCTGGCACACCGCGCCGCGGGGAGTATGGTCTCTTCCGCTACGCTCCAGACACCACACTCCCCGCAAATCCACCGACTCCATGCCTGCCTAATGGCTCACTCTTGCTCCGCCGCAGTGGCTCCCTTTTACTCCGCCCTTGACAGCCCGCGAAGCACGCCTTGAAAATTACACCAAGAAGGTTCAAGCAGCGTCCGGACTTCTCATCTGCGGGCTGCCACAGAGACTTTTCTCCTCTATCGAAGCATTCGCGCGGACACTTAAGGTCCATCAGCGGACAGTGGAGAAGCAGCGGAAGAGTCTGATGCCGATCTCAAACCCTGGCCGGCCCGATCTCGACCTGCTGAAAGGCGGACTCAGTAGCGATGACGAAAGGGCGCTCGTCAACGGAGCAGATCTCGCGGCAGAAGAGGATTTGCAGTTTGAGAAAGTTACTGCCGCCGTTCTCCCCTCCGAGGAGGAGTCCCTCGAACAAGATCTTCTGAAGCAGATGTCAGAGCTGGCCGAAGCATACAGGTTCGTTCCAGACGCCCGAGTCAAGAAACTGATCGAATGGGTAAGGTCGAAGATGTGTTCGGGGGGAATCTGGAGCCGAACAAGAATCATCATCTTCACCGAGTATGAAGACACACTTCGTTACCTAGAGCAATCGCTTCGTGCAGCAATTGCGGATACGGACGACCCAATCCCACGGATCAGAACCTTCCGAGGGTCTACGCCAAGCGATGAACGCGATCAAATCAAAAAGGCCTTCAATGCCGACCCCGACACCCACCCGGTCCGGATTCTGATCGCTACTGACGCCGCGCGAGAGGGGTTGAACCTCCAGGCACACTGCAATCACCTGTTTCACTTCGATGTCCCGTGGAATCCGAGCAGAATGGAGCAACGGAACGGCCGCATCGACCGCAAGTTGCAGCCGGCTTCGGAGGTCTATTGCTACTACTTTTTATATGAGCAGCGGCCCGAAGACCGCATTCTCGAAACGGTCGTCCGAAAGACGAAGACGATCCGTGAGGAACTCGGCAGTCTCTCGCAGGTCATAGATGATGAGCTCGACGAACTCCTGAAGCATGGCATAAGGCGCAGGGAGATCGATCAGCTTGAACGCCAGATTGAAGCAGCTCAGCTTGACGATGAGAAATCGGAAAACTTCAAAGAGGAGCTTGAATCGACCAGAGAGCGCCAAAACGAGCTGCGGGTATCAATCGACCAACTCCGATCAATGATGGAACGTTCGCAAAAGGAAGTAGGTCTCGATGATGACCATTTCCGAGCCGCAATATCCTGCGCATTGGAATTGTTGAACGCACCGCCGCTCGTAGCGACCGGTAATGGGCAATTCGTCTTGCCGAAATTGGACGACACTCAATCGTCTTGGGCTGAGACGATGGATAGTCTCCGCACACCCAAGCCTCGTGATCAAAGGCTCTTTGAATTGGTGCTGAAGCCAGCTCTTGGCGGACGTCAAAAACCGCAGTTTTTGCTAATGGGAGTCAGTGGGAGTGAATCTGGAGGAGCGGCCAATCGAAAATCACTTGCAAGTCATTGATTAGATTGGTTGCGGGGGCTGGATTTGAACCAGCGACCTTTGGGTTATGAGCCCAACGAGCTACCGGGCTGCTCCACCCCGCACTCTCATATTAACAATCGTTGAAGAGTGGGTCAAACCCGCCAGGGAACTCCGTCGGACTGGAAAAATCCGGAGAATCTATGGCAACGCCCGCAAGGCATCGAGCACGCTCAACGGTTCTGGGCGGACGCGAAAATCGGCGTGGGCTTCGGCGAACAGAATCGTTCCCTCCTGGGCAATAACGAAGGTCCCGGGCAGCGGCAGCCGCCACGAATCATCGCCATTCACAAAAGGAATGTTCACCAGAATGCTGCGGTAATACTTCTGCATATAAGCCGGCAAAATATAGGTCAGGCCGAAGCGATCAGCGACTTCACAGCCGGGGTCCGAGAGCACCGGGAAGATCAGCGAGTGCCGATCGGCGGTGAAATCGTTGTGCCGCAGGGTCTGTGGAGAGATCGCCACGAATAAAGCCCCCTTGTCGCGGATCTCACCCAGCAAGTCACGCCATGCCTCCAACTCGGTCGCGCAGTACGGACACCAGCGGCCTCTGAAGAAGCTTACGACCAGGGGGCCGAGTGAGAGCAGGTCTGAAGACCGGACGAGTTTTCCCGTGAAATCGAGTAGTTCGAAAGAGGGCGCCTGCTGGCCGACCCGCAGCACACGCGACTCTGCGCCCGATAGCATCAGCTCTTCAATCGCCCGGTCGCTGATCGCCAGCCGCTCCGGTTGCACAAGTCTGCGCGTGTTCGAAGTGATCTCGTCGAGCTGATCCTGGAGGCGGCTGACAGCAAGGTCCATTTGTCGATTCTAGCCTTGCCTGGAGGTTGGGAAAATCAACAGGGTAGACCGCTGCGGCAACTTAAAGTAACTTACCTCCAAGACAAGTCTCGGCACTTCGATCAGCGCTCCAATTGTGCGTGAGACCCTTCAACCCATGCTCGATACCGCTCAAAGCGCCATCATTGTCGTTCTCACGGTCGCGGCCTCGCTCTTGTTCATGTGGACGCTCAACCGGCTCTGGCCCTGGAACAAGCGCCATGCCCACAACGATCTGATCGGCTGGCAGCTCAGCATTCTGGGCACGACGTATGCGGTCATTCTCGGCTTCATGCTCTTTACAGTCTGGACTGATTTTGGAGCCGCGGAGCTGAATGCCGACAATGAGGCTAATGCCCTGACTAACGTTTATAGCCTGTCCGCAGGCCTGCCCGATGAATCGCGAGGGCAGATGCAGATGCTCGCTCGCTATTACGCCAACACCGTCCTGAATAAAGATTGGCCAGCGATGGCCGCCGATTTCTCCCCCGACGCCAGTGAAAAAGTCAACCAAGACATGTGGAAGACGTTGATGTCGATCAAAACCACGTCGCCAGCGGAGCTTTTGGCGGAAGACCATTCGATTTCGGAATTAAGCGAGATGACTGAACATCGTCGCATTCGCGTGCTGCAGAGCGCCTTCCGTCTGCCCACCGTCCTTTGGTGCGTGCTCATTATCGGCGGGGCGGTGACCATCGCCTCGGCCTCGATGTTCGGCTCGGCAAATACCTTGCTTCACACGCTACAAGTCTTCGCGTTTTCCCTACTGATTGCACTCGTGCTCGTCGCGGTGGCCGATATCGATCGGCCCTTTGAGGGCTCCGTGCACGTCAGAGACCTTGCTTTCCGCAGGGCGCTTGACAGTATGAAGAACTAGTAGCTGGTCCTTTTGCTGGTTTTCGCCTAATCTTTGCGGTGACCCCCCGGGTCCTGTACTTCCATCCTAATATCTTGATTCGAATAGGGTTAGGCTGTGCGGTTCGAGTTTTATCCGCCCAAAACTGTTGAAAACAAGAGACTTAGGTGCTAAATTATTTAGAATCAGGCGCTTAGACATTTCCTTCTTCCCTCAAAACAAAAAGGACGGCCTGAGCCGCCCTTCTTTGATCCCTAATTTAATAATAGCAGGTTGAATGGTTTCACTATGCCAACCTTGGGCAACTTTCTTCTCAATGGAATGAAGAGGTTACAGAGTATTTTTCGACGAGACTCTTGACAAACTTCTGGGGTGAACCCTTGGTTGAGACAGATTGGGTTTTGACAGTTTGCGGTTTGCTGTGGATCGGTTGTCAAAGGTGGCTTTGCTTGGCGGAAAAGCCACGCCACCATGGGTCCGCCCCACCAGAGACAACCCCTTGAACGATGCCGACCGCTTTGCCTTGGTCATGTCCCAAGTCGGCGGAAAACGCCTCACTTACAAGGAACTCGCTGGCAAGGCCGGGCCAACCGCCGCAGCCGCCGTCAACAGGAACGGGTCCTTGCCGGACGGACTTCCGACGCGGTGCTGCAACCGTCATCTTCTTTGGCTGCGCCTTCGCCCGTACAGCTGTCTTTTTGGCCTGAAAAACGGTCTTAGCCAAACGCTCAAAATTTGCGGTAGCCTGTGGGCCTTCGATGTAATCGTGCTTTGGCGAGGTGGGATTTCAGGTGTTCGTGTTTCATATAGGACCTCGCCAGTTCAAAATAAGTCTAACCGTAATATGAACGAGCCATGGAAAAGTAGTGAGGCAAACCAGAAGTCCCAGACAGCCGATGCCTACGGGTTTCCACCAATGCCTACTCAGACAGACGGGAATAAAGAAACACAATATCGCAAGGCCAGCGGCGGCCGCGGCGACTTCGAATATGAGACATGTCGCCAGGTACGCGCAACGTGCATATTTATGCGACGCAAGTTCAAGAGGGCTTCGTTCGGCGAGGTAGCGAGTTTCGCCACGAGTTGCGTCCTGATAGTAGTTGGAGTGGCCGCCGCTGGTATTTATTTTGGCCAACTGGTTCAAATGAGGAAATCTACCAACGCTGCGACTAATGCGGTCGCATTGCAAGAGGACAGCCTCCATATAGATCAGAGAGCGTGGGTAACGGTTAGCAATGTTGAAATGGCTAACCCTAAGTCGGGAATCGGTATCGACGTAACGATTACTAACACTGGGAAGACCCCGGCCAAAAACTTCACCATTAAAGTTGCCGGAGAACCTGTCCGCAAGGGGAGCTCGCCGACCGCAGAAGAACTCCTTCAGCCCGGACACGGGATCATCGCTCCTAACGGGAAGTTTTACTTTGTATTGTCGGCAAAGGATTCTTATGATGCCTTGGTCAGCAACCTGACCGTACATGGAAGAATCGACTATTTCGACATATTCTCCGACCATCACTGGACGACGTTTTGCTACTACTGGATTCCGCAGGGAGGATTTGCGCCATGTGATTCCGGCAATGACATCGACGTAACCCCTCCACCTAAAATTGTTCGATAAAGAGGGCAATATGGTAAAGATTCGTGTACCGCTTATATCCTTCAGCGTAGGATTTTGCTGTGCATTGGGGTTGAGCTTCCATATGCGATCCGTTGACGCGGTAGCAGCGCAAGTGAATGACTCACGTCGCGGAATAGACGATGGAGGTGGGCTGGTCGCCCTTAAAGGGTCTCCGGTCGATATAGAAATCGAAGGGGCCGTTCCCTCTTTTATTTCGCTTGAACGAACTCTGATCTTTAAGAGATACGTTCTCGAAAACGGAACCCAGCATTTAGACGGATTTGATTGCAGGGAATGCACATTTAAGAATGTTGCATTGCAGTATGGGGGCGGAGCATACCACCTAGAGAACGCTAAATTTTCCGGAACGACCTCGATTTCTCTGACTGGAGCAGCGGCAAACACAGTCGCATTTCTCCGATTCTTGCAGAGTATAGGGCGCGGTATTCCGGGCGTATCGTTCCCACCCAATAAGCCAATTGTTAAAAAGGCGGTCGCTAAAAAGCCGATGCAAAAAATGGACGTTACCGCTCCGTATATAAAGGGGGATAAATAAAGAACCGCTCGGCGCAACTTGTGCGTCGAGCCGTTTGATGCAGTTACAAAGTATTTTTCGACGAGACTCTTGACAACTTCTGGGGGTGAACTCCTGGTTGACAGTGCTCTAGGGATTGGCGGCGAGCTGCTTCTCCGAGTCCGCTATCGCCTTGCGAAAGGCCTCCACGGCGGGAACGGAAGGCGAATCGAGTGCGTCCTTAGCCGTATAACGCCAGACCGCCGGAGCATCGAGCGGCGACCAGTACGGATCATCTTTGATGCCGCCGCGATAGACCACAAATGTATCCTGCGGGGGGCGAGCCTCAATCTGCGGTTGAGGCGTCCCCGGTTGGGTTCCAGCATTCGACGGGTCATTCTCAACGCCCGAGTGGCCCCAGCGACCTGCCGCGTGAGTGGTGGATTCATCCGGGGTGCTGGTCGAGCCTACGCTAAAGGGAGGAGTTCCGTTCACCGGCGTGCCACCGATCGTGGGCTGCACCACTTTACCGTTGCCTTTGCGGACCATGATGATGATATCGGCGGTAAATCCCTCGTTCACCGGCATCAGCCGCCCCCATTTCATGAGGGCTTGCTCCACTTCAGTGCGGGCGAGGCGATTGGCGTTTGGGTCGGCTGCGTCCACTCCGGCGGTCGGATCGACGATGACCAACGCCGTATGCGCATGAAGGATATCTTCCGGTAAGGGAACCTTCTTCTTGTCCTTCGCAAACGCGCAGAGTGAAAGGATGAGCAGGCCGAGAGCCGCGGAGTATTTGTGACGCCTCATGAGGAGCTTGCCTCCCTGGCGCTCAGTTTACTCCTCGACACTGGTCCAGGTCAGTAGGCCTGCAATTGCTGCAACGGCAGCCGTACCTGAAAACAGGTGGCGCCTGGAGCAGATTGCAGCTGCACAAACCCGCGATGCTTCATGACAATCCGCATTACGACGTCCAGGCCCAGCCCAAGACCCCGTCCTGGCTGTTTCGTCGTAAAGAACGGCTCGAAGATGCGGTCCTGTATCTCGGGCGGAATCCCCGGTCCGTTGTCCCATACCTCGACCAGCAGCAGGTCGCCAGAAACCTTGCATTTGAGCTCGATGCGCCCGTGATCTTGAATCGCGTCGAGCGCATTCTCAATCAACGCTGTCCACACCTGGTTCAACTCGCTGGCATAAGCACTGATGCACGGCAAGTCCAGCTCATAGTCACGCACGACTTCCACATGCCGCAGCCGCGATTGCAGCATCGAGAGCGTGCTTTCCAGGCCCTTCGGGATATCGATCTCCTGAATTGGCGCCTGGTCCATGTAGGAGTAATCTTTGATCGCCTTAATCAGATCGAATATCCGGGCGGTCGAATCGATCATCGCCTCGGTCATCCGCTCCGCGCGCAGCGATGACGCGAACTGGGAGAGCACCACGGTCGTCGCCCTGGGATCGAGAATCTCGCCCAGCGGCGCAAGGTAATCGCCGCAGATGCCAGCCTCCGCCAACTCAGGCGCGATCTTCCAGGCGTTCTCAACCCCATGCGCAGCCAGCCACGCGGAGATACTATCTTCCTGCGAGGACACATCCAAGCCGGCCGTTGCCTGCCTTCTCCGCGCGACCACGCCGACCGAATCCTGCCACTCCCGCACCCGCCGCAACTTGTCCTCATCCAGACATAGCGCGCCAAGTTTATATTTCTCGTGGCCATAAACACGCAGCTCATCGAACAAGCCGCCAGCGGCCCGCTGCGCGGCCGACGCGGGGTTATTGAGCTCGTGGGCAAGATTGGCCGCCAACTTTCCCAAAGCGGCGAGCTTCTCCGTCTGCTGCTCCATGCGCGTAATCTCACGTACTCGGTCCAACAGAAGTCCGACGCACCGCTGCCCCATGCTCGGGATGGCTTCTAACATTTCAGGAAACGTCGCGCGGTCGTACTCCAGCACCCAGGTATCGGCGGTGGTGTAGCCGGTGCCTCCATACGTCTTCATGCGGGAATAAGGGAGTACTCCGGTAATCTGACCAGAGCGACCGATAAAAAGCGAATCCATTGGACCGCGCTGACGGCGGACATGAATTTCGCCCTTGAGCAGAATGGACATCCGGGTCGCCGGATCTCCATCGTGGAAAAGGACCGCGCCGGAGGGCTCGCGCCGCTGGCTGCCATTCCGCGCCAACCACTCATACTCCTCATCGCTCAGACCGTTGAGCGGCGTAACCCGCTTGAGCGAAGAAATTACTTCAGCAATGGACGCGGCGTCGACGACGGGCGGCGGATCGGTCAGAACAGGATTCATAAAAGCCTCAGTCTCTCGATGTTAACCAAATGGTACGGACTTCGGCGTCCAGAAGTTGTTAAATAGTTGCCTCGGACCGTCCACATATCAGCGTGAGCGTTCCGGTCCCGGCGCACCCTCAGGCTCAAATTGAAACGGAGCGCCTCGATCCTTCGCCAGGGAGCGCACCGCCTCAAGAAAACCCAACGCGGCGTGAGACAGATTTGCGTGTCTGCGATGAACCAGCCTCAGCGTTCGCTCAATCTGCAGCTCGTTTACTGGAACCTTCACCAGTGCGCCGGACTCCAACTCCGGCTGGACGGTCAGTCGCGGAACCAGCGCGACGCCGTTGCCGCCAGCCACAAAGCGCTTGATCGCCTCCAGGCTGGGGAGTTCCACATCCATATTCAGCGTCGTTTTATGCTCAGCAAAAGCCTCAATTACCCTGCGACGCAGCGGGGATGGAACATTGTGGGCGACAAACGTCTCCTGGCCCAGGTCGCGGATCGACAGCGAACGCTTCCGCGCCAGGCGATGGCCCGGGTTCACGACGAACGCCAGCTCGTCGGTATACACCCGAATAGAGTGGAACTGATCATCCGGACGATACGACATGATCCCGATCTCGACATTGCGTTGCCGCAGTTCGTCAGGAATTTTCGTCGCCAGCGAGCGCTGCACCGTTACCCCGATGTGCGGACTACGCCGGCGAAACTCGTCCAGCACCGGCAGAAGGTAAAGGCAGGTGTATTCGTTGGCCGTGAGCAGGAGTCGCCCCCGGTCGAGCGAACGCAGCTCATCCAGCGCATTCGTCGCTTCATGGCGAAGGGCCAGCAGCCTTTGCGCATAATCGCGAAGGAGCTCGCCCGCCTGGGTTAGCGTGCCGTCCCGCGAAGCCCGCTCAAAGAGCACCTCTCCAAGATCGTTTTCCAATTTGCGGACGACCTGACTCACCGCCGGCTGGGTCCGGTGCAGGCGCGCAGCCGCGCGGGAGAAGCTGCGCTCCTCCGCCACGGCCAGAAACGTCTCGAGCTGAAATAAATCCATACAATAGTGAAATGGATAGCAGATGCGGCCAACCCCGCATCTTTAGAAATCGGAACGTCTCTTCAAGAGGAGCGCCTGCAAGCAGCATAAGCTACAGTTATGCTAAGTCAAAGAATTATAAACTTGAATTATAGTCCTTCGACTGCGAAACTCTTGAAGTGAGTTCTTTGCTGGGTGTTGCATCATGAACCTTATAATCGGAGATCGCCAGCGCGATCATCTTTACTTCTTCGACACAACGCTACGCGACGGGGAACAATCTCCGGGCTGTTCGATGACCCGGGATGAAAAACTCTCCCTCGCGCACGGACTGGCCGACCTTGGCGTCGACATCCTAGAAGCAGGCTTCGCTGTCTCCTCCGAAGGTGATTTCAACTCCATCGCCGATATTGCCCGATCAGTACGCGGCCCACGCATCGCATCTCTCGCCCGGGCCCGAAAGCAGGACATCGAGCTCGCTGCCCGTGCCGTCGAGCCCGCTGGGAAATCGCGTATCCATGTGTTTCTGGCCTCATCCGACCTGCACCTGCAGTACAAGCTCAAGATCAGCCGTGAGGAAGCGCTGGCGCAAGCGGGCGAATCCGTGCGGCTCGCGCGCAAATACGTCGACGACGTCGAGTTTTCCCCCGAAGACGCGACCCGCAGCGACCGTCATTTTCTCTGTCAGATGGTCACTGTTGCAGTCGAAGCCGGAGCCACGACCATCAATGTCCCTGACACCGTCGGCTACACTACTCCCGACGAGTACGGCAATCTCTTCCGCATGTTGCGGGAGAGGGTACCCGGGGCCGAGAACGTGATCTTCTCGTCGCATTGCCACAACGATCTAGGCCTCGCGGTAGCAAACAGTCTCGCCGCGATTGAGGCAGGAGTCCGTCAGGTCGAATGCACCATCAACGGCATCGGCGAGCGCGCCGGCAACGCGGCCCTCGAAGAGATCGCTGCCGTCTTGCATGTACGAGCCGACCGCTATCCCGTCGAGAGCAGTATTGTTCTCGACCGTCTCTATCCAGTGAGCCAGTTGCTCGCCTCGGTGATCAGCTTCCGCCCCTCGCCAAACAAGGCCGTAGTCGGCGACAACGCCTTCGCGCATGAGGCCGGAATTCATCAGCACGGTGTCCTCTCCAACCCGTTGACCTACGAAATCATGACCCCAGAATCAGTGGGCGTTCCCGGCAACCGCATGGTGCTCGGCAAACACTCCGGCCGGCGCGCCATGGCCCATCGTCTCGCGGCGCTCGGCTACAATCTCGGGCCGGCCGACCTGGACATTGCCTACGTCGCCTTCACCGAGCTCGCCGATCGGAAGAAGTCCGTCTACGACCAGGACCTAATTAACCTCGTCTCGCACCATCGCCGACACCATGACCTGGTGAGCGAAATGGAGACCGAGCCGCTGGCAAAGACTTCTTAGCCGCAACCTACATTTTGACTTTACGACCCATTGGAAACACCGGAACCCACAACGATGACCGGAAACAAACAATTGAAGATATTGGTTCTTGCCGGCGACGGCATAGGCCCCGAAGTCACCCAGCAGGCCATCAATGTGCTTCGTTCGGTTGCCGACTTTGGCGGCTATAGCTTTCAGTTCAGCGAAATGCTCGTAGGCGGCGTGGCCATCAAGCAGCAAGGCTCGCCGTTGCCCACCGCGACCCTCAATGCCGCACTCGAAAGCGATGCGGTGCTGCTCGGAGCAGTCGGAGGCAACGAATTCAACCAGCTTCCACCCGACCGTCGGCCCGAGGCCGGCCTGCTGGGACTTCGCCAGGCTCTCGGCGGCTTCGCGAACCTGCGGCCCGCATTTGCCTGGCCTGAGTTGTCGACTAATTCCCCGCTCAAGCCCGAGGTCGTCGAAGGCGCTGATATCCTCTTTGTCCGCGAGCTTCTCGGAGGCCTGTACTTCGGTGAGCCGCGCCAGTGGGACCGCGAAAAGAATGCCGCATGGAACACGCTCCGCTACACGCGAGACGAGGTCGTCCGCGTCGCGCGCGTCGCCTTTGAACTTGCCGCCAAACGCCGCAACAAAGTCACGTCCGTCGACAAAGCTAATGTGCTCGAAGTCTCCCAACTCTGGCGCTCAACCGTCACCGAGGTCGCTCAGGATTATCCCGGAATCGCGCTCGACCACCAGTACGTTGACGCCTGCGCAATGCACCTGATGAATACGCCGCGCAACTTCGACGTGATTGTCACAGAAAACCTCTTCGGCGACATCCTCTCCGACGAAGCGGCGGTCATTACCGGCTCGCTCGGCATGTTGCCCTCTGGAACCATCGGTGGCGCCGTCAATCTGTATGAACCGGTCCACGGCTCCGCTCCCGACATCGCCGGAAAAGGGTTGGCCAACCCGCTAGGCGCAATTCTGACCGCGGCAATGTTGCTGCGCCACTCGGGCGGCCTCGAGGCTGACGCCCAGGCCATCGAAGCGGCAGTACGGCACGTGCTCGAGCAGGGCTATCGAACGGCAGACCTGGCGCGCGGAAATACTCCGGGAATTCAGGTCGTCTCGACCCAGGAAATGGGGAAACAAGTCAACGAAGCGCTCAATCACATCATCGACCGCAGCCAGGCACTGCACGCGGTCTAGAGTTTGTAACAGTGACGGTCACTGAAGACCGCGAATCGACAACTTACGACTGATCTTAGGAATTCTATATGTCTACCAAACCGAAAACACTCTTCGAAAAGGTCTGGGAATCTCACGTCGTCGTCGCGCCCGAAGGCGAACCGACGATTCTATATATCGATCTCCATTTGATTCACGAAGTGACCTCGCCGCAGGCCTTTGAGGGGCTTCGGCTCTTCGGCCGCACCGTACGCCGGCCCGATCGCTGCGTTGCCACCGTCGATCACAATGTGCCGACGATCAAAGATCATCGCCTGGTCATCACAGATCAGATCGCGGCCAAGCAGATTCACACGCTGCGGGAGAACTGCACGCACTTCGGCATCGAGCTCTACGACGTGCATTCGAAGGAGCAAGGCATCGTCCACGTCATTGGACCGGAGCTCGGCATCACCAAGCCGGGTATGACGATCGTTTGCGGAGACTCGCATACTTCGACTCACGGGGCGTTTGGCGCGCTGGCCTTTGGCATTGGCACCTCGGAGGTGGAACACGTCCTCGCTACTCAAACCTTGCCGCAATCTCGCCCAAAGACATTCCGCATTAGTGTCGACGGCGACCTCTCCGCGGCGGTCACTGCGAAAGACATCATTCTCGCAATCATCGGCCACATCGGCACCGATGGAGCATCCGGCTCCGTGATCGAGTACGCCGGCTCGGCGATCCGCGCCCTCTCGATGGAAGGTCGCATGACCATCTGCAATATGAGCATCGAGGCCGGTGCGCGCGCAGGCATGATCGCTCCTGACGAGACGACATTCGCATATCTGAAGGGCCGGCGTTTTTCGCCTCATGGCGAAGACTGGAACGAAGCCGTGGCCCATTGGCGCAGCCTGGCTACCGACCACGGTGCAGTCTTCGATCGCGAGCTCGACTTTCGCGCCGAAGACATTGCCCCGCAGGTCAGCTGGGGGACCAGTCCGGGCATGGTTGTTCCGGTCACGAGCCACGTGCCGGAGGGTTCCTCCGATGACTCAGAAGCCGGGCGCCGCGCCTTTGAGCGCGCCCTTAGCTACATGGCTCTGAAACCGGGCGTGCCGATCACCGGCATCGCGATCGACCGCGTCTTCATTGGCTCCTGCACGAACTCCCGTATTGAAGATCTGCGCGCCGCCGCGAAGGTCGTGGCTGGCCATCACGTTCATTCGCATGTAAACGCGATGGTCGTGCCCGGTTCGCAGGCGGTCAAGTCGCAGGCGGAGCGCGAGGGACTCGATCGTATCTTCGTCGAGGCTGGATTCGAATGGCGAGAGCCGGGCTGCTCGATGTGCCTGGGTATGAATCCCGATATTCTCTCGCCCGGAGAGCGCTGCGCCTCCACCAGCAACCGCAACTTCGAGGGTCGCCAGGGCGCTGGCTCGCACACCCATCTCGTAAGTCCGCAGATGGCAGCCGCAGCCGCCGTAGCCGGACACTTCGTCGATGTGCGCGAGTGGGACTATAAGGACTCATCCGAGTTCGACCAAATGAAAGGCGAGTCCTATGCAGCCATTTCATAAACTCAGTTCCACCGTGCAGCCGCTCGATCGCGCCAACGTCGACACCGACCAGATCATCCCCAAGCAATTCCTCAAACGAATTGAACGCAGCGGCTACGAAGATTACCTCTTCTTCGACTGGAGAAAAGATCCGGACTTCGAGCTGAATCACCCGCGCCATAAAGGGGCGCAGATTCTCGTTGCAGGCAAGAACTTCGGTTGCGGCTCCTCCCGCGAACACGCTGCCTGGGCTCTTCATAACTACGGCTTTCGCTGCGTGATCGCTCCGAGTTTCGCCGACATCTTCCATTCTAATGCTGGAAAGAACGGAATTTTGCTGATTACGCTTCCTGAGGAACAGGTAAAGCATCTTCTGCACAAGGCAAAGCACAACGACGGTTACAAATTAAGCGTCTCGCTCGAAGACGACACGATCACCGACAGCGACGGCTGGACAATCAGCTTCGCGATCGATCCGTTCCGCCGCTATTGCCTATTGGAAGGCCTCGACGATATCGGTCTGACGCTACGCCACGCCAACCCTCTGGACGAGTTTGAACGCCGCCACGATCAAGAGTTCTGGCTGATACCGAAGCCAGAGTCTGCAGCAAACAGTTTGTAGCAACCGGAGATACAGATAGACGATGAGCAGTTATGGGACTAACGGAACGCGCAATCCCAAGCACAACAGCATCCCTCTGACCGAAGGCCCAAACCGCGCCGCGGCCCGCTCGTACCTGCGGGGCATTGGCTTCTCGAAAGAAGATCTGCACAAGCCGATCATCGGCGTCGCCAACACCTGGACCGAGATTGGCCCCTGCAACTTCCACCTCCGCGACGTCGCCGAGGCAGTCAAGGAAGGCATTCGCGCCGCAGGCGGCACACCGATGGAGTTCAATACCATCACCATCCATGACGGCATCACTATGGGAACCCAGGGGATGAAGGCCTCCCTGATCAGCCGCGAAGTCATCGCCGACTCCGTCGAGCTCGTCGCCCGCGGCAACCTCTTCGACGGCCTTGTCGCCATCGCTGGTTGCGACAAGAACATGCCCGGCACCGTCATGGCGCTCTGCCGCCTCGACATTCCATCGCTCATGCTCTACGGCGGCTCCATCGCACCGGGCCACGTGAAGGGCCCTGACGGGAAATCGATCGACATCACCATCCAAAATGTATTCGAGGGGATCGGCGCCCACTCCCGCGGCCAGATCGACGACGACGCGCTCGAAGTGCTCGAAGCCGCCGCCTGCCCCGGCCCCGGCGCTTGCGGTGGACAGTTCACGGCTAACACCATGGCGATGGCCTGCGAGTTTCTGGGAATCTCACCCATCTATCTCTCCGGCGTCCCGGCGACGTCGCCTGACAAGCATGCCGCCTCTCGCACAGCCGGTGAACTCGTCATGGCGGCCGCCCGCAACGATCTTCGTCCGTCAAAGCTAATCACCCGCATCGGCATTGAAAATGCGATCGCCAGCGTCGCGGCTTCAGGCGGTTCGACAAACGCCGTGCTTCACTTCCTCGCCATCGCACACGAGATGGGGATCGAGCTGTCAATGGACGACTTCGACCGCATCAGCGAACGCACTCCCCTCATCTGCGATCTCAAACCCGGCGGCAACTACGTTGCAACGGACTATCAAAACGCCGGAGGCAGCCGACTGCTTGCCAGGCGCTTGCTTGAGGCCGGCCTGATCGACGGCTCCGCGCCCAATGTCACCGGCCGAACGCTGGCCGAGGAAGCCGCACTGGCTGTCGAGACTCCTGGCCAGGTCGTCATTCGCCCGATGAGCGATCCCATCAAGCCAACCGGCGGTCTGGTGATCCTCAAAGGCAATCTCGCTCCCGATGGCGCGGTCGTGAAAGTCGCCGGACACAAGCGCCTCGAACACCGCGGCCCCGCGCGCGTCTTCGACACCGAAGAGAACGCGATGGCGGCGGTCGAGTCCGGCCTGATCAAGCCGAACGACGTAGTTGTCATTCGCTATGAAGGGCCGAAAGGCGGCCCGGGCATGCGCGAGATGCTGCTCGTCACCGCCGCCATCGCCGGTATCGCCGAGCTTTCTGAAACCGTGGCGCTCCTCACCGACGGCCGCTTCTCCGGCGCCACTCGCGGCCTCATGGCCGGCCACGTCGCACCGGAAGCTGCAGTTGGCGGCCCGATCGCCGCCGTCGAAGAGGGCGATACCATTCACATCGATATCCCAAATCGCAAGCTCACCCTGGAAGTCCCGCAGGGGGAGATCGAATCCCGACTGCGTTCGTGGATCGCTCCGACGCCACGCTTTGCGCGCGGAGTCTTCCGTAAATATGCAGACAGCGTTTCTTCCGCGGCTCGGGGCGCGGTGACAAACTAGGACATTTGTAACAGCGACAGGCACATTGCTTGTCGAGATTTGAGACCTTATATGAGCGAAGCGAATAAGAAGCACTCCGCACATCCAGCCCGCCTCACCGGCGCAGAGATCGTCTGGGCTACGCTTGAAGGCGAAGGAGTCCGCGAGGTTTTCGGCTACCCGGGTGGCGCGATCCTTCCCGTATACGATGCGCTGCGCAAGTTCCCTATCCGCCATATCCTGGTACGCCACGAGCAGGGCGGCACGCATATGGCCGACGGCTACGCGCGCGCCTCGGGCAAGGTCGGAGTGATGATGGCGACGTCGGGCCCGGGCGCGACCAATCTCGTCACCGGACTCGCAACCGCGATGCTGGACTCGATCCCGATCGTCTGTATTACCGGCCAGGTCTCGAGCAAATTCCTCGGCACTGACGCCTTTCAAGAAGTAGACATCACCGGCATCACGCTGCCCATCACCAAACACAACTACCTCGTCACGCGCGCTGAAGAGATTGCCCCTGCAATCCGTGAAGCATTCTTGATCGCCCGCTCTGGGCGGCCGGGGCCAGTGCTGGTCGACATCACCAAAGACGCGCAACAAGCGACCGCCGACTTCGACTTTGAGGCGGCCGTGCCCGGCGAACAACGCACCCACCCCATGCTCCGCGTGGAATCCGATGCCATCACCAACGCCGTCGACCTGATCCTCAATGCGAAGCGGCCAATGATCCTCGCCGGCCACGGAGTCCTTGAGTCTCGCGCGACCGATCAGATACGCACCTTGGCAGAACGTCTGCAAATTCCCGTCACCACTACACTCCTTGGCATCGGCGGCTTCCCCGCCTCCCATGAATTGAACCTCGGCATGATGGGCATGCACGGCGAGTCGTGGGTCAACGAATCCATTCAACACGCCGATCTACTCATCGCCTGCGGCATGCGCTTCGACGACCGCGTCACCGGCTCGCTCGCGACCTACGCGCCGAAGGCCAAGAAGATCCACATCGAGATCGATCCTGCGGAGATCAACAAGAACGTCGCAGTCGATGTCGCGCTGATTGGCGATCTTCGCGAGGTGCTCGAGCAACTGCTGCCCCGCATCCCGCCGAAGCAGTTTAAGAAAGGCGGCTCGGATTGGCTGCGGTCGATCCACGCGCTTAAAGGTGACGCCTCGGTACGCGACATCCAGAATCTGCCTGACAATGGCCACCTTTACGCAGCGCACGTCATCAACGACATCTGGCGCGCCACTGGCGGCAAAGCAGTTATCGTCACCGACGTCGGCCAGCACCAGATGTGGGAAGCGCAGTACTACAAGCATGACGAACCGCGCTCACTCATCACCTCCGGCGGTCTGGGGACGATGGGCTTCGCGCTGCCCGCGGCAATCGGCGCTAAGGTCGCTTGCCCGGAGAAAGAGGTCTGGGTGATCGCCGGGGACGGCGGCTTCCAGATGACCTCGCCGGAGCTCGCCACCATCGCCCAGGAAAAACTCGCCATCAACATCGCGGTGATCAACAACGGCTACCTCGGCATGGTGCGCCAGTGGCAGGAGCTGATCTACGACCGGAATTACTCCTGCTCGCCAATCCTCAGCCCTGATTTCGTGAGGCTCGCTGACGCCTTCGGAATTGCAGGAGCCACAGTTACAAATAGATCGCAGGTGCTGCCGACCATAGCCATGGCGCGTAATTCAGGCACCCCATTCCTTATAGAGTTTCAGGTCGAAAAGGAAGACGGCGTTTATCCGATGATCGCGCCCGGAGCGGCGTTGCATGAGATGATTCGCCGGCCTGATCCGTTGATTGAGACCGCGGGCGACTAAAGCGAAAGGAAGAGATGCTTCACACATTCGTGGCTCTGGTCGAAGACAAACCCGGCGTCCTAACTCGCGTCGCTTCCCTCTTCCGCCGCTTGAACATCAACATCACCTCGCTCACCGTCGGCCACTCCGAGCGCCAAGAGGTTTCGCGCATGACCATCGTTGCCGATGCACCAACCGGAGCCGCGCATCGCGTTCGCGCCAGCCTCTACAAGCTCGATAACGTGCTCGAGGTCGACGACGTCGGCCAGTTGTCCTGTGTCGTCCGCGAGCTGGCGCTGATTAAAGTCGCCGCAACGACCAAGACCCGTTCGACGATATTCGAACTGGCCGAAGTCTTCCGCGCCCGCATCGTCGATCTCGCACCCGAGTCGCTGATGATCGAGATCACCGGGGTCTCCAGCAAAGTCGAGGGCCTGATCCAGGTGCTGAACGAAGGCGAAAACAAGATCCTCGAAATTTCCCGCACCGGACGCATGGTCATGCGACGAGGCGAGCACACCAGCCGCGTGCTCGACGCCATGCGCATCGCCGAACCGGATGAAGAACCGGCGATCCCACTGACGGAAGTGGTCCATGGAGAAGACTCCGGCGGCGACATCGATCTGGAATTGCTCGCGAGGGACCCGAATCATCCCGCCTAGCTCACCACTAACTCCGTTCCCTGCACTACCATAGGAACGACACTTAACGAACGAGGAAAAAATGCCCAAGACGTATCACGATCACGACGCCGATCTATCTCTTATCCAGCAAAAGAAGGTAGCCATCATCGGCTACGGCTCGCAGGGCCACGCCCATGCGCTCAATCTCAAGGACTCGGGCGTCGATGTCCGCGTCGGCCTGCCCGCGCACAGCAAGTCAGTCGAGAAGGCGAAGAAGACCGGCCTCGAAGTCCTCACCGTCGCCGACGCGGCCAAGTGGGCCGACGTCATCATGATCCTCACGCCCGACCACTCGCAGGCGAAGACCTACACCCACGACATCAAGGAGCACCTCACCGCTGGCAAGACACTGATGTTCGCCCACGGATTCAACATCCGCTACGGCGCGATCGTCCCGCCGGCTAACGTCGATGTCTCGCTCGTCGCGCCCAAGGCCCCCGGCCATCGAGTGCGCGAGGTCTTCACCGAGGGCGGCGGCACACCTGGCCTGCTCGCGATTCATCAGGATGCGACTGGTCACGCCCATGCGCTCGGCCTCTCGTACGCCAAGGGAATCGGCTGCACTCGCGCCGGCGTCATCGAAACCACATTTACCGAAGAGACCGAGACCGACCTCTTCGGCGAACAGACCGTCCTTTGCGGTGGGACGTCAGCACTGGTCAAGGCTGCTTTTCAAACGCTCGTCGATGCCGGATACCAGCCGGAGATCGCCTACTTCGAGTGCTTGCATGAGCTAAAGCTGATCGTCGACCTCATGTATCGCGGCGGACTCGCCTACATGCGCTACTCAATCTCCGATACGGCGGAGTGGGGCGACTACATCACCGGGCCCAAGATCGTCACCGATGAAACCCGCGCGACGATGAAGAAAATTCTGGACGACATTCAGGATGGAACCTTCGCGAAGCGCTGGATCGAAGAGAACGAAACAGGGCGCAAAAACTTCGAGGCCTACCGCAAGAATGAGTCCGGCCTGCTGCTCGAAGAGGTCGGTTCCGAATTGCGTGCGGCGATGCCGTTCCTCGATCCAGTCACCGTCAAAGACGGGCATCCCGTCAAGACTGCCACTACCCAAACCGAACCCGTCACCGCTTAGATCGAACGGGTCCGATCATCGTCGCGATCGAAAAAGAGGGGCGGCATTCTCAATGCCGTCCCAGCGCTCGGAGAGGTTTTTCGCGAAGCGCCGGTTGCGATACGAGGCCGCACCCGTCTAAAGAACATCCGGCGACGACAACCAGCGAAGCCCGCGACAGGTACAATTGGAAAATGGGCCGAAGCGGCTCAAGAGCTTATGAATCGGCGAACGAAGAGGCAAGATTCGGCGTGTCGTTGAGCAGTCAGGGGTTTAGGAAAGAATGAAAAAGGCCGCACTGTTGTTTGTTCTGCTGCCACTATTGGCAGTGGCAGGTTTCGCTCAGGAGAGTCGTCAGGATGTGAGCTTGGGCGTCACCGGTGTTTTCCCTCCTTACGTTTACGGTAACGCGGTTGAACAGCATCCCCGCTATGGCATGGGCGGGTTGGCAAGCTACCGTTACATGCTCACGCCGCGTAGCGCGGTCGAGGGCAACTACCAATATTCGCAAAACGCCTACAGCTATACACTCAGCTTCCTGCCCAACGTTCGTATCCATACCAGGATGCAGGAGGTTTCAGCCGCCTACGTCTTCAATTTCAGCTTCAAGAAGTTCAACCCGTTTCTCGAGGGTGGCGTAGGAGGCTACATTTTTGCGCCTATCCAGGGCGGCACCACTACTCTCGATGCAAAGAGACAGACCAAGGTCGGCGCGTTGTATGGCGGTGGTATCGCTTACGAAATCAGCCCCAGCTTCGACATTCGCGCCGAGTATCGCGGTATCGTGGTCAAAGCGCCGAACTTCAACCTTCCCGGCAACATTCTCAACACCAATCGCTGGTTTCCCACTCTTTCAAATCCCGTGATTGGGGTTGCTTATCACTTCTAGCCTCTGAAGTCTCGCTAAAGCAAAAGGCCCCAGGATTCTTCTGGGGCCTTTTATCTGAAGCCGCAATCGCGGAGTGAAGTTCTCCTAAAAGATCCGGTAACCGGCGCCGAAGCTGAAGCCATGCGGCGTCAGGCCGTTGTTCCCCAATCCGCCACCCAACGCGCTGGGCCAGAACTGATATTCATAATCGATAAGCCGGATGGTCACCTTCCGAGTCAGCCGGTAATCCAAGCCGCCTCCCGGAACCATGGCGAAATACCCGCCGTGCCCGTAACCAGAATTGAACTCGAGCTCCCCCGCGCCCATGAGGAATTTCGCATAGGGAACAAAGTTCTTGAAGCGGCGTGAGTAGCGCGGCCCAACCAGATAATTGTCTTCATAGCTGCCCTCCAGCTGGTTAAACCTGAGCCAACGCGCCTCTCCTTCGACTCCAAGCCTCCCAAACAGGTTCCAGTCGACATACACTCCGGCGCCGCCAAGATGGACCGGGTTGTAGTCGGAGTAGAAATTCGAGTAGTAGCCTCCAGCAGTGAGCGGAGGTAATCCGCTACGAACGGCGGGAGCGGCCTGGCCCAGCAAGCCGACCGGGAAAAATGCCAGGACCGCAGTCCACATCAGCCTTTTCATCGAGAACACTCTCCTTCGTAACGGCTAGAAAATCACGTTGTGGCCACAAACCGAACTGCGATCTCATTGCGGATTAGGCTGCGACGCGGTACCGGGATTGGCCTGCCCTGTGGTTGGCGTAGGCGCCGTCCCTGTGTCAGGGGTCGCCGCCGGAGGCTCCGGCTCGGCGTAACGGGCCAGACGGAAGTAGATCGGCGTTACCTCAAAGGGCATCTTGTCCCGCGCATTGAGGAAAGGCACCGATTTCACATTGAGCGGAAACACCTTGTCATCCCAGGGATTGATCTTGAGGCGGCTACCGAGGGGCAACGCGGCGATCTGGCTCAGGTTATCCATATCCAGTTTGGGGGCGCTCTTAGTCAGATCGACGAGCCAGGGGGTACCGTCCGGACGCAGCAACGGATCGCCAATCAGCGGGGTCATCAACGCCTTCAACGGCTTGGCTCGGGCTTGCAGCTGCACGAAGAAAAGACCCGCAGTGGCCAGCTTGTCGTGATAAATGGAGTTATTCAGGAACTCGACAGCTTTCTTCGCCGCCAGATCGTCATCGCCGGAGCTATGGCCCATGCTGATGTGCTGAAAGGTGGCCTCATCTGGAAAGAGCAGCCGGTCACTGAAGGCATACCGCGTGTCGATGTGGTGGCCCAGAGTAATATGGGCCAACTGGAACGCCAGCACAGCCGCCAGGTCTTCTTCGTACGGCAGGACATCGATCAGCCCCTTGCTCAACAAAATTGTGTTGCCGACGGCGAGTGATTCGAGCGGGGTCGTTAACAGCACTCGGCAATGGATCGTGTCGGGCAAGTCGAGCTTGTTGCCGATCACGATATTGTTGGTGACCTGCTCCAGCACCTTGTCGAAATCGCTGGGCGGAGCAAGCAGGCCAGCCTGCACCAGCCGGTCGAGAACATTGTTCTCCGCCTGCGTAACCCAGGCGCGGCTGGCCTGAAGCGGGCTCACGTCCTGCGCCGCATCGCTCTTGTCGGTCACATTGTCGATCTGGATAGTTGCATTTTCCGATTGACGGGCTGGCAGCTTGAGCGAGTAGCCCCAGAAGTATGTCTGGGCGCGCACGCCGGTGTCTCCATCCTCTTTCGTGCGGTGCGTCTCTTCGACGTAGATCGCCGACGGCAACCAGAAATTCTCCGCGGAGTTAGCCCGCCAACTATCAAAATGCAGATACTGGTTGTGGTCGAGGTCGCGGTTGGGGTCTTCGTCAAACGAGCCGTTGAACCGGACCACGGTGCCGTCCTGGTCTTCAATCCAGATACGCCCGATAAATCTGCCGTTCAACATTCCCTTTTGCTTCGTTCTCGGAAAGACATCGAAAACCTGAGTGTGGACCGAGCCGAGAAAATCTCTGCGGACAAACTGGAAGTCGTAATGCTGGCGGTCAAAACTGGTCGCGTCCAGAAACATCATGTCCATGAAGCCGGTTGAGGAGTATTCGCCTTCATCTAGGTGAAGAGCTTTCCCGATGTTCCCCAAAGCGCCGATGGAGTCCTTGAAGAAGCCTTTCTTGACCGTCTTCTCCTGATATCCCTCGGCCTCAAAGGTCTTGCCAAAGTCCACGCGGCTGAGTAAGTAAGTGTCCGAAGACGGTACTGAGGCGAGCTTGGGGTCGGACTTCACGTTCTGGATATACGTCTGCACAATGGGAATCCGCTTGCGTAACTCGGCGACCATCAGCCGTTCACGGGCCGCGGCCTTGTCGATCAAGGCCGATTGCTCGGGAGTGAGCGGGGTCAGCGGTGTGGCGCGCGGCTTCTTCGCTTCGGCGCGAAAGCTGCCCAAGCCAAGGAGGCTACAGCAGATCAGCAGGGCGCAGAACGGCGGGCTTGCAACCCGCATCCTCGGAAAAGTTGTTTTCATTGTTCGATCGAACCCGTTGGTTTCTGTAATGTTGCAGTGAATGGTCAACAACCACATTAAGCCAGCTGAAAGAGAATGTGAATCAGAGTAATGTGGTCGACGGGTTGGCCGTTCCTGGCCGCCGGTTTGAAACGAATCTGCTGGGCCACATGCTCGGCCTGCTCGTCGAGGCCATGTCCGAGCGCGCTGACTATGCGAAGCACCTCGACTCTGCCATCGGCCCCGAATTTAACCTGGAGCGTCACTTCGCCCTGGATCTTCAGCTGTCGCGCCTCATCGGTGTACTGAGGTCTGGGTTCCGAAAGCACCTCGGGAGCGACGAAGTTGACGGCCTGCGCCTTGGGCGCCGGCGCCGCGCTTCCGCCCACCGGCGAGCCGAAGCCGGCAGTCGCCACACCCCGCGAGCTGGCGCTACCGCCCGGTGTCCCGCCAACCACCCCGTTGTTGAATCCAGCTGCGGCGACAGCGCCGTGATTGGTTCCTCCGGTGACCCCATTCGCAACGCCAGTGCTGAACCCAACCCCTTGGACGACTCCGGCGCGCGCCGCGCCTGCTCCCTGGTTCGCGCCCGGTGCGGCGTTGAAGCTGCCCATGACGGGCGTCGTTGAGGGCTGCGATGCACTGGGATTCGCAGCCACCCCGGCTGGATTGCCAAAGCCTCCGGTATGCACCGTAGGCGCGGCCATATTGTTTGCCACCGTAGTCGTCTTAGGGCTGGCGAAGAGGCCAACCTTCGGTTGCGGCGGGGGCACCACCGCCTTCGGCGCGGCAGCAGGAAGTACCGGCATCGCCGGCGTATTCAGATGCGCTATCTCAGGCTTCGGAGGCTCGGGTAGCGGTTTTGGGATCTCGATCTTCCTCGGCGCCTCAACAATCACGGGCGGAGGCGTGACCTTAATCTGAGGAACCGGCGGGAGCGGCTCCGGCGGTGGTGGAGGGGTCGCGAAGATCAACTCCGTGCTCTCGTACCGCGGCATGGGTGGCGCTTTATGCAGCTGCGCGATTGCCGCCCAAATGAAGAGAGCGCCGAGCACCACGTTCACCGTGATGCTCACTGTGAAAGAACTTAGTCGTCCGCGCGGTTCGGGAAGAAGTCCGAAAGTATCGCTGATTGGCGGACCAGACACTTGTATTGCCATGTTGCCAGAATTCCCTTTTCAACCCACAACAGTAGTGGTTCGCAACGCACCACCATGCACTCTAGTCTACCCGGCCCAGCACAAAGTGTTCGGGGGGGAGCAAAAAATCGCGCGGCTTCTCCCGCTTTGGTATCCAGATGGAAACGGGTATAACCCAATGACGCCAGCCCCGGTCACTCCGCTCTATGGCGTGGACGGTATTGAGGAGTATGACCCGACTGTCCCGTCCCCCGCCGAAATGGCGTTCTCATCTCCGCAATGCCCTATCGCCACTCCGGGTGAGCCCATGTACTCTTAAGTGTACGAAGAATAAGGCCGAGGAAGGCGCTCATCGGTAGTGACCGAGGGTCGTATCGGCTCGCGCCTCGTATTCTGGGAACATTTCTCAACTTCAAAGATTGCAAGGAGCGTCACTTGAGGGTTCTGGTCACCGGGGGTGCTGGTTATATCGGCGGGACGGTCGCAAATGCGCTGCTTAACGCTGGCCACGAGGTCGTGATTTACGACAATCTCTGCCACGCCCGGCGTGACCTGGTCCCGGCCCGCGCCGAGTTCATCGAAGGCGACATCGCCGACCGGGCGAAGCTCGAGCAGATCTTCGAAGCCCGGAATTTTGACGGCGTCATGCACTTCGCCGCGTTGATCGAAGCGGGCGAGAGCATGAAGGTACCGGAGGTCTACTTCCGCAGCAATACCGCCGCCACCCTCAGCCTGCTCGAGGCCATGATTGCGAAGAAGGTCAATCGCCTGGTCTTCTCCTCGACCGCCGCGTTGTACGGCAATCCGGAGAGCATTCCGATCCGCGAAGACGCGAAGCTCCAGCCGACCAATACCTACGGCGAATCCAAGCTGCTGGTCGAGCACATGCTCCGCTGGATCAACCAGATTCACGGCCTCCGTTACGCCAGCCTGCGCTACTTCAACGTGGCCGGAGCCGTGGTAGACGCGAGCGGGGCCCGAGGCGAAGCGCACGAGCCCGAATCCCATTTGATTCCCCTGATCCTCGATGTCGCTCTGGGCCTGCGCAAGAGCATCAAAATCTACGGCCAGGATTACCCCACCGCCGACGGCACCTGCATCCGCGACTACATCCACGTCGGTGACCTCGCCAAAGCTCATTTGCTCGCGCTCGACGCACTAGGGATCCACGACAAGCTCATCTACAACCTGGGAAGTGGACATGGATTTTCCGTGCGCGAAGTCATCGACTCCGTCCACCGCGTCACCGGCAAACCGATCGAGGTCGAGGAACTCCCTCGCCGACCCGGCGATCCTGCGGTGCTGGTCGCAACCTCGGAAAGGATCACCGCCGAGCTGGGCTGGAAACCCGATTATCCGAACCTGGATGACATCATCGCGAGTGCCTGGGCCTGGCACCAGCAGCGGTTTGGCGAGAAGCAGGCCAACTAGCGAATGCGGTCCCCCAGGTCTTGATTATCAGACCTGGGTCTTCGGCCGTGCACTGACTCTCTCGGGAGACCCAAATGTACGAGCACATGTTCCAACTGCCCATTCCGCTGCTGGAAAAGATCCTGCGTCCGATCATCGTCTACCTGGCGCTGATCCTGCTGCTGCGCATCTTTGGCAAGCGGGAACTTGCCCAGCTCAACCCCTTCGACCTGGTCGTCCTGCTGTCGCTGTCCAACACGGTGCAAAACGCTCTCATCGGGGAAGATAATTCGGTCTCCGGCGGCGTCATCGGTGCGTTCACCTTGCTGGCCATCAACTGGCTGGTCGTGCGGCTGCTCTACAAATCACCGAGACTCGAGCGCATTGTTGAGGGCACGGACGAAACGCTGATTCTGAACGGACACATTGATCACGCGGCGATGCGGAAGGAAATGCTCAGCCAGGACGAACTGCTCGCCGTCATCCATCGCCAGGGCTACGACGACTTCGACGAGGTCGAGGAGTGCAGCATCGGCCCGAACGGCCAATTTTACGTCCGCGGGCGTCACCCGTCGCAGGAGGATGAGCGCCATGCCGCGCTTATGGCCCGCCTCGACGAGCTCAACAAGGAACTGAAGGCGCTCCAGGCGCGGTTGCCTCTGGCTGGCACGAACGGGACTCCGGCCTAGACGATTTCGCCAACGGCACCACCTCCGCCCGAAATGCCGCAGCAATACCATGGCATGATTATCCGCATGAGATACCTGCGCGGATTGTCGGCGTTCGCCGCGGCGGTGCTGTCTTTGACCGCCTTTGCACAGAAGTCCGATACGGCTCCTCCGGTGCTCACGGCATCGGAAAAAACCGCCGACCTCGTCGGCATTCTCCCCGAAGTACGGCGATTGCGCGAGCTCTCCAGCAGCGCTGGGCCAGTGGATCGTTGGCAGCTGCTCTGGCTCCATCAGCGCATCTCGGAACGGGCCATGGCAGCCTCTCTTCAAGTGGATGCAACCATCGCACAGATCGACAACGAGACCTCGCGTGCCAATGAGGTCCGGGCCCACCTGTCAGACCGCCGCGACCGCTCCGTGAATCGCTACAACTTGCTGAGCGTGATTGTCGGCGGGGGGTTGGGCGCCACGGGCTCGAGCATGCAGTTCGTCTCCAACCTCGAAAAGGCAGGGAACGCAGTCGACATCGCCGCGGGCACCGTCTCCGCAGGCCTCGCCGTAGCCGGCATTCATGCCCAGCAGGGGAAGACCGACCGATTCGACTTCGAGTCGAATATGCTGGCCGAATTCTTCGATCGGCCGACATTGCCTGACAGCCGCTATCCCCCAACTATCTGGACCTTTCTCAATCAGAGCCCACTGAACGGACCTCCCGGCGTCAGCCGCAAGGAATTGCTCTTGCAGAACTGGGTCGAAGTGAAGCGCATCGATTCACTCGAAAGCAAAAACAAGATCGATCGCGTCACCAGCGAACCCAGTCAAATGCTTCAGCTCACCATCGACGATTTCGAGGACCGGGCAGCCATGCTGCAAGACGTCCGCGCCCGAATTTCCTTCCTAAAACGGGACCTGGCTGAACTTATGGCATCGCTGCCGGACGCGCCGAAGTCCACCGAATCGGACTTCAAACCCGGACCGTAGCCAGATACGCCCGAATCCCGGAACAGATGATCTGAATGCCGATGCATACCAGGATGAAGGACGACAGCCGCATGAAGACTTCGGTCCCGGTGGCCCCGAGCACCTTCTCGGCGACGCTGGCGTAGCGATAGCAAATGTAGATGATGATGCAGATCACGATGGTGCCGATCAGCGCCGAAATCAGCACCGATGGCGACAGGATCCAGCGCGCCCTCAGCGAGGCCGTGAGATGCGCACCCAGCGTAATGGCGACGGAGATAGATCCGGGACCCACCGTAATCGGCAGTGTATATGGATAAAATGCATTGCCCAGCACATCGTGCGGCGTGACCTTACCGGTCGGCGTCTGGCTGCCGGTGGGACGGTTCAGCAGCGTCCACCCCGTCACGGTCACGATGAGCCCACCTCCGATCTGTACGGCGTAGATAGAGATTCCAAAGAAGGACAGTATCTCCGTGCCGCAAATCAGGGACACGATCAGGATGAAGAAGCTGTAGACCGCGATTTTCCGCGCCAGTATTCGGTTGAGACGCGGCTCGAGAACGCCGGCTAAATTGAGAAAAATTGCCGCGCTGCCCAGCGGATTGACGATCGGAAAGAGCGCGGCCACAACCAAGAACGTGGCTGCGGCAATCGCCGGAATGTCCCCTAGCAACATCGATTGAAGAGCCTCTATCGCGGTCTGGATACGCAACTACCGGAAAGCCGAAAGTCTACCATGAAGCCCCGATCGGGCGTGACATCGGCCTCAACTCAAAAATCGGTGTGCGATTAGAAAGCGAAATATCAAAAATGGAAGATCAAATCGCTCGCCACCGTGAACTGGTTCTGCCTACGTCCATTGTCATAGGCCTTGCTGTCCCAGGCCCGCTCGAATCGGATTTCCGGGCGTATCTGCACGGTGCTTCCGATCCAATGGCCCCACATGATCGAGTTCTCTGAATACTTCGTCGCGTAGCCAGTACGCTGACCTTTCTTGTCATCGAGAAAGTCGCTGCGAAACGAGAGGTAGTTGTGCAAGGAGATCTCTCTTTGCAGAAAATTAACCGCGGCATATTCGGGCGCGGTGCAACGCTCCTCACCAGCCCGGCAGTACGCTCCGTTAGCTCCTTTCTCCGGCATGATCGTCCCGAAGATCGATGGTACCTCGCGTTCGTACATGAACCAGAACTCTGTCGCCATATGCCAGTTCTTCGAGAACTTGTGGTACCAGGTCGCGTCATACTGCTGCAGGTTGTTGTACGCATACTTGCCGTCGTTGATACCGTTGGCGCAGGCATAAATATTGTCGTTCACCGATTTTGTTGTGTAGTTCACGCATGCGGTACCCGAAGGCTTTGCGTCGGGGGTCCAGAGGGCAACGTCATGGCTTCCGGTAATACCCAATTGCATCAGCCACTGATCGCTCAGCTTTACCGTCGCGATTAGCCCGGTATCGGTAAAGGGGTCGATTGCGTACAGCAGCGAATGGCTGAAGATGTAATTGTTCGGCGCAAGTTGCGCCTCGATACCGGGAACGGAGATAAACCGGCCCAGCCGCAGATTCATCCCTTGCGCCACATGCGGCAGGTAAAGATCGACATACTCCATCGTCGGATCGAAGCCGTACTGGTGGTGATCGTTCAGCCATTGATCGCTGAAATATCCCTTCGCAAAGGTGTACCGGTAGTCGGCTCCATAGAGAGCTGTGAGGTGATAACCCCAGTCGATATGGTCGCGCTGGACCGAGTCCGGCAGCCGTTCGGCGTAAACGACAAACTGGTTCATCTCAAAGCGGTTGGAGTAGACATCGTTGGCCTCCGGCGCGTTGCTGTCATTTGACGTACTGAAATTCAGCGTCGGATCGACCCAGCCGTAGATCTTCGACCGCGTGGTCGCTCCCCCGCTCTTCCCTTCCCAGATAGCGGTCATCAGTGGGTAGCTGTTGGTATCAGGCTCGCCGATCACGGGCGAACCGCCATACGACCAGTCCGCACTGGGAAACGGAGGCGAATCGAGCGGCGACGGCAAACCGCGACGGGGAGGGGCAGGCGAAGCTGGCGCGGTGCCAGCCCAATCCTGCCGGTAGTAGTCCGCCCAGCGAGCAAAGAAGCTCTTGGATGGGACAGCCTCGGGTGCGGGAGCATCTGGCACAGGCGGCGACGTCCCCGTTTGTTGCGCCAAACACTCGGCGCCGAAGAGTAGATGGCCGAGGGCCATAAGCAATAGAACAACCGGGATGCGGCGCAACCTGCTCTTGGCGTTCATCAGGGGGTGAGAGATACAAGTGTACTCAGTCCCGCTCAGGTGCGCCGACCTTGCCATCCCATTCCTCACCCGTTACTGTTTTCGAGAAGAGCAATTCGCGCGCGGAAAGAAGATTCACGCATTAACCGCGCAGAAATCGCGACTTCCAGAGGAAAATTAGAACCGCATGGCATCGACCACCACACCGCTAAACCCGAACCTCGAATCCATCCTCCGCGAAAACCGTGTCTTCCCTTCCCCCCCGGAGTTTGCCGCAAAGGCCCGGGTCAAGAGTCTGGAGGAATACGAGGCGCTCTATAAGCACTCGATCGAAGACCCCGATGGCTTTTGGGGCGAGGTTGCTCAGGAGTTGCATTGGTTCGCACCGTGGACGAAGGTGCTCGAGTGGGACCTTCCCTGGGCGAAGTGGTTTGTCGGCGGCAAGATCAATCTCTGCTACAACTGCGTCGACCGCCACGCCCTCGGCGATAAAGCAAACAAGGTCGCGATCCTCTGGGAGGGCGAGCCAGGCGAAGTCCGCAAGATCACGTTCGCGGAGCTCCATGCCGATGTGCAGAAATTTGCCAATGTCCTCAAGGATCTCGGCATAAAAAAGGGCGACCGCGTCGCCATCTATATGGGGATGACCCCCGAACTCGCCATCGCACTCCTCGCCTGTGCGCGCATCGGCGCGGTGCACTCCGTGATCTTCGGCGGCTTCGCGGCCAACGCCCTTGTCGACCGCATCAACGACGCGCAATGCACCGCCATCATCACTCAGGACGGGTCTTATCGGCGCGGCAGCGAAGTCAAGTTGAAGCCGATCGTCGATGAAGCCCTCACCAACTGCCCATCAATCAAGAATGTCGTCGTCTACCAGCGCACCGGTTCCGCGATAAATATGAAGCAAGGCCGCGACCAGTGGTGGCATGAGCTAACGGCAAAAGCCGCGCCTGAATGTCCCGCCGAGCCGCTCGACTCCGAAGACCCTCTCTACATCCTGTACACCTCGGGCACCACGGGCAAACCGAAAGGCCTCGTACACACTACAGGTGGGTACTCGGTGCAGACCTACCTCACCAGCAAGATCATCTTTGATCTCAAAGACGATGATATCTACTGGTGCACCGCAGACATCGGCTGGGTGACCGGTCATTCCTACGTCGTCTACGGAATCTTGCAAAACGGTGCGACCACGCTGATGTACGAGGGAGCGCCCAATCATCCCGAACCCAATCGCTTCTGGAAGATCATCGACGAACACAAGGTCACGGTCTTCTACACCGCGCCGACCGCGATTCGAGCCTTCATCAAGTGGGGCGATGAGTTCGTGGAAAAACACTCCCTCGGATCCTTACGCCTCCTCGGCACAGTCGGCGAGCCGATCAACCCCGAGGCCTGGATCTGGTACCAGCAGATGATTGGCAAAGGACGCTGCCCCATCGTGGACACCTGGTGGCAGACCGAGACTGGAGCAATCATGATTGCGCCAGTTCCAGGAGCCGTCCCCACCAAACCCGGGTCTGCAACAAGGCCGTTCTTCGGAATTGTGCCTGAGGTTGTTACAAAAGAGGGCGAGCCCGTTCCCGCCGGCAGCGGCGGCCTGCTCGTCATCCGCAAACCGTGGCCATCGATGGCCCGTACCATCTACAACGACCCCGAGCGATACAAGCATCAATACTGGTCCGACATCCCCGGCAGCTACTTTACCGGCGATGGCGCGCGCATGGATGCCGACGGCTACTACTGGCTCATGGGCCGCGTCGACGACGTCATCAACGTCAGCGGCCATCGTCTCGGCACGATGGAGATCGAGTCCGCGCTCGTCGCTCACAAAAAAGTCGCCGAAGCTGCAGTCGTCGGCCGTCCCCACGATCTGAAAGGCCAGGCCATCTCCGCCTTCGTCACCCTCGAACACGGCCACCAACCATCGCCCGAACTAAAAGATGAACTCCGCGCCTGGGTCGCGAAGGAAATCGGGTCACTCGCCCGGCCCGACGACCTCCGCTTCACCGAACAGTTGCCCAAGACCCGTTCAGGGAAGATCATGCGCCGCCTCCTGCGTGAGCTCGCGACCCATGGGGAGATCAAAGGCGATACCACGACGCTTGAAGACTTCAGCGTCATCGCCAAACTTCGAGAATCGGATGAAGCTTAAGCTGGCACATCTGAAAATATGCTCGCTGAGAAATTCTTCGAGGAGAGGCTGTAGACATATCTTGCTCTAGAGATGGTAATTGGCTTTCCCATCGGTTTCCGTACAACCTCAGGCAATCTCCCATAGTCCTACCTATAGAGAAAGAGGTGGATTATGGCGATGATTATCGGGATAGCGGCGCTTGCCGTGATTTTTGTGCTCGGACTTGGGCTCTCCCTCGCGAGCGGGGCCTGGTCGAGAGGAAAGAAGACGACCGCGAGGAACGGTTTCGGTCCTGGGCGATCCGCAAACCATCCCGAACACCGGGCAGCTGGTATTAACTAAAGATCGGGGCCGTCATCGGCCATCGCCTTCAGGCGGAAGATCGACCCGATAAGCGTGCTCCTTTAACAAGCCGCTGACAAGCTGACTGCTATCTTAGCTACAGGCGACACTTTGTGATCAAGGTTTTCGCTATAGGTAGCAGGGGGCTTTGCAATGGCTGGCATCATAAAAGTATTGATCGCCGACAGTCACCCGCTCATTAGAGTTGGTGTTCGCGACGTTTTGCAGGCGAACCCCAGGATGCAGGTGGTCGGCGAAGTCGAGGACGGTGACGAAACCATCACTGAGACGCTCGACCTGCAGCCCGATATCTTGTTGCTCGATCTCACTCTTCCCCGATTGCCGGGGCTTGAGGCAATGCGCGCCATCATGAGCGGATGGCCACAGATCAAAATCCTCCTGCTAAGCCGGCAGATACGGGCGCAGCACATCATTGAGGCATTGCAGATCGGGGCACGGGGCATCGTTCTGCACGAGCGTCTGACCACCGATCTCCCGCCGGCCATCGCCTGTGTCTCAGCCGGCGGATACTGGCTCGGTGAGCAACAAGTCGATGGCCTCGTGAACTCACTTCACCAGCTCGTGCGCGAACAAGCCTCGCCAGATCAGAAAAACTACGCATTGACCCGCCGTGAAGTGGAGGTACTCCGACTGATCGTCGATGGTTGCAGCAATCGGGAAATCGCCACCAAGTTCGGCCTGAGCGAAGAGACGGTGAAGCGCCACCTGTCAAATATCTTCGACAAAGTGGGCGTTTCCACCCGCCTGGAGCTGGCTCTCTTCGCGCTGGCCAATCATCTCGTCGCCCCGTAGCCCCGGTTCCGAAGGCACCTGCTCCTCAGAGTGGGCTGTCGCTCCTTACCACCCTTCTTTTTGCCTTAATTTCGCGCATTCACCGCTCACCGGCAGCTGGAACGCATCACAACGACTGCAGCAAGCAATTTCGTTTGCCAGCATCCTGGTGAGCGCGATGTCCTGCGAACCCAAGAGGCGCAAACACATGAAACTCGGTCTAACATCAGCTGGTCTGTTCACGTTCACCATGGTTGGCGCGGCCTTCGCGCAGGAAATGAACCCCACTACTCAGCCCCGGCCCCAACAACCACAGGCCCAGATCCAGGACGGAGTTCCCGTTTATAAAGTGCAAGTGGTGGGGCGCGATATTCCCGCAATCAACTACTTCCATCGCAGCGGCTCAACCAGAATCGGCTTCCAGGGAACGACCCTGCTGCCTCAGGGCAAAGGCGAGGCGAAGGTCAATAGTCTTCGCGGGCGCATGACCATCGACGCCAAGTTCGAAGGCCTGGTGCCCGCCAACAGCTTCGGTCCGGAGTATCTGACCTACGTTTTGTGGGCGATCACCCCCGAGGGCCGCCCAGTCAATCTCGGCGAAATCCTGCCGCAAGGCACGAAGACCGACATCAAGGTGACCACCGACCTCCAGGCCTATGGGCTGATCATCACCGCCGAACCATATTTTGCCGTGACCATGCCCAGCGACCTGGTCGTCATGCAAAATTACGTGTTGCCGGACAAGACGCAGGGCATCATCGAGCAGATTACAGCCCATGCGACCCTGCTTCCTCGGGGCGCTTACGTCCAGACTGCCGGAGAGCACGCGGTTTTGAATCCGATTACGCGCAATGAAAAGTCTCCGCTTGAATTGTATGAGGCGGTCAATGCCGTCCAGATCGCCAAGGCCAACGGGGCGGAGCAATATGCGCCAGATGCCTTCCAACGCGCCCAGCAGGACCTGAACAACGCTGAAGACATGGAGAAAAAGAGCGACCGAAAGGAACAGGTCACCTATGCCCGCGAGGCGGTCCAGGCTTCGGAGGACGCCCGTATCATGACCATCCGCAAGAAGGTTGAAGAGGATAAGGAACAGACAGAGTCGGCCAAGAACGACGCCCAGCAGGCGGCAATGGCCGCTCAGCAGGCCGCAAATCAGCAGACCTTGGAACGCGCGCAGGCCGATGCCGCGGCGGCACGCGCCCAGGCCCTGACAGCCGAAGCCCAGGCCGCGCAACATCAGGCGGAACAGGGTGCGCAGCAGGCGACCAAGCAGACTGAGCAAATACGTGAAAAGCTGAAAGACCAGTTGAACCAGGTGCTCGAGACCCGCGAAACCGCCCGAGGTTTGATCGTCAATATGTCCGACGTGCTCTTCGACACCGGTCAATACACGCTCAAGCCTGGCGCTCGCGAGAAACTCGCTAAAGTCTCGGGCATCCTGCTCGCCTACCCCAACCTGCAGCTCCAGATCGAGGGATATACCGACAATGTGGGATCGGAAAACTTCAACCAGACACTCTCTGAAAAACGCGCTGACGCGGTCCGCGACTACCTCACGTCACAAGGTGTCTCCATGACCAACATCAACGCCGCCGGATACGGTATGAACGATCCAATCGCCGACAACTCCACCAGCCAGGGCCGCGCCGAAAACCGCCGCGTCCAGATGGTAGTTTCGGGAAGTTCTATCGGCGTCCAGGAAAGCGCTCCGGGAACGACGCAATCCCAGCAGAGTGTGCCGTCCGGATCCCAGCCAACCGGAACAGCGCAAAACACCGGTATCTCAAATCCTCCTACGCAATAGAACCAGCGCAGGTCAACATACAAAGGCCGCGGGAAACGCGGCCTTTGTATCGCACATCGAGACCGAAGTCGTTTCCCGTTTTGAAAGACGCATGGGAAAATGAGTCCATGGGAAAGTTGAGCGGTAAGACAGCATTCATCACCGGAGCTAGTTCCGGAATCGGCGAAGCTACGGCCCGAGCTTTCGCCGGCGAGGGAGCGAGGCTCCTGCTGGCGGCGCGGCGCAAAGAAAGGCTCGACGCGCTTGAACCCGATTTGTCGAAGGCCGGAGCGACCGCGTCGCATTCGATACAGCTCGACGTCCGCAACCGCGAAGAGGTCGAGCGCGCAATTGCCGCGCTTCCCTCCGAATGGCAGGTCATAGACATCCTGATCAACAACGCCGGACTCAGCCGCGGCCTCGACAAACTCCAGGACGGCGATCCCGAAGACTGGGACGAGATGATCGACACCAATGTGAAGGGATTGCTTTACGTCACGCGCGCCGTCGTGTCGGGCATGGTCGAGCGCAACTCCGGACATGTCGTCAACCTCGGCTCAACCGCCGGGGAGATCACCTATCCCAAAGGAGCTGTCTATTGCGCTACCAAAGCCGCTGAGCGATCAATCAACGATGGTCTGAGGCAGGATGTGCTAGGCACCGCAGTCCGGGTGACCAGCGTTGACCCCGGCATGGTACAAACCGCCTTTAGTGAAGTCCGCTTTCACGGCGACGCCGCTCGCGCGGCAAAGGTGTATGAGGGAGTGACGCCATTGACGCCGGAAGACATTGCCGAGACGATCCTGTGGGCAGTCACCCGGCCAGCGCACGTGAATATCGCGCGAATCGCATTAACGACGATCGACCAGGCCAACTCGCTGCTCTTCAACCGCAAAGCGTAGTTTTTGGTGCTCAGTCTTCAGTCGGGAATCCCACATCCGCCACGCTTCTGAGGACTAATAACTGACAACTCGCACTAGTTGAACGATGTTAACTTCGCTTCGATGTCGCTCAACGCCGCCTGCAGCGCCGCCCGTCGATGGGGGCTGGATGTCCGCTCGGAGAGGATCCTCTCCCGCTGCAGCTCCAATGCCTGTAAGTCACGCTTTTTCGCCAATTCGCCCTGCGCCTTGTTCTTCGCGCTCTGCGATTCGGGGTGTTCCTCGTGAATCGACATCTGTTCCTCCACCGATTTGCTTTCCCAACCTCTAGCCATACCTCTATCGTACTGCGAAAACGTTAACTTCCGCGAGCCTTCTGTCACGCTCTTGGACAGCCATCCTCCCGCTGCGATATACTTGCGAGTTTGCTTCGAAGCGAAAAATCAGGAGAGACAAAATGAAGACCTGGCGAATTTCATCCTTTGGCATCGACAATCTGGAGGCATTTGAATCGCCCATCCCGAGGCCAAACCCCGGTCAGGTGGTCGTCAAGGTCCACGCCGCATCGCTGAACTATCGCGACCTCATGATGGTCAAAGGCTTCTACAACCCGAAGATGGCCCTGCCGCGGATTCCCTGCTCCGATGGCGCCGGAGAGATCTTCGAAGTCGGTGAGGGCGTCACCGATTTCAAGCCCGGAGATCGCGTCGCCGGCATCTTCATGCAACGCTGGCTCGATGGCCCTCCCTCCGCAGCTAAGCAGAAAGCAGCCCTCGGCGGTGATGTCGACGGCATGCTCGCCGAATATGTTGTCCTCAACGCAACCGGAGTGGTCCGCCTCCCCGAACATCTCTCTTACGAAGAAGGCGCCACGCTGCCCTGCGCCGGGGTGACGGCATGGAACGCGGTCGTCACGGCGGCCCACACCAGGCCCGGCGACACGGTGGTCATTCAAGGCACAGGAGGCGTCTCGATCTTCGCACTTCAGTTCGCCAAAATGCTCGGAGCACGTGTGCTCGGCACCTCGAGCAGCGCTGAAAAGCTCGACCGCGCTACCAAGCTGGGCCTCGATGCTGGAGTGAACTACAAGGAAAATCCGAATTGGGCTGAGTGGGTACTAACCGAAACCGACGGCGAAGGCGCAGACCTGATCGTCGAGGTCGGCGGCGCAGGGACCTTCGCGCAATCCCTCAAAGCCGTGCGCGTCGGAGGAACCATCGCCCAGATCGGCGTGCTCTCGCAATCGACCGAGCCGTTCCAGATTGCGCCTGTTCTCCGGAAGCAAGTGCGCGTTCAGGGAATCTTCGTTGGATCGAGGGCCGACTTCCTCGCCATGAACCGGGCCATTTCGCTTAACGGCCTGAAGCCGCTGGTCGACTGCGTCTTTCCCTTCGTTGAAGCCCACGCGGCCTTTCAACGGATGGAATCTGCCTCGCACTGTGGCAAGATCGTCATTCGAACTGCAGGTTGAAGACTTAGTATCGCACAGGGGGATGTCCCCATCAGATGAATCGGTTCTCAACGGAATCGCCTATGACGCAAAGCAAGACCGCCTCTTCGTGACCGGAAAACAGTGGCCAACGGTCTTCCAGATCAAGATCGTCGACCGAAGCCGCTGATGCCTACTGACTCGTCGATCTTCACGAAAGAGCACTGGAAGACAAAATCTTTGGCCCAATGAAGGATCAGGTGTTAGCCGTAATTTTTGACGTTGTCGGCCCGTATAATCTCCTTGAACCCGTTTCCCATCCCTCTGAAGGGTCTTCCCCACACAAGTGATCGTCGAAGTCTCCGGTTTGACCAAAATTTATGAGGGCAAACAGCGCGTCGTCGCGGTCGATGGCATCGACCTCTCCGTCGACCAGGGAGAGATCTTCGGCCTGCTCGGCCCAAACGGTGCCGGCAAGACGACCACCATCAGCATCTGCACTACGCGTGCACTGCCCACCGCCGGCCAGGTGCGAATCGCCGGCACGGATGTCGTCGCGCACCCCGCGCTCGCGCGGCGCGATATCGGCGTCGTGCCGCAATACAACACCCTCGACCGCGCACTCAGCGTCTTTGAGAATCTGTTCTTCCACTGCCGCTACTTCGGCTTCAACAGCGCCGAGGCCAAAGCCCGCGCGGATCAGTTGCTCAAGCAATTCCTGCTCTCGGAACGCGCCAAAGCCATGCCGAATCAGCTCTCCGGAGGCCTCCAACAGCGAGTACAGATCGCCCGCGCCATCGCGCATCGTCCTGCGGTGCTCTTCCTTGACGAACCCAGCGCCGGTCTCGATCCGCAGAGCCGCATCGCCATGTGGGAGGCGGTCGAGGGCCTACGCGGACAGGGCATCACCGTTGTTCTCACCACGCATTATATGGAAGAAGCCGACGGGCTCTGCGACCGGGTCGCCATCGTCGACCACGGCAAGATTCTCGCCCTCGATACTCCGGAGCGACTCAAGGCGACCTTTGGCTCCCATACCCGTTTCGAGCTGAAATTACGCAATCATGAAGGCTTGGCGCAATTGATCGCTCACTTCAAGCAGTTGCCCAACGTCCAAAGCGCCGAGACGACTCCGGAGGGCATCCGCGTCTTCGCCAAGACAACGGACGGCGTCCTCGCCGAGGTCATGCAGCGCGCCCAGGCCTTTGGCGTGCGCGATATTTCGATCAGCGAACCCAGCCTCGAGACCGTCTTCATCGAGCTGACTGGGAGGGACCTCCGTGAGTAGCGCTACTCAGACTTTGACAGTCAGGAAGAGCAGCCGCGGAATCTTCCTTGAAGCCTTCGCCGGACTTTTTCTGCGCGACCTGCGAGTGTTGAGCCGCGAACTCGTGCCCTTCGTCCTCCGTGTGGTCATGCAGCCGCTATTGTTTCTCTTCGTCTTCACCTACGTCTTCCCGCACATGAACACCGGCAATCCGATGTCGCAGGGCGCGGGGCCGAACTTCGCGACGATCCTCTTGCCGGGGCTCATGGCCGTGGCCATCATGTTCAGCGGCATCGCCGGTGTGGCCCTGCCGCTTGCCTCGGAGTTCGGCGTCACCCGAGAAATCGACGACCGCGTGATGTGTCCGCTGCCCGTCGCAGCGGTCGCCATCGAAAAGGTCTGCTTCAGCGCGATGCAGAGCATCCTGGCAGCGCTGCTCATCATTCCGCTGGCGTACCTGGTACCTTCGACTCCGGTCCACGTCCATGTCTCGAACTGGCCCCTGCTCATCTCCGTGCTGTTGCTCGCCAGCCTGACCTCCGGTGCGCTGGGCCTCACTATCGGCTCCAATGTGAAGCCCCAGCAGATTGGGCTGGTCTTTTCTATCGTCGTCATCCCCATCACCTTCTTGGGCTGCGTTTACTATCCGTGGGCTTTCCTGAATCATGTTCGCTGGCTCCAGATATTGGTGCTGGTGAATCCGATCGTGTACATGAGCGAAGGCCTGCGGGCCGCGCTCACGCCTTCGGTACCGCATATGCCGGCTCCGCTGATTTTGGTCGCGTTATTGATCTCTCTCGCATTGCTTTGGCGACTGGGACTCAAAGGATTTCTGCGCCGAGTGATCTCGTAAACCCTTTATTACGTTCTGCTCATGAAGCCAATGCGGGAAATCAGGCGCCGGCGGTAACTTTATTTTTCCGTTGCCGGTTGCGAGCATGACCCTTCACCGCCTAAGTTAGTCCAAGGAAAAGCTGGTTCCCGACCTGTTCTAATAAGCTTGGAACCAGCAACTTTCTGAATGCTCTCCTCCAGGAACCAACTCGGGCTGCATCGCGTTGCCGGTCTGGCCGCTCCGCTGTTGATGGTCGTCGCCGGCTGCGGCGGAGTTGCCTCCAAATATGTGCCCAGCCCGGTAAACGCGATCTTCTCCGTCATGCCGTCAGTGCGGACAATCAACACCAACGGCCAGCTCAAGATGAAAGCGGTCACCACAGCCGGCGCGGCGGCGGCCGTCAAATGGAGCGTCATCGGCGGGGATAACGATCCTAGCCTCGGCGAAGGAGCGATCGACGAAAACGGAAATTACACCCCTCCCCCAGCCCTCACCCATGACTCGATTCAAGTCGAGATTCAGGCCCAGCTGCATAACGACCCAACCCAGACCGCAACCGAAGTCGTCGAGGTCACGCCAAGCTTTTTGCAGCCGCTGACCCCTGAGAACTCCACGCTCGCCGCGGGAGGCAGCGTCGAGATTACAGCGCAATTGGCCGAGGTCGGCGGTGGCTCGGTCCATTGGCAGCTGGCTAGTACGCCGTCGGGCAGTCGAAGGCTCGGCGCCACCTATGGCACACTCAGCCAGCAGAGCTGCCAACGTAGTCCGCGAGACTACACCGTCTGCAGCGCTTTATACACGGCGCCGATTACGGTGCCGGCGTCCAGCAAAGAGGTTTACGTCATCGCCACCATGAGTGGCACCGACGGGACGACTGCGGCATCTGCCAGCCGGCTTCCGCTTCATATTTTGTTAAGCGGCTCGGGAATCTCGAGCACCCCGCTCACCAACCAGTCCGCTCAGACTTCCTTGGTGCAGCTCGGTTCCTCAGGTGGGAACAATAACGATGCGGACTCCGCCGATAATCCTTCGGGTGCATTCATCAATGATTGCTGCGGCGGAACCCTCGGCGCGCTGCTCCGCGACGAAAATGGCGGCCAATACATCCTCAGCAACAACCACGTGCTCGCCGAGTCGGACCAGGCCAAGATCGGCGACATGATCGTCCAGCCCGCGCTGATCGACCGCGACTGCGATCAAAATGCCGGGCGTCCGGTGGCGTCTCTGCGCTATGTCGTTCCGCTTGCGACGACCGAGACCAACGTCGACGCCGCGCTGGCAGAGGTGAACGCTGGAACTGTCGACCCGACGGGCGCAATCCTGCAACTAGGTTCGCCTGGCTCTGGAGCCAACGGCGCCATCGGCGCCGCCTCTCCCGCAGCCGGCTTCGGGGAAACACTGGCGCCAGAGTTGTTTGCGCCGAACTCTTCTCCGCTTCTAGTAGCCAAGAGCGGCCGCACCACGGGCCTGACCTGCTCCACCATTAGCGCCATAGACCTCAGCGTTGAGGTCGACTACTACAAGGATTGCGCTGAAACCCAACCCTACTTCCGCAAGACCTTTTCCGGCCAGCTCGGCATCTCCGGCGATGGGTTCTCCGATAGCGGCGATTCGGGAGCATTGGTTGTCGATGCCGCCGACGCGGAACCCCTGGCTCTCTACTTCGCGGGCGGAACGGACGATCACGGCGGCGGTCTCAGCGTCGCGACCCCGATTCAGGATGTGCTGAGTGCGCTCGACGCCGAGGCGGGCCACCAATTCAGCATCGTCGGTGGAGAAGAGCACCAGGTCTCGTGCCTCAACTACGACTCCAGAGTGTCAAGCGCGCCCGCATTGACTGATGCCCTCAGAAGGAAGGCCGAAACGGCAATCCGCAAGGAGGCCGCTTCGCTGATCAACCCAGCGCTCGGTATCCTTGAAGTCGCCCCCGGCGCCAGCAGCGACGCACCCGGCGAACCGGCGATCATCGTCTACGTCGACAAAACCAAAGAGAACGTCACCGTGCCGCAAACCATCGCGAGCATTCGCACGCTCGTGGTTTCCACCGACCAGACCAGCCTCAACTCGGGAACCGCGCCGAAATCAAACCAGCTTGCCGACGGGATTCATCTACCCACTGAAAGGCTTGAGTCGGCACAGCAAATCCAGCACGGCTACGCGAGGCGGCTGATGGCCGATCCAGCGATCTTCGGCGTCGCGGTAACTCAGAGCCACGATAATCCCGAAGAGGCGGCACTCCTGGTGCTGGTCGATCTCTCGCGCACTCCGCATTCGACCCCGGCAGTCGTCGGCGGACTCCGCACCCGGTACGTTTCCCTGCACCGCTTTCACGTCACCCGGTCAAAGCACGCGGGAGCGCCGCACCCATCCAGTTGTGCGATCCGTTCGCTGAGCACGCCAACGGCGACACCGGCCTTCGATCCTCAAAAGCCCGCCCCGCTTAAGCTGCCTTGATCGCGCTTTCATAAAGCTTACAATCGTGGCCGAGCGACTGCCGAAAGAGTGCGAGAATCTACACGAAATTGCTGGCCGTGGTTTCGATTTCCATCCCATTACTAACGAGCAACGAAAGGCTGGGCAGAAACACCATGAAGACCGTTCCGGATCTCTCGTACTCGAGGGCACTCCGGCTTCGAACGCGGACATTCCCGCGATGCTTCTGAATGATCTCCGCGCTCACCCACAAACCGAGACCGGTGCCGGTAGCCTCCTTAGTCGTGAAAAATGGCTCGAATATCCGCCGCCGCGTGGAGGCTGTCATGCCGCAGCCCGTATCCGCGACCACGACCCGAATACCCTCGGCCGAAGGATCACCCCAGGAGCGCGAATAGCGGACTTCGACGATGAGGCGTCCGCCCTGGCTTGGCATGGCGTCGAGCGCGTTGCCGATCAAGTTGGCAAAAAGCTGACGCATCTCGCCTGAAAAGCAGAAAACCTCGACATCTCCGCGATAGCGGCGCTCGACCGTCACTTGAAGGCCGCGAATCTTTCCGCCATGCAGGGCGAGCACCGAATCGAGGATTTCGTTAATATTCGTGGCCGCCGGTCGCGTCGACTGGCGATGAAAACGCAAAGTCTGCTGCACGATCTCCGACATGCGCGTCACTTCGTGACTCGCAAGTTCGATGTAGGTCGTCGACTGTTCGTCTAGTCCGCCCATTTGGCGAAGCAGATACAGGAGATTAGTAATCGCTTCAAGTGGGTTGTTGATCTCATGAGCGATCGATGAAGAAAGACGGCCCACGGCGGCTAGCTTCTCGGTGCGGCGCAATGCATCTTCGGAACGCTTAATGCCCGTGGTATCAACAATGACAGCTCCCACCCAACGGACCCCATGTGTCGCACTGCGGACCGGATAGATATTCACCAGCCAGGTCGACACTCGCCCGTCTTCTTCAGGCTCGCCAATATTGACCTCCAGATCGCGCACCGGCTCCGAAGTCGCGAAGACTGTCTGGATGCCCTCCTCGATGAGTCTCCCCGTCGCGCCGGGAAATATCTCGACCACGCTGCGCCCAATATGGTGGCTGATCGAGACTCCGTTCATCGCGGCCAGGAACTCATTCATGCGAATGAACCGTGCATGTGTGTCGAAGAAGGCGATACCGATCGGAGCGTGGGCCAGCATTGAGTCGAGCAGTGCGAGCGTATCGTTCAGTCCGGCACGCTGCTCTTCGATCGAGCCGACCATCAGGTTGAAAGCCAGGGTCAGATCGGCAACCTCTGCCGACGCAGCCGGATCCACCCCCAGTGTCGACGTGTCGGCGGGATCGCGAATGATTCTCCGCGTGGCCTGCAGCAGCCCGGACAATGGCCTGGTTGTGGATCTCGCAAGGTACTCGGCGATAAGCACGCAGCAAACTGCCCCGATTACCGCAAAGACCAGCGTCAGCCGTACCTGCGTGTCCATCTCCTCCTTCTGAGATTGATCGCTCGGGTAAATCCAGACCAGCGCCCTCGGGCTTCCCTCAACAATCACCGGCGTGACGACTTCTGACCGTCCTTTGGCTACTTCAAAGATGGTGATGCCTCTGGCCAGTCGCAGATAAGTTTTCTCAAGCGGAGTGAGGCTATCAGCCCCCTTCCTCAATGCTGAGTCGGAATCGAGAATTGTGATTCCGTGCATGTCAGTGACCTTGACGGCCTTGATGCTGGGCGCCTTCAGCATGAGCGCGACCGTCCGCTGCAGTATGTCCTGACGGTCCTCGGCGATGGCGACTTGCACCATTAAGGAGGCCATGCTCGATTGGTATTCAAAGCGCCGGCGCTCGCGCGACTTGATCTCCGAGGCATGTTCCTGGATCACGAAGAACGCAAAAACCGTGACCAAAAGTATTTCGAAGAGGATGAGCCCCGTAATCAGTTGTCCGCGAATTGTGCGTGGTTTCAACACTGGATGCAGAAGAAGCCGGCATTCTAGGTCGTAAGGCTATCAGTAAGATGCCGCAAACTTGCGAACCGAAACTTCACAACAGTCTAAACCCGCGCGAATCGAGCCTGTCGGGCCTTCAAGTCCTCGGCGATCTGGTGGCCGTGGAAGCGTCCGTTCTCAATGAAAATCTCGTGGGTCCGATCGCCGGCAACGATCACGCCGGCCAGATAAATCCCCGGCACATTGCTCTCCAGGCTCTGCGGATCAAACACCGGCTGGCGGTCGCGGCCTTCGATGCGCACACCGAGGGAGGCCAAAAAATCAAAGTCCGGATGATAGCCCGTCATCGCAAAGACGAAGTCATTCGGAATCGTAACTTCTCCTCCAGGCGTGGCCAGCGTGACGGTATCGAGATCGATCCGGCTCACCGTAGAGTTGAAGTAAGCTGTCACCTCGCCGTTCTTGATCCGGTTTTCGATGTCGGGCAATATCCAGTACTTCACATGACGATGCATCGTGGGCCCGCGATGAACGAGCGTCACCCGCGCACCATGACGCCATAAATCCAGTGCCGCGATGGCGGCCGAATTCTTTCCCCCAATCACTAGCACATCGACATCGTAATAAGGGTGCGGATCGGTGTAGTAGTGATTGACTTTGGACAGATCTTCTCCGGAAGCATCCAGAGGATTCGCCAAGTCGTAGTATCCGGTCGAGACGATCAGCTTCCGCGCGCGAAGTGAGCCATGCCGTCCAAACTGGTCCTTCAGGCCCACGTGAAAATCGCCATCCTCTCCGCTCACACTTTCTACCCGCTGGTATTGCCGGACATCCAGTTCATAGTGCTCAGCAACCTTGCGGTAATACTCCAGGGCCTCATTGCGGTTCGGCTTCTGGTTTGTAGTGGAGAAAGGAACGTCGCCAATCTCGAGCAGCTCTGGCGTAGTGAAAAACGTCATGTTCGAGGGATAGTGAAAGAGCGAGTTGCAGAGGCAGCCCTTATCGACCGAGACGGTGCGAAATCCGGCGCGCTTCGCTTCGATCGCGCACGCCAGTCCAGTTGGCCCCGCGCCAATGACGAGTACATCGAAAATAGTTGAGTCAGGCGCGTCGGAACCAATCAACTCTTCTAGTTCACTCATGCTGTAAGCATAGATGAAAGCCGACGTTGGAATCGTTCGCACAGCCCTACTGCTTCAACATCACCGCAGCGGCCTGACCATCCGTCGCTCTGCACCGATATACTGAAATGAGTCATGACCGCGATCCGACAGGAAGACTTCATCCAGAGTGTGGCCGACGCGCTGCAATACATCTCGTACTACCACCCTGTCGACTACATCACCAATCTGGCCAAGGCCTACGAGCGCGAACAATCGCACGCCGCCAAGGACGCGATCGCGCAAATCCTGATCAACTCGCGCATGTGCGCCGAGGGCCATCGCCCCATCTGCCAGGACACCGGCATCGTGAACGTCTTCCTCAAGATCGGCATGGATGTCCGCTGGGAAGGCGCAACCATGACCGTCGAAGATATGGTCAACGCTGGAGTTCGTCGCGCCTATCTCGACCCCGACAATAGGCTTCGCGCCTCGATCCTCGCCGACCCTGCCGGCAAGCGGAAAAATACCGGCGACAACACTCCAGCGGTGGTCTCGATTTCCCTCGTCGAAGGCGGGGAGGTCGCAGTGGATGTCGCGGCCAAAGGTGGCGGCTCCGAGGCCAAATCGAAGTTCGTCATGCTCAACCCGTCGGACTCAGTCGTCGAGTGGGTGCTCAAGACGGTGCCAACCATGGGCGCAGGCTGGTGCCCGCCAGGGATGTTGGGGATCGGCATCGGCGGGACTTCGGAGAAGGCCATGCTCATGGCCAAAGAAGTCCTGATGGACCCGATCGACATGAGCGACCTGATCGCCCGCGGCCCCTCGAACTTCTACGAAGAGATGCGGATCGAGCTCTACGAGCGAATCAACGCGCTGGGCATCGGCGCGCAGGGTCTAGGCGGATTGACCACCGTGCTCGACGTGAAGATCCGCCAGTTCCCCACTCACGCTGCCAACCTCCCGGTCGCGATGATCCCCAACTGCGCTGCGACCCGCCACGCCCACTTCGTCCTCGATGGATCGGGCCCGGTGGCGCTCGATCCGCCTTCGCTCTCAGACTGGCCCAAGCTGGTCTATGACGTCTCCAAGGCCCGACCCGTCAACCTCGACACCGTCACCCGCGAAGATGTGGCCACATGGAAACCCGGCGAGGTGCTGTTGCTCAGCGGCAAGCTGCTCACTGGCCGCGACGCTGCCCACAAACGCATGACCGACATGCTCAGCCTTGGCGAAACCCTCCCCGTCGACTTCACCAACCGCTTCATCTACTACGTCGGCCCGGTCGACCCCGTCCGCGAAGAAGTCGTCGGCCCCGCCGGCCCCACCACTGCCACGCGCATGGACAAGTTCACCCGCCAGATGCTCGAAGAGACCGGACTGCTTGGCATGATCGGCAAAGCCGAACGCGGCCCCGCGGCCATCGAAGCCATCCGCGACAACCGCGCTGTCTATCTCATGGCCGTCGGTGGAGCGGCCTACCTGGTCTCCAAGGCCATCAAGAGCTCGCGTCTCGTGGCCTTTGAAGACCTCGGGATGGAAGCCATCTACGAATTCGAGGTCAAGGACATGCCGGTCACAGTAGGCGTCGACTCCAAAGGAACCTCAGTCCACATCACCGGCCCCAAAGAGTGGCAGGCCCGCATCGCCGGAATTCCGATCCTGTCCTAAGACTCGCCCACTCCTGGGACTCAACGGCTTCGCCCCAAAGCCTCTGGCAGGAGGCATTTACCGATTCAATAACGGTCAAAACGGTTGTTTGCCGTGTCGGCGGCCCCTAATTTTTGAGGCTGAAAGCGGCCAAAATGCGGTAAACTCATCCGCGTCGGCATGAACGCTGCATTTGTCCCCGGAAACATCTCACGAGACTTCTGATTGAGGACCGCCTCAATGGGTTTAGAGATCGGTCAACGCGTTGGCGAATACGAAATTCTCGCTCTGCTTGGCGCCGGCGGAATGGGCCAGGTCTATAGCGCCCGCAATGTGATCTCCGGCCGCGTCGAGGCGATGAAGGTCTTGCTCCCGGATTTCAATACTGAAGCCGAGGTCGCCACCCGCTTCACCGTCGAGATTCGCACTTTGGCCGGGCTCGACCATCCCAACATCGCCCAGCTCCGCACCGCTTTTGAGTACGAGAACCAGCTGGTAATGATCATGGAGTTCGTCGAGGGCACCACCCTCGAAAAGCTCCCCGGGCCGCGCCCTATGCTGGTTGGCGACGCCCTCAACTACTCGACCCAGGTGCTGGCGGCGCTGGCTTACGCGCACAGCAAGGGAGTCACTCACCGTGACATCAAGCCCGCCAACATCATGATTACCTCGCACGGGCTGGTGAAGCTCATGGATTTTGGTATAGCCAAATCCAACAACGACCCCCAGCTCACGCGTCCCGGCACTACCGTTGGCTCCCTCTATTACATGTCACCTGAACAGGTCCGCGGCGGGACCGTAGATGCGCGTTCCGACATTTATTCCTTCGGCGTGACGCTTTATCAGATGCTCACTGGCCGTCGGCCGTTTCAGGGAGAAAACGCCTATAACGTACTCTCAGCCCAGCTAAACGAAGCGCCTGTGCCGCCGACCCAGTTGAACCCCGCGCTTCCGGTCGGCCTCAGCGAAATCGTCCTTCGCGCGATGGCGAAGCCTCCGGAAGAGCGCTTTCAGACCGCAGAAGAGTTCCGCCAGGCCCTCCTCAAAGCACAACAGGGATCGCAATCCACCGCTTCGATGTCAATACCAGCCGTAACAGCTGTACCGCCGCCCGTCCAGCCGCTGCCTGTGCCCCCAATGCCTCCACCAATTCCAGCCTATGGGCCCGCGAAGAGTCATCGCGGCTTGTGGTTAGGACTTGGAGCCGCGGCCGCGATCGTTGCCATCATCGCGGCGGCTACGCTGCTGCCTCACTTCTTTGCGACGCAGGCCAGCCAGAAATCTGCCGCTCCTGTAACGGAAGCGCCCGTTGCCTCACCATCTTCTGGAGGCGGAATTGCAGGTGCAACATCGAACCCCCCGGCCGAGAGCCCTGCTCCTCCTCCGAAAGATTCAGCCACCGCAAAAACGGAGGCAGCGCCGATCCACCAGAATCCAGCACCACAAACGCCCGCGCCCCCGGCCCGCTCGGCATATTCGCCTGATGCTGGCAAACCAGCTCCCGCGGCGCCCGATGCCCCGCCGCCAGGCCCGACGAAGCAAGAGGTCGCACAGGCCCGCGAGCGTATGATCCAGCTCGACTCGAAGGCCGAAGCCGCGAGATCGAGTATCGAGCAACTGCGCAGCCAGCAGCAGGCTCAGGGGCTGGGCTTGCGGGGGGACATAGCGAGTTCTTTGAACCGGATGAATGCCTACATCAGCGAGGCGAATCGCTCTCTCAACGAGGGCGATCTGGAGAGCGCGAACGCCAACATGGATCGCGCTGAAAAGGAATTGTCCACACTGGAAACATTTCTAGGTCGATAGGAGAAGGTCCGCAATGCGCAAACTTGGTTTTACTGCTCTTTCCCTTGCCTTCATGGTCTCTACGCTGGCGGCACAATCGGCGGCGCCCACGCCCCAAAAACGCAAGGTCGCAGTCATGGATTTCGGCTACGCAACCGTAAAGACCCAAGTCGCAGCTATCTTCGGCACCGACCAGGATATAGGCAAAGGCATCGCCGATGTCCTCGTGATGCAATTGGTCAACGGCGGAGATTACCGGGTAATCGAGCGCAGCCAACTGGACAAGATCATGGCGGAACAGAATCTTTCGAATAGCGATCGGGCCGACCCGGCGACCGCGGCCAAGATTGGCGGCGTGCTTGGCGTCGACGCCATCATCATCGGCGACATCACGACCTTCGGCAACGATGACAAACACGTCGGCGCAGGCGGTGGTGGCGGCACGTGGTGGGGCAAAGGCGGATTCGGCGGTTTAGGCATGGACACCCACAAAGCCGTCGTCGAGATCACCGCTCGCGTCGTTGACGTAAATACGGCAGAGATTCTCGCTTCGACAAGCGGACACGGAGAAGCACAGAGGAAAGGCGCTACCATGGCCGGCGGCGGTTCCTCCGGCTGGTGGAACGGCGGAGGCGGCAAAGTCGACTTCGGCAGCTCGAACTTCCAGCAGACGATTATCGGGCAGGCTTCAAAGAGTGCGGTCACCGAACTTGCGACCAATCTGGATGACAAGGCAGCAAGCCTGCCGGCCCCGACCGCAAAACCCACTCCCGCTGCTGCGCCGATCTCTGGCCTCGTAGCCGACGCGTCGACGAAGGACGTCATCATCAATGTCGGCAGTCAGGCTGGAGTTAAGGTCGGCGACAAGCTCGCGGTTGCGCGGGTGGTTCGGGTCGTCAAGGATCCGACTACCGGCAAGCCGCTGCGTTCGATCGAAGATCCTGTGGGGGAACTGACGATCACCAGCGTAGACGCGAGTTCAGCTGTAGGCACATTCAGCGGATCCGGAACGCCGAAAGTCGGAGACAGCGTCAAGAATCCTTGACGCCCTTCTCTTCTGGGTTTACAGCGAAAAGAGATCGGTGGCTCTTCTCAAAAGAAGAGCCACCGATCTAGTCCTCTGAGCGTGCGTCGCACGATGAGAAATGCGTCCTACCGCTTACCCCACCGGTAAACCGCACCGGCATTGAAGCCCAGGTTGTTCTGCACGTCGCCGCCATACGTCGTCAGCATATAGAGCGGTGTGACCCGAATGGCCAGTCCTGGGCTCAGGTTGTAGTCGAGCGGCGCTCCGAGGCTCAGGTTAAAGACGGTCCCATTGTTGTAAAGGCCCAGATAAGATGCTGGTAGACCGCCCGTCCCAGTGTCGAAGTTGCCGTGGCCGAAGCCTACCAGCGCCTGAACGCTCACCGCCCATTTCGGCCTCATGTAGACGCGGTACTGCGGGCCAAATAGGAAGGAATACTGACTTATGGCCGGCAGGAAGATGCCGTAGGGATTATTGCCAATATAGGCAGTTCCATAATAGCCGCGGACGTCGGCGGTAATGCCGAGCTTCGGCTTGATGTAGTCGGTGAGGCCGATGTTCCAGTCGGCTTCGTTGATGTGCTGTTTCTCTTCGCCGGGATGAAAGCGCAGATAGCCCCCGCCAAAATAGGCTTCATATTTATGGCCGTAGGTCTCGCGAATGATCTGCTGGAGGCGCGCCTGACGGCGGGCGTTGATCCGGTCCTGGGCCTCGCGCAGAATGCGGGCGCGCTCCTCAGGAGTCTGCGTCGGCGGAGGAGGAGCCGCCTGCGGCGCCGCGGGGGCCTGCGCCTGGCTCAGGGGAGACAGTAGAAGAGATTGGAAAATCAGAAAAAGGGAGAAAAACAGGACACTCGCCTGGCATACCGGCCGCTTGACGCAGCCCATCAACTTGAAAGCTTCCACTACTCGATTACCTCGCACACCTATGAAAGAACACCAGCCCGGATTATTCGGGAGCCAACTAGTATTAAATCATCTGGGCCGCTGCAACGTCCGATCTTGAAGCGATTTCATCGCCGAAGCGATGAAACCCGGTGGGGAAATCCCCGTCTATGACTGGGATGAACCTTGATGTGTGATTGTGTAGACGGATTTAGAAAGGCAAGGAGAGCCGGGAATGAAGGGTTTCGTTTTGGGGTTGATCCTCGGGGTGCTGCTGGTGCCTGCGGCAATTATGTTGTATTTCCATTTGGGCCATCCGCCGGTTGCGGTGGCGGATCCCGGCTTCCCCATGGAGGAGCAGATCGTGCACGTCCCATTGCACGCCAGGATCGACGCGGAAGCCCCAAAGAGCGCCCCCATCGAGCCTAGCGCTGTCAACTTGGAAGCGGGCGCGTTGATCTATCGCGAGCAATGCGCCGCCTGCCACGGCATGTACCCTACAGCTTCGTCTTTTGCCGGGAATATGTATCCGGAAGCGCCACAATTGTGGAGGCCGCACGGAGGTGGCGTGGTCGGCGTGAGCGACGACCCTCCGGGTGAGACCTTTTGGAAGGTGGACAACGGCATCCGGCTAAGCGGGATGCCGTCTTATCGCAAAATACTCAATCCTACCCAGGAATGGCAGGTGGCCCTGCTCCTGGCGAACGCGGACAAACCGCTTCCGCCCGGCGTGATCTCGTTGCTCCAGCAACCCCTCTACGCCGAACCGGCAGCGACCATCAGTGCGCCTGCGCCGACTGCGGTTCCAACGCCCGCTCCGGCTCCTGCGGGCGCAAGCACGAAGTAACCCAGGCCAGTCCTCCCGCCTGTCTCAGACGCGGGCGCGAACTAGCTTCGCGCCCCCGATTTCACTTCAACCTCAGATCTTCTTATTTGAATGCATAGGTCACGCCCGCGGTGAACTGGAAGGAATTCCGCTTCACTGGCGGCAGGGCCGTTGCTGGGTTGTTCAGGTACGAATCCAGAGTGCCCAGCGTCAGGCTAAGGCGCTTATACGCGGGAATCGAAAACGAATTGAGTTCGGTCACCGTATAGGCGTGCAGGTTGTTCCATGCTGGAATATATGCGACCTGCTGGTTGAACAACATGCCCGCAGGCAGATGCCGTAGGTAGTTCGCTGCGAAGGTCGAACCGATCAGGTTCTGATTTTCACCCGGCAGCGGGTCGATAAAGGCCTGCCGCTCGTATTGAATCAGCGCTTTCAGGTCGAGCGTCTGCTTTGGCTGCTTGATGATCGTGTAGCCGACACCGCCGCCGTAGATCTGCTGGAAGTTGAGGCTCTGGGAGAAGTTGTGATCGTAAGCCAGCGCCCCGAGGACGTAGACTCGGTCGCTGACATATTCATCGCGCTCAAAATCGTAGTGATAGATCGACGACTTCACCGTAGTTTCGGGGACGTACGTTGCCGGGGTGGGCGGAGGACCAGCGGACGCCGGCTGAACATATCCCGGATCGGTGATCTTCCCATAGGACGCGCTGAAATCGGTCGTGGTCCTGTTCTTCGGCTCGAGCCAGGTCACATCCGGAATGACGCGGGCCAGCGTGATCGCCCCGTTGAATGAGTAGCTTGTCTGGGTCGCCTCAACAATAGTGGCGCCGCCAGTCGCACTCCCATGCCACGCATGGAAGAAGCCCGGCTCTGTCTTGATCTTGCTCTGGAAGGTCGGGTCGTCGATCAGGAAGTTAATATTCTTGACCGGGATAGGAGCCGGCGCCGCACCCGTGTCTGGATGCACCTGAACAGTCTGGTCCGCGATCGTGACTGCGCCCTGCGGAACTGCTTCTGGGTTCTTGCGGCTGGGCTTGACCCCGTTTAAGATCACGGCAAACTTCTGCGCGGTGCGGATCTCCTTGACCTTCGCCCAATCGACCGTGACGTCTCCTGCCATGTCGCTATGAAAAATGACCTTGCCGCCGGCCGAGTTCACCAGCTTCCCGGTCAGTTGATCGCCATTAGTAAAGACCAGAACGTCAGGGTTTGCAGGCGCATCGGCAGCCAACCCGCGCACAATCGCCAGAGGTAAGAGTAGAAACAGGACCGCGGCTGGTAGCACACGCCGGCCGGTCAAGCTAAAACAAGGATTCATTGTGATCATCGGACTGGCCGTTACTCCTCAGGAAATTTGGTGAAACTGATGAAACAGAATGAGTTGCAATGAGAGCGGAAACACCTAATTAGGATCATACCCTGAAGGCACGCTTTACCCGCACCCTGCTTTCGGTGCATTCTGGCCTCTCTATGTTGTCCCACCAATTACCTGATCAGATACTTTTCCCCTGGGACGAGGCGGCATCGCCGAGCGAGTGCCGGGATTTACAATTCCCTCTAGGGTGAAATCGAAGATGCTTGCTGGTTCTGCGTACGCGAGAGAACTCGATCGCAGACGAACCGGCAGCCAGCTAAATTGCAACACACTGAATTCCACATTTCAGACGACAAAGGCTGAAGGATGATGTCCACGAAATTACAGATTGATGCCGCCAACCCGGCGGATTTAACCGCCGAGATCGCCGAATGGCTAGAGGCGTTTGATGAAGTCGTAGTGGCCGAAGGGCCGGAGCAGGGAGCGGAGCTGCTCGCAGCGCTGCGCCACCGCGCCCGCAGCGCCGGCATCTCGACTCGCGGCGAGCTCACGACGCCGTACCTGAACACCATCCCGAAGCACGAAGAACATCCCTACCCCGGCGACCTCCATCTGGAACGGCGCATCAGGAGCCTGATCCGCTGGAACGCTATGGCGATGGTACACAGCCAGAACAAGCACGACGCCGGCATCGGCGGCCACATCTCGACCTATTCCTCGCTGGCGACGCTGCTGGAGGTGGGCTTCAACCACTTCTTCCACGCCACCTATGGCGACCAGCCCGGCGATTTCATCTATTTTCAGGGCCATGCATCGCCGGGCGTCTACGCCCGTGCTTTCCTCGAGGGACGCTTCGACGAAACTCGCCTGGAGCATTTCCGCCACGAACTGCGCGATACGCCTGGACTGTCATCCTATCCGCATCCCTGGCTGATGCCGGACTTCTGGCGCTTCCCGACCGTGTCGATGGGCATCGGCCCGCTAAACGCCATCTACCAGGCCCGTTTCATGCGCTACCTCGAAAACCGGAACCTGATCGAGAAGACGCCGCGCAAAATCTGGGCCTTCGTCGGCGACGGCGAGACGGACGAAGTCGACACCCTCGGCGCGCTCGGCGTCGCGTCCCGCGAAAAACTCGACAATCTCATCTTCGTCGTCAACTGCAACCTGCAGCGCCTCGACGGCCCGGTTCGCGGCAACAAGCGCATCATCGACGAGCTCGAAGAGGTCTTCCTTGGCTTCGGCTGGAATGTCATCAAAGTCATCTGGGGCGGAGGCTGGGACAAGCTCTTCGAGCGCGACCACAAGGGCCTTTTGCTCAAGCGCATGGAAGAGTGCGTCGATGGCGACTATCAGGCCTTCAAGGCCAAAGGCGGCGCCTACATTCGCACCGAGTTCTTCGGCAAATATCCCGAACTGCTCGACATGGTCAGCGATATGACCGACGACGAAATCTTCCACATGATGCGTGGCGGCCACGATCCGGTGAAGGTCTATAACGCCTACAAACAGGCGGTCGAACATACCGGACGCCCGACTGTTATCCTCGCCAAGACCGTAAAAGGATACGGCCTCGCCAGCACCCAGGCGCGAAATGCTTCGCACCAGGAAAAGAAGCTCAGCGACGATGCACTCGAAGCCTTCGTCAACCGCTTCGACATCCCGATTCCCTTCGAAGACGCCAAGAAGGGCAAGTTCTATCGCCCCGCGCCCGATAGCCCCGAGATTGTCTACCTGCAGGAGCACCGGCAGAAATTAGGCGGCTACATCCCGACCCGAGACGCCAAGCCGCAGTCAAGTTTCAAAGCGCCCGCGCTCGACTTCTTCGCCGAATGGACCGCCGGCTCCAAAGGCCGCGCCGTCTCCACCACCATGGGCTTCGTCAGCATGCTGCGCCACCTCATGAAGGACAACGAGATCGGCAAGCTGATCGTCCCTATCGTTCCCGACGAAGGCCGCACTTTCGGCCTCGAATCGGCGATCCGCCAGGTAGGCATCTACGCCCCCGAAGGACAAAAGTACAAGCCCCACGACGTAGACATGCTCCTCTTCTACCGCGAAGAGAAAGACGGCCAGATCCTCGAAGAAGGCATCACCGAAGCAGGCTCTATGGCCTCCTTCACCGCCGCAGGCACCGCGTATTCCAACTATCGCGTGCCCATGATCCCCTTCTACATGTATTACTCGATGTTCGGCTTCCAGCGCGTCGCCGATATGATCTGGGCCTTCGCCGACTCGCGCGGCCGAGGCTTCCTCATGGGGGGCACCGCCGGACGCACCACCATGCTCGGCGAAGGCCTGCAGCACCAGGACGGCCACAGCCACGTGCTCTCAAGCACGGTTCCGAATTGCCTCAGCTACGATCCGGCTTACGTCTACGAGCTCGCAGTCATCCTGCAGGACGGCATCCGCCGCATGTACCAGGAAGGCGAAAGCGTTTTCTACTACATCACCATGTACAACGAAGACTACGCAATGCCGCCGATGCCTGAGAGTGATGCCGAAGCTGTCCGCGAAGGCATCCTGCGCGGAATCTACAGATTCAAATCCGCGAAAAAGGGCAAAGCCACTGCGCAGCTCTTCGGCAGTGGGCCGATCCTGAACGAAACCCTTCGCGCCCAGGAGATCCTCGCCGAGAAGTACGGCGTTCAGACCGATGTCTGGAGCGTAACCAGCTACAACGAGCTCCGCCGCGAAGCACTCGCCATCGAACGCTGGAACCGCCTGCATCCGTCAGAGCCCGAAAAGACGCCATACATCGTGACCGCGCTGCAAGGCAGCAAGGGCCCAATCGTCGCGGCCAGCGACTACATGAAGTCGCTTCCCGACCAGCTCGCGCCGTGGCTATCGAACCGACTGGTAACTCTCGGAACCGACGGCTTCGGACGCAGCGACAATCGCGAATATCTGCGCCGCCACTTCGAGGTCAACGCCGAATCGATCGTCGCCGCGACCCTTTCGAAGCTCGCCCGAGACGGCAAGTTCGACGCCGCCAAAGCTCAGCAGGCCTTCGCCGAACTCGGAGTCGACACCGAAAAACCCGATCCGGCCGGAGCCTGAGCGGATACTGGTTTTGCCAGTCGAAGAAACGTAATGTAATGATTCTGCGCGGCAGCCGGCAACGATGACCCAGCAACGATGATTTGGACGCGTTCGGCGATATTTCTCATCTTCGCGGCACTGTTGGCACGGACTGCCGTGGCATCACCGCAGGCGATTGAGAAGACCAGCCCCGGCGCAGCCACAAATCCTGGCCCAGATGCAGCGCGGCCAGGTTACGTCGGCGATAGAGCTTGTGCCGGTTGCCATCGCGACGAAAGCTTCTCTTATACGCACACCGCACACCATCTAACCTCACAGCCAGCAAACAAGCAGACAGTGCTTGGCACGCTGCATCCGCCAGCAAACGTCCTGACCATCTCCGACCCCAAGAAGAACCCCTCACAACCGGCGCTCTTCTTCACAACCGAGATCAAAGGCAATGCCATCGTGCAATCAGCCGTGACCGGCTGGGACGGCCATCTGCTGACCCGCAGCGAGCCGCTCGCCGTCGTCACTGGTTCCGGAGTTCGAGGGCAAACTTATCTCTACTGGCAGGGCGACCGCCTCTTTGAACTGCCTGTAAGCTACTGGACCGATGGCCATCGGTGGGTCAACAGTCCCGGCTATATCGACGGCACGGCCGACTTCTCCCGCCCGGTCAACCCGGGCTGTCTCGAATGCCACGCGACCTACATCCGCCCGCTCTCCTCCGACACGCTCACCAACAGCTACGAAAAGCAGACCCTGATCACGGGAATCTCCTGCGAGACCTGCCATGGCCCGGGTGCCGAGCACGTGGCGAGATATTCGGGCGGCGCGGCGCATCCAACCGATAGCGCGATCCTCAATCCAGCGAAGTTCTCCCGCGACCGCCAGGTGGATACCTGCGCCTATTGCCACAACGGAATCCAGCGCCAGGCGCTCACTCCCGCGTTTTCCTTTGTGCCCGGCAGGCCACTCACCGACTTCTTCAAGGCGCTGCCGACTGAGGCAGCAGAGCATCCTGACGTCCACGGAAATCAGGTCGGCCTCCTCGAACGCAGCCGCTGCTACCTATCTTCGCCAGAGATGTCTTGTTCCACCTGTCACAACGTCCACGCTGCGGAGAAGACCCCGGCGTCATATTCCACTGAATGTCTAAAGTGCCATCAATGGACCGCTTGCGGCGAGTCGAAACGGCTCGGCCACGCTATCGTCAGAAACTGCATCGACTGTCACATGCCGGTCGAGCCGACCAACGTCATCGTCTCCGAGACCGCCGGCACAGTCGTCCGCGCGAAAATGCGCAACCACTGGATCAAAGTCTACCCAGGATCGCAAAATCCGAGAGCACAAACACCTTGATCGGGGCGTATATTCTCTCTTGTACGCTTCTCCAGGTGTCCCGGCTGCGCATCTCTTGATCATCTGGACCATTCGATCCTACCGACTGCAATCACGAGGTGCACATGCAAATACGAATCGCCCCTCTGCCGATGTGCCTTTTCCCGGGACTGGTGTTGGCGGTGGCAGTCATGATCTCTACATCGGCTGCGCGCGCCCAGGCACCCACTGCTAAGCAACAAGTAATCTATCTTCCGGATCCGACTCCTCGTCCGCCCGATCCGCATTTGCTTTTGGGCGACAATCCACAAGCCGGCACCAGCACCCAGGAAGCCGTGGAGCACCGCAACGCGAAGCGTCGCGAACTGGTGGTTTGGGCGGCGAATGAGCTGGTCACGCTTTCCGAGCGTGTTCAAGCCAATGTAGCCAAGCCGAAGACAAGCGAGTCTGTGGCAAGCGCCGCAGCAGACGCCGATAAGATTGAACAGCTGGCAAAGAACCTGACCGCGGCGTTAAAGGCGCAGTGACCAGTTACTGACAGAGCGCAACCCATGCTTTCCCGCCCCAGCATCGCAGCGCGACTCCGAGCATGCAGTTCTCGTCCCTGCCTCTGGTTGATGACCGTTCTCTCCCTCGCCTCCGCGAGTGGATTTGCACTCATTCGGCAGTCCGCACAAAGTCAGCCACCCACCTCACCTCCGGCGGCAGCGGCGCCAGCCCAGACCGATACGAAAAAGACACCCGAAACGGCCACTCCCCCGGCGCAGCCTGCCGTCACCGACCCCCATCAGGCTCAGATCATCGCTGACACCCAAAAGCTGCTGAAGCTCAGTCAGGAACTCAAGGCCGAAGTAGCCAAGAGTAACAAAGACACCCTGTCGTTAACGGTCATCAAGAAAGCTGAAGAGGTCGAGAAACTGGCCAAGACCCTCAAGGACGAGCTGAACAAGAGCCACTAGTCGAGATCCAAAGGCTCAGGGTTGTGTCTTTGGTCGATCTCCACCCATCTCCTGAGTGAGCGGTCTGCTGTTTTCTTTATTCATCGCGCTGGCGATAGCGAACTCTTCCCGGGCCTCGGCTTTCTTGCCCATCGATTGATAAAGCTTGCCCAAACGCCAGTGCGGCGATACATCTTTGGGATCGAGAGCGATGGCCTTGACCAATTCGTTGGCTGCTTCCTCTTTACGCCCAGCCTCCGCGTAGACGACTCCCAGATCCCGATGTACCATCGCCATGTTTGTGGCCGAGGAATCCCCAGCGGCCGTCTCCAATTCTGGTTGCGCCTGCTCGTATTGATTCAGCTCGACCAGCGAGTCGCCCAGGTAGGCCCGCGCACGCTGATCCGCGGGATCGTTGCCCAGCTCGGCTTGAAACTCTTTGGCGGCCTCGTCGAAATGCTGCTCCTTCCAAAGCAGGTAGCCGAGGCCGAAGTGGACATTTGGCTGTTTAGGGTCAGCCTTTGCGGCGTTGCGAAACTGCTCGATCGCGCCGGCATCGTCGCCCTTTTCATCAAGCGCCTCGCCGACGAGCATGTCCGCCTCGGCTGAGTCCGCATTCAGCGCCAGGATCTGCTTGTCGACCTCCATCACGCAGTCGTATTGCTTGCTCCAAAGACAGCTGTGCGCGAGCGTCAGTCGCAATGGCAGACTCTGCGGATCGTCCTGAGCGGCGCGCTGGAGATAGGGGATGGCCACAAAATAATCTCCCATGGCGTAATGCGCCATGCCCAACAAAATGATGAGCCGCTGCGCAGCGCGACTAGCAGGATGCTCTTCCTTCAGCGCGGCGGAGAAGGCCCTGATCGCGTCGGGAAATTGATTGGCCTTAAAGTAGGCGAGGCCGAGATCCATTTCCAGTCCCTGCATTGACGGCGCGAGCGTCAGCGCTTTGCGATAATTCTCGATGGCGGCAGCGTAATTCTCCTGCCTCGCCTCCAGCAGGCCCAGGTGGGCAAAGGGCTCTGGATTTCCTGGATTCGTCTCGGCGATGCTGCTCCAGACCTGTTCTGCCTGAGCATTTTGGCCCTGTTGCTCAAGCGCGAGCGCCTTCGCACGCGGATCCTCTTGAGCGAAGACAAGAGCGTTTCTAAGCGCGACAAAAACAACCAGGAATACGCAACGCCTAAGCCTGGAAAACACCTGATCTGTCCCTCTCGAGTCTCTTGCCTTCAGCCTATGCCCTCAACGGGCAGCTGGCAACGATTCCCAACTCCAAAGACAAGGGCGCGACAGAGTTACTCCGCCGCGCCCTTGATATTGCAATAGCGGTTAGAAGGTCAGCTGTCCTCCCAGCTCCATCACCCGCGGGTCCATCGTACTGGTGATTTGCCCGAAGTTGCCCTGGATGACTCCAGCCTTGTTCACGTTGTAGTTGTTCCCGACGTTCTGGAATTCCGTATGGTTCCAGGTGTTGAACGTCTCGAAGCGGAACTTGAAACTGACGTTTTCATGGATCGGAAACGTCTTGAAGAAAGAGGTGTTGAAGTTCGTTTGGCCGGGACCGAGAACCGCATCTTTGCGAGCATCCCCGAAGCCCTGATTGATGCCGCCAGCCCACGCCGGTAGAGGAGAAGAGAAAGCGTTCGGGTTGAACCACTCCTTCTGCTTCTTTGGATAGCTCTTCAAAGCCCAATTTATATTCGGGCGATTAGTATAGCCGCCATCCAAGCCGATCGGGTCGTAGTTGAGACCCAAGCCAGGCCCCTGGTTGTTGATGATCACACCGGACTCGAAGATCGCCGTCCCTGAAATCTGCCATCCGTTCAGCAGTTGCTTCGCGAACGCGTTGTCGCCAGGGTAGTTCGGGAAGTTATAAATGTAGTTGATGCTGAGGATGTTGCGCCGGTCGAGCGCCCCTGAACCCTTGTCATATTTCAGGTTGAAGGGGTTGCTGACCGTAGCGAGATCGTAGGTTGTAATGTCGATCTCATGCGACCAGGTGTAGTCGACCTCACCGCTCAGGCCATGCCAGTTTTGTCCACGCAGCCCGGTCTGGAAGCCATTGTACGTGCCGTTGGTGGTGTTCTCTTCCTGAGTGATTCCGGCGAAACCGGGGTAGGTGCGGAGCGAGTTCGGCGCCGTGATCGACTTGCCACATGAGGGGCAAATTATGCCCGGCGAAGGGTTGGTGCCGGAATTATTGCCCGGGTCGCCTAAGTTGGCGCGAGTGTAGTTAGCGATAGCCGCGTCGGGATTGATTAGCAGCGGTGTGGCTAGCGAGGCAGTGTTGATCTGACGCTCGATGTTCTGGTGCCAGGCAATGTTTCCGATGTACTGGACCACCCAGATCACCGAGGGCTTTACTTCACGCTGGACGCCCAGGCTGAATTGCGTTACAGCGGGTGCCGGGTAGTAGGGGTTAAGATTGGTGAGCCCCTGGGCGCCTATCGGACTTGCCGACGCCCCACCCGTGGTGAAACTGGTCTTCGGGTTGGAGAAATATACGCTGTTCGCAGTCGGATCGTTGTAGAAAGGCTCGTTGGTAGCGGCATTGTAAATGTCGTTCCCCTGTAGCCTTTCGTAGAACCAGCCGATGCCGCCTCGCAGAACGGTCTTCCCATCTCCGAAGAGATCGTCCGAGAACCCGACACGCGGTTGGAGAGTATTGTAATAGTTGGTGACCAGCCCTCTGGGATAACCATTCTGGCCCGCTTGGTAGATGCCATTCAGGTAGAAGGGCGTACCACCGATCGTGACTAATCCCGCACTGGCGGGGTCGATCGCTCCGGTCGTCAGGTCAAAGGTCGCAGCTGCGCTCGGGACATAGAGTGCAGGGTTGAAGTTCGAGACCTGGTTGTTACGCTCCCAGGCGTGCGGCAGGGCGTCGTACCGCAGGCCTAACTGCAGGCTTAACCGTGGCGTCACCTTCCAGTTATCCATGACATAGCCTGAAGTGGTTTGGTTCACGTAATGGCGGATGGGCAAAGCCTCCGTCTGGTCATAGTTCTGATCAAGGCCGAGAACCATGTCCATGAACGAGTCTCCGGTCAGCGTGCCGAAGGTGACGTTACTGCCTGGCTCGCCAAACAGTTGCTGGTTCTTGGTGTACCGGTTATAGCCGAAGCCAAACTTCATGGCATGTTTGCCTTCGGTATAGGAGACGCTGAAGATGGGAGAGTAATCCTGGGCAGCATTTTTCCAGGGCGCGGAACCAGGGGATATGTGAGTCCCATATGGTGCGCCCCATGTCAGTCCGGGCAGGTTCTTCGAACCGTTGTTGAAGAAGTTGTTGACGCTCCAGCCGGCGGGAACCAGCGAGTTGGGGCTGTTGGTGATGTCGATGATATTGCCGTCGTAGTTGAAGGTCGCCTCGATGAGCAGGTTGGGCTGGAGGGTCCCGGTCAGCTTAACCACGGCGCCATAGGACGGGTTGTTGAGCACACTCGAGATCGTCGGATAGCTGGATCCCGACCACCCCAGCATAGGCTGCGCGTAAGACTGGTTGACGGCATCGTGCAGGTAGTGGCCAAGGAGTTGATACTTGTCGTTGATCTTGTGGTCCACGCGGAGCACATAATCGGTCACATAGATGGGCTGGTTGGCCGAGGAGATATTATCGCCATTGGTGAGATTCGGCTTGGGCACCACTCCAGTATTCAGGTAGGCAATCGCATTCGGGTCGAAAAATGAGGCGGGGATCACCTGGTTTGGCCACGGCTCGGGCTTTTGACCTGCCACCGGCACAGGGATGCCGGCGGCCACCAGCTTGGCATTGAAATTTGGGTCCCCGATTACTGGAACATTTATCACAGTGGAACTGGCAAATGCAGGCGCGACGTACTGGAGGTTCGTGCCGGCGACAGGATAATCGGCCGCCGCTAGTGTCTGGACAGAGTTCGGCGAGCTACCCTGAATGAGCCTGCGCTCCTCTAGATTGAAGAAGAAGAAGGTCCTCTGCTTGTCGACGTTATAGTGGCCGGGGATGAAAATCGGGCCGCCGATATTGCCGCCGAAGATGTTGTAATTCAGCTTGGTGCGCGGCTGCACCGGGCTGGCCTGTTTGTTGAAGTAGGAATTGGCGTTGTAAGCGGTGTTGCGGTTGAACTCCCACAGTCCGCCATGGAAGTTCTGGGTGCCGCTCTTGATGCCGAGGGTGATCGTCGCGCCGGAGGAGATGCCGTAGTCCGGCGGGTAGTTGCTGGACAGAGTCTCGAACTGGGCGATCGCGTCCTGCGAGGGCATGATGCTCATGCCGCCGGCGCCGCCGCGGTCATCAGCCTCGCCGCCGTCAATCAGCCAGATATTGTGACTCTGGCGAAGGCCGTTGACGCTGATGGTGAAGTTGGAGGCAACGGAGGTCGGAGTATTGTTTGCCGGCAGCGCCGAACTGACCCCCAGACCCAGTGCAGCAAGAGCGGCAAAGTTCCGGTTCTCTGTGGCCAGATTGGCGATCTGGTCGGCGTTGATCAGCGTGCTTACCACATTGGAGTCGGCCTGCACCTGGATCGCGTTGGCCGCCACCGTAACCGTCTGGCTCACCGAACCGACAGTCAACTGGGCGTCCGCACGAAGCGTCTGCGAAACGTTCAGTTGAAGGCCCTGCTGGACAAAGGTCTCAAAGCCGGTGGCAGAGACCTTCAAGTCATAGGTGCCGAGATTCAGCCCGGGAAAGCTGAACAGTCCGGATTCGTTGCTTACGGACTCTTTGACAAGGCCGGTGGTTGGCTCGGTGAGCGATACCTTCGCCCCGGAGACCACGGCGCCCTGTTTGTCGGTCACTGTTCCGACGATTTCCGAATTCTGTTGGGCGTGGGCAGCGACAGTAATTATTGCCAGCAACAACGGCAGCAACAAAAACCTGGAATTGAGACGATTTCTCAATATCATTGCGTTCTTACCTCCCTTGAGGTTTACAGCGGCCACAGATAGTTTTCGAGTCTTTTCGTACCGTACATTTCGATCCTGGATAAACAGACGCAACTCACCAGCGTCATCCACTCGTGAGGTTCAGAGACACATTCCCCCCGAATTCCTCCAGTAGTAAAACAGTTTACTGAGTACGGAGACGAATCCTAATCAGATGCCCTAGGAAGTGTCAATGTAATTTTTTGGGATTTGTGTACTTAGACGGAACGCAGCTTCTAGCTGGAAACGGTAGTAAACGATAAAGTTAGTATCTTTCCATAGACTTCCAGCCTTTCCCCGAATGAGAATTTAATAGCTCTTTCCGGGTGTATTAACAAGTGTCGTGGGGATTCTGCTTAGTAATGATCCGGTATTGCGGCATGAGCACCCGCGCAAAGTTCGGCCGTATTGGCTACTCTAGCTGCATGATTCTGATTGGTTCCTCAAGCCCCGCCGGGCTCGAACAAGTCGGTCATTTGATTCGGTCTGCGAGTTTGCGGCGGGCCGCCGCAAGCGCTCCAAAAGGAGTAGTCCACAATCTCGGGACGAGATGACCCACCTGCGACAGAGCTTCTTCACCGCAACGCTCCTCGTCGTCGCACTCGCGGCCGTCGCACTGTCAGCGGTGGGGCAGGCGGCACCGTCTGTCGCGCCAGAAGCAAGCCCCCTTATACCTTCGGTGCAGCCGCTTCTGGATTTCCGCAATACCAACATTAAGTTCAATCTGCAAAGCCTGATGTATATGCTTCGTGACCGTAACCACGAGGACTGGCTGCTTGCCGCCTATCCAGATCCAAATACCGAGCTTCCGCTCATCGGCGCCGGTTTCAGTCTCAACGTCGCTGCGACCGAGCATCCGCAGTGGGACCCGCTCAACCCCAACCAATTCCTCGAGCCATCTTCGGCACAGTTATGGCAGGCGGCGGGACTCGATCCGGAACAGTTACATCGGATCCTCGATGAGTTCAACCATAATATGGAGGTATGGGGCACGAAAGGCTATCGCCGCAGGATCCGCGCCCACACCCTGCGGCCTCAACTGACCGAAGAGGAAGCAACGCGGCTGCTGAGAATTTCGGCAATCCAGGCCGTCGTTAACGCGAAGGCTTATTGCCGGAACTTCGACGGCCTCAGCGCCCCGGCGCAGATGGCGCTAAGCCAGCTAGCCTTTCAGATGGGGATCAATCTTGAAGAGTTCGTCGAGTTCCTGAGCGAACTCAACGAGGACACCAGCCATCCCGACCTCTCCCAGCTCGACGGCGGCGGCGTGACCGAAGCCCAGCACTGGAAGAATGTGCAAAATGCGCTCATCGACAGCCAGTGGGCGAGGCGCTACACCATCCGGGCAATTAGTGTGATCGCAATGTTCGATCCGCAGTATGCAACCAGCCCGCGCGCCGCCGAAGCGAGAGTGATGGCCGTCCTCCCGCCGCCAGTGAAACATCGGCATGGGCGATCAGCAGCGCATCTCTCGTCACCATCCAAAGCTCACGCCAGTCCCCACGCGAATCGATGATCCGCCGCGGCGCAAACTTACCGGACCTTCGCCGCCTTGGCTTCGAGTTCAGCCCACTCCTGATCGCTGAAATGAACCGCAGCCGCGGCGGTATTCTCCTCGAGATGTTTGACTGAAGATGTGCCCGGAATCGGCAACATAACCGGAGAGTGATGGAGTAGCCACGCCAGCGCCAGCTGCGAAACCGTCACCCCGTGCTGCGTGGCCCCCTTGTCCAGCGGGCCGCCTGGATTCGCCAACTTGCCGGCCCCCACAGGAAACCACGGAATGAAGCCTAGCTTGTGCTTCGCGCAATAGTCGACCGTGTCGTCGTGCTTCCGGTCGCCAATATTGAACTGGTTCTGCACGCTAACGATATCTATGGTCTTGCGCGCTGGTTCGATCTCCCTTGGCTTCACCTCGGAAAGACCGACGTGGCGGACCTTGCCCTGTTTCTGAAGCTCCTTGATTGCTCCGAGCGATTCCTCAACCGGCACTTTGGGATCGATGCGATGCAGCTGCCACAGGTCGATCCGTTCCACCTTGAGGCGGCGCAACGACATCTCGACGCACTGAATCAGATACTCCGGGCGCCCAACCGGAAGCCACTTGTTCGGTCCCTGCCGAGTAAGACCGCCCTTGGTGGCGATCACCAGATCTTTGGGATAAGGATGCAGCGCCTCAGCAATCAATCGCTCGCTGACTTCGGGGCCGTAGGCATCGGCCGTATCAATGAAATTTACTCCGAGATCGATGGCACGCCGTAGCACGCGGATCGCCTGATCGTGGTCTTTCGGTTCGCCCCAGATGCCGTCGCCGGTGATACGCATCGCGCCGAAGCCCATTCGATTAATGGGGAGGTCACCACCGAGGGCAAAGGTTCCGCTCTGCGTAGCAATGTTTTCAAGATTGATTGTCGTTTGGGTAGCCATACCCGTTTGGATGCGGAATCGGGTTCCTCCGCTGCGTTAATTCAGTGTGAAGCGCCGCGCCACCGGTTAGGCGCGAACCGAAATGCCCGTGAAGGACATCACCGCAAGTCCGCGCACCGGCTGGCCAAAGACCCGTGCAGGTTCAAAAACGCTGAAGAGCAAAAGATTCTCAAGCGCCGAACGCGTACTAGAGTCGTTGGGCCCGGAGACGATGTGGTAATCGTAGACCCGCCCACCGCCGTTGATATAGGCCTCAACAATCACAGGATTATCGCGCCCGCCGATAGGAACCGCCTCGGGTTCGACTGAAGAATAGAGAAAGTGAGGACTGGAAGCCCACCCCAGCGGAACATCCCGTGCCGCGGCCAAGGGCTCCGGCCGGGCGAACATACCGATAAGCAACGCAACCGAACCTACCAGCAACACGGTGCTGGCAAAACCGGCGGAGGCCTGCAGAAGAAAGGGAGCGATCGTATTCTGCCAATGCACCTTCAACGACGTCAAAAAATTCTGAGGGGTGCGGGCACGTTCGTTCGAGATAGCAACGCGCAGTCGCAAGGCCAGATCGTCCGGCGCTTTCACCGGAGCGAGGGACGCGAGGGTGGCCTGGATCGAACGCAGGCTCTCAAACTCCGCCGCGCATGCCTCGCAATCGCGCAAATGCATAGCGATTCGCTGCATGGTCACGCCGCTCACCGCGCCATCGAGATAACTGGAGAAATGCGCCTGGATTCTCGTGCAGACTACATCGCCGCCGTTCATCGCGCCTCCTCAACTGCAAGTCCGTCGAAGTCTGGTAGCCCATTCCCGGATCGAGGAATGGCCCGTGCCACCGGCTTCGACGCCGCCTCGGCAAAGGGCGTCAGCAATGCTTTTAACTGGGCCCGGCCGCGCAGCAGTCTGGATTTCACCGTACCGAGATTGACGTTAAGAATTTCGGCAATCTCTTCATAAGTGAACCCCTCAATGTCCCGCAGGACCACAACGGTGCGGAAGGGGTCGGAAACGAGCCGTAACTGGGCCTCAACGTGGTGGCGAATCTGTTGTTGAGCGGCAAATTCGAAGGGCGAAAGCTGGCCGTCAACCAGCGTCTGTTTGTAGCTCAGTGGCTGGCCATCGCTCGATTCTTCCGCCTCCGCCTCGATCGTCACCTCGCGGCGTTTGTGGCGGCCCCACCACCGGCGGCCATTCAACGCCTCATGCAGGGCGATCCGGTAGATCCACGTCCGCAGACTGGCGTCGCCGTGAAAGCCGCCAATGCCCCGGAATATCTTGATGAAGATCTCTTGCGTAAGATCGGCGGCATCCGCGGGATCGGGGATGGTCCGGGCCACCAGGCTATAAAGCGGCTGGTGATAGGTCGCAATCAGCCACGCGAAGGCCTCCTCGGAGCCCGCCTTCAGCTCGGCGACAATCGCCGCTTCCTCCGGTCTGACGACCGCAATTCCTGCTACGTTTCCCAAAGCGATTCCCGCTTGCATGAAGAAACTCCCCTTACAGTAACAGGACAACGAGGCGCCTGTCCCGGCGCGGATCAACGATGGTTTCCAACACGCGAAAGGTACGCCGCCGGCGGCCGAGTGTCTCGCTCACTCTATTTCCTTAGACACCGGCAACAACCGATTTAGTTCCCCGAAAATTGATTCCCTCAAGAATGACCGTGCCCACGAGCCGCTTCATCGAGGGCTCCCGAATGATTAGCCGAAGGTTCTGTGCTCGCCACTCTGTCTGCGAGCATGCGTCATCTTGCCGCCGAGGTTTGACGAACCGCGCCGACTCAACGAAAATAGAAAGGTTGGTCATTGTGGGCCTGTGGCGCAGCTGGGAGCGCGCTTCCATGGCATGGAAGAGGTCATCGGTTCGATCCCGATCAGGTCCACCATTTATTTCAATCATTTAGCGCCACCTCCCTTCCGCGACTTTGTCGCATCCTTGTCGCAAACTCCAAAACCACTCCACGGACAGGTTTCCGTTCCATCTCGGATGGCACCGAAACAGCGCCTTGCTCTTCGGTTTTCGGAGGGGTCAAGAGAGTCTGCTCCGGCCGAGAGCCCAGGGACGCCTCCGACGGATTCTGCGGAGTCGGCCCTGTTGTGCCATTTCCCATCAATTCGTCATGAATAGCATTGATGGCCGAGCGTACCTCGGGTTCCAGCGATTGCATGTAGACATCGGTGGTTGTCGAAGCCTTCGAGTGCCGCATCATCCCCTGAATGTCCTTCACGTGCCCTTTGGTCTTGCCCAGCGTCGCGATGGTTCTGCGGATGACCTGGAACGTCAGCTTTGGCAGGTCTAGCTCCTCAGCCAGCTTGTGCAGGACCCGATGGCGAAAGTTACTCGAGTCCATCGGTCCGTCAAACCGCCCGGGGAACATGAACGCATCCGGTGAGGTGTCCTTGCCTTTTTCATCCAGTTCCTTGCGCCACTCCACCAGTTCCTTGGCCAATTGCTTCGCGATCGGAACCTTCGTGAGACTGCCCTTCGTCTTGCCGAAGAGACGGATCTTGCCCTTGTAAATCGTCTCCTGAATGTTGAGGACACACGTGATCTCATCGAAGCACCGCCAGCGCAGCGGAAACAGCTCGCTGGGCCGAAGCGCGTTCGACATGTCCATCTTCATCAGAATCCAATCACGAAGGTTGAGATTACTGAGCTTGGCTAATGCCGCGCGCAGTTGCTCCCAGCTCAAGGTAGTCTTGTCTACCTCTCGCAGGTTTGCCGGCACCTTCACCGTGCGGGCAGGATCCTTCGAGAGGAAGTCCTGGTCGACTGCCTCGGCGAAGATGGCACGTACGTAAGAGCGGATCTGCAAGACTCTGTCTCTGGAATGGGTCTTAGCCAGTTTGTTGAGGTGGTTCTGCAGAGTGAACTTTTCGAAGTTCTCCAGTCGGATATCCTCAAACTCATCCACGAGGTCGGCCTGAATCAGATACTTCTTGATCTGGGCCGTCTCTTCTCTCCAGTCCGCCTCCTTCAATGGCAGATAGCGGTTGCGAACAAACCAACCGAAGGTAACGGTCCCGTTCTTGACAGAACCATCCTCGGTGATCTGTCCAGATAAGCGGGTGATCTCTGCTGCCAGTTTCTCCCGAGCCTGGGGTTTAGTCATCTCCCCTTTGAGCCCGAGCGAAATCGGCGACGAGATTGTCTTTGGTTGTAGAGTCTCGGGGTCGAGGATGGTCCGGCGGAAGTAGCCATACCACTTCTTGCCCCGAAGCGAGACCCATCCTCTCTGATACGAAGTTCCCATTTATTCCTCAAATTCTGCGTGAGGGAATAAGCGGGCCATCCATATTTTACCGGCGTTTCCGACGTAAATTGGCAGCCCTCTCCCGCTCCTTCAGGAACTCCTCGATCCCACTCGCCCTATAGCGTAGGGCACCGTCACTCATGCGAATGACCGGGAGATACGGCAATCTGCGCGAAGAGTGATCCCAAACCCAATCCTTGCTAACCCTTAGCCTCTGGGCGACATCCTCGGCGGTCAAAAGAGGATCGACCGTTTCCGACTCCCTGAATGCAAGTACAGATCCCATAACTCATTCCTCCAACGGCTGTTGTCCGGGCCATTTCGGGTCCGCCTAGTGTGGAAATCTTGGGCCTAATCCGTTTCTCGGTCAAATTAATGCCGACTTCTGGCCGCTCTACCGGTTCTGCGCCACGAGCAACAGAATTCGATTTGACCGAGTTTTGAGACCACTTCATGCTGCCTTTGTGTTCCAGGAGCCGAATGGCGATCTCAATCAAAGCGCGTGGAGTGGCAGATGTTTGATTCCCTGCAAGACCTCTCCAGCAAACTCGCCGCAACGGGCTACTTCATCGACCCCGTAATGACCCAAGTTGTATTTCTGGCCGCGAAGCTCCAGAAGCCTTTGCTACTCGAAGGGCCGGCAGGGTCCGGCAAGACCCAGTTGGCCCTATCAGTAGCTGCTGGGGGCGGTACGCACGTCGAGCGGTTGCAGTGCTATCGAGGAGTGACCGAGGATAAGGCCATCGGCCGCTTCGACGAGGGCCTGCAGCGGCTTTACATGGAGTTCTCGAAGAGCGAGCACGAGAACTGGCAGACCGTACAAGCAAACCTCAAGGGACGAGACTTCTTTCGGCCTGGTCCCCTGATGCGTGCGCTCGAATGCGACCGGCCATGCGTGCTGCTCATCGATGAGTTGGACAAGGTGGACGATGGTTTTGAAGCGATGCTGCTAGAAATCCTGTCCGCCTGGCAACTCTCGATTCCCGAGTTTGGCACCGTCAGCGCCAAAAGCATTCCCTTCGTTGTGCTCACCAGCAATGAGGAGCGCCGCCTCGGAGACCCCATTCGTCGGCGCAGCCTCTATCTGCGCGTCGAGCACCCGACCCCGGAACGCGAAGCGGAGATCATCGCCAGCCGCACGCCGAAGGCCGATGAGAAGTTTCACCGCGAGATGGCAGGGATCGCACTCTCGTTCCGCAACTATTCCCTCGAAAAGCCGCCGTCGGTTTCGGAGATGATCGACTTCGCAAACGCGCTGCAGTTGCTCGGAACAGATCACGTAACCGCTGAGCATCGCGATGTTCTGCTGCCTTTCTTAGCGAAAACGGAAAAAGACCGCAGGCACCTCCTGCTCCGCGAAGGATTCAAGAGCCTGCTCGACGACGGAACACGGTTCGCGCAAAGTCTCGCGTCTCACGGAGGACCGGCGTCATGAGGCGATTGATACTCCTGGTGTTGTTCGCATGTCCCGGGTTCTGCTTTGGAAAGGCCGATCCTGCCCCGACGGCTGGCTTCGTCCGCCAGTATGCGGCTCACTACCACGTGCCACCCGAGTTGATCGGCGCAATGATCGACGTTGAATCGCAATGGAATCCGCGCGCAGTCTCCGATAAGGGAGCGATGGGGCTGATGCAACTCATGCCGGCTACCGCAAAGCGATTCGGCGCCTTCGACCCTTTCAATATCGAACAGAACATCGCGGCAGGAACACGATACGTGACCACGCTGATGTGGGAATTCCACGGAGACCTGCGTCTTGTTGCCGCAGCCTACTATGCGGGCGAGCGAGGCATCGCCCGGCAGCAACTGGATTACCGCAACCCGGATGTTGTGGCCTATGTACAGGGCGTCCGAAGACAGTACAAGCTCGTCCTCCTCGGCGGCGGACTGGCCGTCGCAGTTCTGTTCTTTGTGTTCACGGCTGTTGTCGGAAAATCACCGAAGAATCCGACGTCTGCAAAACAATCTTCTCAGCAGGCGAAACAAGCGATGACCAAGCCACCCAAGGGCAGCGTGACGCCTCTGATGGACACAGTGCGCACTCCGGCGCCAGACAACAACAGCGGGCAGTTGGGGCCAGGTGATATCCGACGGACCCGATCCCAGAACGACCAAGCTCGTCTCAAACCAGAAACGCCGAAGGCTGCCAGTGTCGCGTCGCTCGGAAGCGTTCCCTCTTTCGCGGATACTCAGCAGAAATGGGAAGAACCAGCGCCATACAGCGGATCTCCTGGCCCCGAAGCCTCGCAGACGCAGCAGAACGGGCTGAAGGAGCCCTCCATCATCTTCGTGCGAAGCCTGGCGCAGAACCAGGCTAGTTCAGCGCCGAAGGTCAATCCTGAAGAAGATGGCGCAGCAACGCTAGAACTGACGCCGGGGACCCGCATGAAGAAAGACAAGCCGATCGAGACCGGCAAGGTGTTGGTAACCTGCACGCTGACCATCACCGGACTGGGATGCCATGCCGGCAGCGGAGAAGCGTGGGCGGACGAGGAAAATGCGTTAACCGCGGCGGAAGCACAGGCTTTCAAACGGAGTTGCGTCTGTTTCGGGTTGGGCCGTTATCTCTATAACTTCGCCGAGATGTGGGTTCCCCTCAACCAACACCGCCAGCCGATCCAGTTCCCAAAGCTTCCGCACTGGGCGTTGCCTAAAGAGAACACCAAAGGCAAGACCCACCTCGCGGCTGGTTCGCGGCCTGCAGTAGTGCAACACGGTCCCATCGATCAGAAGACCACGGTCAGGATTCAAGCTTTCCGGCGCGTTCTGGGAGACTCAATCTACGGAGAAATTCTGCACCGCGTCGCACATGCGCGACGTGCGAACGACATCCCGAACGCGCAGGCGCAGGCCCAAGTCGCAGAAGCAATGGAACGAGCCTCGCGAGGAATCCGTAAGGCGCATTCCCTGTCCGAATCGATCGGCGACACTCAATTCGTCTCAGTCTTGGACCGGTTGCGTATTGGCAAGATCAGCGCGATCCCGAACCTCGAAGCATTACGAACCCTCGTTTCGGAACTCGAAAGGCTTGCCGGGAGTCCTGCCGCCTGATTCTTCAACGGCGGCGACGACGCCTGCGGGAACGACTCGCACTGAGCGTCGGGGTACTTAATAAACGCTTCGAGTCGCTCCATTCTTCCGGCAGGCCCGCCTGCCGCAATCAGATGAATATCCGAAAGCATCTCAACCGATCAAATTCAACGACACGCCCGGACGCTAGAGGAGGCTTTGATGAAACCCGGAGATGAAGAGGGCCGACAAACGTTCGTTGAATTTGTCCTGGCTTTTCTCGAACAGCGCTTTCCTTGGCTGGGTTCGAAACAAGACGAACCTGTTAGTGGTGCGGACGTTGTGGATGAACTCACCGACCTCTACCACTCATTGACAGAGCAGCGCGCCAGGCCGAATCGCAAAGAAGTCGGCACCGAGCTGTAAGCGAGAACGACCAGATACCACAGAGCTGGTTGTGAATCGATGGAGGTGTTATGCGGAACGTGCGGATGATCAGGACGGAGCCTGATTTGGTGTGGATTCCCATGGAAAAGGCCGTTTATTGCGAGAATTGCGAGACTGTTTCGTCGTCGCGCGGAATGCGCTGCGGGCTCTGCGGATCGGAACAGATCGTTCCATCAGCTGCCACGACGCCGGAACCATGGGACCCGAGCCCGGCACCTGTGGTCGCACTGGCGGCCTAGCGCTCAAGCTGTCGGAATCCTCGCTTTGATACTCGGCGATTTAACGTCAACTATTGGCATTTCCTGATTCCCGTTCGTTTTGTGCTACCATCCGTGGCACCTCTGAAAGGAGAATCCAAATGAGTGGCCCCCAAAGGTTGGTGTCATTTGTATTGGCGTGCGCTTCGAGCGTAATCGTGGCCGGCGCTCAGTCTCAGACAACGCGTGGCCCGGAAGTGAAGAAGCTGGCAGTAATGGTCGGCAGGTTCACAGTCGAAGACGAAGTGAATGCTGGGGTAATGGGGCCGGACTCGCCAGCGATGAAATTCAGTGGCACCGACGATTGCAGATGGACGGCAGGAGGCTTCGCCGTGATCTGCGAGGCGGCACTCTATAGACCCGGAAAGAAATACTCGGAGGCTTCCTTCGTCTACTACGATCCGACTTCCAAGACATACCAATACCACGCAGTTGACAGTTCAGGAGGAATAGAAAACAAGACTGGTACGGTGAACGGCGACGTATGGACCTGGCTTGGGGAGAGCATTTTTTCCGGGAACTTGTATCACACCCGGTACATCATGAAGTTTGTTTCAGCGAACTCCTACGAATACACCGACGAGTCGGGTGAAAGCGAGAGCTCCATGAAGGTGTTCGTGAGCGGAAAAGAGACTCGCGTCGCGGCCACCAAGCCCGTGAAAACGCAATCAACGCAATGACGGGCATTCAGTCATTAGTTCCAAGCTAACGGGCAACTGGAACTTAATGTCAAATGACGCAAACGAGGGCAACTCGCGTTT
>CAWGZE010000026.1:0-35333 GCA_963826855.1 uncultured Acidobacteriaceae bacterium
ATCGCCTTGATCACCTGCGAACCACCCGCATGCTCCATGCCTTCGATGCGGCCGCGCCGCGAGTTAATGTCGCCAATGATCGTGCCCATATGCTCTTCAGGTACGGTCACTTCAACAGCCATCATCGGCTCGAGCAATACCGGACTCGCCTTGCGCGCAGCTTCCTTGAAAGCCATTGAACCGGCAATCTTGAAGGCCATTTCGTTCGAGTCGACATCGTGATAGCTGCCGTCGTACAAGAAAGCCTTGAAGTCGACCAGCTCATAGCCGGCCAGAATCCCGCCATGCAACGCCTCGCGAATACCCTGCTCGGTCGGCTTGATGTATTCCTTCGGAACCACGCCGCCACGGATCTCGTTGATGAACTCGAACCCCTTGCCCTGCTCGTTCGGCTCCAGACGAATCTTCACGTGTCCGTAGTTACCCGAACCGCCCGTCTGACGAATGTACTTGCCTTCGGCTTCGGCGACCTTGCGGATCGTCTCGCGGAATGCAACCCGCGGCTCGCCCACATTCGCTTCAACCTTGTGCTCGCGCTTCATGCGGTCGACCAAAATCTCAAGGTGCAACTCGCCCATCCCGCTGATGATCGTCTGCCCGGACTCTTCATCGGTCCGCACCTTGAACGTAGGATCTTCATCAGCCAGCCTGGCCAGCGCCATGCCCATCTTTTCCTGGTCAGCCTTGGTCTTCGGCTCGATTGCCACCGAGATGACCGTATCCGGGAACTTGATCGCCGACAGCGCAACCGGATCGCTCGGCGAGCAAAGCGTATCGCCCGTCTTCAATTCCTTCAAACCAACACAGGCGCAGATATCGCCGGCATAAATCTCGGTGATGTCTTCACGCTTGTTGGCATGCATCTTCACCAGACGCCCGATGCGCTCGGTCTTGCCGGTACGCGGATTCAACACCGTGTCGCCCGTCTTCAAATGGCCCGAATAGATGCGAATGAAGCCTAGCTTCCCAAAAGGATCATTGATCGTCTTGAAGCCCAGGCAAGAGAACGGCGCATCGTCCTTGGCTTCACGGATGACCTGCTTCTCCGGATCATCAGGGTCAATACCCACCACCGCCGGAACATCCAACGGGCTCGGCAGATAATCGACCACCGCATCGAGCAGAGTCTGCACGCCCTTGTTCTTGAATGCCGTCCCGCAGAGAACTGGGAAGACCTTCATCGCAATCGTCGCGCCACGCAGAGCCTTCTTCAGCTCGGCAGCAGTCGGGGTCTCGCCCTCGAGGAACTTGTGCAGCATGTCGTCATCGTTCTCGGCGACCGACTCAACCAGCTGCATGCGGAAGGCTTCCGCCTTTTTCTTCAGGTTCTCAGGAATCTCTTCGACGTCATACTTCGCGCCCATGGTCTCGTCGTGCCACAGAATCGCCTTCATCTCGATCAGGTCGATGACGCCCTTGAAATTCGCTTCAGCGCCAATCGGAATCTGGATCGCAACCGGACGCGCGCCCAGCCGCTTGCGGATGGTCTCAATCACATGCTCAAAGTCCGCACCGGCCTTGTCCATCTTGTTGACAAAGCAAATCCTCGGAACCTTGTACTTATCGCCCTGCCGCCACACCGTCTCCGATTGCGGCTGCACACCCGAAACGGAATCGAACAGCGCAACAGCTCCGTCCAGCACGCGCAGCGACCGCTCGACCTCAGCGGTAAAGTCCACGTGGCCAGGGGTGTCAATGATATTGATGCGAATATCTTTCCAGGTGCAGGTCGTCGCCGCGGACGTAATCGTGATGCCGCGCTCCTGCTCCTGCTCCATGTAATCCATGGTCGCCGTGCCTTCATGCACTTCGCCGATCCGGTGCGTGATCCCGGTATAGAACAGGATCCGCTCGGTCGTAGTCGTCTTCCCGGCGTCGATGTGCGCCATGATTCCGATGTTCCGGCAACGATTTAGAGGTACTTGACGCGGCACTTGAATCTCTCACTCTCGCAGGCGATGCCTACTTTTGTTTGCTTTTTGATCTACTCGCCAACATTCCAGCGAATCGCCTCAACTGAGGACAGACAACTTAGTACTGAAAAACTTCTTTACCACCGATAATGCGCAAAAGCCTTGTTCGCTTCAGCCATCCGGTGAATGTCTTCCTTCTTCTTCATCGCTGCGCCGCGGCCATTGGCAGCGTCAAGCAACTCGTTCGTCAGCTTGTCGATCATGCCCTTCTCGCCGCGCGCCCGGCCATAGTTCACCAGCCAACGAATCGCGAGCGAGGTGCGCCGCTCTGGGTTCACTTCGATCGGCACCTGGTAGTTCGCGCCACCCACACGACGGCTCTTGACCTCGAGCAGCGGCTTGCAGTTCTCGACCGCCTTCTTGAAGAGCTTCAGCGCCTCATCTCCGCCGCGCTGCTCGAGGTTCGTCATCGCGGTGTAGAAGATGCTCTGCGCGGTCGACTTCTTGCCGCCCCACATCATCGAGTTGACAAACTTCGTCACCAGCGTTGAGTTGTACACGGGGTCGGCTGCGACTTCCCGCTTAGCGATATGACCTTTTCTCGGCATAGTTCCCTTATCTCAAAACTTACTTGGCTGCTGCTTTGGGACGCTTAGCCCCATACTTCGACCGGCTCTGCTTGCGATTGGCCACGCCCACCGAATCCAGTGTGCCGCGAACCACGTGATACCGAACGCCCGGCAGGTCCTTCACACGACCCCCGCGGATCAGCACAATCGAGTGCTCCTGCAGGTTGTGGCCAATGCCTGGAATGTAGGTCGTCACTTCGATCCCGTTGGTCAGCTTCACGCGGGCAACCTTGCGCAGCGCCGAGTTGGGCTTCTTCGGGGTCTGGGTGTAGACGCGGGTGCAAACTCCGCGGCGCTGGGGCGAACCCTGTAATGCCGGACTCGCCGTCTTGTACCTCGGCGCAGTGCGGCCCTTCCTGACTAGCTGGCTAAATGTCGGCAAACCTGACTCCTCAAACCTTCAAAAACTCGCGCATTCTCACGCAGGCACTTTCAGGACGCTGCGGAATCTGGCCGCAAGTAGCCCTGAATGCCCCAAACTAGATTCTGCCGCACAAGTAATTCTGCGCAGGGCAGCCTTACTTAGACCCTATGAACTAAAACCACGACGGTGGCCGAGCGCTTCCTCGCCCCTTTCAATTACTGGGCGACGGGAAAGCCGACTCCGTTTCGGTGGTTCCGGCCTGCATAGCCCTCCAAGGTGGAAGGTGGCGCAGGCTCCTATGCGATTCGCCTTCAGACTCCGCTCGTTTCCGAATGGTTGTCTTTCAGGGAAGGCCCCAGAGAGGCACAACAACGATCTATCTCGAATCAGGCAAATGCCTTGAAATAGTATAGACCAGATTGAGACTTTCTGCGGACACAAACAAACGCTCCTGCCTGAAAATATCCGGCAAGAGCTGTCTCGCGGAACTAGATAAAGATATCAACTCGCGTCCCTGGGGTCAAGCATTAGCCCTAGGATTCTCCCCCCCTGTGCTGGCTTAGCCTGCAAGGCCGGCCTTCACCACAGAACACGGACATATGGAGACGCGAAGCTCTGTGAACTCCGTGTTCTCTGCAGTGAACTTCCCTGCTACCATCCTCTGCAATGTCTACTTCCGCCCGTAAAACCCTCGCATTTGCCCCTCTGCTCTTCTTCGCCTTGATGGCGTCGAAGCTCCCTGCGCAAGCCCCCGAAACCAAACGCGACCCGCGCATCGACTCCGTCCTCAGCGATCTCGGCAAGGTCCGAAGCATCTACCAGACCGCCATCTCTCCCGACGGCGCGACGATCGCCTGGGTCGTGGCCAGCGAAGCCGGCGGCAAGCGCAACGGCACCGAGATCGAAGTCGTGCCCCTCTCCGCACCGGACAAGCCGACCCGCGTCACCGCAGGAACTAAAGACGTACTCTGCGACGAATCCAGCATCGCCTGGTCTCCCGACTCCAAAACCCTGGCCTTCCTCTCCGACTGCGCCGACAAGTCCCAATCCGACTTCTATTTAGCTCAGCCCGGCAACAAAACCTCACCCCGCCGCCTGACTCATCTTCACGGAATCCCAGAAGCCCCTGCCTTCTCGCCCGACGGCAAGCAGATCGCCTTCCTTTATGTCGAGGGAGCCACCCGCCGCGCCAGCCCCCTCGCCGCCGAGAAACCGCCCGCCGGAGCCATCGGCGAAGAAGGCCTCGAGATCAAGCGCGTCGCCACCGCCGACTCAACCAGCGGACAACTCCGCCAGATCACACCCGCCAACTTCTACACCTACGAATTCGATTGGTCGCCCGATTCCGATGAACTCGCCTATATCGCCGCCCCGCCTCCGGGCGAAAACAACTGGTGGGTCGCTGAACTCTACACCCAGCACCTGAGCAGCGATGTGCCGACGACAGTCCTCGACCCAGCCAATACCCCGGGCCCGCTTCACGGCCTACAGATCGCCGTACCCCGCTGGTCGCCCGATGGCAAGCAGATCGCCTTCATCGGAGGCTTAATGTCCGACCAGGGAGCGACCGGCGGAGACATTTACACCGTCACCACCAGCGGCGGTTCCCCTACCAACATCACTCCCGACAGAAAGGCCTCGCCTGCGTGGTTCACCTGGATTGACGACAACACCCTCGGCATCGCCGAAATCGCCGGAGGCTCGGCCCACCTCTTCGCCTACGAGATTGCCAGTCAGTCAGTATCCAGCGACAACGATTTGAGGCTCCCCGAATCCGTCGGCTCGGGAATGCTCGAGATGAGCGTCTCTGTCGCCAACAACAACGAGATTGCCCTGATTCGCAGTTCCTTCGCAGAAGCCCCCGAGGTCTGGGCCGGCCCGCTCATGGGACTCAAGGAAATCACCCACTACAACGACAATCTGAAGCCAGCCTGGGGCAAATCTGAATCCGTCACCTGGATCAGCCCCGTCCAGCCGTCACCGACAATCTCGCCCAGCGGCGACCTAAAAGAATTCAACGTCCAGGGCTGGCTCCTCTACCCCGCCAACTACGACCCCGCAAAAAGATACCCGCTTATCGTCTACGTCCACGGAGGCCCATCCTCAGCCACCCTCCCCCATTGGCCGCGAGCCGGTTACGGCCCAGTGCCATTCGCTGCCCTCGGCTACTTCGTGCTAATGCCCAACCCCCGCGGCAGCTACGGCCAGGGCGAAGCCTTCACCCAGGCCAACCGCAAAGACTTCGGCTACGGCGACCTCCGCGACATCCTCGCCGGAGTCGACGCCGTCACCCGCTCCCATAACATCGACCCCGAGCGTGTCGGCCTCACCGGCTGGTCCTATGGCGGATTCATGACCATGTTCGCCGTCACCCAGACCAACCGCTTCCGCGCCGCCGTCGCCGGAGCAGGCATCTCCAACTGGCAGAGCTACTACGGAGAGAATTCCATCGACCAGTGGATGATCCCCTTTATGGGCGCATCCGTCTACGACGACCCCGGAGTCTACGCCAAAATGTCCGCGATCAACTTCATTCACAACGTGAAGACGCCGACTCTGGCGGTGGTCGGGGACCGGGACGGGGAATGCCCTGCACCGCAGTCCTTCGAGTTCTGGCACGCGCTCAAGGCACAACATGTCCCGACCCAGCTCGTTGTCTATCCCAACGAAGGCCACGGCTTCGTCGACCCCGAACACCAGCGCGACGTCATCGCTCGCGCTCTGGAATGGTTTGAAAAATACATGCCTGCGCAATGAAAGAGTGGGCTTTGTCATCCTGAGCAACGCGCTTCGGCGCAGAGTCGAAGGATCTGCGGTTGACACCGGCCGCAACATCACAAATCCGGGCCCTAGCTCTCGTTTTTGAGACCTGGGATTTTCGCGGGGAGAGAAATCCGATGGTCCGTCAACTCGTTATCGCGCTACTCCTCTCCACGGGCGCCATCGCCGCCCCAACCCAAAGTCCCACCACTACAAACCCCGACCTCGCTCCACTCTTCGCCAGCGTCTGGCGCATCACGAGTGCGACGCCCTACCCAAACTCGGGAAGCATCTACATCTTTCTCCGCAACGGCACATTGCTTGAAACCTCGTGCGTCGAAACCTACCGTATCGCCACCTGGAAATCCGATCCGAAAAAGCCGGGCAAATTCGAAGTCACAGAAGACGGCCGCCTCGCCTTCACCGCCCTCATCCTCAGCCTCACCAGCCACGACTTGCGACTACGCCAAACCCTCGCTTTCGGCAATCACGAAGTCCACGAAGTGACGCTCACGGCAAACGACAAAGAATTCGTCTGCCCGGACATGCCGAAGTGAATCTGGTAACAGCCTGAACTCGACTCCGCAAAAGAAAGCGACAGAGCGGTGGACCTGGGGTTTCCACCGCCAGTCAAACCTGCTCCAATATCTCGCTCAGAGCAGATCCGTCACTTTCGTATCTATCGTGATGCGTGTTGCGGTAATTGCCCCTGTAAATGAAGTTGACAGGTTTCCTGAGGTGTCATAAGCGTCCAGAGTAAATGTGCCCGAATAGCGCTTCCCATCGTCGCTCAATGTGACTGTTTCGGTGATGCGAGTCGGCCCAGCCGGGTCGCCAACGACGCCATTGGGCGTTCCGGGAGTGAATTCGTTGCCGCCCCAGGCAAAGTGATTCAGCTTGTACTTACATTTATCGGTCCGCTCCCACACGCCCATGCAGAAATCCCCATCCTGGGGAGGCCGTCCGGAGTTCATGATTTCTGTATGATCGCTGTGCCACACGATCAGTGCGTTATCGATAGGGGTGTCGGGGATAGTAGCGCCGTTCATGGTTTTGGCGGTGAATATCACGTGCCACATTCCGACAATCGGTGCGGCTTCTCCTCTGCCGTAGTCTTCGTCCGGAAACCCCGCCAGCATCAGGCGAGCAGCTCCGTACTGAGGATGCCAACTCATCGGTTTGACTGGTTTCGACGAAAGCCCGCAGCTACCCTGGGCATTCGGCATCATCGTCATCGCAAAGGCAAGCACGCCGATCACGGGCGTCAACCTCCAGCATTTCGTGTTCATTTGTTTCCTCCTCGGTCGGGCTCGCCCGACTGCCTCACAGCTAAGCCCTCCCGCAGTCGTAGAGGCAATGCAGAGGAGGTAAAGTGCAAGGTGAAGTTTTGGTAAACCAATATCGGCTTAAAATTGAGCGACATACGCGGTATGCTTGGAGTCTCTTCGTTCCTACTTCGCTTGTGTAGGGAGTGCCATGGCGGCCCCGGTTTATCAGTTTGGTGATTACCGGCTTGACTGCGGCCGGTTCGAGCTCACCCGAAACGGGCATTTGATTCCCGTCGAGCGAAAGCCGATGGAGCTCCTCATCCTGCTCGCCCAGCACGGGGGCCAGTTGGTCACCCGGACCGAGATTGCCGAGCGGCTTTGGGAGCGGGAAGTCTTCGTCGATACCGAGCACGGAATCAACACCGCGATCGGGAAGATTCGATACACACTGCGGGACGATGCGGAGGATCCACGCTTCGTCCAGACTGTGACGGGCAAAGGCTACCGGTTTGTCGCGCCGATCGCTGTGCCAAACGTTGAAGACGCTGCAATTCCCGCAGGCGTCCAAGCCGGGGTTAGCGGGGCGCAACTCGCGGCCGCAGCGGAGCCTGCTCCGCCCTCACCGGAAGCCGTTCCTCCGGAGAACGCCCGAACACACACGCGGCGCTGGCGGTGGCTGGTATGGGCGATTCCAGCCGTTTTACTCTCGGCTGCGGGGATTGGCCTAGGGGTGCGTTCCTGGATGCGTCGGCATCAGGCTGCAGAACCAAACATTCGCTCGCTAGCCGTACTGCCGCTCGAGAATCTTTCGGGCGATCCTGGGCAGGAATATTTCGCGGACGGAATGACCGATGAGCTGACGACGATGCTGGCGAAGAACTCGACGCTACGTATTGTTTCGCGCACCTCGACATTGCAGTATAAGGGCGCGCATCGGCCTTTGCCCGAGATCGCTCGTGCGCTGGGCGTGGATAGCATTCTCGAAGGCTCAGTGGAGCGTTCCGGCAATCAGGTTCACATGACCCTCCAGTTGATTCGGGCGGACGACGATTCGCACATCTGGGCAGAGAGCTACGACCGCGATAACAACGACGTTGCATTGCCGGATGAGGCCGCGCAGGTGATCGCCAAGCGGCTCAACCGTTTTGTGCCGGCAGCGACGGCCCGTTACGTCAATCCCGCCGCGCACGATGCCTATCTAAAGGGAAGGTATCTCTGGTTTAGTGGTCGGTTGGAGGAGTCAAAGCAATACTTCCTCAAAGCGACCGAACTTCAGCCGGATTACGCGCCGGGCTGGGCGGGCTTAGCGCTCTACTATGGGGCCGGTACAATGAGCGGGAGGCTCGACCCGCGCACCAGCTTGGGCCTTGCGGAAGAAACTGCGGTGAAGGCCCTGCAGCTGGATCCGACACTGCCCGAAGCGCACCTCGTCATGGCAGGGGCTTATTTCTTTCATCGTTGGGATTTCGCAGCAGCCGACCGGGAGATGCTGCGCGGGATCAGCCTCGATCCGCAATTCGCCGAGTTGTATCACATGCGCGCCAAGCTGCTCGGAGTTCTGAACCGCAATCCGGAGGCAATCGAGAGCGAGAAGAAGGCGATGGAAATCAACCCGTTTGAGAAGCCATGGGCGATGGCCGAGGCCTACAAGGTCGCACGGCAGTATGATGCGGCACTCGAAGATGTGCAACTGCGGCTGAAAACGAATCCGAGGGATTTCCTGAGCGATATGACGGACATTTACCGGCTCAATGGCATGCACCCTGAGCAGGTGGAAGCCTGGGCGAAGTTCCACGAGGTAATCGGAGACGCCAAATCGGCTGCCAATGCGCGGCGAGCTTATCAGCAGGGCGGGTTCCCGGCATTTGTGCGATGGGAACTGGCCCAGCGCAAAGAGCAGGCGAAGAAGGGATACGTTTCGCCTATAGATCTGGCTTGCTACCATGCGCAGCTCGGCGAACGCGAGCCGGCCCTTTCGTTACTGGAAGAGGGCTACAGGCAGCGTGCTCCGAATGTTCTGTGGATCCAGACCGATCCCGCGTACGACTTTCTGCATGACGACCCACGCTACCGCGCGCTCGTTCAAAAGATTGGCTTGCCGCCAGCCTATTAGGCCTGTCCGTGTGGCCTTCCCAATCTCCGGTGATGACAACAGTCCTACCGCTCATCGAGGGTCACACGGATCCATATTTCGCGTCGTAGGCCGGAGATCGCACCACAACCGCGCTGCCCAAGAGTTGCTTCAGCCCTCCGCACCTTTTACACTCAGGATTACTTTCAAAGTGGTGTGACCGTCCAACGCTGCGAGTCTGCCTGGACGGGGAGGTTTCATGAAGCAGTTCGTGATTTTGAGTGTTTTGCTAGTGTTTTCCCTTCCAGTAGGTTTTTCGATCGCAGGCTGCAAAGGCACCAATCCCAACAACTATTGCAATAAGTCTGGTTACGGCTATGGTCTCAAGACCAACCAGGTGGCTGCCATCAACCTCCCGGGGAACACCACCGGCATCTCCCTCGCCTTCGGCCAGACCGGCCAGCTCCAGGCGCCCAGCGCCACCAACTGCAATGGAGGGGCCGAATCCGTCGCCTCCTACGTCTATGGCACCACCAACCTGAACCTGGTTGACGTCTCCTCGACCGGCGCACTGTGCGGGGGCACCTGGAACCGTCACAGCCCGGGCGGTATTCCCGACTTCACTATCTGCACCGCACCGACACCAACCTCGATCGCCGCGGGCTGCTCGGGAACCAGCCTGACCACATGTGTGGTCCAGATGACCGCTACAGCCGATGGAGTCACCAGTAATACCGTTCCTGTGTGGGTGCACCCCTCGGTGACCACGATTCAGTTATCGGTCGCCTCGCCGACTACTGGTCTCCCCGGCTATCAAGGGTGTCTCTCGCAGAATCAGACCTCGCAGCTCGACGCCCTCGCCTTTGTCTCGACCAACGCGACCACCCCATTCTGCGCCCCGGCCGGAAATGCCTACGGCGTGCCCGACTGCTCGGTAAATCTTGGCCATTTCACTTACACTCCGGTCAGCGCAGCCATCGCCACCATCGATCAATACGGCGTGGCGACCGCCCATCAGCCCGGCTCGACCGCCGTTACTGCGGCCGTCGCCAACGTCAGCTCCACTGCGGGAAACCTCTACACCTGCCCTCCGGCCAGCATTCAGCTGCAGATTCCGAGTACGATCCCCAGCACCGACAACGGCACGGTTGGAACCGTAACGCCGGGGACCAATGTGCCTTTGACAACGACTATTCTCGATACCCAGGGAAACCAGATCACCGGGCTCTTGCTCGACTACTCTTCCACCAATCCCCTGGAGATCTCGGTCGGCAGCGGCGGCGCAGTCTCGACCGCATTTCCTTCGACTGCCGCGATCACGGCCGTCTGCAACCCGCCGACCTGTAACCCGGCGCTGATCACTCAGATTGGCCAGCTTGGCACCGGACTCCCGATTGCCAGCAACTCGGTGCGGCTGACTTCCACCGGTCGCAGTAGCACCTATCTTTGGATGGCCAGCCCACAATCAGACTTCTTCGAGGCGGTCGATCTCACAACTGGCACTATCGGCTCACCGATCAAGCTGCCCTACATCCCTAACTCGATGGTTCTCGATCCAGCGGGGACAAATCTTTACTTTGGAAATTATCGCGAACTCATGGAGTACAGCGCCGGTACCAATTCTCTGACCAAGGAAGACACCACTGTGCCCGGCGTCGTCCTCGCCGTCTCGCCCGACTCGACCACCGTCGTCATTGCCGATCAGGTGCGCCAAGTCATCTACCTCTACACCGTATCGTCGGCCGCGCATACGACCATCGGCGGACTTGCGACTCGGGCCCAGTTCAGCCCCGACGGCAAGACCCTCTACGTTACCGGACCGAACTCGCTTTACATTCACAACACTTACACGGGATGGAGCGTTTACAACAATCTGCCGACTCAGGCCGGCACAGGCTGCAACCTGAATAACAACGACTACACCAGCACAACCACGCCCTTCACTCCCTTCTGCTCGCCCGACATAGCGGTCACGATCCCGTCGGAAGGCACCTTCCTTACCGGACCAAATCTCACCAGCGCCTATACATTCTGTCCGAATACAACCGCCACTCCAAACGTCTATTATCCGAGCGCATTGGCTCCTGGGACCGTACTACCACCCACCGATCACCTGACGGCCACCACCGACCGCGTCCATATCCTCGGCGCGAACCCGACCACCCTCAGTGACATTTATCTGGGCACCGCCGATTCGCCCGGAGTCCCGGTGGAAAACACTCCTGGCGATCCTACCGGAACCTGCATTCGCCCCACTGCAAACTCCGCAGCCGGTCTGACCTTCCAAACCACGGCTCTGCCCACGCAGGCGCTGCCGGTGACCGCGGCCTCGATTGACCAGGTTGTCGCCTCGCCCGACTCGTCGATCGCCTTCGTCACCTACACCGCGCCGACCGGGACGGCAAGTCCTATTCTGCCCGCATACACGATCTCTTCTAACTTCGGGGAGGCGGGCACCCTCAGCGCCGTCAAGCTCTCAGGCACGGCCTCAGCGCCGCTGGCTGGGGCCTTCAGTCCCGACAACACTATCTTCTTCGTCGGAACCGCCGCTGATAATCTGGTCCACTTTATCAGCGTCCCGACACTCACCGACACCCAGACCATCAACCCCGGACTAGTCGATCCCAATGGAAACGCGGTGCCGGTCCAGTTCCTGGCAACTAAGCCGCGTCCAACCACCTAAAGCGCCTGGCCGCCAGATACGTCGAGGAGAAGATTGCCAATGAATACGGCGGGAAGAGAAAGCTCAGACTAAAATCTTCCCTGACTTCAGCATCGGGGTACCACAGCCCTCAAAAGCGCGGGTGGACCGGATCAATGGGTGAGCGATCTCGACTATGGCCGAAATTGGAGCTAGATTATTCATCAATTACAGATCCGAGGATACAGGTGAGACGGCGAGCCGGCTATTCCAGGAACTGGAGCGTGAACTCGCACCGAGCCAGGTGTTTATCGACCATGAACGGCTGGAAGCGGGCACGCCCTGGCCAGATCGGCTCCACCAAGAAGTCGAGAACGCGTCCATCCTATTCTGTCTCGTAGGGAAGCGCTGGCTCATGGCGCAAGACCCGGAGACCGGAGACCGGCGCCTGAATCTCCCCGACGATTGGGTTCGGCGCGAGATAGAAATAGCACTGGGGAGCGACTCCATAACTGTTGTCCCGGTGCTAGTCGATGAGGCCGCCCCACTACCCCGAAAAGCGTTTCAAACCCTGCCGAGTCTCGCCACCTTGGCGGACCGCCAATGTCTGCAATTACGAAGAAAGGATTGGTCCGGAGACTTTCACGAGATACTTGCCTTCCTTCTTGATCGTGGATTTAAACAGCAAACGGCGGGCGCCATTAAAGGTAGAGGCGATCTTACGCAACCAGGACAGATGTATTCCCACCCTGTCCAGCAATATCGGCGGCGCGTAAGTGGCCTCTACGATCGTTGGGATCTGTCCTCAGTTGGGATCTCTCCATCAGAGGCGGGGACGAAACCGATCGAGGTTCGACTAGACGATATCTACCTCCCGTTGCGACTGGCAAAGGCAGACGACCCAGACAAAAATGCAGCCGGGGCCGTTCTCTCATCAACTGCCTTGGTGTTGCGCGATCGACCACTTGTCATCCGCGGAGTGGGTGGGGCCGGGAAAACAACTTGGGTGCGCTGGACGTTTCGCCGCCTGCTGGGAAATGATGGCGCCTTCCCGATCGCAATTGAGTTGCGGCGTCTCGCTGCTAGTTGGGGAAAGCCAACTACACCACAGCAAGAGAGATCAATAGAGGGCTACACTCAGGCCCTGTTGACCGAATACACGGGTTTGGAGTGGGAGAAGATCCTCCGTGGCTTTTTACTCGACCCAAGCGGGCCGAGACCAGTCCTCTTTGTCGACGGTTGGGATGAACTTGGAACGCTAGGAGAAGAAGTTCGTTTCAAACTGGTTGGGTTTCAACGGGACTACCCACGCGTACTCGTCGTAGCGACTAGCCGACCGTACGGCGAAGGAAGGCCATCTCAAAGCGACGGCTTTGACATATTCGACATTCAACCGCTCTCACGCAACGAAATCGAGTATTTTGCACACGAGTTTTATCACCTCTGCTGGGGGCAAGACGAACGTGCAGCCGATGAATATAAGACCCGATTCTTAACGTCGCTCGACCGATCCCCTGAGGCGGCTGCCTTGGCGCAAACAACTCTGCTGCTTACAATGATGCTATTTATCAGCCGAGTGAAGCAGCTTCCAGACAAGAGACACCTTCTGTATCGGACCTGCGTAGAGCATCTGCTAACTGCCCTACCGGAGCGCAAACGCGAAGAGGGCGTCCTGATGGCAGCACTGCAGTGGCGTCCCTCAGACATTGAGGAGATTCTTCGTGTAACTGCGAAGCTAGCGTTCATGATGCAGTCGCAGAAGCACTACGAACGCAGCACAATAATCCTTTCGCGGGATGAAATAAAGGGACTCTTACCCGATTCATGGCGTGAGGAGCAGCGAACGCGTTTTTTGAACTGGCTGATTGGCTCCGCCGGATTACTTATCGACAGGTCCGACGAATCAGTTTCCTTCGCGCACTTGAGTTTCCAGGAGTACCTCGCTGCCTGGCACTTGTACGCCACGATCGAAGGATCAGAGGAAAGGAAGAAGACATGTCTCGAGAAACTTGAAGAGAGATCATGGTGGGAAACCCTACGACTATGGACGGCCCTTGTGGGCGGGCAACAACCTGAAAAGGTGGCGCCCATACTAGAAGGCTTGCTCGAAGACGATGCCGGGCTGTGCCTCTCGGGCACAATCTTGGCGGATGGGCTCGGGAGCCATGACCTGTTTGCAAAGTGGATTCCGCAGTTGCTCGACAGAATTCGTCACACCTGGCCTCGTGACATTGAGGATGTTGCACGGGCGTGGCTCTCGAGCCGACAGGAAGACAGGCGCAGCCTTGTGATTTCCCATCTAGTTCCAAGAGCAAGGAAGGCAACGTGGGTGGAATGGATACGTTATCGAAGCTTCGTGAAGTCAATCGGATCGACTGCACAACTAGCTCTTCCACCTGCCGGCACCAATTCAAGAACACTAATAGAAGCATCCTACGGCCAACTCATAACCGCGAGGCACTTTGCATTGGGCCGGCTTTTGTGCTCTGGATCTCCCTTATGGCCCGGAGAACCGCGCGAGTTGGCACTGCTCCAGGCGTGGCCCGGACCAAGGCGGTTATTAGGTCATCGCCTCCAGGTCTTAGCCAGTTTGGGCGCGAGTCGAAGCGCTCTCGTGCACGCCCTAGAGCTCTACGCAAAGCCTCAAGCGCTCAGTGTGCGCCTGCAGCGTTGCATCGTCGCTTCGGAGCTCAGTGCGGCAGCCGTGTGGCTTGGTCTCGGGATAAAGGAGGGGAGATCGCCAGTAAACATGTTTTTTCACTATGCTTTATCCACCCTAGATGTGGGCTTCTCGGATGCGCTTGACAATCTGAAGAGGCCCGCCGATGCAACGAAGATTTCGGTTCAAGGGGCCTCAGAGTTCCTAAGCACCAGAGGACGGCCTCAACATGCGGCGCTCCTTCGGAAGCTCGTGAAACTAGAGACCAACACTGAGGCGGAGACAGACGAGATCGTTAGAATCGCAGTCGACTTCTGCGACGAATTGGATCGTCCTTTCGCAGAGCTACTCTTAGACTGGCTTCGAGTAACCAAAGGATTTAAGCCGAATTGGCATATTTTGGCTAAGCTCCAAGCCTCAGTAGACACTCTGTTTTGCGATTTCGTCGACGATAGCCATCGCCTATCTTTGGACAACGAGGAATCCGATTTTAGCTGGGACTGGATGTGTCATTGGATGCGTGGCAGCCTGGAGCCTTTGCTCTGGGACGGCGCAATGAGGGGCACGCTTAACGAACTCGATAACCTTATATTCTCTACGAAAAGAAGGTGTTGAATTCCGCAGAGCGTTTACAACTAACGATCGTGGGATGGCTTGGGCTCGCGAATGTGCCAGTCGTTGGCTCGCGGCTCTGGCTGACAAGCTGCCAGCCCCGAGTGCGAAAACTCAGTCGGAACTCACGCTAAGCGAACAACTTCAGACAGCTTTGGGCAGCATGGAGTTTGGGGCCATGGCGGTTCGAGCCTTGCTAAGTTGCGAGCCCATTAGGGACTGCGGGATGACTGGTATATTAGCTCGCGCGTGTCGGGTTTCCTTGCATCCGGACCTCGGATGCCGCGACCTAATGCGCGCGCTCGGCGCCTACCCCGCCAATGCGGAGCCGCTATGGCCAGCCCTCGCTCGCCAAATTGCGCGTCGGGCGACCGAAGAAGATAAGTCTTTGCTGATCGATCTGGCGAGTCACCCAGAAATGCGAGAACCCCCGCTCCGTTGGGGGCTCCAATATGCCGTGAGGGGGGACGTTGTTCTAGACGACGGATCGGAGGTAACTCTCGACGATCTTGCGACCGATGCCGGCCTAGAACAGTTACCACTCCTAGTCGACCCAGCACCAGACGCCACGTTGTGGCGATAGAACCAAGGGCGCGCACACAAGTCTGCACGTCCGTACGTCAAAACCTCGTCAAGTACCTTTCTCGCCAACAAAAGCTGCACGGCATTCAATCCAGGCCATTTATAACCCGAAAGTAGTTGGCGTAGTGAACGCTCCCGGTTTGGTAAAATTAAGTTATAGATAGAAATAAGAAATAAGTGACGCCAGCGGCCCGGAACCGACCGGCGGCAAGAAAGGACCGCTCCAGGCGCATAGCTTAAGCCAAGTCCTTTAGAAAGAGATCTCTGCGGGTAAGTGCCTTTCTTTGCAGATCTTTGCGCCGGGTGACACTCGCTATCATCAACAAAACAAATGACTTCTTTGCAGAGACAGGGGGGGGTACCCCTAAGTGGCTAAAACGCACGCACCGCCGCCCCACACAGCGGCGCCGTCGGATTGCGGACCGATCGCATTCCTCCTATGCTTTCAGTACGGCAAGAAAGTGCCTGCCACGATCGGAAGATTTGAGGAGAAGAACGTGTCTCTACGCATTAATGACATCGCCCCCGACTTCACCGCCGAAACAACCCAGGGAACGATCAGCTTTCATGACTGGATAGGAGATGGCTGGGCTGTCCTGTTTTCCCATCCCAAGGATTTCACGCCGGTCTGCACCACCGAGCTCGGCAGCGTCGCCGGCCTCTACCCCGAGTTCCAGAAGCGCAACACCAAGGTCGTCGGGCTCAGTGTCGATCCCGTCTCCAGCCACGGGAAGTGGGCTGTCGATATCGAGGAAACCCAGGGGTACGCGGTGAACTATCCCATGATTGGCGATCCGGAGCTCAAGATCGCTAAACTCTACGACATGCTCCCCGCCGACTCAGGCGACACCTCGGAGGGGCGCACCGCTGCAAATAATGCAACTGTACGCACGGTTTTCATCATCGGTCCCGACAAGCGCATCAAGCTGCAGTTGAGCTACCCGATGTCCACCGGACGCAACTTCCCCGAGATTCTCCGCGTGCTCGATTCGATGCAGCTGACGGCGAAACACAAGGTCGCCACGCCGGCCAACTGGCAGCAGGGCGACGATGTCATCATCCTGCCGTCCGTCTCCGAAGACGAAGCAAAAGCCAAATATCCAGACGGCTGGAAGACCGTCAAGCCCTACCTGCGCGTCGTCCCTCAACCCAAGTAATCCAATCGGCGCCCTATCCTGTTCAAACAACGCGGAAGGATAGGGCGCCTGAATCAGCCGTTCTCAGATTACCTACCGCCGCTTCCCCTGCCGCCGTTCCCGCTCCGCCGCCCGTCGTTCCACCTGCTCGAACATATTCGTCATAACCCCGCCCATCACTGATAGCAGCGACAACAAAAGCAGAAAGAGCGCAATCGTCTTCCACAACGAGCCGTTCCCCGGCAGCCCGATCTGGTAAGGCCCCGTTGTGAACATCATGCCGAAGGAAATCACGGCAAAGACAAACAGCGTCCCGCCCAGAATGTAGAGATTGCGCGACATGGCAAGCAGTTCTTTAATGTTATAACGCAGGTTTCCGAAAGGATTCCGGCTGGGATGAATCATTGAAGAACTCTTCCACCGTACCAATATCGTTCGTCACGCGATAGGGCGGCAGGCTTTCGAGGAAGACTCTACCATAGCGCTGTCTTTGAATCCGCGGATCGAGCAGCATCAGCACGCCGCGGTCTTCAAGCGACCGTATCAGCCGCCCGAACCCCTGTTTCAGCGTGATCACCGCTGAAGGCACCTGGTACTCAAAGAACGGGGCGCCGCCGCCGGCCTCGATCGCCTTCATCCGCGCGGCGACCACCGGGTCGCTCGGCACCGCGAACGGCAGCCGGTCGACGATCACGCAGCTCAGTGCCTCACCCTGCACGTCCACACCCTGCCAGAAGCTCGACGTGCCAAAGAGCACCGCATTCGGGGTCTCGCGAAACTCCTCGAGCAGCGCCTTACGCGGCGCCGTGCCTTGCAGCAAGAGCGGAAAGCTCAACTCCACGAGCAGCCGCTCGTATAAGTCCCGCATTTGCTGATGACTGGTGAATAAGCAAAAGGCGCGACCCCTGGTGATCTCCAGCACCTGCCGGATGCGCTTCGCAGCGGCATCCTGAAAGCCCGCCTCGCGCGGATCGGGCATCTCGGTCGGCAGATACAGGATTGCCTGCTGGTCATATTTGAAATGCGACGGAACCACCAGCTCCTTCGCTTCGCGCATCCCCAGCCGATTGCGCAGATGTGCAAACCCGCTCTGCACCGTTAGCGTCGCTGAGGTCAGCACCACTGTCGAGAAGCTCTCAAACAACACTTCGCTCAGCAGCTCGGAAATATCGATCGGCGTCGCCTGCAAAAAGGTGTTTCTCCCCCCATCGCGACCGCGCCCTTGCCGGCGCTCAATCCAGAACACGGTGTTGGTGCTGTCGGCCTCCAGCAAGAACCTCAGCTGCTCGCGAAGCCCGGCCGTCCGCTTGCGCAACGCCGCAGCCTCTTCGACCCCGCGCAACCGCTCAAGTTCGCCCTCCAACCGATGCAACGCATTCATCACGCCGAGATAGACGTCCCCCTGCGCCTCGAGAAATTCCTCACGACCCTCAAAAGCCATCCGCCCGTCGCCGCTGCCGCCATAGCCCGTGCCAATCGGCAGCACCGCAAACAGCATCCGCGCCCGCTCGCGCAGTGTCTGCCCCGCCGCTTGCACCGACCCTCCAAGGGATTGCTTCGCACGCAGCGTGATCTCCAGGTCGCGCACCAACTCCTCGAACTTCACATTGCTCACGCTGATGCCGAAATAGCTCGACGCGACGTCCTCCAACTCATGCGCCTCATCGAAGATAACCGCTGCCGCATCCGGCAAGACCCCAGCATCGGGAGCATTTTGCGCCTGCTGCTTCACCGCCAGATCGGCAAAGAAGAGGTGATGGTTGACGATGATAACGTCGCTCTCTTGCGCCTTGCGCCGCATCTCGGTGATGAAGCAGCGCTCATAATCCGGGCATGACGTGCCCAGGCAAGCCTCGCTCCGGGCATCCAGCTTCGCCCACAGCGGACTCGACTCCGGGAGCTCATCAATCTCCGCCCGGTCTCCGGTTTCCGTCGTCTTCTCCCACTCAGCGATGGCGTTATATTGGCTGATCTCTTCCAGGCCATTCAGAATCGGCTGCTTGGTCAGCGAATACAGCTTGTGGCGGCAAAGATAGTTCGCGCGCCCTTTCATGTAGCAAACGCTAAGTGGGCCCAGCAGTGATTCGAGAAAGGGAACGTCTTTGAAGAAGAGTTGCTCCTGCAGGTTCTTCGTGCCCGTAGAAATAATCACCCGCTGCCCCGAACGCAAAGCCGGCAGCAGATACGCGAGTGTCTTTCCGGTGCCCGTTCCTGCTTCGACGATCAGGTGGGTCTTCTCATCGAGCGCGCGCTCGACGGCCTGCGCCATCTCCAACTGACCCTTCCGAAACTCATAAGGCAGACTCGAGCACGACAATAGACCGCCCGGCGCAAAGAAGTCGTAGAGCGAGGGCAGAGCGGACGTAGTCGGTGAGTTGGTCGGCAATGAAGGAAGCTTTCGGTGGGCTGAGCGCTAATCCCTATAATAGTGAATTGCGGCTCATGCCATTTTCCGCGCAGAACAGGTTGAACCATTGAAAGCAGTCAAGAGAAACCGCGAAGGCGCGAAGAAGACCGCCCGCAAAGTAGCCGCCAAAGAGAAGGCCATCCGGCGCGGTCACGCAGCGGCTGCACGCCCGAAGAAAAAATTACCGATCCCGGACGCCGCTGAATCGAAACCGGTGAGGTTCCTCACTAAATCGGCACGCCGCAAACGCCCCGTCCTCGGCAAGGCCGTTCCCGAGCCTTCGACCGAAGCCTACCTCGCCCTTGACTCCGCAGCTCCTCCAAAAGCCCGCAAAGACCGCCGCGGCGCCATCGACGAAACCCGGCGCCGCCGACCACGAACCACTCTTCGCCATCTGCGGACGCCCCAACGTGGGCAAGTCTACCCTCTTCAACAAGCTCACCGAGAGCCGCCGCTCCATCGTCGGCGACGAGCCTGGCATTACCCGCGACCGCATCTATGGCGAAGTCCGCTGGGACGGGCGTGTCGCCCGCATCGTCGATACCGGCGGCATCGTCCCTGACGACGAAGCCCTCATTCCCGCCGAAATCCACCGCCAGGCCCGCGTCGCGCTCGACGAAGCCGAGGTCATCGTCATGGTCGTCGATGGCCGATCCGAACTCACCGCACCCGACTACGATCTTGCCAAACACCTGCTCCGTGGCGGCAAGCCGATCATGCTCGCGGTCAACAAAATTGACACCGAGCAACTCGTACGCTCAGGCCGAGAACTACCGCCGGCTCGGATTGAAGACGATCTTTTCCATCTCCGCGGAACACTCGCTCGGTATCGGCGACCTGCTCGACGCTGTCTTCGAAGCGCTACCAATCGCTGAGCCACCCGCCGAGACCGAAGCAGAAATTCCGGAAGCCGCGACGACCGAAGAAGACCCCAACCGCGACCTCCACCGCACCCATGGCGAATTCGAGCAGTTCGAGACCAAGGTCGCCATCATCGGCCGCCCCAACGTCGGCAAGTCCACCCTGATCAATGCCCTCACCGGCACCAATCGCGCCATCGTCTCGCCTATCGCCGGAACCACTCGCGACGCCGTCGACGAGGTCATCGATTACCAGGGCGACCGCTTCCGCATCGTCGACACCGCCGGAATCCGCCGCAAGGGCAAGACCCACGAGATGGCCGAGAAACTCTCCGTTGTCATGGCCCGTCGCCACCTCGAAGCCGCCGACGTCGCGCTGCTTGTCATCGACGCGCAGGAAGGCGTCACCGCTGCCGACGCCACCATCGGTGGATACGCTCACGAAAGCGGCCGCTCGATCGTCATTGTCATCAACAAGTGGGATTTAGTAACCACCGCACGCACCGATGGCAAACCACCTGCCGACAAAGCGGTCTTTGAGGAGCAGGTGCGCCATGCACTGAAATATCTCCATTACGCGCCGCTCATCTTCATCTCCGCCTCGCGTGGCAACAACCTCAAGAAAGTGCTCGAAGTCACCCATCACGTCGCCAAGGAGCGCCGCAAACGCATCACCACCGGTCAGATGAACCGCTTCCTCGAGAAGATCGACTTCCAGCGCGCAGGCGTACCCATGTCGCAAAAAATTCGCATCTACTACATGACCCAAGCCGCAGTCGCCCCGCCGACATTCATCCTGTTTGCGAACCGGCTCGTGAAGCTGCACTTCTCTTTCGAGCGCTTCCTCGAAAATCAGGTGCGCACGGCCTTCGGCTTTGAGGGCTCACCCATCTGGTTCAAAGTCCGCGCTAGAAATCAAAAGGGCGCGAACTGAAGAACCGCAGCCCGGCTACCAGAGCGGCGGAGCGTCCTCAATAGGCGGCAACACTGCGGGAGGCTCTGACGTTGCAATCGGGGGCGGCGCCAAATGTTCAATGTGTGCCGGTGGAGGTGGTGGCTCCAACCTGTTTCCCAACGCCGCATACCGCCCGCCCAAAAAATAGACTGCATACGACTGCTGAAAGACTGCGGCAGTCCCGTAAATCGAAATCATCGCCATCAGGTACACCACCAGTGCGACCATGCCCACCAGAATCGCGAGCGCCACACAAATGACCTGCCCAACAGCACTCACCCACAGCGCATGGTAGAGCAGCGTGCCGATACCGTAGATCGCCAGTCCCACAACCATCAATATCGCGAAAAAGACCACCAGCAGCACCGTTATCAGGGCGATGCCCACGACAAACCGCAAGAGCACATATACTGCCAACGAACCGAGGCTCGTCTTGACTAGGTCAAAGAAGCGCCCAAACGCCGACTCCAGCGGAGCATCGTCAATCGCCATCGGTGGCAGCAGGAAGTCCTGCATGAGCGAATCCACCACCATCCATAACAGGGCCATGACAAAAATCGCCAGCAGCAACGGTAGTAGCGCACCCAGAATCGCAAACGGATTTACGCTGGAACCGAGCGAGGTCAATGGACGCGCTTTGCGAATAAAACTCAACAGCGGGGCGCCAATAACGATCGCTGTTACCGCCAGGAACGACAACGAAACAAGGAAGACTAACCCGAAGTAGCGCCAGCTCTGCCGTCCATACCCTGACCACGCCTGCCTGACACGCCCGCGCTTGTAGACCACAAGATCAAACAGCGTGAAGCGCAACCGGCAATAGAGATACGAGAGCAGCACCCAAAGCGCCACGCCGAAGATCGCCATCACGACCAGCAACGAGACGCCGATTGCCGCAATCCCGGAGCCGGCCAGAAGGTTGTTGGTATTTCCGGAGCTGCCTGCGAAATGCCCCATCAAAAATGCCAGCTGGCCCCCGCGAATCGGATAAGAGATCGTCGCCGAGTAGAAGCTCGGCTGGGTGAGCGCAGCAACCAGCGCAATCTTCAGGAAAAATCCAAGCCGAAATGGAGCGGCCAGCACCTCGCGCGTCCGCCGAAAGGCCGGCCCCAGCGCGTCCAGCGGGGAGAGTGAAGTCATGCGAACAAGATACACCGAAGCACCGCGAGAACAACGGCTGATGACCAGTGCGATTGGCTTGGCTTATCTCTTCAGAGCTATGGGGCTCACTAGCTGCAGCCATCCGTCAAACGCCCGCAAGGCGCGCTCGCACTGCAGACGATGCCGTTCCTGCTTGTCGCGGATCCTATTCCGCGTCTCCTCATCGAGCGGCGGCAGCAGGTCGAATGTGATATTGGCCGGCTGGAAGCGCTTCGCCTCGGCATGAGTGATGTAATGCACCAGCGATCCCAGCGCCGTCTCGCGTGGTATCAATATCGGCTCCAACCCTTCGGCAACCGCAGCCGCATAGATTCCAGTGAGCATCCCGGTGGCAATCGACTCAGTGTAGCCCTCGACGCCAGACAGTTGACCCGCGACGAAAACCTTTCCCCACGCCCGCAGAGTCAGTCGCTCTGTCAGCACTGTCGGCGCATTGATGTAGGTGTTGCGATGAATCTGCCCGTAGCGTAGGAACTTCGCGTTTTCCAGCCCAGGAATCATCCGCAAGATCCGCGCCTGCTCGCCGTACTTGAGATGGTTTTGGAAGCCAACCAGATTGTACGAGTCGGCGCGCAGGTTCTCGCAGCGAAGCTGCACCACCGCATGAGGAGTTTTTCCGGTTCGAGGATCGCGCAAGCCAACCGGCTTCATCGGACCAAAACGCAGCGTATCGCGCCCGCTCCTCGCCAGCTCTTCGATCGGCATACAGGCCTGGAAATACGAGAGTTTCTCCCACTCTTTTTCCTGAACGGCCTCGGCGGTCATCAGCGCGTCATAGAAGGCGTCGTACTCCTCGCGCGTCATCGGACAGTTGATGTAATCCGCCGTCCCCTTGTCGTAGCGAGCGGCAAAATACACCCGCTCCATATCGATCGAGTCGGCCTCGACGATGGGGCTGATCGAGTCATAAAAGGCCAGATGCTCGCTGCCAGTCAGCCGTGCGATCTCCGCCGAAAGCGCCGACGAGGTGAGCGGACCGCTCGCCAGCACCGTAATCCCATCTTCAGGATCGAGCGTCGTCACTTCTTCGCGATAAACAGAAATGCGCGGTTCATTCGCAATCGCCTCAGCGATGCGCCTCGAAAACTCAACCCGGTCGACCGCCAGCGCATGGCCGGCGGGAACGGCGCTTAGATCGGCATGTTTGAGCAGCTCCGAACCGGCACGTCGCATCTCCTGCTTGAGCAGCCACGGCGCGGTATTTTCGCTCTCGGATTTCAGCGAATTCGAACACACCAGTTCTCCAAACTCGGCCGTCTCATGCGCAGGAGTCATCTTCACCGGACGCATTTCATACAGATCGACCTGCACGCCGAGCTTGGCCGCGGTGAGCGCAGCTTCAGGCCCAGCAAGGCCGCCGCCAATGACTTTAATCCTGGGCATCTTTCTTAGCTTATCGTTTCGGAAGCGCCGGCGTTGGGTGGGCTGGAATCGGCTTGCCCGCAGCCAGCGCAGCCAAGGCGTCGCCGCTTACCCGCATGATCCGCCACTCGCTCATGAACGTCGCCCCCAGCAAATGATAGAAGTCAATCGCCGTCTGGTTCCAGTCGAGCACGTCCCACTGGAAGCGCGCGCACTGCTTCGCAACTGCGACTTCAGCAACCTTGATCAGCAGCGCCTTGCCAATGCCCTTCCCGCGAAATGCTGGACGCACAAACAAATCCTCCAGATGAATCCCCGGCCGACCGCGCCAGGTTGAGTAATTGAAGAAGTAAAAGGCGAAGCCAGCCGGCACACCATCATATTCGGCGATCAGGCACTGAAAGAATGGCCGCTCGCCAAAACCATCGCGTAACAGATCAGCCGCGGTTGCAACGACCGCGTGGGGTTCGCGCTCGTATGTCGCAAGCTCATGGATAAGTTCAAGAATGAGGGGAACGTCGGCAGGTTCAGCATGTCGAATGTGGAACATCTCTTGATCCTAATTACAGTTGGTAAAGAGTTCTTCACGATCTCGTGGCTTCAACGGGGGCACACCGTCCTCATTGGCCATCGGCGAGAGTTCGACCCGGGAGTTACCATAGACAGCGATGGTTTCCGCAATCGACACCAGCCCTAATTCCACCCCCCGGGCCGTCGTCTGCCTCTCCGGAGGCATGGACTCGGCCGTCTGCGCCGCCCTCGCCGCTCGCGACTACGAGGCCTACGCCCTCCACTTCAGCTACGGCCAGCGCACCGAGCGCCGGGAACTGGAATCCGCCAGGGCCGTCGCCGAGGCACTTCATTTTGCAAAATTTCTCCCGCTCAAGATCGACATCTTTCGTCAGATCGGCGGCTCCGCACTCACCGACGCCTCGATCGCCGTTCCCGACGCCCCGGCCACCGAACCGATTGGCGAGTCGGTCCCCGTCACCTACGTACCGTTCCGCAATGCCCATTTCCTCTCGGCAGCGGTCAGCTGGGCCGAGGTGCTGGGCGCGAAAAAGGTCCTGATCGGTGCCGTCGAGCAGGACAGCTCCGGCTATCCCGACTGCCGTCCCGCCTACTACGAGGCATTCCAGCAGCTTATTCGCACCGGCACTCGCGACGGAGACATCGAAGTTGTCACGCCGCTCATCCATATGCGAAAGAGTGAGATCATTCAGCTTGGCCTTGAATTGTCCGCGCCGCTCCATTTAACGTGGTCATGCTATTCAGGCGAGGTTGAGGCCTGCGGCGTGTGCGATAGCTGTGCTCTGCGACTGAGGGCCTTTGCCCAGGCTGGAGTGGACGACCCAATCCCCTATCGCACTCGGAAAGTGGCCGAGCAGCCAGTTTCTTGAAACTGCCGGAACAAGATTAGAGAAGATCGAAGGAGAAGACCAATGCGCAGAATGAATCTTTCGCCGGTGGCCGTCGTGATGTCGGCCCTGTTATTCGCAGTTTCAGCGTCACTCAATGCCCAGGATCAGACCGGCAGCATTCATGGCCACGTTCAGGATACGGTCGGCATACCCATTACAGATGGAATCATCGGCTTGGCTAATCCGGGTGACAAGACAGCCAAATACACCTTCAATACCGATGCCAACGGCGACTATAAGGGCACCGGAATCGCACCCGGAACCTACACCATCTTCCTGCGCCAGCCCACCACCGCGGCTGACAAGGTCGTGGATCAGTTCCCCGAAGTGAAGATCACCGCCGGTGCCGACACCGTGCAGGACTTCGACCTGACGCGCCCCGCTTACATGGCCACGCTGACTCCCGAGCAGCGCAAGCAGGCTGAGGAAGTACGCGCGAAGAATGCCTCTGCCCTGAAAGAGAACTCGGTCATCAAGAACCTCAACGCCAATCTCGTCAAGGCAAGGGAAGATAATGCCAAGGGCCGTAAAGGAAGCTGCGTCACCGCCTCTGGCAACGCGATTCTTGGGACCACGGATCCGGCATCTTGCACCGCCCACGGCGGCTCCCCCAACGACTATGTGCAGGAATGCACCGAGGCTGCGACGCTCATGACTCAGGCCACCGCGGCCAAGCCCGACGCCTCAGTGCTTTGGGTTGAACTCGGCAACGCCCAGTTCTGCCTCAAGAAGTATGACGACGCTGTGACCTCCCTGAAGAAGGCCATCGAGCTCGATGCGGCCTCCAAGAAACCCAACCCCGAGGTGCAGGGTGGCGCTGGCAACACTCTCGGCGAAGCTCTGGCCAACCTGAAAAAGGTTGACGACGCGCAAGCCGCATATGAGGCCGCCGCGAAGGTCAATCCGACTCAGGCCGGCATGTATTACCAGAACGAAGCCATCGTCATGTCCCGTACCGGCAACACCGACGCCACCGTGGCCGCTGCGGACAAGTCGATCGCCGCCGACCCCAATAAACCCCTAGCTTACTATCTAAAAGGGCAGGCACTTGTCGGCAAATCGACGGTCGACAAGGCCGGAAAGATCGTCACCCCTCCGGGCTGCATCGAGGCCTACCAGAAGTATCTCGAACTCGCCCCCGATGGACCGTACGCTCCGGAAGTAAAACAGGTGCTCGAAGGCATGGGCCAAACCGTCAAGAGCACTTACAAAGCCAAGAAGTAACCCCACTCTGCCGCACCCAGGCCGAACTTCTCGGCTTGGGTGCGGTCTTCATACAAATCAAGTTCGAAGCTTCCCGTGTTGCAACTCCTGACACATCAAATACCCATTAGGATGAGTGTGTGGCGACAAATACAACTCCTCCCGTCCTAAGCTTCTCTGACGCTACAACTTTGGTCCGCGACCACGCAGCTTCCATTCGCTTCGCGTATCCGCGCAAGACTGAGGTTCTCGGCCTTCCATATGCCCTGGGGCGCGTGCTCGGCCGGCCAGTCCTTGCCGATCGCGAACAGCCGCCCTTCGACCGCTCGACGCGCGACGGGTATGCCTGCTATGCCTCGGAACTCCTATCGGGCCAGGCGCTTACGATCACCGGACAGGTTCGCGCCGGCGACCCGATCGAGCATCCCCCGTTCAAACTCGTGCATGGCACCGCGGTCGAGATTATGACCGGTGCACCCGTCCCCTCCGGCGCCGACCACATCGTGATGTTCGAGCACGTTCACTATGACGTGGACTCCGAGAGCATCCGTCTCAGAGACGGTCGCGCCGAAAAGCACCCGCCGCAGCCGGGTGAAAACATCGTGCAAGCTGGCGCCGAGGCCCACAAGGGGGATATTGTGCTCTACGCGGGCACACGGCTCGTCCCTGCCCATATCGCCGCCGCTGCCGCCTGCGGGGCCGCCACCGTGCATGTCTATGCACCGCCGCGTGTCTCCATTCTTGCCTCAGGCGATGAGCTGGTCGATCTTGAGACCGCGCCGCTGCCCCACCAGATTCGTAATTCCAACAGCTACTCGCTGGCCGCCCTGGTGAGCAGCGCCGGGGGACAGCCCCTCCGTCTCCCCCTCGTTCGGGACGATCCGGGTCACCTGCAGTCCTCGATTCGGATGGCCATGGACTCCGATCTGCTGCTGATGACCGGCGGCGTCTCCGTGGGGAAATACGACTTTGCAGCGGAGGCGTTGCTCGCCCTTGGCGCTGAATTTTTCTTCAGCGGGTCACTGATTCAACCCGGCAAGCCGGCGATCTTCGGCCGCCTGCCCCATGCCAGCGGGATGAAATACTTCTTCGCACTCCCCGGAAACCCGGTCTCGACCATGGTCACCTTTGCGCTCTACGTGCATCCGTTGCTCTGCGCCCTGGCTGGCGACGACAAGACCGTTCCTCGCTTAGCGCTAGCCCGGCTCGCCTCCGAAGTGCGGCACAAGACTGGCCTCACGCGTTTCCTGCCCGCCATTCTCAGGGGCGGCCTCGATCCCGAAGTGACGCCCGTGGAGTGGCATGGCTCCGGAGATCTGGCCAGCACCGCCTCGGCAAATTGCTTCCTCGTGGCGCCGCCCGACCGCGATCATCTGGATGTCGGGGAGATCGTAAGCGTCCTGTTAAGTTAGCACGCGTGCAGCCGAAGGGGACGTGAAGTGGCAGTAGAGAAACTGCTGCGTGGTCCCGAACGGAGTCTGATGATCTACCAGCAAACTCCTGACCAGGCGAAACTCCGGCCCTAGTTCTCGCCGCAACGATTCGGCGTTATATCGTCGAGTTGCGAGCCCGCTGCACCGCTCCGGGCCGTCCGGCCCAAAGGTCGCCATCACGACGTGTCCGCCCGGTTTCCGCGAATAATTGAGTTTGCTGAGGTAGGCACATCGTTGCTCAGGTTCGGTGAAGAAGTGAAAGACCGTGCGATCATGCCAAAGATCGTAGCTGCGCGGAGGCAAAGAGACTCGAGTGACATCTCCAACGATCCAATGAACGTCTGCGCTGGCAGTTGCTAAACGCTCCCGAGATTTTCTTATCGCGGCATCGGCAATATCCAGACCGTCACGTCGCAATATCCTCTGGCAAGCAGATCATCGACCAGCGTAGAATCCCCCCCGCCGATATCGATGATCGAGGCGGACCGTTCGGGCACGGCCTCGGCAATCCAGTCCAGCGACGTCTGCAGATGAGGTTGGAACCAGCTCGTCTCAGCGGGGGATTTCGTACCGTAGATTTGTTCCCAGTGACTCTGCGCGTCCATGGCCCATCGTACCGTCTCTTGCATCAGAGGGACCGAAGAGGCTCTTCCGAAAAGCGCGTGTCCAAACCGGGGAGCCCACAAAGGAACCGGATTGCGACGGGGCAAAACTATAATCGCTACAGAACATGACCCGCTCCCGTTCACTTCAATCGGAGGTTTCAATGAATACGGCACGCCGCAGCATGTGCATTACTCTTCCCGCTCTGGTAGCCTCGCTCGTCGCAGAGCCCGCCTGCCTAGCCGGCGCTCCCGCCGATACGCCTGACGCTCGAACGATTGCCAGCTTCGTCAAACCCTTCGACCAGTTGCCCGTAAAGCAGAATGGAACCAACATTTCGCGCGCTATCCTCAATGGCAAGACTGAGGCCGGCTGCGTGATGGAGGTGCACGAGACCACTCTCGGACCGGGCATGTCCCCGCATCCTCCGCACCACCATAAGCACGACGAAATGTTCCTGATTTCGAAAGGGAGTCTGGAGGTGACGATCGCTGGAAAGACTTCAACGATCGGCCCGGGATCCGCGGCCTATGTGCATTCGAATGAGGAGCACGGCGCACGCAATCCTGGAACGGAGGACGCACAATACTTCGTGATCGCGACCGGTACGGAGTCGTAATCCGTAGGAGCTCAAACCGCTCGGGCGAGATATTCTCCAAACCAGCCGCGCTGGTCCTTCCAGCGCTGCCTCACTTCGAAGCCGGCGCGGCCAAGCAGCCCGCCGATTTGTTCGTCGGTGAATTTGTAACTGTTCTCTGTATGAATTGTCTCAGCTCTGCTGAGCCTAACCTGCATGTCGAGCGCCGGCACAAAAACAATCTGCGTAATCAGGCTCTCCAGGTGCATTTCGATCCGCGAACACTCCTCGTTCCAGCGCGCCCGATGACGAAATAAGTGCGGATTGAAATTGCTGCCAAGCTCACGATTGATGCGGACCAGGACGTTCTTGTTGAACGCCGCCGTCACGCCTGCAGCGTCATCATACGCCTGCAGCAAAGCGTGGCGATCTTTCACCAGATCGGCCCCGAGTAGCAGCGTATCGCCGGGCACCAGCTGACGGCGGATGTCGCGCAGAATCCGCAGGGCAAACGGCATATCGAAGTTCCCGATGCTCGAGCCGATGTAGAGGAACATCCGGCGATCGCCCGGCTGGCGCTGGCCGAAGTTCACCTGGCTCAGGCCGTCTGTATAGTCGACCACGACCGGCTCAACACGCACGCCCGGAATGTTGCCTTCTAGGGTTTGCGTGGCATCCTCAAGCGCCGAGGCCGAAATGTCGATGGCGTGATAGCCGACCTTACCGTGCCTGCGGACCGCCGCCCGTAGCAGCAGCCCCGTCTTCGTGGCAGTCCCTGCGCCAAGTTCGTAAAGCGAGAGGTGGCCATCACCCGCCGAGGAGACAATTTCATCGGCATGCGCGGCAAATATCTCCCGCTCCGCGCGAGTTACATAATATTCGGGAAGCTCAGTGATGAGCTCGAAGAGCCTCGATCCTTCGTCATCGTAAAAAAGCCACGGGCTAAGATTCTTAGGCTTCGCAGAAAGTCCGCGCAGGACCTCGGCGCCGACGGGAGTCTTCGCGGCTTCAGTGAGCAGAGGGAGTACAGTCAATGCCTGCATGATGGTATGTGGAAATAGCTTTCCAAGCTCCTCAATCCCTGTTGGCCAACCGGATGCCGGAAAACTGCCAGCGCGTCGCAGCTGGGAAAAAATTGCGGTAGCTGGCGCGGATATGGCTCGCCGGCGTCACTATCGATCCTCCCCGCAAAACCATCTGATTGCTCATGAATTTCCCGTTATATTCTCCCAACGCCCCAGCGACCGGCCGATACCCTGGATAGCCGATGTACGGGCTGCGGGTCCACTCCCAAACATCACCAAACATCTGATGCGGCGCAGAAAGATTCGGGTTCCCGCTCACACTGTCCGTGCGCGAATTTTCACAAACCGCGGGATGCAGCCTGCCGCTCTCCAGCAGATTTCCCCGCACCGGCAACTCCGCCGCAGCGACCTCCCACTCGGCCTCGGTTGGCAGGCGCTTCCCCGCCCAATTCGCGAAGGCGTCGGCCTCGTAGTAGCTCACACTGCAGACCGGTGTCGATGCCAGTTCGTTCATCGGCATTCGCCCCCGCAGCGTGAAGATGCTCCACTCGCCGGACGAGTCGCGATGCCAGTAAAGTGGGGCACGCCACGCCTGCGCCTGGACTGTGTCCCATCCCTCCGAAAGCCAAAGCTCGGGCCGCTCGTAGCCCCCACAATTCATGAAGTCTAGAAATTCCGCGCATGTCACTGGACGCGAAGCCAGCTGGAAAGGTTCCAGGTACTGCTTATGCCTCGGGAATTCGTTATCAAATGCAAAGCCGTCGCTCCCCTGGCCGATCTCGACCAGCCCGCCGGGATGCTCGACCCACTTCATGACCGGAGCAGCCGGGCTCGGCGGGAGCGCCTCCTCCACATAAGACGGATGCAGCGGATTCGTCCAAAAAGCGTGCTTGATGTCAGTGGCCAGCAGTTCGGTATGCTGTTGTTCGTGGTGCAATCCCAACACCAGACGCTCACGCGCCTCGTCCGGCATTCCCGCTTCGAAAAGCCGCTCAATCGCAGCTTCGACATGCCGGCGATATTCCAGAATCGCCTCCAGCCCCGGCCGCGAGAACGACGCACGAAGCTTCTTTTCCGGGTGGTCCGAGATGGCGTTGTAGTAGCTGTTCAGGAGCCAGAGAAAGTCGGGATGGTATTCGCGATACTCCGGGAAGAATTCCCGCAAGATGAAGGTCTCATAGAACCAGGTGGTGTGCGCGATGTGCCACTTCGCTGGGCTCGCCTCGGCGCAGGACTGCACCATCATGTCTTCGGCAGTGAGCGGCGCGCAAAGGTCGAGGCTCTGTCGCCGCACGCTACAAAACTCTTCGAACAAGCTGTTGTCGAGCGACATCGCCGAAGCAGCTGGGGCGGCAACTTCGGAATTAGCGCGCGTGGGTGCGTCGGCACGGGCGGTCGTGGCTGGAGTCATTCCTGTAGGATCCTCCTTTACTTAGTGCACAATCACCGCATAATGTTGCTTGGATTCGCCTCAATTCAATCGGTTACAGAAAATACGGACCTGCGAGCGTAGCGGATTGCCTGGAGCAGAAGTACAGTTACTGGAATGCAAAGCACCCCGTCCGGCAGGCTTTCCCCCGGGAAAAGGCCTACAGAGACAATCTCCGGTACATGACACCAACTGTAATTCTGCTCTAATCCATCCCGTTGAACAGCTTTGCTAGACCGAACGCCGCGGCGGCTGCCAATCCGCCGATGAGAGTCGTCTGAAGTGCGCTCTTCCAAGTCCCCGCTCCGGTCATTCGGCCTTTGACTCCGCCAAAGACAAACAGGGCGACCAGCGTCACGCCCACTGAAACCATGAGGGCCCGCGAGGCTTGATGCATCAGGATATAAGGTAGCAACGGAACCAGCCCACCCGCTATATACGAGAGCGCGATAGTCAAAGCGCTCTGCCTGGCGCGACCTTCCTCGGGTTTCTCAAGGCCAAGCTCGAAGCGCATCATGAAATCAACCCAAGCCTGCGGCCTTCGCTTTAGTGCCTCAAGCACGGAGGCGCTCTCGGCCCGCTGGACGCCATACTCCTCGAAGATTTCGAAGATCTCTTCTTCCTCGTCGCCAGTCCGCTCGACAATCTCGCGTTCCTCGCGGAGACGTTCGCTCGTGTAGTGTTCCGCGTCACCACGGGCCGCGAGAAATCCGCCAAGTCCCATGGCAATCGAGCCGGCGGCGATCTCCGCAATTCCTGCCAGCACGATCAGCCGGGTCGAGCTCACCGCACCCGACAGCCCAGCAGCTAAGGCAAACGGCACTGTCAGCCCATCGGCCATGCCGATCACCACGTCCCTGACCAGTGCACCAGATTCAAAGTGGCTTTCAATATGCCCGGAGTGGGCGCGGTTGATGTCATGCATGCCGGGAGTCTAACCGATACCAAACGCTAACTCCAACAAAACGAGCGAGTGAAGCCGCTGTTGCCTGGTGGAAAGCCTTTGTTTCCAGACGCGGCTAGTCCCCCTGCCAGGTGCGTCTTACCACCTCGCCTTCCCGTCTATTCGAGCGAATGCATCAGCCAGTTCGTCGTACTACGAGAGAAAGTCACCCATGTTGAAACGTCTGATCCTGCCCGTCCTGCTGCTCATCGCCCTCACCCTCCCGACGCATGCCCAGGAGGCTCCGCCCGCTGGCGGTTGGCGCGGAGGCCAAGGCGGCGGCATGGGCACGGGACGAGGTGTAGGCGGCACGGTAACGGCGATCTCCGGCACAACAATCACTATCAAGACTGAGGACGGCGATACCTATCAGATCCTGACCAGCGCCAACTCCCACATCATGAAACGTGTCGACCGTCAGCCCGAGCCGGTGAAGATCACCGACATTCATGTAGGCGACGCGGTGATGGCTGGCGGCGAGGTCGACGCCAAGGCCAAGACGGTCGGCGCCGTCTTCGTCATGGTGCTCACTCCCGAGCAAGCCGCCCAGGCCAAGAAGATGCGCGAGGATTTCGGCAAGACCTGGACGGCCGGCGAGGTCACCACGATCAAGGATCTCGACATCACCGTCAAGCGCAGAGACGGCGTCACCCAGACCGTTTCGGTCGATGAAAACACATCGTTCAAGAAGCGCGACCAAAGCATTACGCTGGCTGACATTCAGGTCGGCGACACGCTTCGCGCCACCGGGGCGCTCAAGGGCAGCAGCTTCCTCGCCACGACGGTAAATGTCGGGCGGATGGGCGGTCCGGGTGGCGAAGGTCGCGGACCTCGGCCCGGTCAGGCGCCCACCGGGACTCCGCCGGCGCCGCCGCAGTAGTTAACAATCATTAGGGACCGGCAATTGCAATCGATCCTATGAACTTCCGCGAACATTTCGCAGGCTGGCTACTCGCCGTGTCCCTCCCGATGGCGATCACACAAGCGGCCGCGGCCCAAACCTCGCCCTCGCCACAGAGCGCGCCTGCAGCCGACTCCCTGCCCTCCGCAACAGTCGCAGCCGGAGGAACGATCAAGGGCACTGTCAAAGCCGGCAACGTCCCGCTCCCGGGTGTCAGCGTCACCGCGACCAACACGCTCACCGGAAAGAAATTCACCACCACGACCGACGTGACCGGCGCCTACGAGATGACCATCCCGCAGAACGGCCGCTACGTTGTCCGCGCCGAACTAGCCGCCTTTGCCCTCGCCACCAAGGAAGCTCTTCTCAACGCAACCAACCACCAGCAACAGTCCGACTTTGCCATGGTGCTCGCCTCACGCGCCGAACAGCAGGAACAGGCCTCCACCCGCCAGTACGCGGCCGCGAGTGGCGCGCAAAGTCTCGCGCTTATGGGCGCGGCCAGTGATTTACTTCAGGCCGGAAGTGGATCGGCAAACTCCGGCGCAGCGTTGCCGACCATCGCGGGAAATACGGACTTCTCAGGTGATTCTGTCGCTGTCACTGGACAAGCCGGAACCACCAATCCCTTTGCCGGGATGGGCGATCTCCGCGAGGGCTTCGAAAACCAACAGCAACTCCAGCAGCTTAGCCAGACTCCAGGCCAGGGCGGTGGCGGTGGCGGATTCTTCGGTGGCCCAGGCGGCGGCTTCGGTGGACCCGGTGGCGGAGGAGGCGGCGGTCGCGGAGGTGGCCGCGGCAACTTCCGCAACTTCAAGCCTAGCCAACCCCATGGCGCGATCTTCTGGAACGGCGGCCCGTCGACCTTCAATGCTCAACCCTTCGCAGTCCGAGGCCAGGCCGAACCGAACCTCGGCTACGACACAAACCACTATGGCCTGACCATCGCCGGCGAGCCCTTCATTCCCAAAATCACCAAGCCCAGCACCAAGGACTTCGTCTTCCTAACTCTCGCCGGCCAGCACTCGACTAGTCCGGTCAACGAATACGGCACCGTCCCCACCAACCCTGAACGCACCGGAAACTTCTCCGATCTCGTGGGAACCAACGGAGCCGTCATCCCGATTTACAATCCTGCCACCGGACAGCAGTTCCCAATAACACCATCAACACCCCGCTCAGCCCGCAGGCGCTCGCCGTGCTGAACTACATTCCGGCGCCCAACCTGCCTGGCACCACACAGAACTACCGCCTGCTAACGACTTCGGGCACGAATACCGACAATATTGGCGTCCGTTGGAACCACAGCTTCGGCCCTTCGACCGGAAACATCCCCGCAATCGCACGCCAGTTTATCAACACCGGCACCGGCCTGAACCAAAGCATCAACGCCAACTTCAACTACAGCCACTCGGCGAGCGACGACGTCAATCTCTTTTACCAGCTCGGCGGCAAACAGGAGACCCACAGCTATTCCTTGGCCGCAGGTTATTCCATTGGCAAGGGTAAGCTGACCAACAACTTCACCTTTACCTGGAACCGCAACAACTCGCAGTTGCGCGATTCTTCACCAACGTCGAAGACGTCTCGACTCAGGTTGGCATCCTCGGCCCTGACGACACGCCCTGAATCCCGACCGCTCAACTACGGCCTGCCGAACTTTGTCTTTAACCAGTTCACCGGTCTCAATCAGCAGCAGGCGAATTATCGTCTGACGCAAACCTTCGCGCTCTCCGAATCCAGCTCCTGGCGTCACGGCAAACACAACGTCCGCTTCGGCGGAGACTTCCACCGCGTCCAGCTCAACCTCCTTGAAGGCACCGACTCGACCGGCAGCTTCTACTTCACCGGCTTTGCCACCCAGGAGCCGGGTAGCGGAACCAACAATCAGGTCGCGACCTCCGGCTCGTCGTTCGCCGATTTCCTGCTCGGCATTCCTCAGAAATCGACTCAGTCGCCCGACGAAAAAGCCTACATGCGCCAGAATACCTGGGATCTCTTCGCCCAGGACGACTGGCGTGACTGCCAAATCTGACTATCCTCGCAGGGCTGCGCTATGAATACTTCTCCCCCTACGCCGAGACCAACGACCGCCTCGCGACCCTCGACTACAACTCCGGATTTACCGACGTCTCGGCGGTCTACCCAAATCAAATTGGCTCCATCTCCGGAGTGAAGTATCCGCGGACGCTGATCTACCCCGAGCGCAACAACTTCGCGCCTCGCCTCGGCATCGCCTGGCGTCCATTCAAAGACACCGTCGTCCGGGCCGGATACAGCATCGACTTCACCGTGGGCCAGTATGGCAACTTCATCCAGAACCTCGCCTATCCACCGCCCTTTGCCAATGTTCAGAACAACCAGGTGATGGTCACCTCCGACGGGTTTACCGGAATCTGCGGAACCGCCGGATCGCTC
>CAWGZE010000027.1:0-42615 GCA_963826855.1 uncultured Acidobacteriaceae bacterium
GCGTGCATGTGGTAGATGTCGATGCGGTCGGTGCCGAGGCGGCGCAGGCTGCCTTCGCAGGCCTCGATCAGGTGGTAGCGCGAGGAGCCAACGTTGTTGGGCTCGCCGTCCATGGCGAAGGTCGCTTTGGTTGAGATCAGCACCTGGTTACGGCGGCCTTCAATCGCCTTGCCGAGGATTTCTTCAGCGGCGCCGTAAGAGTAAATATCGGCGGTATCGAAGAGGTTCACGCCGGCTTCGAGACAGATGTCGACCAGCCGGGTGGCCTCGGCGACGTCGCTCGAGCCCCAGGCCTTGAAAAACTCGTTGGAGCCGCCAAAAGTGCCGGTGCCGAAGCTGATGACGGGGATTTGCAGGCCAGAGTAACCAAGTTGTCTGAATTCCATTCCCATGAGATGTACCCTCGGGTGCGGACGATGCGCTGTTGACTGCGCAGGCGAGAGATTTCCACCGATTGTGTAGTCTCCGCTTGCGAAAACGTCGTCAGTACTATAGTTTTACGTGAATATTAAGAGAAACCAACTTGAGGGTGAATTTTACGTAATCTCCCCGCCCTCAAAGCCCACGGAGCAAACTCCGGGGACACTGATTTTTCTCTTGCTTGGATGTGAACTTGATGTCGCAGTCTGCAGGTTCCGGTGTGAGATGCGTCTCTTTGCGGGAACGAGAGGTATCGACGCATGTCGTTTGACGATTTGATGTTGTGGCTGGTAACGGCGATGAGCCTGACCGCTGTTGTCTTTCTGGTTTGGACTTTGGCCGCCCTGATTCGCACCAGCGGTCCTGCCCCATTTGCGATGGAATCCGACTCTGGCCAGCGGCTCCCAACCGCTCCCCGCCGCCACAGTCGTCATTAACCTACCGATTTCGGATTGAGAGAGTTTCGACCTCCATTGCCTCCGAGAGCTCTCTGAAGCTTTCGGCGCCGAAGCCGCCGCAGCCCTTCCGCTGCACAATCTCAAAGAACAGCGTCGGGCGGTCTTCCACGGGCCGGGTCACGGCTTGCAGCATGTAGCCTGACTCATCTCGGTCGACGAGAATGCCGAGCCTTTCGAGCTCCTCTATCGGTTCTTCCACGCATCCGGGACGCACCCTCAGACGGGCGTAGTAGCTTGGCGGGATGCTGAGAAAATCGACCCCCTGGCTGCGCATCTTCTCAACGGTCTCGAGGATGTTTTCGGTGGCCAGCGCAATGCGCTGCACTCCGGGGCCATGGTAAGACTCGAGATATTGCTCGATCCATGATTTCCCTCGCTCCCGGCCTTTGTATTTCACCTCAGCTGGCGCGTTGATCGGGAAGCTGATGCGGCCTTCATAACACGTGACGACCTTCGAGCTTCCAGTCGTCTCGGCTAGCGTCTCGTCTTCCGCTTCGCAGCTTCGGTGGATGGAGAATCCCAACACGTCGGTGTAGAAGTCAATCCAGCGCCGCAGCTCGTTCCAGCCAACGTTGCCGGCGATATGGTCGATCGCGGTTAGGCCGACCGGGCGCGCGACCGGGTCGTGATAGTGAACGCCATGGTCGACGGGGTGGTATCCAGGTAGAAACGGGCCGAAATATTTATCACGTTCGACAAACGTGTGGATTGTGTCGCCGTAGGCGGCGATCGAGGCGAGCTTGACGCGGCCAAAGTCATCTTCGAGCTCGTGGCATTCGTGGATGCTGCGGGCGCCGCGCCGCGTCGCTTCGCGCCAGGCCTGCCTGGCGTCATCGACGCACATCGCGATGTCGCGGACCCCGTCGCCGTGACGGCGAATGTGGTCGGCGATGCCGCCGTCGGGGCGCAGCGGGGTGGTCAGCACGAGGCGGATTCCGCCCTGTTCAACCACATATGACGCGCGGTCGTGAAGCCCGGTCTCCGGGCCTGCCCACGCAACCAGCGACATGCCAAATGCGGCGCGATAGTAGTAAGCGGATTGGCGGGCATTGCCGACGTAGAACTCTAGATAATCCGTACCTGTAATGGGCAGAAAATCATGATCCGAGTGGACTTCAGGATGAAACAACATAGACGACATGATGGTGCAAACTCCGAGTTCAGCTTTCTGTTGCTCGCGGCCGTGAATTCAGGAGCGAGGGCCGCACCGTTGCAAACGATATACCCATAGATGCAGAGTTGGCGAGTTTTCGGGGGTTACTTAAGTTGGACGGGGTGGTACGAATTTCATTGAAATTGCAGACCCATTCAACTCCGCTGCCTCCTAGACGGGGGCCGAGATTCGTCTCGACCGCCCTAGAACACCCTTCCCAGACTGAAAAAGAATCGATGGTGGCCGGCGTCTCCGACTGCTCCCCCGATGACTACCGGGCCGAAGATGGTGTTGACGACAAGTCCGGCGGCGACGTCTCCAGGGACTCGATACTGGACGGGCGCGCCGAGGTCGGTGCCGACCTGCTGGAATCTTCCGATATCAAAGCGGCCCTGCAGGTAGAGCTTGTTGCCGAGGAACGGCGGCAGCTCCTTCAATTCTCTTAAGACTCCAATCTGGCCGATGAAGTATTCATTGGTCAGGATTTCGTTTGTGCCGTAGGCGGCGAAAGAGGTCGGTCCGCCGAGAGAAAATACGGGAAGTCCGATACAGGCATTGCAGGTGTTGTATACGGTACCCCCTCCGCCGGCAAAGACGAGGGTGATACGGTCGGTGGCGGGCACGAACTGGGTTAATTTGCCCTCGGTCAGCGGAAATCCCGCAATCGTAAGCAGGCTGGAGGGGCTGGGATATGAGTCAAACCACTGGGTGCGGAAAGCGGCAAACTGCCCGGTGGTGGGAATGACGGGATCGTCGGTGTGCAGTAACTGATACTGGAACCTGGCGAAGCCTTCGCGCCCTGAGACAGTGGGCTCGGTGTTCTCGCCAACCTGGAGGGAATAGCGGACATATTCGGTTTCATAGCCGACGCGAATCTGGCTGCTGCGGCCGAAGATGTAACCGAGATCCACACCGCCGCCGGCCTCCTTGACGCGATAGATCGAGGCGAGGCTGCCGCTGTTGGTGTAAGCGTTGAATTCGTTGCTGTCGGCGAGGCCGCGAGGGGCGACGAACCAATTGCTGCCTGCCCGGAAGGGGTGGTAATACTCGGTGCGGATGCCATACTCGGAGCCGACGATGACATCGTTGCGGAGCTCGTTGCCGTATCCGCCGACGTTCATAAAAGTGATGCGGCCGCCCAGGCTGAAGAGCACATTGTTGTATTGCGATCCGTCGAGAGTGATCTGCGGACGCACGATCGGCGGCGCATAGGGTTTCGGTTCGGCGGTGACGAGCAGGCCAGGCTTTTCGTCCTTGTCGACGATGGAGTAGTTCAGGCTGGAGTAGAGGCCGTCTCCCTGGATGTCGAGGATTTGCTTCTGAATCACCTGGGTGTCGACGGGCTTGTTGAGGTTCGACGAAAAATCCTTGGCAATGGCCTTGGCGCTTTGACTATCGACGCCTGCAACCTCGACGAACTGCGGCACCGGCGCCTGGCGGCGGCGGGCGCTGCGTTCGGCGAGATATCGCTGCCATGTGGCCTCATCCACAGAAAACCTGGACAGAACGGCAGCTTTGCTTTGCGCGGCATCATATCCGGCTTTGATCAGAGCGTCTGACTGGGCGTAGTCCATGGTGTCGAACTTCGCGAGTGGGACCGAGACCAGTACGTCCGCAGCTTCCATACTTTGCACTTCATTGGCGGCGATCATGACGGAAATGGATTTCCCCAGCACTCCGAAAGAGGACAGGTTCTCCGGCTTTGGCGCAGCCTGGGTATCAAGGTAGACCGCGATGGTGACTGCCGCGCCCATCTGTTTGGCGACGTCTACGGGGAGGTTGTCGAGAAGTCCGCCGTCGGCGAATAGGTGGCCGTCGACGCGTACCGGCGAAAAGAAGCCCGGCAGCGACATCGTTGAGCGCATGGCAGTGGCGAAGGAGCCGCTCCGAAAGACGTATTTCTTTCCCGAGTCGAGATCGGTCGCGACGCAACCGTAAGGGATCGGCAGCTGGTCGAAGTTTTCGATCGTGGAATAGGGCAGCGCAACACGGTCGAGGATGAACTGGACTTCCTGGCCGGAGTTGAAGCCGGAGGGAAATTGCACGCCCTTCTTCAGGCCGAATTCAATCGAGCCGGGGTAGACGTAATCGTCTTCCTTGCGCCGGAAGGTCAGGTTCTGGAATGGGATCTGTCCGCGGAGAACGTTGTTCCAGGGGATGCTGGAGACCAGCTCGCGGACTTCGGCCGGAGTGCGGCCAGTGGCGTAGACTCCGCCAACAAGGCCGCCCATGCTGGTTCCTGCTACGTAGCTGACCGGGATGCGGTGCTCTTCGAGCCAGGTAATGACGCCGATGTGGGCGAGGCCGAGCGCGCCGCCGCCCTCCAGGACCAGGCCGATCTTCTGGGAATTGGGGTCGGCTGTGACCGGCGCTGCCTGTTGTGGGAAGGCGGATAGAAGTGAGCTGGCGAGAATTCCGGCGAGGATGCATGACCTCAATCCGGTTCTGAGCGTCGTTCGCGAAGCAAAAATCGAGTTTCGTACCATGAGTTCCGACTCCGAGCTATGTGCGGGTGCTTAGTCCCGAGGATACAAGACGATAGCGGAGAGGACGGTGATCTTCGATACAACAGGCAAGTGGCGATGGCGGAGTTGGTTCGCGGCTGGCGGGTGCCGCTCACGGGGACTTATGATAGGGCCAGTAGCGTCGAGTGGCTGCACCCGTCTGCGGGAGCGCTTGGCGACTCGATCAATTTCTATGGCACACGCACTGGAAACATCCGCTTTATCGGTCTCCCGCCCGTATCTCATCGAGCAGGACTGGAATGCCTACACGCCGGAGCAGCATGCGGTTTGGGCCGAGTTGGTGAACCGGCAGATGCCGGCGCTCCGCGAGCATGCCTGCCAGGAATATCTGGAAGGGTTCGAGACCATCGGCCTTCGAGAAGACTCGATTCCTAATCTTGCCCAGGTGAGCCGTCGCCTGGAACCCCGCACGGGCTGGAACTCGACGCCGGTGAGCGGGTTTCTGCCGGCGGATGCATTCTTCGAGATGCTGGCCGCGCGGCGCTTTCCTACGACGACCTGGCTCCGCAGCAAGGAATCGCTCGAGTACACCCCCGAGCCGGATATCTTTCACGATGTCTTCGGCCACGTTCCCATGCACGCTCATCCCGTCTTCGCTGATTTTCTCCAGCAGTATGGCAAGGTCTGCGCAGGGCTTCGTGACAAGGACGCTCTGGAGCGAATGGGTCGCCTCTTCTGGTTCACAGTTGAATTTGGCGTGATTCGCCAGGCGGGTAAGCTCAAAATCTATGGCAGCGGGCTGATCTCATCGCACGGCGAGGCGAACTACGTCTTGCAGGCGGAGAGCGGCGGCGGGCCGGAGATTCGCGACTTCAATCTCGATCAGGTGCTCAACCAGGAATTCCTCGTCTCCGAGATGCAGAAGGTGCTCTACGCGATCGACTCGTTCGAGCAGATCTACGAGGCGGCGCAGGAGGCGGAGCGAAGACTCACATAACGGCATTGACTTGCGGGACCTGCCGCCCTCATTTGGGAATTGCGAACGGGGACGGGAATCCTTGTTACGAATGTTGATTCCTTTGCAAATATTTGCACGTCTCTCACAATCGAGGGCGCACAATCGAGGTTGGAGCTTCATTCGTTGCCTAGAATCCACTTTCATCAACAGCTCGATGCGCTAAAAGACAAGCTGCTGGCTATGGCTGCGTTGGCGCAACAGGCCGTGCAGACAGCGGTTGACGCTTATCTGCAACGCGATGCGGGGCTCTGCCAGTATGTCCAGGACAATGAAGACGCGATCAATCTGGCGCACCGCGAAGTTGACGAGATGGCTTACGAGCTGCTCGCCCAGGAGCAGCCGATGGCGATCGACCTGCGGTTCATTCTTGCGGTGATCAAGATCAACAGCGATCTGGAGCGCATCGGCGATCAGGCGATGGGGATCGCGCGGCGCACGCGCGACCTGCTGGAGTATGACAACACCGAACTCCCCGTCGACATCAATGGCATGGGCGAAGTGGCGTCGCGAATGATTCGCACCGCGATTCAGGCGCTGCTGGATGCCGACGCGCTGGTAGCCGATTCGGTGCGGGAGATGGACGATGAGATCGACCGTATGAACCGGGTTGCGCGTAAGGGATTGATCGGAGTGATTCAGCAAACGCCCGACGTGACGATCCAGGCGTTGAACGGCATTTTGATTTCGCGAGGTCTGGAGCGGATCGCCGATCACGCCTCGAATATCGCGGGGGACGTGATCTTTTGGGTGCGCGGGGCCGATGTTCGCCACCAGTTGAGCCTGGCTGTCGACTAGCCTTCTGTTCGCTGGTCAATATCCAATGTCTATGTCGCGCGAATAACCACTTCATCCCAAAGTGACCTTTGTTGGCGAAACGCAAGCCAACCGCGCTTATTTCATCGCAGAACCCTTGCCAAGTGCGAAGAATCGCGTAATCCTACAGGCGAACGGTTGACGATGCCCGCAAGACGCCTGAGATCGTTCGGCATGCGAGAAGCGAGGTTCCCCATGTTCGGGTTCGTTTCGAGAGCGACACCATGCAGGCAGAATCTGCCAACCCCTAGCGTGCTCGTCGCGATGTGCCTAATATCTGTTGGTTTGGCTGTGACCAGCTCGGTGGCCCGCGCGCAGGTCTTCACTGTCGAAAAAGGCAAAATCGAGAGCCGCTACACCGACATCAAGCGCACCCACGTTGCGCTGAGCAGCCAGCCAATTCTCCAGCGAACCAAGCTTCAGCTGGTACGAGTCCTCGAGGCCGAGCAGGGATTTGCGATGCGTCCATTGCCCAAGGGCAGCAGGGGCATGACCCTGGTGGCTAATGGGGCCGCCAGCCCCAACGGCGCGGACTACGCCAAGACCCTCGAACACAACGGCATCGCCCTGCAGGCGGCCGATCGGGTGATCATCACCGACATCAAGTTCCTCGGTGACAAGATCGTCTTCGAGCTGAACTACGGTCCGGACCAGAAGCACAGAATCCTCCGCCATATCTCGATAGGCGCCAATGGTGCGATGATCCCCCTCGCCCAGGACAGCGGACAGGAGCCGACCGGGGTGCGCATCACGCTGCAGTTTGAGAAATTCGTTCCCGAGATGACCGGTACCGAGGTCATGGAGTTACTCACGCCGCTTGTCGATTTCAAGCTGAAGACGCCGGCCGAGGCCTATGTCGACACGCTGCCTCCGCAATTGAAAGAGGCGATCCTCAAGCACCATGTGCTGGTCGGAATGAGTCCCGAGATGGTCACGGTTGCGATGGGGCATCCTGACAGCAAGAGCCGGGAGCGCGAAGGCGATATGCCGTTTGAAGAGTGGATCTACGGCCAGCCGCCCAAAGACATCGAATTCGTTCGCTTCAACGGAAATCGCGTCATCCGTGTTGAGGACTGCAAGATGGGCGAACCGCCCATCATCCGCGACCAGGATGAGATGGGCAATTACTGGAACACCGTCCCTACCAATCCCAACATTCGCGAGGTCAAGCTGGGCGATCGAAGCGCCGAGTCGGACAAGCAGGAAAGCGCAGTCACGGCTGCGCCCTCGCTGCGTAAACCTGGCGAGACTCTGCCGAACGATGGCCAAGTCCCACAAATGGGTAAAGTACAGTTTCCGCCGGGGATGGACGGCAGCAACAAGCCAGCGCAACCGGAGAACGCGCCCGCCAATGGCAACGGCTCAGGCGCCGGAACTGCTGGCTCGGGAACCACGGGAACTGGAACTTCGGGAAGCGGCACTGGTACGACTACTGGAAATGGAACGACTCCGCCGCCTTCGTCGCAATATACGAGTACTTCTTTCTAGCCGGGATGCCGCGCTGGCTTAGAGCAAGCCAGCTGTGGCTTCATGTAAAATCAAAGAGCGAGTTCGAGCTCCTTCTGTGTCGTCCCTTCCATTCGCCGCGCGTTCGCGCTGAGCGGAGTCCGGTACGAAAATCGATACGGGCAGACTTCAAAGGAAACGTACGCGCAAAACCCTCTGTCTTCGAGCAGCCATGGCGAACGATTTCGCTGCTGCTTTGGAGGCGGGACCGACATTCAAGGAGAGTTTCATGGCTAAGATCGCCAAAACAGCAGACCGCAGGAAGGTAATGGATACCTCGAAGAGCACCGATTGTCCGAAGTGCGGTAAGCCGACCCGCATCGTAAAGCGGGTCAAAGACCGCGAGCGCGGGGTTCCCGGCGGAGTGTATATCTCCTGCTCGGCCTGCGAGTTCCACGAGAAGCTTTAGTCAAAACATACGAGATTCTTGATACGGGGACGCCTCTCTCGCGGAGAGCCTTGAGCGAGTCGCGCCCTCCCTTTTTTTGAGTGTGTTCCCGGATCGAGAGTGCGTTCAACTGTGAGACGGTTGGAGGATGAGCTTTTCACACGAGCTGTCTCGGCAATTTCGAAAAGACCTCTTGCGCCTGCATCAACAGATTCAGGCCTTTCCGGACGATGCTGCCCTCTGGCAAGCGCTGCCCGGAATCACAAACTCAGCGGGCAACCTGATCCTGCACCTCGAAGGCAATCTTCGCGAATACATCGGACGCCAGCTTGGCGAGATCTCTTATTCGAGGAACCGTCCGCTGGAATTCAGCGCCAACGGTCTTTCAAGGTCTGAACTTGGCACTCGTGTCATGCTGCTGGCGGATAGGATTCCTGCGGTGATTGAAGGCCTGTCCTCGGAGCAAATGGCGCGACAATATCCGGAGGTTGTGCTGGCTGGGCCCCTCTCGACGGGCGAGTTCCTTATTCACTTGCACGGGCACCTGAACTGGCACCTTGGCCAGGTGGACTATCTCCGTAGAATTCTGACTGGCCAAGGCGCTCTTGTCGAGACTAGCCCGTGAGGCGAGAGCCGAGCTTAGGAATCGCATGATCTGATGTTGCGTTCACCTGTGGGCGTTGACGGCGGAGAGATGGATCTCCGACGGGTGACGATCGCCATGGGCTATGAGGTCTTCGATGGCCTCGACCGATTGAATACTGCCTCTCGCTCCGATTCCCGTGCAGTTTAATGCAGCCGCCGCGCAGGCGAAGTCGAGTTGCCGCTGCAGGGGCCAATCCTGCAGCAATCCATAAATAAATCCGGCATGGAAGATGTCGCCCGCGCCGGTGGTGTCCGCAACGGAAACCCAATAGGCGCTGGCGTGATGGAAGCATTTGCCGTCCCACGCGAGTACGCCTCTTTCTCCCAGCGTCGCGGCTGTCAACGTGGAGCCGTAGCGACTATGCATCTTTTGCAGGGCGCTCTCCAGATCGGGATCGTTCATTAGCCGGGTAGGGAAGTCGCGGCTCACGATGGCGTAGTCGATGAGATCCAGAAGCTCCTCGACACCGGGATAGAGCTCGTCGAGGTCGGCGATGACGGGAATCCCGGCCTCGCGGGCCCACCCTGCCGCGAGCGTGGCGGCCGCGGTGTCGTGGCCGTCAAGGTGAAGGGCGCGTGCGTTGACGATCCATTGACGATCCAGGTCCTCGGGCTGAAGGAAGAGGCGCTCGTCGAGTCGCCCGAGGATCGTTCGTTCCCCGGCGCCGTCGACAAGGATCAGCGACTGCGGACTTGCCGCTCCGGGAACCCCGATGAGCTGGGTCTCAACTTCAGCGGCGGCGAAGGCTGCGCGATGCAGCCGCGCTGCGTCGTCATCGCCTAGCTTGCCAACGTAGCGAGTGCTCAAGCCCCATTGTTGGCAGGCGATAACCGTGGTGGCGACCTGGCCGCCGGGAAGGATTTTCGGATCGCGGTACTCGACCTTGGAACCGGGTATTGGAAAGCTTGGAAGGGTGATCAGGGTGTCGGTGGCGTTCAATCCAACGCCCACGAGGTCCACCCGGGGAAAGTTCGACATGTATCTACTGTAAATGGAGTGTTACGACGACGGCTTCATCGCCGAACCAGCGGCGCGGTTCTCGTGCGCCGAGCGCCACGAGTCGCCCTGCCGCCTGCCGCCGCCTCGCCTTCAGAAGCCGTCTGTTTCGTTGCGTAATCGCAATCTCTCGCGAGGGGACATTCATGGCAGAGAGGCGCCTTATCCTTGCACAGCGTCTTTCCGTGCTCGCGCAGCAAGAGGTGCGCCTGCTGGAGACTGTGTGGATCTGAAGGAAGGTTGCGGCCAAGATCGTCTTGCACAGAACGGTAGGTCGCGCTATAGCTCTTCTGCAGCCGTCCCCAACCGAGGCGCACCAAAACGCGGAGACCGTTAGACTCCAGTGGCAAGCCGGAAGGCAATCCGCAGAAGAGCAATATCTTTTCCGCTCCTGGGTCGCCGATTGTGGGAAACTGCTTCAATGCCCGTTTGGCCTCGGCGTTAGGCCTTCGCAGTATGGAACTCAGGTCGCCGGAAAACTGCGTCAACGTGATCTGCGCGATCTCTCGCCAGCGAAACGTTCGCGTCTCGGGGCGCATCCCTCCTCTTTTGGCTAGAGGCAGCAGCACTTCATCGGAGGCGCGATGGATCGCCTCGGCATTGAGTCCCACAGCGTGACGCAGAGATTCGAAAACCTCAAGTCGGCGCTCATCGGGCAGCAGATAACAGGCATTCTCCCAGATGACTAGCTCGAACGGCCCCTCGGCAGGCGGAGCCTTAGGTTCGCCGTAATACGACTTGAGCCGCGCAATCGTCTTGGAGAAGGTGAGCATGCCTCTGCTTCACGATCCAATGTGGAGAATGCAGCCCCAATTCGATTGCACGGCGAAGTTAGCAAGCTGATAGTTCGCCACGTCGTAGGCTGCGTTCCCATTGAGCAGATCAGTCCAGGTCCCATTCTGTGGCAGCGGCAGGTTGACCGTCTGCTCTGAATCGGAAAAGTTCAGCACGATCATGTACAGGTCGGCGCCTTCCCAACGGTGATAGATTGCGACCTGCAGCCCTTCGTTGATCCCGTAGCCATCGGGCGAAAACTGTGTCCACGACTCGTCGTAATAGTCCGGATAAAAGTTCGGCGAGCGCAAAGCCGGATGGGAAGCACGCAATCCCATGAGAAGGCTATAGAGTCCGGTGAGGCTTTGGCCGATGTTGTCATCGCGCTCCTCCCACGTGAGTGGCCGCGACTGCACGCGCACAGACTGGGGAGGCGCATTCGTATCGTCTTCCCACAGATCTTCGAGCTGTCCCCATTCCTGGCCGTTGTGCAATAGCGCCGCGCCGGAACATGTCGCCAGGGCGATCATGTATGGCTGCGCTTTGAACCAGCGGTCGCGCGAGCCGAGCTCATAGGTGATGGTCGCGTGGTCGTGATTTTCGAGATAGATAGTGGGGCCGATCGGCGCGTTGAAGCCGAATGCTGAGTTCAGCACCCGCATGTAACTCGTATTGATGGAACCTTTGACCGCGAAGCCATTGAAGACATCAAACGGATAGGACCGGAAGGTATCGAACCACGCCCCGGTGGGCTGCATCGAGTTCGCGTCGTCGACGACGTCGAGACCCCAGGAGTCTTCGAGGATCAGCGAAATGTTCTCGAGCTTCTGCTGCGATGCGTAGCTCTTGAGCGCGGCGATAAGCCCTGGAGCGCCCTTTGTCGGGTACTGTGGATTGTGGTAGCCAGTTACCTGGTCGAAACGAAAGCCGTCGAGCTTGAAGCGCTCGATCCAATACGTGCAGACGTCGGTGACGAACTGCTGAGTGCAGGCGTTGTTGTAATTGACCGGCAGCATGCCGTAGTCGCCGGCCGGCACGAACTGCCCGGCGAAGGGAGAGTTGGTGGGAGTCTGCCACAACCAGTAGTAGGGAAAGCCGTTCGTCCCTGAGCCCTGATAGACATGCTGGAGCACAATGTCGAGCAGCACGTGGATCTTGCGACGGTGACACTCGGTAATCAACGCGGCGAGCCGGGAGAGCCGATTCAGCGGCTCGCCGGCATCGTTCACATAGGCCGACTCGACCGAGAAGCAATAAGCGGGGTTGTAGCCCCAGCTGAAGCCCACATCGTCGGGCCACGCGATCCATGGCATGAACTCGATGGCGTTGATGTTGAGCGCCTGCACCAGGTCGAGCTTGTCGGCAATGGCGTCGATGGGCGCTCGCGTGCCCCGATACTCCTTGGTGAAATCGTCGATCATCAGCTCATAGATGATCAAATCGCTGGAGGGCAGGCGGGTGTCGATCGGTGCTGCCTCCGCCGGCAATCCTCCAACCACAAAGGCGGAGCGGTCCAGCGAATCGCCGCCATACTTGGTGCAAGGGTCGCCGACCACCCGCACCGTCCCATTCTCAAATCGGACGACATACTGATACTGATACCAGCCATTGGGGAGCGGCGGATTGAAAGCATAGACAAAAAGATAGCCATTCGGATGAGCAGTCTGCGTCATGGCCAGCGCGCTCGCTTGGTCCCAATCGGTAGCGCCCGGAGTCACGAGGTGCTGGAAGTCGCCGATGATGCTCACGGCCGCGATGTGGCTGACATCGCCACCCGTGTACTGGCTGGGATCGACAGTATTGTCGGGAATGAAGAGCTTGATGTTCTGCTCCCCCGACGCCGAACGAGTAAAGCCAAAGCTCTCATACATACGGCAGCCTCCGAGTTTGAGCGTCTACAGTCTATCCCGGATTTGGGAGCCGCTTGATTGCGGGCGAATGAATACGTCGACTGACGACGTATCGCTTGTCGGCTGGAACAGTCTCAGCTAGCGCGTGGTGCGAAGTCTAGGTATTTCGCATTTGAATCTCAATTTGAAGCGTCGGCGACGAAGCAACGGGTTAAGGAGCTCCTGCCTCCTGCTCCGGCTCAACCATCGACGACTGTAGGTACCCCCGCCGGGCGAGGTGTTCGCCCATACTGGCGTACATCGCCGGGTCTTGCGGTTGCCAGGTAGCGAGTCCGTCGACGTAGCGGTTGTACATGCAGAAGGCCGCTGCGATCAGTACGGTGTCGTGGATTTCGAGATCGGTCGCACCGAGATCACGCGCGTGTTCGACAGCTTCTGCGGTGACGTTCTTGCCGCCTTGCTGGACCTGGCCGGCGATACGCAGCAGGGCTTTGAGCTTGGCAGAAACTCCGGCATTCATGTAATCGTGCTTGACTTCATCGACGAGGTTGGCGCGCTCGCCGAGATGTGCGGCGGCGGCGGCTCCGTGGCTGGTCTGGCAGAAGTAGCAATCGTTGCGGCTGGAGACGTAGGTAGCGATGAGCTCGCGCTCGCCAGGGGTGAGTGTGCTCGGCCCTTGCAGCAGGGCCTCGGCGAGTTCGCGCATGGGCTTGGCGGTTTCGGGGCGGAAGGCGAAGCCGGCGGTGATGCCGGGGAGATTCTCGGGGAGTGCGATGTGTGGCATATCGATCGTTGGTCCTTTCCTAACTTGGGTTAGACGGCGGCTTCCTGAGGCAGATATTCCTTGCTTACGGTCACGTAGCCTTCGCGGGCAACGCGCTTGCCGCGTTCGCGGTACATGGCTTCGTCTTCGGGCTGCCAGGTGGCGAGGCCGTCGACATAGCGGTTGTACATACAGAAGGCTGCGGCGATGAGCACGGTGTCGTGGATTTCCAGATCGGTTGCGCCCAAGCTGCGGGCAGTGTCGACCGCCTCTGCCGTCACGTTCTTGCCGCCTTTCTGCACTTGTCCCGCGATGACCAGCAGGGCCTTCAGCTTTTCAGAGATGTCGGCGTGTTGAAAGTCTCTTTTGACTTTCAGGACGAGGTCTTCGCTGGCTCTCTCACCGAGCGCTTCTTCATTGTCGAGATTGGCGGAGGCGATGGCTCCGTGGATGGTCTGACAGTAGTAGCAATCGTTTTGCGAGGAGACGTAGGTGGCGATCAGCTCGCGTTCGCCGGCGGTGAGGCTGTTGGGCTGGTGGAGCAGGACTTCGACAAGTTCGTTAAGCGGCTTGGCGGTCTCAGGCCGGAAGGCCATGGCGGCGCGGATTCCGGTGAGGCCTTCGGGGAGTGCGATGTGAGGCATTCGAGTGTTCCTTTCACGAAAGAGAGGTTTCTGTGACAGCAACGACGGGAGTTGCGGCCAGTGGTTTCGAAAAGAAGAGACGGCGGACAGGATCTCCGCAGAGAACGACGGTGAGGCCAATCAGCGCGGGCACCGGGTCATGCATGAGGATCATGAGGTCGATGAGGGTGCATCCGAAGATGAAGAAGATGGGCGCGGCAGGAAACCACCACTGCCCAATCGGCCTTGGGGAACGGAAAAGCGTAGCGACGGAGAGCGCGAGGAAACAGATCGCAGAAAAGATGATGTAGGCAAGAATCCGATCGAAGGCCCCGAAGCTGAGGACGATGAGGGCGAGCACAGTGTGGAGCAGCACGGCGTTGGCGGGGGTCTCAAAGCGGGCGTGCAGCTTGCCGAATACGGAGAAGAACTGGCCGTCGCGGGCCATGGCGTAGTAGACGCGCGGCACGGCCATGGTGAGGGCCGCGAGTCCGCCCAAGACAGAGAGCAAGACGCAGGCGGAGAGAACTCTGCTGCCCGCCGCGCCGAAAAGCGCCTCACCGAACTGGGCGACGAAGGCAGTGTTCGAGACGATGCGCTCGACCGGCACGACCGATAGGAACGCGAACGAAACGAGCAGATAGACAGCGGTCACAAGCAGGACTCCACCGGTGAAGGCAAGTGGCAGATTGCGCCTCGGGTTGCGGACCTCGCCTGCGATCTTGCCCGCCTCCCACCAGCCGCCAAAGCTGAAGAAGGCGTTCATGGTCGCGCCAGCGATGGCGGGAAAGATGGCTTCCGAACCGACGCGGCGATGCGCGAGGGGCATCAGGTTGGCGGTGGTGGCATGGCCGGAGACAAAGGCCCATGCGACGAGGGCGAAAAGCACCCCGATCTTGAGCAGATTCGCACCGGCCATGATTCTTCCACTCAAGCGAGTTCCGGTGTAGTTGATGGCGGCGAGCGTCAGCAGAATGATTGCCGGAATCCAAGCAAAGAGTGCCGCGGACACCGGCAGGAGCGATTGCACATAGGGCGCTGCGCCGACGGCAAGTGCGGCGGCGAGTCCCGGATCGAGGACGGTAGCGGACATCCAGCCGTAGAGAAAGGCTATGCGGTTGCCGTAGCCGTGGCGGAGGTAGACGTATTCGCCGCCAGCCTGCGGATAGCGGACAGCAAGTTCGGAGTAACAGAGCGCGCCGCACAGGGCGATAGCTCCCATCCCGCACCAGATTGCGGCGAGCAGCAACGGCGAGCCGAGAGACTTGGCCATGGCGGCAGGGGTGAGAAAGATTCCGAGCGCGATGGATTCACCGACGACCAGGGCGATGGTTGCGGCGAGGCCCATGCGGCGGTGTTGTTCTGGCTGCATCGGGGATGATGGTATTTGGCGGGGATTGGATTAGGCATCCATCGGAAGGTGGAGATTGGGGACTCGGTTATTTAGTGCGCGGCTGAACCAATTTCAACCCTTGTGCGCCAGAGATTTGGCATACCGTTACCGCGCCGTTTTGGTACGGGCAGTCTAGACCTACCGGCGGCGCGCCTTGCAGCACCACCCATGACACCGGATAGCGTTCGGCGAGTTGCTGGAAATCGGCTAGTTGGAAACGATTCCAGTTCTGCTGGGCTTGTTGTTCGCGCGACCATTCGGAGGCGAGTTGGGGGAAGAGGGAGACGACTCCGCTGTCTTTGAAATGATCGGTGAGAACGCTGCGCTGGGCAATGCCGCGAAAACCGTGCTGGTCATCGCCGGGTAGTTCGATGTAGTAGGGGTCGAGAGCGAAGATGGCGTTCTGCGGTGTGTTCTGCCGCACCCATTGGAAGGCCACAACCCAGGGATTGACCGGGGCTGCGCCGGGCCATTCGATGTGATTGCTGTACGCGTAATTCTGACACTGGATGAGAAACATACCTGCGCCGATACCGGCAAACAGGCAGGCCCAGAGCCAGTAGCGGGTTTTCAAGACGTATTCGCCGAGCAGGCCGCCGAGCAGCAGGAAGAAGACGATGTAGATGAGCTGGAAGGCGCGCATTGGCTGCAGGCGGAGGAAGGTTTCGAGCCTGGCGCTCGAGGCGAAGAGGACGGCGATTGCCGCCGCCGCAATGCCAAACAGGGTGAGCGCTCGGCTGATGCGATTGAAGGCTGGTGTCGCTCCGCGCGGCTGTAATTGGCTGAATGCGAAGAGCATGGCCAGCGGAGCGGCAACGCCGAGCCATTCGTACCATCGCCAGTGCAGCACGGAAAGGAAACTGCGCATTTCGAGAGCTTGATGGTACTCGGGTGTTGCCGGGCCGAAGCTGAAGCCGAGCGGCATCGCAGCGGCAGTGGCGTTGGCCCACGGGCTCAGTTCGAAAAGCGGCGCGGTCCACTTCGCGGGCAACGCGAGGATGATTAGACATCCCGCGGCAAAGAGTGCCATCTGCGGATGCACGAGGGCTGTCAGGGTTAGCCAGAAGATCGCTTCACGGCGGTTGCCGGCAAGAAAGGCTCCGATAGCCAGCATGCTCAGAGGCGTCGAAGCCGACCTCGCGGTGAGGTAGGGGTCCATCAGGACGAGCGCCGTTCCAGCCGCCGGCACAGTGAGCACCATCGCACTGAGTATGACCGCGGACCAGCGGGCGCGTGCGGACTCGAAGCAGACCGAGGCAAATCTCCACGCCGCGAAAAGGTAGGCAAAGACGGTCAGCAGATGCCAAAGAAAGACCGTCCACTCGACGGTGAGATGAAAGAAGCGCGCGCTCGCGCCAACCACTGCGGTGAAGATAGAAAGGTCGGCATGCGATTCGAAAAACTCCGCACCATAAGGGAATAGCTCGGGATGAATCGAGTGCACGACAGCTGGCAGGTAGACGGCGCCGTCATCCGTTCCAAAGTGATAGCCGTGCACGGCAACCGCTACCGCCGTGAGCAGCGCAAGACGCAGCAACGGAGTCGATTGGCGAACCCTCACCGGTAGATCTCCGTACGGATGTTGAGGGGCATCGAGGCCGCAGATCTCTTCACTCCGCTGTGTTTTGGTCGAGATGACAATTTACAGATCGTCTCCGGCAGAGATCACGATTCAGGCTTACGATTCGCTGTTCAACTTCCAAGCTAACAAATAGGACGTAAGTTCTGCATGAGCTTACACTTTGAGTCTGAGGCTGGTGGACGGTGCCGAAAATTCTCATAGCGACTGGCGACGGATGCCGCGTCTTCAACGAATGCGGAGAAGCGGCTATTGAACTCCCCGGCCAATCGGTGAGCTTTCTCGCGAAAGAGCCCGGCGGCACCTGCCTCGCTATCGTCAACGAAAACCAGATTTGGCGGCGCAATGTCCGCGCGAGCTGGTCTTTCCTGGCGCAAGCACCGATCCCTCTGCAATCGCTGACTTCTGCCGCTGGCACGGTCTTCGCCGGCGGTTTGAACGAAGCGACTATGCTGCGCGTCTCCGACGCTGGGGAGATAGCACGCCTCAACCGCTTCGACGAGACGCCAGGCCGCGACGAGTGGTTTGCCGGAGGGCCTCCGCTTGGCGTGCGTTCCCTGGCGGTTACTACTGACGGTGCGGCAATTCTGGCGGCGGTGCATGTAGGCGGTATTCCGCGATCGGTTGACGGCGGCGCGAGTTGGTCTCCGACCATTCCGGTAATGCACGACGTGCATGAAGTGTGCGCTCATCCGTCTTTGCCTAGCTTGGTTGCGGCCGCCTGCGCGATGGGTTTGTGTCTCAGCCATGATGGTGGAGCTACCTGGAAACTTCACTCTGAAGGTCTTGACGTGCCCACCCTGCTGGCAGTTGCGGTTCTGGGGGACGAGGTGCTGTTCAGCGTCCAGGATGGACCGTTCGCCAGCCGCTCACAGATCTGGCGCTGGCGCAACGACGCGAACCGGGTGGAGCTGGTTCAGGATGGTCTTCCCGAATGGCTCGACGGCCGGGTCGATACGGCGCACATCGCCGCCGGCGCCGGTCGCGCGGCAGTAGTCGATGCCGGCGGCAACTTGTGGCTCTCCACCAGGGGATCGACGGGCTGGCAGAGGATTGCCGGAGAATTGGGCTATGTCTTCGCGATAGCGATGCTCTGAGCCCGTGGCTATCCTTGCTGGTAGGTCTGCATCACGTCTTCCGAGGTGATGATGCCTTCGAGCAGTCCCTTGGCCGCGCGGTTGCGCACCGGGAGCAGAGGCCAGCGGGCGAAGTGCGGCAGCGCGCTGTCCAGTGGCATGTCAGGGAAGAGGATGGGAGCGCGTTCCCGCTTGAGGGCCTGTTTCAGCGAGGCCTCTGCCGGAAATTTGCCCAGCGCGGCTTTCAGTTCGTCTGCGGTCAAGGCATACCATGATCCGTCGGAGAAGCGCACCAGCATTGCATCGACGGCGCGAGTCGGAGTAGCGATCTGCCGGGCGGCCTGCAAGACGTTTTCCGCATGCGCGAGTGTGTTGACCTCATCGAGCACCGGCACATCGACGGGACGAACCGCGTCTTCGATGTGGTGTGGATTCTCTTCGCGTTGTTCTTCCATCGATGGCAGATCGAGGCCATCCTGCTGAGTAAAGACCTCGAAGATCGGCACCGGCGTCAGCACCCGCGACAGCAGGTAGGCGATAGTGTTGGCCAGAATGACGGGCAGGATGATCGAGTAGTTACCGCTTACCTCGAGCACCATGAAAACCGAGGTGAGCGGAGCGCGGATAAATCCCGCGAAGAGCACCCCGATCCCGACCAGCGCATAGGAGCCGATGCTGCCGGTGAAATGGGGGAAGAAGATTTTTTCAAACGTCCCGACCGCGCCTCCAAGCATCGCCCCGATAAAGAGCGTCGGCGCGAACATGCCGCCCGGCGTGCCACTCGAAAACGACATCGTGGTGGCGAGGATCTTCAGCAGAGCAAGCACCAGGAGGAACTTCCAGGTGAACTGCCCATGCGCGGCCTGGTCGATGACGTCGTAGCCCGGTCCCATCACCTGGGGAAATCCGACAAAACCGATGATGCCGACCAGAAATCCGGCGACGGCTGGCTGGATGAATCCGGCACGCGGATTCAGTTTCCTGAGGTGCGGGCGCAGATAGCCAAGGGACTTGGAAAAGATCAGCGAAGCAACGCCGCCGAAGACGCCCAGCACCGCGTAAGCGGTAAGTTCGCGCGGATCGCGAAGGGTGACCGTGGGGATGCGGAACATCGGTTCCGATCCCCAGAACTGGCGCATCACCACGACGCTGGAAATGGCCGCAAGCACGATCGAGCCAAGCACGGCGGCGCTCCATTTCCCGATGACCTCTTCAATGACGAAGAGGATGGCCGAGATCGGCGCATTGAACGCCGCGGCGAGGCCGGCTGCCGCGCCGATGGGTGCGAAGAGCCGCAGGCGTTCGCGCGAGAGATTCAGATAGCGGCTGATGATCGAGGCGACGCCCGCGCCAATCTGCAGCGACGGGTCTTCTGGCCCCAGCGAGTGTCCTCCACCAATGGCGATCGCGGAGGTCAGGAACTTGCCGATCATCGTCTTGAACGAGATGAAGCCGTTATAGATGTAGAGCGCGGCCTTGGTTTGGTTGACGCCGCTGCCGCGCGCTTGCGGGAAGATCCATTGCACCATGGCGCCGACCACCAAACCGGCGATGGCAGGAACATAGAGCAGCCGATACTGGCCCGCATGGGGCGCGGAACCGAGGCTGGCAATCTTGATCCATTCGATGACCACCCGGAAGCAGACCACCAGGAGCCCCGAGATCACACCGATAAAGATCGACAACACCAAAAAGAGCCGCTCTTCGCGGGTGGGCGCCAGCTTGCTCATATTGAGCAGAGTCTGGTGTTCCGTTTCGGCCGGCGGAGGGGCGAGTTCCTGCACGATGGATGAAGTAATCGGTTCGGTCGCCTCGATCTGCCTTGCTTCCGGCATCTACTGGGCCTCCGCGGCGCCAGGATTGGCGGCGATTCGGGCAAGGAGCGCATTTTCTCCCGTAGCCGGACCGCAGGTTTTGTCCGCGACTCGCTCGCTGGCAAAAACCAGATCCATCACCGAGTGGCGAAGGTCTTCGTTTTGAGTCAGATCCGCGGCCGTCAGCTTCGAGGCATCGGGCAGAGCCTGCCACTTCGCCATCAGGTCGGCAAACTGAGGCCGCACCGGCTGGACGGGGGCCCAGGAACTGGCCGCTGTACTAGGTAGCAAAACTCCGCACGCCCTGAGCCGTTCTGCGACCAGGTTACGGTCGTGCAAGACTCGCTGCGCCTGCGCCAGAGTGCTCAGCGCCGGCGACGGATACAGCAGCAGAGTATCGACAGCGCTGTCGCGCAGGTCGTGGAGGTCCTGACGCGCCTGCGCCGATTCGCTGGCCTCGGCCGGATTCGCCAGGGCCTTGTCCACGTAGTCGCGAGTCTGGGCGTAATTGCCCAGCGCAAAGGCCGTTCGCGCCGTGCCCTCGAGCGCCTGTAGGTTGTGTGGCGAGTGCTGCAGGATCGTTTTGTAGATCTGGCTGGCATTGTTCGCGTCGCCGGCTTTCTCCATCAGCGCAGCGATCTGGAGCTTGATTGCCGGGTCGTCGGGTGCATTTCCCGCGGCGATGATCAGCTCTCCCCGAGCCTGCGTGAATCGCTTCCTGTCTATGAGGTAATTAATGAGTTCCATGCGGACCTCACGGCGACGGATAGTTCCATCGCCTTCCCAGTTGCCATAGATCGAGGCGCGATAGCGTTCGAGGGCTTCGCTTTCATCGCCCTGCCGCGCGGCCAGCCGGGCGAGTTGAAGGTTGATAATGCCGCTGCCCGGCTCAGCCTCCCAAAGGGTGGTGAAGTAGGAGGTCGCCTCCTGGGTGCGGCCCGCCGCGGCAAGCGCCTCGGCCAGATCGATTTCGATATTTCGTTCTCCGGGAGAGTAGGCCAGCGCCGAGCGCAGATATTCAACGGCGTCTGCCGGATGGCCGCTGCGCAAAGCGGCCTCGCCACGCGCCAGCCAGCGCTGCGCCAGCCGATCGCGCAGGTTGGAAAAGGCGCGAAAAAGAAAGACCGTGGCGGTGAAAAGGACCAGCGTAACCGCCAGCAAAGTCAGCAAAGCTACCGTATCTCTCACCACCAGCTTGCGCTTCTGGGAGCGCTCGTCCGCGGTGAGAGTTGATTGCCCGTTCTGCAACTGCATCTCTTCCACTTTAACGTGTTTGATGCGCGGCTCCATGCCTTTGCGCGGTTCTCACTATCTATAACGAGCCGGTGTGGTCTCGAAGCCCCTCAGATTGGGATGAGATTCGGTCCGTCGATCAATGAGTATTGTTTAGATTGACTCTAGAGCGTATTTAGATATATCTTAAGACATATCGAAACGATATAGGAGATCAATATGTTTGAACAAATGTTTTCAAGAGAGATGGAAGAAGGCCGCCAAAGACATGGCGGTCGTGGTCATGGGCAGCATTGCGGCGACAAGCACTTTCGCGGCAGGCACGGCGAGGGTGAGCGTGAGTTTGGCGGCCGTGGATTCGGCGGGCCAGGCTTCGGCGGGCGCGAATGGGGCGGGCGGTTTCGGGGCAGGGTCTTTGACACTGGCGACCTACGCTTTGTAATCCTGCGGCTGATCGCGGAAAAGCCAAGCTATGGCTACGAGATCATTAAGCAGATCGAGGAGCGTCTGGGCGGCGCCTATGCGCCAAGTCCCGGAGTCGTCTATCCCACGCTGACTTTGCTCGACGAGCTGGGTTATGTCACAGTCACCGTCGGCGACGGCACCAAGAAGCTCCACACAATCACCGCCGAAGGCCAGGCGGCGCTCGAAGCCAAGAAAACCGCTGTCGATGCGCTCTTCGACCGGATGGAGCGGGCCGGAGCTGCCTTTGGCAAAGGTCGCGCGCCGCAGATCATGCGGGCAGTCGAGAACTTTCGCATGGCGCTGCATCTCAAGACCTCGCACGGTTCGCTGAGCGAAGAGCAGATCCGCAAGATCGTCGAAACCATCGACGCGGCCGCGAAGCAGATTGAGCAGAGCTAAGACCCAGGCTGAGGTCCCAGAAGGAAGCTCTTCAGAAGACCAGATTCACTGCGATCTGGATCTGCCTGGGCGGGCGGTTGCCGAAGGTGTTCGCCGACGGGATGCTCCCGAAATTCTGCGAGTCGAAGGTCCGCACCGGCGGGTCGAAGTTGGGGTGGTTCAGAAAGTTGAAGAAGTCCGCCCGCGCGTCCAGGCTGAGCCGCTCTTTTACGATTGCGAAGGCGCGGCTCACACTGGCATCGAGGTCAATGAGTCCGGGCCCCGTCACCTCGTTACGCGGCGCGGTGCCGAAGCGGAATTCGCCTAGCAAATTGGGGTTGGAATAGGCGCAGGGATTGACCCAGGTCTCAACGGTCCGCACCTTATCGGCGGCAGCTCCGCCGTGCGAGATGGTCGCGCCGCAGGCGGGGTTAGGATTCGACGGCACCGGCCCTGCCTGGAACGGGTTCGAAATCTGATCCGGGCGGTCGGAGCCAACGATGTACGTCGTGTAGCTCTGATAGATGGAGCGGTTCACCGTAAACGGCTGCCCGGTCTGCAGGCTGACGATGCCTGAGATCTGCCAGCCGCGCACCAACTGTCCAACGAAATCGGTACGGTTCAAATAACCTGCGCCGGGGCCGAAGGGTAGCTTCGCAACATAGCTCAAGACGAGCCGTTCACGCGCATCGAAGGCCGAAAGTCCCCGCTCGCCGGCAAGGTTGTTGGAGTTCTGCGCGTATTGGCCCTCGGTGTTGCTCACCGTGAACTCGGAGCCGTTATCGATCGACTTCGACCATGTATACGCGGCCAGGAATGAAGTTCCATGGGCCATGCGCTGCTGCAACGTCGCCTGCAGCGAGTGGTAAGTGCTGCATCGCGACGTATCGATCGTGGCAATGCTGCCGAACTGCGGGTAAGGCGGCGGATACGGCATCGAGCCGACCGGTACCGCCTGGTTGTCGTCGGCAAAACCCGTGAGGTGCGTGCCTTCCGACCCCACATAACCAACCTCTGCCATCAGGCTTGACGTGATCTGTGACTGTACGCCAAGACTCCATTGCTGCAGGTAGGTGTTCTTGTAGTTGGGCGCGGTCCGGAACGAGATCGTCGAACTGAGCGGGCTGTCGATGATGGTCTGGATGTTGCTCGTGCCGTCGTTCTCACTGAAGAGGAAGTTGTAGAACGGCGGGTTCTCGCCGAGCAGCACGTTGATGTTCAGGATCCCGATGTCGTAGAAGATGCCATAGCCGGAGCGAACGACGAGCTTGCCGCTTGGCAGCACACTCCAGGCCAGCCCGATTCTCGGAGCAAAGTTCAGCCTGCCGGTGGTGTAGAGGCTGCGCGGATAGCCCGGCGTTCCGGCAACGGTGTACTGGCAATCGGGTTTAGGAGTGCAAGTCACCGACTCCGGCCCGGTGTTCGCGATACTGATGTGGTTGTTAATCTCAATCGGCGCGCTGTTGTATTCGTAGCGCAGACCAAGGTTCAGCGTGAGGTTTGGCGCGACGTGATAGTCGTCAATCGCATAGTACGACTCAGAGAAGCTGCGGAAATGGGTTTCCGTATCTCCGCTCGCGAAGAGTGAGACCGCCGGCAAGCCAATGAGGACATCTTCGAGTGAGCTTCCGGTGATCCCGATAAAGTTCCAGAGTCCGCGGGAGTAGAAATCCACGTAGCCGTTTTGCTGGATGCGATGAAAATCGCCGCCGAACTTGAAGCGGTGCCGGCCGCCGCCGAACTGGGGCAACCAGGTCACGTTGTCAGTTAATTGATATTCATTGTCGACGATGTCCTGCGGGGCGTTGAAGGGTTCGCCGATCGTCTCGTATCCGTTGATCAGCATGTCTGGGTAACCCCAGTCCTGGGGGTTAGGCGGGGCAGGATAACCCAGCTCGGCGCTGCGATTGATGCCGTGGTTCTGCTGAAGTATCTGCAAGCGGTCGCGGTCGTATCCCACTCGAAAGTCGTTGACGGCGTGCGGAGTGAAGCTGTGCGTCCAGTCGATGCCGACGTTTTGTCCGCGATTGTTGTGATAGTCGCCGTAACCCGGCAGCGCGCTCACCGTGAAACCGAAATCGAAGGGCAGGTAAGAGTTCGAGTCATAGATGGCGTAATGGCCAGAAAGCAGGTCCTGCGCGGTGAGTTGAGAGTCGAGCTTGACCGTGCCGATGTTGCCAGTGCCTTGTACCGCCGGCGAAGAAACGTAAAGTGTCGAGTTTGCAAGGTCGGCGCCGACATTAGCGGCGGGGTATAGATTCAGCGTCGCGACCCCAGCGGCATTGCGATACGCCGGCGGTATCGCGGCGAAGAGCGCCCCAAGCGTCTCCTGCGATGGAACGGTCGCTTCCTGGGTGATCGCCTGCCTTAAGTCGAGTCCCTCATACGAGGCGAAGAAGAAGGTGCGCTTGCTTTGAATCGGCCCGCCAATGGTGCCTCCGAATTGGCTGCGCTGGTATCCGGGAATCGGGCCGCAGCTTCCGGCGGGCGAGGCCGCCGTGCAGTAGGGAAGGTCGAAATAGTTCTTGGCATCGAGCTCGCGGTTGCGGAAGTATTCAAACGCGTTGCCGTGAAAGGCGTTAGTCCCGCTCTTGAGCACAAGGTTTACCTGTGCTCCTCCGTAACGCCCATATTCGGCGGAATAAGTGGAGGCCTGCACTTTGAACTCATCGATCGCGTCGATCGAGGGAAGAACGCTGGTGCGGTTAATATACAGGCCGTTGTTATCGATGCCGTCAAGCAGGTAGCCATTGGCCTGCTCGCGCGCGCCGTTCACGCTGAACGACCCCGGCCCCATCGTCGACGCCTGCGAGCCGGCAACTGGAGTGTGAGCGCCCGGCACAAGCAGCGTCAGCGTCAGATAATTGCGCTCGTTCAGCGGAAGATTCGAGACAAGGTTTTCGGGAACGACCTTGCCGACAGCGGATGTCTCCGTCTCGACGAGCGGCAGCGCTCCCGAAACCGAGACCTTCAACGTCACCGGGGCCGCCCGGAGTGTCAGGTCGGCCCTGCGGACTTGGTCCACGTCGAGCTGGATACCATTCAACGCCGCATCGCGAAAGCCCGTTAGGTGGACCGTAAGATCGTAGTTGCCCGGCGGCAGCAGCACAAAACTGTAGTTCCCGGTGTGATCGACGACCGTGCTGCGCACGACTCCCGTGTCGACATTGCGCAGCTCAACCGTCGCTCCGCCGAGAGATGCGCCCGTCTCGTCTGAGACATTACCAAGGATCGATCCGGTGGCGCTTGAGGCTCGGCAGGTGGTTGTGAGCAGGGCAACCACCAGGACGCCCAATATGATTTGCAGCCAAAGGCGGAAGGTGGCCTCTAACCTTTTTCGGTTTAGATGCACGAGAAAGGTTCGCTCGAAGCTGTAGGCCGGGCGTAGAGAAATAGTCCGGATAAGTATGGGACTAGGTAGGCAATGTTGTGATTGTCGCAAGGCCCAAGTCAATTTTGCGCCGCCCGTACTCCCGGGGGTATTATCGGTGCCAATCGCTTCCCCCTGTTTCAGCCATAAGCATACAGTGCTGAAGTGTACCAATCGATAGCTTTTGAGAACGAGGAGTGCAACAAATGCAGAAGATTGCGATCCTGGGTGGCGGCATCGGCTCTCTCGCCACCGCCGCTGAGCTTACCAACGACCCTGACTGGCAGAAGAATTACGAGATCACGATTTACCAGATGGGCTGGCGGTTGGGCGGCAAGGGTGCAAGCGGACGCAACCAGAAGGTCCACAACCGCATTCAGGAGCACGGAATCCACCTATGGATGGGCTTTTATGAGAACGCCTTTGGCCTCATCCGGCAGATATATTCCGAGGCGCACACGAAGATTCTCATGCCGACCTCGCCCTTCACCGACGCGCGCAAGGCCTTCACACCGATGAACTACACGCCGATGATGGAGCAGGTTGGCAAAGAGTGGAAGCTATGGCCGATCAACTGGCTGCCGAGCAATGAGTTTCCCGGCGATCCCGAGAGATTTGAAAACTGCGAACAGCCGCCGACGCCGCTTGGCTTCCTGAACATCATCCTGGAGCAGGCGGTCGGCTTCATCGAGGGCCATAGAGAGAGACACCCGGTCCTCGCGGAGCTGTACAAGGATGCGGCCTCTCATCTTAGTGCCGCGGTCGGGTACGTTCCTCACTTACCGTCCCATGCCGAGCCAGAGGGCGATCACACCCTGCTGCATCGCGTCGCGGCTTTTGCAAAGTCGCTCACCGAAGACGCCAAACGCGACGCACACCTCGAGCTCGTGAAATGGATCAAGGATTTCAACGAGGGCTTGGGTAAACTGCTCTTCGGCCTGATTGAGGGCAACGACGATCTGCGCCGCTTCTTCATCATCATCGATACGGCGATGGCGACTCTCGTCGGAATGATCGAGGACAACGTGCTGCAAGAGGGCTTCATGGCGATCGAAGACTACGACATGATCGACTGGCTCAAAAAGCACGGCTGCGTCGTGCCCGCTTCCGCAATCACGTTAGGAATGTACGACGCCTGCTTCGGCTACGAGAACGGCGATCCCAACAAGCGCCGCATGGCCGCCGGGAGCACCCTTTACGGCGCGCTACGGCTGATGTTCACCTATCGCGGCGCCCTCATGTGGTGGATGAACGCCGGTATGGGCGAGACCATCATGTCGCCAATCTACCTCGTCCTCAAGAGCCGCGGAGTGAAGTTCAAGTTCTTTCACAAAGTCACGGCGCTGCATCTCTCATCAGACAAGAAGGCGATCGACTCCGTCGACCTCGAGGTCCAGGCGACCATTAAGAACGAAAAGACCAACGACGAGTACGACCCGCTCTTTCTCGGCATCGATGGAGTTCCCGTTTGGCCAACCGAGCCGCTGTGGGAGCAGGTGGTTGAGGCCGAGAAGATCCAGAAGTGCGCCAACCCGGATCTCGAGTCCTGGTGGACGGACTGGCATGGCACGCCGTCATCCTTGAAGCGCGGCACAGACTTCGACCTGGTCCTGCTCGGCATCTCGCTGGGCGCACACAAATACATCTGCAAGGAGCTGATCGACGTCTCATCCAAGTGGCAGGACTCGGTCGACAACGTCGGCGTCGTTCGCACCCAGGGGTTGCAGCTGTGGATGAACAAGTCGATGGCGCAGTCCGGCTGGGAGCACCCGCGCGGCATCCTTTCGGGCTTCGTCGAACCGTTTGACACCTGGTCCGACATGTCCGACCTGATTCCGAGGGAGACGTGGAGCCCGGCGCAGAACGTGCAGCAGGTTGCCTACTTCTGCAACGCCTATCCTGATGATGAGGAGGCGCCGTTCAGCGATCCGACTTACCCGGCGAAAGAGCGGGACAAGGTGATGCAGTATGCGCGGCAGTTTCTCGACGGGCCGGCGCTGAATATCTTCACCAAGTCAGCCGACCCGATCACTCCGGGGAAGTTCAACGACAATATCCTGGTGAATTGCGTTCAGGATACGAGCTTTCCGGCGCAGACGAACTTCGAGTCGCAGTTCTTCCGCTGCAACATCGATCCTACGGAGCTTTATGTGCTCAGCTTGCCGGGTTCGACGAAGAAGCGTTTGCTCTCGCACGATTCCGACTTCGACAACCTCTATCTTGCCGGAGACTGGACCTTCACGGACCTGAACATCGGCTGCATTGAAGCTGCTGTGATTTCGGCGAAGATGGCTTCGCGAGCGATCTCCGGCAAGCCCGACCATATTTATGGAGCTTTTGGGGGGATTACTCCGATTGTCGATACCTGTGTGCCGAAGCAAGCGCCGACTGGAGGGATACCCCCCTCCCCCTAGTCTCTGCGGGGAAATCCTTTGTTTTCAGCCGTTTAAGTTGGCCATGCGGCGGTAAATATTTGCAATATAAGGACTTGGCCACAAAAAACCTACTTTCAACCAGTTACGGCGTTTTCTGCCGGCGTGCTGACAAAATCTGATCACGCCCCCTAGCTAGGAAGAACTTGCCGCTTGCTCTTAGCTACTGCTTCAAGTTTATTGTGTTGGGTGGATTTCTGGCGGGAATTCTTTGGGGAAATTGGGTTGGTTTCCCGATTTGGGAATTTGTCGCCAGGAAGGAAATGGCTAGAGGGCCCTACTTGTTCTCGAGTTGGCGGGTTTGCCCGAGAAGGGTGAGGGTTTTGATTCGGAAGGGCCAGATGCTGGCTTTTGAACGGCTGGGCAGTTTTCCGAATTCTTGGGACTTGGCGACACTGGATTTGGCTCCGATCGGTCGATGAGTGCCTCTGCCTGTGGGTGTTGAAAAACCCGCTCTCGGAAAACTCGCGGAAAATTCATCGCGCCAGGATGCCCTACAAGCGATTTTCTCGGACCCGGTAGACATTTTCCATCACCGGATTTGAGGATGTTTGTGCAGAAAACGAGTTTTTCAACACCCACGCCTGTTAGCGCCGGTCGAGAATTACTTCCGGTTGTTCGTTTCTCGCCCACGTGAGACATGTGAGCCTTAAGCGACCACGATGTTGCGTCCGCTACCGTTTTCGCCGCTGCGTCAGGGCTCGGTGCGCAGCAGAGGCTGTTTGATGTATTGCGTAGGCACGGACAGGATTTGGTCTGGCAGTATTGCGTTGGTGCGGCGGCCTACGAGGCGAACGTAGCCGAGATACTCCCCACGGTCAGCTTCGAGCGCCTTGATCTCCGCTTTATTGTCGGGGGCGATCAGCCTGTGCCAGTCTAGCCAGAGCTGGCAACCGTCCGGCATCGTATCCGCGATCTCGATGTCCATAATTTTGGTGCGCTCCCAGTGGCGGCGCCACCAAGGTGCAGAGTGCAGGCACCAGAGATCGTCCGTCCACCATTCCCGAAGATGTTTCGGAATAGCGCTGTCGATCTCTTGCATGAAGCCAGCCCCTGCGATGCCGATAGCTCCGCCATGCTTCACGAATCGGGCGACGTAGTTGAGGTACAGATCGTCGGTCCCGTAGTAAGAGAAGGAATCAAACGACACGATGACGTCGAAGAACTCGTCGCTGAAGGGTAGCGACCGGGCGTCAGCATGCACAGGGAAAACGCTGTCTTCGACTCCCGCATCGCGGATTCTCTGATCGTTCTCCGTGGCACTAAACCACAGATCGGTGGCCCAGACCTGAACGCCGAATTCACGGTGGAGGAAGATCGAGGATATGGCGCGTCCGCAGCCAAGGTCGAGTACCCGCACTCCAGGTCGCAGATCGAGCGCGGACGTGAGCCATTCGGCCATCCAGAGCGGATTCGCGGCCCCGCTGATACCCGCAAGAAGCCATTCCGGGTTGTATTGCGAAGAGCGGGGAAATCGCTCTGAAATTGTGGGACAGTCTGAGATTGTATGGTCTCCGTTCTCGAACTTCAGCCTGTGCTTCGACGAGGGCGCAACAGGCTCAGGCGACAACCGCGTGTCTGCAGCATCTTAGCGGATTGTATTCCTCAAAATGGACGTGTAGTCCGCGATCCAGAAGGAACGCGTCGCAACCTCAGTTTGCGCATAGGCCTGTTGTCAACAACTCAACTCAGGCCTCGCGATTCCCAGGCTCCAACGTACCCGAGCAAAGAGGTCTGGGGAACCGCTCGCGGTATACTAAGGCTGGCGTATCGGACGCCTCCGTGTCCGCGGGTAGGGCTGAGCCCATCGACAAGCGATGTCTCCAACACGCTCGGATCATCTTCTTTGAGCCCGTTACGCGGACACCGGGCAGCGATCAAAGGAGATTGTCATGTCCGATTCACATTCCCCATCTGTATCCCCTCGCCGCCTTCCAAAACATCCAAGTCTCGAACAGCTTAAGAAGCAAGCAAAAGAGTTGCTTGAGCGATATCACGCCGGCGAGCTAGCTGCTATTGCTGAAGTGCGTCAATTCGAGCGCAACCCCGATCCCTCCCATTTCGCTCTTAACGATGCGCAACGGGTGCTCGCCCGCGCCTATGGCTTTGAGAGCTGGCCGAAGCTCAAAGCCTTTGTCGATGGCGCGACCGTTGCGCGCTTTACTGATGCAGTGAATGCGGGGGACATGGCGCAGGTGCGGTCGATGCTGGCCCTGCGGCCGGAATTGGTGGGGATGGACGGAGCGGACGGAGATGAGCGTCGCGCTCTGCACTACGCCGTGATGCGCCGCGATGCGCCCATGGTGAAGCTGCTGATGGAGGCTGGAGCGGACGCGCACAAGGGCGTATTTCCACACCGCGATGCAACGTCAGCGCTCGTGCTGGCCCGCGACCGGGGATTCCCAGAGATCGTTGCCATCATCGAGGAAGAAGAACGTCTGCGCCGCGAGGAGATGAGCTGCCCCAACGCCACCGTCTCTCCGGTGCAGGACCAGATCAGCGCGGCCATTGTGCATGGCGATACGGCCACGGCCATGCGGCTGCTCGAAGAAGATCGATCTCTCATTCAGGCATGTGACCGCGACGGCGCGATGCCGCTGCACATCGCTGCGCACATGGCGAATGTGGAGCTGGTTGAGTGGCTGCTGGAACGCCGGGCTAATGTCCGCAAGCAGGATATGCGGGGCGATACTCCGCTCGATCGTGCAGCCCATGCGGGCGGACCGCACGACGACTCCGGGTGGCGGTTTCCCGAGATTGCAAAGTTACTGCTCGATCACGGCGCGGAGATGACCATCTCTGCTGCCGTCGCGCTCGGCGATGTGGAGCAGGTGCGCTCCATGATTGCCGCCGATCCTGCTCCGCTGAAGCGTACGTTTCGCAACGGCGGCCTGCTCACGCTGGCAGTGAATCACGACCAGATTGCAGTAGTGCGACTGCTGGTCGATCTGGGCGCGGACGTCGACGAGCGCGTTCGGCTAGAGGAATTAGAAGAGCCGACGCTGAGCTGGGGTGGTCCGCTGTGGCATGCGGCACGCAATAACCAGGTAGAGATTGCGCGTGTGCTGCTTGATCGTGGCGCCGACCCCAATGCGAATGTCTATGCCTCGGGCTGGCCTCTAGGTCATACGTTGCATCACGAAGACGGCGAACTGAAGCGCCTGCTGCTCGAGCGCGGGGCAAAGCTGCAGCCGCACACCGTGGCATACAACCACGACGTCGCGATGGCGAAGCGCATGCTCGAAGACAATCCTGACGAGCACACGATCGAAGAATTGTTGTGGTCGGCGGCCGATCATGGCTGTCCGGAGATCGTTGCGATGGCACTACCGCACATGACCCTTGCCAAGGACGATCCGCGCTGGCACTGGGTGTTGCTGCAGCCGCCGCGTGGCGCTTCGGGCGATCCTGCGGCAAACGAAGGCCACTTCCGCTGCCTTGAGCTTTTGCTGACGTACGGCGTCGATGCCAATGTCGGCCGGAGAAGTGCGACTCTGCTTCACTTCACTGCGGCACGCGGCGGCCTTGATGAAGCCAGCCGGGTACGCTTCGCAGAGATCCTGCTGAATCACGGCGCCCGCACCGACCTCCGTGACGACATCCTGAAGTCCACTCCGTTGGGATGGGCTTGCCGGTGGGGACGATTAGAGATGGCGGAAGTGCTTCTCAAGCGCGGCGCTTTGGTCGAAGAACCAGACGCTGAGCTTTGGGCCACGCCTATAGGTTGGGCGCAAAAAATGGGCCATAGCCATATCCTACAGCTACTGGAGGGCAGCTTAGGCGCGGGAACACCCGTGAGTTGAGCCTTTGCAGACAGTGGCTGATCTTTGAAATGGCACATCATCGACGATGTGCTTTTCGAGCCGCTCTGAGGTTGGAAACGTGCATCGACCTGATATCAGCAACTGAGAATCACTGTCACCGCAAACGAGACTCTTCGGGCACATCCGCTCAGGATCGCTTCAGCTGGTTCCTCAGTACGTCTGCACCTTCCCCATTCTTGGCGGCTTCACCGGCGCCGCTGCTCCGTAGATCACGGTGAAGCCCGATCCGCCTCCCCACGTCGAGGTGGGGAAAGCCGGATTTGGGCCGGCTGCCGCTTCGAGAAGGTTCCAGTTGTTCGCGACCCAAACGTTGCCTGCCGGGTCGATCGAGACATCGGTGACCATCTGGATCGTGCCGCTCTTGAAAATGTGGAGGACATCGCCGGTCTTCGTGCCGGCGGGATGACCCTTCGTGTTGTCCCCGGCCAGTAGCGTTGCGGAACGACTCCACATGTTGCCGACCCAGACGTCGTCATTGCCGTCGACATTTATGCCCCACGGGATGCTTTCGCCAGGACCGGTGAAGCCTTCCGGGGCGGCCTGGGTGCCATCGGGACGGATCATGTTGACCGCGCCAGTAATTCGCGCGGGCGGCCCCATGATGTACTTGACCATGGCCTCAGTAATAAGCTTGAACTGCTCCATGATGGATAGGCCATCGGGAAGCTTCGGAACCGGCATTTTCAAATCCATGTTGTTCGCCACCCAGACGTTCTCCTTCGAGTCCAGCGCAAGGGCACGAACCCCGATACCGCAGTGGAAGGTTTCCACCTTAGTGGGATCGCTCGCCGGGAAGCGGACCACGGTGTCCGACGACGAATTGGCGACCCAGACACGATTCTGGGAGTCGATCACGATGTCAAAGGGAGACTTCAGACCCGCAGGTTTGACGATCTTGCCGTCTTTGATTCGTCCGCCGGGAAAGTACAGCAACTGATTGTCGGAGCCATCGGCAATCCAGACGTCGCCATTCGGAGCTACGCCGATGCCCATCAGGCCGAGGAACTTCTCTTTGAACGGGAAATCGCTTTCGCTAGCGACCGGCTTGCCGTCGAAATCCATCACTAGGATCTTCCCGTTAAAGCTGGATATCCAGACCCGGTCTTTCGTTACGGCCGTGCCCCAACCGACGCCGTCAATGCCCATACCGGTGAAGCCCGTAATCGGCGGCGATAGCGCGGTCCCATTGGGGCTGAACTTACCCACCCCGCCGCCGGTGCTCTTGTTGACGCCGGACTGCGATCCCGGCATCCAGTTCATGCCGCTCCAAAGATTGCCTTCCGCATCAAACATGAAACGGCCATTGGCATAATCGCCGCCGCCCGAGAACGCCAGCGAGAGGGCAAAATCGTCGGGGGCGTAGACAAGATACGGTGCGAAGGGCGCACTGCGTCGTCCATCGGGTGCGGGCAGCGGATACGTCTCGTCGAACAAGGCGTAGAGGTCCTTGGGATCGGCCCACGGCTCGCGGGCGATGCCGGCCATTGCCTCAAGGGTGTTCGTGGGCGTTGGTCCGGCCGCGGGAGTGGCGGCCTTGAAGAAGCGCGCGCGCCAATCGTCGTTGGCCACCGTGAACGACGCCGTAATCAGCGAGCCCAGTGTGTCCAGGTTCGCCATCGTCGTGGTCATTGAGCTGTTGAGCGGGTCAAGCAGTACCTTGCCCCATCCGCCGGTTGCAGGATCTACAAGGTTACGAACGTTCCCCGCGGCGATCTTAAGACCGAGCGGATTCCCGGAAATCGACTCCCCATTGATGAACCGCGCATTGGTGAAAGCGGACGCCACGGTCGTGAGTTCATTTACGACCACACTGTCCGGGGGTTGACTCCCCAGCACGGACAGGAGGACCAGGGCCGGCTTATCTCCGCCCGCCTTGCTTGCTTTTGGCTCGCCTCCTGAAGCGACGAGATATAGGATCGAGTCGGCGTTTGCTCCTTTGGTGCGCACTTCAAACCGTCCATCGTCGCTCGTCTTTGTTTGAGCGATCTGCTTTGGTGCGTCTGCGCTTGCGGCCCATAGAGTGACGGTAGATTTTGCAATGGGCGCATTCCCGGTAAGCACCTGGCCCTTAATGTCGGCAGCAAGAGTCGATAGTGCAAACAGCAAGTTGGAAGCCACAATCGCCGCCAGCATCGCCATCGATTTTCGAATAGGTGATCTCGCATTCATGTGGTTCTCCTTATTACAGATGTCTGCCGCGAACCTTTGAGCCGGTGGATGGGGTCATTTCGTCTTCAGTCGATCAGTTAAACAGCTTTCAGTTGGCCTGGGAACTGGCAATTCTGACAGGCACCAGTGCCTAGGACTGCTAGGCCCGGCGTGAGCTGTAGGGGGATAGTCTGTCAGTCGGGTAGTGGCGCAGTTTGAAGCTCAACCTGCTCCACCGCCGGCATTCGCAATTCGCTTGCGCTTCGATCGCTCGGACCAGGGCACATTCTCAACGAGCACATTATCGCCAACTAACGTTTCCAACCTGTCTCGGGCTGGAAATGTGCATTGGCCTGTTCTCGTCAATTGGGATGCCTGGGCGGTTGGGTTCCGATGAGCCGACTCGTCGTCAGCTATTGCCCATTGCCTTTCCCACGATAAGTCGAAGGGATCCCTCAAAGAAAGGCAGATTGCGGAGCATACCGTGCTTTCGGTCCCATATACCTGCTACGAGATCAGCTTCCAGCTTGTCGACGAAGCGGACTTCGGCCTCCGAATCTACGAAGCTCCACGCCGAATTCGCGCGTCTGGCCCCAGACTCGAGCAGACGCTCCGGGCGGCCATAATAGGCTTCGCTGAAGCCATCCGTGCAGTTCAACGGAATAGGAACGGGTAGCACCTCCGCGCCTGTCCCCAAGCCAAGACGGATTCGCTGCATGGAGGGGTACCGCCTCGCCTCCACATCAATCATCTCCGGCGCATACTCGTAGAGCCATGTGTCGCGGAGCGCTGCCGGGTCGCAGGTGAGAATCAGCACTGGTCCTCTCGTGACCCGGCGCATTTCTGCAATCCCTTTTGCAAGATCCGACCACTGATGGACTGAGAATGTTGCCATGCTGGCATCGAACGATGCTGTTTCAAAGGGCAACGACTCTGCCGTAGCGTCGATTGCTCTGCTCAAGTGAGCGGGTCTCTGCTCCCGCATGGCAGCAGAAGGCTCAACCGCGGTCACATGACGTTCCGAAGGTTCATATGAACCCGCCCCAGCGCCGACATTGAGTATGGTGGCAGCATCACCAAGGGCCTTTTCTATAAAGGCCGCAATCGCAGGGTCAGGCTGACGATACTCTGTATACCCTTCTCCGATCCGTCCGTAATTTGCGTCTCCCGCACTTCCATCGTCGTATCTATGCAATAGCAATGACCTCGCTATAAGTCTCCTGAACATTCTATGAACGTCATCGCTCCCCGTAAACGCCAACTCGGAGAGGCTGGCCTGGATTAGCGCATCATCGCCAAGTCGCCAATTAACGATAGAGGGCCACCAATATTGATGAAGACGACGATGCGATATGCGAGGCTAAGCGCTGTAGTTCGCGACGACTCGTACGACTTTTCCGGCTGCTGAGAGCTCCATGAACTCTGCGGTGCGGGTTCCTTTTTGATTGGTGTAGTAGAGCACGACGCTGTTGAGGCCCCATAGCACGTTTTCGAGGTGGAAGTGGAGTTTGGGGTAGGCGTCGAGTCCGCGCTGGAAGTAGGCTCGGAGGCTTTGCTTGCCGATGACTTTGCCGTCTGGCGTTCCCAACAGTTGGGCGGCGACTGGCGAAGTGAGCTCGATTGCTTCTTCATAGTGCGTCATGATCGCGTCGAGGTCGTGGGTGTTCCAGGCGGCGACCCAGTGGTGGGCGAGGTTTTGGGCTTCTTCTTTGGTCATTTGAGTTGAAAGGGTAATTCATCTGGCAGGGAATTGCAGCGAGGCCGGCATCGCTAACTGCGGATCCTTCGCTTCGCTCAGGATGACAACTCCATAGATCGAGATTCGTTCCTCCCACTCAAGCCAACCGAAGGCTTGAATGGGGCACCCAAATTCGCTGGAACCGCAGGTCCTTCGGCTTCGTTCAGGATGACAACTCCATAGATCGAGATTCGTTCCTCCCACTCAAGCCAACTGAAGGCTTGAATGGAGCACCCAAATTCGCTGGAACCGCAGGTCCTTCGGCTTTGCCTCAGGATGACAATTCCATAGATCGAGATTCGTTCCTCCCACTCAAGCCAACTGAAGGCTTGAATGGGGCACCCAAAATCGCTGGAGCCGCAGGTCCTTCGGCTTCGCCTCAGGATGACAATTCTTAACTTAGGAGATGTGTTCTTCCCACTCAAGCCAACTGAAGGCTTGAATGGAGCACCCAAATTCGCTGGAACCGCAGGTCCTTCGGCTTCGCCTCAGGATGACAATTCTTAACTTGGGAGATGTGTTCTTCCCACTCAAGCCAACTGAAGGCTTGAATGGGGCACCCAAAATCGCTGGAACCGCAGGTCCTTCGGCTTCGTTCAGGATGACAATTCTTAACTTGGGAGATGTGTTCTTCCCACTCAAGCCAACTGAAGGCTTGAATGGAGCACCGGCTGGCTCCGTTATGCACAAAATCGACGTGAAATCGTATCGAAAGCCGTGAAATTCACGATAATCTAACATGAATACCGGCGCGGCGACAGCGCAGAGCCGGGCGGTTTCGTGAGGAGTATCCCTTCCAAATAATGAGCACCCACGTTTCGCAATTGTCCGACCATTTATCCAATGGGGCCCAGGCGATCCTGGCCACTCCGTTTCCTGCCGAGTTTGCCGCTGGCGCGCATAGCGCGGTTGAGACCTGTCTGCGCATTCAGCCCGACGAGAAGGTTACGCTGATCACCGATCAGGTGACGGCGCCGATTGCCGGTTCGCTGGCCGCCGAGCTGAACGCCAAGGGCTGCCGCTGGGATGGGTTCATTCTGGAAGACCTCGCGCCGCGTCCGCTGGTCGATATGCCTGACGCGGTGCTGCAGGACATGGAGACCTCGGACATCAGCATCTTTGCGGTCATGGTGCAGCGCAACGAGCTTCACTCGCGGATGCAGATGACCAGCGTGGTCAATCGCCGCCGGATGCGTCACGCGCACATGGTCAACATCACGCCGCAGATCATGTGCGAGGGCATGCGGGCGGATTTTCATCTGGTCGACCGGCTGAGCCAGAAGCTGATTGAGATCGTGCGGCGGGCCAGTTATATCCGCGCGACGACCGCAGCGGGGACTGATGTTCGCGCCGAGCTGAATCACGATTACAAGTGGGTCAAGACTTCAGGCATCATCTCTCGCGAGAAGTGGGGCAACCTGCCCGGCGGCGAGATATTTACGACTCCGGGCGAGGTGAACGGAACCTACGTCGTCGACGGCGTGGTTGGCGATTATCTGTGCGCGCATTATGGGCTGCTGGATAAGACTCCGCTGACGATTCATATCAAGGAAAACCGGATCACCGATTGCCATTCTGAGAACAGCGCGCTGCAGGAGGAGTTCTGGGGGTATACGCATACCGATGAGAATTCGGACCGCGTGGGCGAGTTTGCGATCGGCACGAATCTGGGCATCGCGCGGGTAATTGGCAACATTCTGCAGGACGAGAAGTTTCCCGGCATTCACATGGCCTTTGGCAACCCCTACAGCGAACACACCGGCGCGCCGTGGACGTCTTCGACGCATATCGATGTGGTCGGGTTGCGCTTCAATATTTGGGTCGGCGGCGCAAATGGGGAGGAGCAGATCATGCGCGACGGGCACTTTTTGATCGAGCCTTAACTCCTTCCGCATCCCAAGCCCGCATGATGAATAAGAACCCAATGAAAACCATATCCAGCCGTGTTGTCTACCAGAACCGCTGGATGACGGTCCGAGAAGACGCGATCGAACGGCTGGACGGCTCGCGCGGGATTTATTCGTTCGTCGAGAAGCCGACCGCGGTCATCATCATTCCGCTGGAAGGGACGCCGGAGGACGGCCATCTCTATCTCATCGAGCAGCTGCGTTACCCGGTGGGGAAGCGGTTTCTGGAGTTTCCCGGGGGAGCCTGGGAGGACACTCCTCAGGCCGACCCTATCGAGATCGCGCGAGGCGAGCTAAGGGAAGAGACCGGCTTGATTCCCGCACGCATGGACCATGTCGGATTTCTCTATTTTGCCTATGGCATGAGCGATCAGGGTTTTCATCTTTATTGCGCGACCGAACTCGTCCAGGGCGAAGCCACTCCGGAAGCCACCGAGCAGGACCTTGTTTTGCATCGGGTGAGCGTGCGCGAGTTTGAGGAGCTTTGCCGGGATGGGGTAATTCAGGACTCGGCGACGGTGTCTTCGTGGGCGCTGCTGAAGGCTAAGTGGGGTTTGCTGCATGGGGATCGTTGAGTTCGGCTAGGATTACAAAGAGAACCGACCGATTGCCGATGACAAATTACCAATGACCGGGACGCTCGTAACTTCACAAACTTCCGTGGACACTTCAGCCAAGCCGCGCAAGGTGGCCATCCTCGGCTTCGGGACCGTTGGCAGCTCGGTGGCGCGGATTCTCTGCGACCTGCAGCCGAGTGAGCTTGCGCTGACCCATATCTTTAATCGGGCGGTCGCCCGCAAGCGGGTTGATTGGCTTACTTGTCCAGTCGAATGGTCGGAGGACGCCGAACAAGTTCTCGGCTCCGATGTCGACATCGTAGTCGAGCTGGCGGGCGGCCTCGATCCTGCCGGCAAGTGGGTGCGCCGCGCTCTCGAAGCAGGGAAGTCCGTCGTGACCGCGAACAAAAAACTGATCGCCGCCCATGGCGTGGAGTTGGAAGCGCTGGCGCGAAGCCGCGGCTGCCAATTGCTCTATGGCGCCGCCGTCGCTGGCGGAATACCAGTAATTCCCGGATTGCAGCAGGGGCTGGCAGGCGACCAGTGTCATCGCATCGAGGGTATTCTGAACGGAACCTGCAACTTCATCCTGAGCAAGATGGAGGCGGGCGCGGAGTTCTCTGAGGCTCTGCGCGAGGCGCAGATGCTTGGCTATGCCGAGGCCGATCCGACCGAGGATGTTGCAGGCTACGACGCCCGCGCCAAGCTCACGATTCTGAGCCGCATCGCGCTCGGCGCTCAGATTCACCCTGAGGATGTTCCTGCCGGGTCAATTGTGCCGATCGCCGCGATCGATTTCGCCTATGCGCACGAGCTGAAGTGCACAATCCGGCAAATCTCGCGGGCGCAGCTTGTCACCAATGCGACTGCCGGCTCGTCAGGTGGATTGCAGGTCCAGGCGACGGTGGGACCGATGCTGGTGCCGCAGGCTTCTCCGTTTGCGTGGTCGCGTGGCACCGAAAACATGGTGCTGGTCAGCGGCAAATACGGCGGAGACACGGTCTTTTCCGGCCACGGCGCAGGCGGCCATCCCACTGCGGTCGCAGTGATTTCTGATCTGCTGGCTATTGCGCACGGTTCGAAGGCTCCGAGCATTGTCAGCCAAAGGGCGACGGTCAGCGGCGATCTGTTGCTGCGGCATTACATTCGCTTTATTGTGAAAGACCGTCCAGGAATCGTCGCGGAGATTGCAGGCGGTCTGGCGAGGCAGGGAATCAACATCGGCGCGCTCTTGCAGCGGCCGGGTTTTCCCGAAGATCGGCTCCCATTTGTCGTGACCGTCGAACCCTGCGCGACCTCAGCGCTGAAGCGGGCGCTGGATGAGATCGGTAAGATGGATTGTTTGATCGAGCCTCCGCTGGAGCTGCAGATTTTGGAGCCGGAGACGAGTGGAAGTTGAGGTGAATCTGCGATTTCGGCGCGCTCCTATTTTGACGGCCGCTCCTTAACTCAAATGGAACCAGCTTGCCGATAGAGACCGCCCCGGTTTTCGGAAACGTCAGGATTTGAACTGTACGAGTAGTCGACTACTCGTACACGGAGAAATCCGAGCGCCGATTGAAGGCGCACCACCCGTAAAAGATTAGGATTGCGCGAGACGCCGTATCTACTCAAATGCCTCTCGACTGGGGCTGAGGGGTCGCGCGAGAGGCTACCTGTCGCATCGCCTAGGCCGGCTTTGGTGATCCGCTAGTTCACAATTTGTTGCAATTTGTTGCGCGCCTGTGACATATCCCCGGATTCCCTGACCTATTGTTTACTTCGATAGGAAGAAAGCGTCTAGTTCAGTCGGGAGACCCCCGGCTGTGCCGGGGAGGCAGTAGAAGTTTGACATATGCGGAAGTCCATCCAGAGACTCCAAGAGGTGAGCCGCCAAGCGCACTTCAAGGAGAGACTGGATGGACGAGTTCGAGAGCTTAAGCCACTCGAAGTGGGAGTGCAAGTACCACGTTGTATTTATACCGAAATGCCGCCGGAAGGTGCTGTATGGGAGCCTGCGGAAACATTTGGGCGAGGTGTTCCGCAAGCTGGCCGAGCAAAAGGAGTGTCGGATCGAGGAAGGCCACCTGCTCGCGGACCACGTCCACATGATGATCTCGATACCGCCGAAGTACGCGGTGTCGCAGGTGGTGGGATTCATCAAGGGCAAAAGCGCTATCCACCTGGCCCGGGTGTACGGGGAGCGGAAACAGAACTATGCGGGACAGAGCTTCTGGGCGCGAGGGTATTTCGTGTCAACCGTGGGCCGGGACGAGACGACCATTCGGGATTACATCCGCAACCAGGAGAAGGAAGACGAGCGTCTCGACCAGATGAACATGTGGCAATAGCCTGCCACCGTCAAGGTGGCTCAACCCAACGGGGCCGCGTTAGCGACCCCGCTCAAGCCGCTTCGAGCGGCTCACGCAATAAGGCCCCCGGCTCTGCCGGGGGATACTTACTTGGTAGCGCGGATATGTTGAAGCTTCAAATTTCACGTTGGTCCGAGCGGCAGCGGATATTGTTGCTCATGCTGGCGGTCATGCTGCCCGCGGCCGCGCTCATCGTATTCGGGGTTTATTACCTCAGGAATATTCAGCAAGACAAGGCGATAGAGGCCGTCATCCAGAGGGACTATCAACAGGTCCTGGCTATCGCTGAAAAGCGGATTGACGAGCGTGCGTGGAACGTCGTAGAAGAAGCCCGCGCAAAATTCCCCAACGTAGACAATTCGGACGACCTCGACCCGTTTTTGACAGCCCACCCTGACATCGCCCATGCATTTCTGTGGAAGGGGAAAGGCAGCCTTCAATTTCGATCTCAGCCGTGCCGGATGGGAGACAGCCGATTCTGTTCAGAAAGTAAGACGCTCGCTTCGAATTTCGGAGACTGGACCGATCTTGAGGGCAAGATGTACGTCACCAAATTGCAACATATTGGGGCGGCAGAAGGACGGCCCGTCCTTATCACCGATCATTGGCTGTCCCGGGGCGACAAGATGCAGTATCAGACTTTGGTACTTTTCTCACCCCGCGGTTCGACCCCGGAACATCCCGCGCTTGCGGGGTTTATCTATGACACCGACTACTTGAAGAACCGCTTTTTCCCTCAGGCGCTGAACGAAGTTGTGCCCCGCCAGAATGAAGGCGATACATCCCATCCGCAGACCGCAATCATGGTTCGAACGGAAAAAGAAGATAACCCTCTGGCCGCTTCAGATTATTGGGATGGAGGGTGGCCCGAAGTTGAGCGTCCTTTCGAGGATGTTTTCCCGGGGCTGATTCTCGGAATCAAGCTGCGCGGAACCACGATAGCGGACATCAGCAACCACCTCCTGCGGAACGAATTTCTCATCCTTGCGGCGCTTTCGCTACTGATGGGCGCCGGAATGATCCTCACCTATCGCAACGTGACCCGCGAACTTGCGCTGGCGAAATTGAAATCCGATTTTGTTTCCAATGTCTCCCACGAGCTGAGAACGCCGCTCGCGCTCATCCGTCTTTACGCTGAGACGCTGGAGCTGGGACGCATCTCCAGTTCCGGGAAACAGCAGGAATACTACGAGATCATCCGCAAAGAGAGTGAGCGGTTGACCTCGCTGATCAATAATATTCTCGACTTCTCTCGTATGAGTCGGGCAAAAAAGAGTACAGCTTCCGCGAAACCAACGTGGCTGATCTGGTGCGGAGCACGCTCGAATCTATCGTTTTGAAATCGAGCAAAACGGTTTCCAGTTCGAACAGAAGATCGACGCCGATCTGCCACCGCTATGGGTGGATCGCGAGGCGATAGCCCGCTCGCTATTGAATCTCGTGAACAATGCGGTGAAGTACTCTGCGAACTCAGAAATACCTTGGGGTTCGTCTTTACCGTCACACTAAAGGCGTAAACCTTGAGGTAGTCGATCGCGGAATCGGGATTCCCGCGAAGGAACAACTCAAGATTTTCGAGAAGTTCTATCGGGTGGGCGATCCCTTGGTACATAACACGAAGGGAAGCGGATTGGGACTGTCGCTGGTACGCCACATCGTACTGGCCCATGGAGGTGAAGTGGCAGTTGAGAGCGCGCCCGGAAAGGGCAGCAGGTTCATCATTACTTTGCCGCTGCAGAAAATAGGAATCCAGCAGATGAACGAGGTGTCGGCATGAAACAACAAGACAAGACAAAGTCAGCTGAGGCACGGCCTCCGGCGAAGATTCTTGTCGTCGAGGACGAGCCCAACATGGTGGCTGGACTGCGCGACAATTTTGAGTTTGAAGGCTATGAAGTAATTACCGCGCGCGATGGAGTCGAGGGCCTTCAGCAGGCACTGGAAGGATCTCCGGACCTGGTAGTCCTGGATGTCATGATGCCTCGCTTGAGCGGTCTGGAAGTATGCAGGCAATTACGCGCCAAACGCCCTTCCATCCCGATTATCATGCTGACCGCCCGCGGCCAGGAAGTAGACAAAGTGGTCGGCCTCGAACTTGGCGCCGACGACTACGTGACAAAACCATTCTCGATTCGCGAGTTGTTGGCGCGAGTCAAGGCAATCCTGCGGCGCACGGCGGTAGTACCGAAGAATCAGGACCAGCACAGCTTCGGTGATGTGGAAGTGGATCTTCACCGTCGTCGAGTGCTGAGGTCAGGCAAGGCTCTCGACATTCCTCCACGGAATTCGAGCTGTTGAAATACTTCATCGGTCATTCGGGTGAAGCTCTGTCCCGAGATCGTCTGCTTGAAGAAGTTTGGGGATACGAGAACTACCCAAGCACGAGGACGGTGGACACGCATCTGGTGCGTCTGCGCCGGAAACGAGAGCCTGATCCTGAACAACCGTATATCTTCCTGACCGTGCACGGAACCGGA
>CAWGZE010000028.1:0-229413 GCA_963826855.1 uncultured Acidobacteriaceae bacterium
GCGCTCTTCATCGCGCCCTTTCTTGGGGTGTTGCCCTCGGCCGCGACCGCGCCTGCCCTGATCGTCGTGGGCTCGCTGATGCTGTCGACTATCAGCGAAATCTCATGGCACGATCCCCTGGTGGCGTTTCCAGCCTTCCTCACCCTGATCATGATTCCGCTGACCTATTCGATTGCGAGCGGACTTGGGTTTGGGATGATTGCTTATGCAGGACTGCGGCTGATTCGCGGACACTTTCGGAAGGACGACTGGCTGCTCTATGTGCTGGCGCTGCTGTTCCTGCTGCGGTTTATTTACATGGGAAAGAGTTAGCGTCGCTTGAGGGCCTCTAACCCATCCAGCGTTCGCGGCCAGTCTTTTCCCAGCAAACGCGACAGACTCCGGTCGGCGAGCACTACCCCGCCAGTTTGGCATTTGGCACAGTAGTTGGTTTCGTTATCGGCGTAGCGAATGCGCAGCACCTTCTCGCCGCATCGCGTGCACGGCTCTCCGTAGCGCCCGTGGACAGCCATATCTTTGCGAAACGCGGTTACCTTTTCCGGAAAGGCCGTTTCGGATTCGGCTCGCAGACGATCGATCCAGAGCTGGAGCGTTTCGCGGGTCGCCGTGTAGAGCCGCTCCCACTCCTCGGGCTTCAGCTTCTGTGTCAACGCGATGGGTGAGAGTCGCGCCGCGTGCAGAATTTCATCCGAGTAAGCGTTGCCGATGCCATCGACGACGCGCGGATCGGTGATCACGCGCTTTAATGTGTGGTTCTCGGCGCAGAGAGCAGCGCGAAACTGGTTGAGGTCGCTGGCGAAGACATCGATGCCGCCGGGGTCGACCGAGCGCAGCGCCTCTTCGCCGGCCACAACATGCAACGACGCGCGGCGTTTCGTGCCGGCCTCGGTGAGCACCAGGGAGCCTTTCGGAAAATCGAATGCGGCGAGGCTTTGACGTCCAGCGAGCTTCGCCCCCGGCGGACACCAGTGCAGGCGACCGGCGATCATAAGGTGGAGCACCAGCCAGAGATCGCCTTCCAGGCCGAGGGCGATGCGCTTGCCGATCCGCCGCAGCTCCCGCACGGTGCGGCCTTCCACCGAAGCCAACGGCGGTTGCGCTGTGCGCAGCAGAGAGATGCCTGCCACGCGGACACGCTCCAGTGGCTCTCCAACGATGCGCGGTTCGAGAGCGCTGAGGTAGGCGGCGATGTCAGGCAGTTCCGGCATGGTTATCAGCTTGCCCTTTCGCGAAAGACCTATGCAATTCGAGCCGTCAGTCATCTTGACGTAGAATCAGGTTTCGTTCCGGAGAAGACCATGCAACGTCGCCAATTCCTCGCCACTTCTCTCGCCGCATCAGCCACTGCTCTTTCGGGCGAGGCTTCGGCGCAGACGCCCGCCGCCAGCTCTCGGGAGTATTACCAGATTCGCCGCTACCAACTGCAAAATGGCCCGCAGACCAAGCTGGCGGAGAGTTACTTCAACGACGCGCTGATTCCGGCCCTGTCGCGGATGGGCATGGGCCCCGTCGGCGCCTTCAGCCTGTCCATCGGTCAGGAGACTCCGGCCTATTACACGCTGATACCGAGCACTTCTGCCGAGTCGCTGGTCTCGCTGGACCTCAAGCTCGCCCAGGACGCCGATTTTCTCAAGGCGGCCGAGCCGTTCTGGAATGCGCCCGCGACGGCGCCGCCCTTTGTGCGCGTCGACGCCTCGTTCCTGATCGCGTTTGAAGGGTGGCCAAAACTGACCCCGCCGGCTTCGGCAAAAGCCAAGCGTATCTTCCAGCTGCGCACCTACGAGAGCCCCAGCTACGGCGCTCACGTTCGTAAGGTGGAGATGTTCCACAAAGGCGAATTCGAGATCTTTACCAAGGCCGGTTGCCGCGCGGTATTTTATGCCGATACGCTGGCCGGTCCGCGAATGCCCAATCTGACCTACATGTTGAGCTTTACCGATATCGATGAGTTGAATGCGGGCTGGGCCAAATTTGTGGCCGATCCCGACTGGAAGACGCTTTCCGCGTCGCCTCGCTACAGCTATGAGGCGATCGTGAGCAACATTTCCAACCAGATATTGAACCCCTTGTCGGCCTCGCAAATCTAGAGGTTAGCGAGCCCGTGAAGGGTCATCAGGTCGGCGCATGGCGGACGCCCTTTCCCGGCTGCGGCCGATTGTGTTAGTCTTCATGCCTTTCAGAGAATCTCCTCCGCGCGGAGCCCTGTCTACGCGTGGAACCGGAGGGTTTGATGAACGTATTCGCCGGGAATAAGATCCGCAACGCAGCAATTACCGGCCATTTCCACTGCGGAAAAACCACTCTTGTCTCAGCCATGCTTGCGACCGCCGGTGCGGTTCCGTCTGCCGGTCGCGTCGACGACGGCACCGCAGTCACCGCGTACGACGAGGAAGAAATCGCGCGACGAATGACTCTCTCCAACGCCGTCGCATGGGGTGAGTGGAATGGGGTGAAGGTCAACCTCGTCGACACGCCGGGCTTCAGCATGTTCGTCCACGAGGCCAAGGCGGCCATGCTCCCAGTGGAATCGGCTGTGGTGCTGGTCGACGCCTGCGCCGGGGTTGAGCCGATGACTGCGCGGGTTTGGTCCTATGCGGAGGAGTTTTCGCTGCCACGCATTTTAGTGGTCAACAAGATGGACCGCGACTCCGGCAAGCCCGCGGCGAATGGCTCCGGGCAAGATCCGCTTGCCGAGCCGCTGGCCCTTTTAGAGTCGCTGCGGGGTTCCTTTGGGCGAAGCGTAGTTCCAGTCCAATTGCCGATCGGGCAAGGTAGCGCGGCCTCGAAAACGCCCTTTCGTGGAGTGATCGACCTTATCTCGATGAAGGCGTTTTTGTATCCCGCCGGCTCCAATGGCAAGGGTAAGGTTGGCGAGATTCCAGCAGAATTGGTCGAGACGGCGAAGTCAGCGCATGAGGCGTTGGTCGAGCTGGTTGCCGAGGGCAAAGACGAACTCATGGAGGAGTACTTCGCGGAGGGTACGATCCCAGAAGAGCACCTTGTGGCTGCTCTTCACGAGGCAATTCGCGAAGACCGCATCTTCCCGGTTCTTTTTACCTCCGGGCTTGCCAATATCGCTACCGATCAGTTGCTAGAGTTCTTGCGCGTCTACGCTCCTGCGCCGGTTGAGCGTGCTCCGGTGGCGGCGCGGGCCACTCCGGTGCATGTGGTGGTTGGCAGCAACGGCCACGAGACAGCGTCATGGAATAACGAAGGGACTGAAATGGTCACTCGTCCCGTCGCAGATAACCAGCCACTTTCTCTCTATGTCTTCAAAACCATCTCCGATCCCTTCGCGGGGCACATTTCGTTCTTCAAAGTCTTTTCGGGCGTGGTGCGCAACGACGCCACGGTGCAGAACTATAACCGAAACGCGGCAGAGCGATTCAGCCATCTGGCGATCATGGAAGGCAAGGTTGCTGCTTCGGTTACGGAACTGCATGCGGGGGACATCGGCGCGGTCGCCAAGCTAAAGAACACCTTTACGGGAGACACGCTTGGCGACAAGGCGCAGCCGATCTTTTATGAACCGGCGATGCTGCCCGAACCGGCCATCGCCTTTGCGGTCGAGCCGCGGACGCGCGCCGATGAAGACAAACTCGCCACCGGACTCCACCGCCTTATGGAAGAGGACACGCTGATTCGCTTCTACCGCGATCCGCAGACCCACGAGTTCCTGATCGCCGGCTCAGGGCAGCAGCATATCGAGGTGATCGTCTCCAAACTGAAGAAGCGCTATCACACCGAGGTCACGCTGCAGGCGCCGAAGGTGCCATATCGAGAAACGATCCGAGCCGGCGTCGAGGCACGTGGACGGCACAAGAAACAATCAGGCGGGCACGGCCAGTTCGGCGATTGCGTGATTCGCATCGAGCCGATGCCGCGCGGCGCGGGATTCGAGTTTGTGAACGACATCTTCGGCGGGGCGGTCCCAAGAAACTACATTCCGGCAATCGAAAAAGGCATTCAGGAAGCGGCGCTGCGGGGTTATCTTGCTGGGTATCCGGTTGTTGATTTCCGGGTGATCCTGAAAGACGGCTCCTACCATGATGTGGATTCCAACGAACTGAGCTTTCGCATGGCGGGACGGATTGCCTTCCGCAAGTGCATTGAGCAGGCGCGTCCAGCGATCATCGAGCCAATCATGAAGGTGCAGATCGATGCACCGGAATCGGCTGCAGGAACGCTGATGGGCGACCTCAACGGCCGTCGCGGCAAGGTGCAGGGTATGGAATCGCACCGCGGATCGATCAGCCTGCGTGCCGAAGTTCCTATGGCCGAAATGCTCAGCTACGGTGCCGACCTCACGGCGATGACCCAGGGACTGGGCAGCTTTCACATGGAGATGGACCATTATGATCTCGTCCCCGCGGCGCAGCAGGAAAAGATCATCGCTGCGTCTGCACAGCGTCTGCACGCCGAAGATGAAGACGATTGATTTCGTTGAGTGCCAAAGCCCACTTGCCGGTGTATCGAAGCGCGTTACCCTACCTGCCGGCATGGGATGGATGCTTAAGCGCTCAGCTTCCGTGTAGCCGCTCTTCATTTCGCTCGATCTCAGCTACTTCAACTGGCTTCAGCTTCTGCAGGGTTTCCAGCAGCTTTCTTGGGTCAAAACTTTCTACCTGGTAGTCGGCGTTGGCGCAATCGCGATCGGCGGGACCCGAGATGACGACTACCGGAATTCCCGGCTTGATTGCCTTCAGTCCGCCGACGAGCGACTCGCAGGGCATGCCAGGAATATCTGCGTCCAACACGGCTCCCGCAATGGCCGGAAATTGTTGCAGCGTATCCAGCGCCTCTTGCGAGGAGTAAGCAGTGAGTACGTTGAACTTAGCGGTTTCGATCACCAGCTTGCGGGTCGAAATGCTGCCCGGAAACTCACGGTCGATCACGAGAAAACAGGGTCGTACCATCGCTAAAGTAGTTGCACGATTTCGCTTTGGCGTTGCATCGACTCGGCCCATTTCAGCAAAGTAGTCGAGTTTCGCGCGCGGCGCTGCCGTCTTGAACTTAGCCTCAAGCCAGTCATTGGTGAGTTTGGATCGACCGGTTAGATCGACTGCAGCGGAATCATCGTCAGGTCTTCGACCAGACCGATCTCCTTCTGCACGAAGGGCTCGGCGTAGCGAACGCCCGCGAGCAGGCCGTAATGCCGCGCCATGGCGAAGGTGCGCTCCCGAATCTCTTCCTCCGGGACGAAGAGACCGCTGCCCGAGCCCTGGTTAGCATATTGCGAGCGATAAGCCATCAGTGCATTGAAGCGCATCTCGAGGTGGTCCGAAATGTCGACCACAAAGCTGGGCCGCACATCGGCGTAGAGGCTGGCGTAGACGATCTTGAACGGGCGGTGCGGTGCCGCCCCCGTATCAACCTTCGCGAGACCGGCGAGAAAACAGGCTTCATAGCCCAGCGTCGAGGCGGTGTAGTGGTCAGGGTGGCGTCCAGTCCAATATGGCAGAATGACTACTCTGGGGCGCAGCCTCCGTATCACCGACGCAACTTTGATCCGGTTTTCGTAGGTGTTCTCGACCCGTCCGTCGGGGATATCGAGCGCCTCTCGAGTATCGACCTGTAGGATGCGTGCCGCCTCGGCCGCCTCGGCAGTGCGCTCTGCGGCCGTGCCTCTAGTGCCCGCCTCGCCCTGCGTCAGGTCCAGAATGCCAGTGCGCAGGCCGAGGGCCTTCATGCGCAGCAGCGTGCCGCCGCAGGTTTGCTCGACATCATCGCGATGGGCGGCGATGGCGAGCACGTCGACGGTTGCCATTGGGTCAGTAGGTGGTGTTGTTTGCGTCGGAGGAGCCGTCCATATAGGCGACATCAGCGGCGGTGCCTACGATCGTGACGTCGGAGTTATCGAGCGCAGCGAAGTCGGTGGTGCGGTAGATGTATATTTGCCCGCCCTCGGCGACATAAATCTTATGCAGTCCCTCGACATCGGCAATTCCCGTGAGGTCGCCCTTGTAGGTATCGAAGCTCACGGCATTCGTGCCGGTGTTAAACATCGTCAGGCAGCCTGTGGACGAAGCGGGATCGAGGTGGTAACGCTCTCCGGCCTGGCACTGCACCGAGCCGATGAAGAGTGTGTTGTCGTCGGCGAAGAGCATCTTGTTATGGGTGCCATCAGAGATCGAATAGGTTCCGAGTATCTGGTTGGTGGTGAAGCTGAAGACGGTGAGATTGCCGGCAAGAAAACCATCCGGCTGCACCGATTGCCCGGCGACGTAGAGCGTGGTCCCATTCCCAATCGCGTTGGTGGCCCCGCCGGGAATCGGATAGGTCGCGTTTGCCTGCAGATTGATTCCCGCGGGCCCAAGCGAACCGTTGTTCAGGGATGAAGTCGTGATGGAAATGGTCGTAAGGGCGGATGCGGTGCCGCCGCACTCCGGTCCGCAACTCAGGACGTAGATCGACGAACCGTCGGGTGAGAAGAGGGCCTTGACCGGACGGTCGAAGCTGGCCGTGCCGGGACTGATCGGATAGACGCAGTAGACGGGCAGGTTTTGCGGTTCGCAATCCTGCGCGGGAAGTCCGTAGGCATTCGCGGGCCAGGTTCCGTTGCTCGCAAAATACGACTGGTACGAGGTTTGCTGCGGTCCGGTCAGGTGAACCAGACTGTAAGCGGTGTTGGAGTTCTGTACAAACGCCAGGCCTAGAGTTCCGCTCGCGTTTAACGACACCCTGTAGACTCCGGGCAAGTTGAGTGGGATGGTCCTGCCTAGAGTTCGGTCGTTGATAACTACGTAATGCGCAGTCTGATCGGCGGAGAGGACGTAGTTCTGGTTACGGCTTATGAAGATGCTGGCCGCGGGCGCCCCGGCGAGACTCGTCGCTTGCTTCTCGGTCGAATAGTTGATCAGCGAGAGGCTGCCGTCTCCGGAGTTATAGACTGCCCCAGCCTGCTCTTCCGGCATGTTCTGGATCGTCAACGGCACACTTACCGAGGCTCCGCTAATCGAAAAGGTCTCGTTGATATTGTTATAGGCGTGGCGGATGTCGTAGTAGGCGTCGACAAAGGTCAGAGCGCCCTTGGTGAAAGCGCTGGGGTTTTGGATTGCAATCAGCACCCGGTTGGTAACGCCGCTGGGGGGCAAATTGCGCCCCGCGAAGTAGAAGTTCTGGCCGCAACCCGCAAGAAACAGTGTCGCCGAAATAAGCACCAGGGAAAAACTTGCCAAACGGGTGTAAAACCACGGGCGCAGCATACTTCTCTTCTTCAAACCAAACCCTCACCGATCCATTACGGACGAACTACCGGAGTCTGAAGTATAACAAAGCCCTGTGTCGCTGGCGCCGAAACACCGCCTGGCATAGCATGAACATGGAGCCACACGAATGGGACGACTTCAGGAACTATTTGGTGAGCGGACAGTGCTTTTTGACGGAGCGATGGGTTCGATGCTCTACGATCGCGGCGTCTTCATCAACCGCTGTTACGACGAACTGAACCTTTCGCAGCCCGAACTGGTGCGTTCAATCCACGAGGAGTACCTACAGGCCGGCGCAGAAATCATTGAGTCGAACACCTTCGGCGCCAACGCCTTCCGGCTGGCCCGCTTTGGCTTGCAGGACAAGGTCTTCGCTATCAACCGGACGGGAGCGCAGCTGGCGCGGCAGGCAGTCGCGCAGCTCGCCGACAAACAGGCGGGAGAGGCTTGGGTTGCCGGGTCGATCGGTCCGCTGGGGGTGTTGATTGAGCCGCTGGGCAAGACTTCGCTGGAAGAAGCTCGAACTGCATTCACGGAACAGATCAAGGGTCTGGTCGCTGGCGGCGTCGATTTGCTGGTAATCGAAACGATTTCGGCCCTCAATGAAGCCGAACAGGCGCTTCTGGCGGCAGCAGATGCCGCTCCGGGAGTTCCTGTGCTGGCGCTGGTCACCGTGGATGAAGAGGCGAACTGCCTGGATGGCGCCACTTGCGAGACGGCCGCGACGAGGCTGACTGCCTGGGGCGCCGATGCGGTCGGCGTCAATTGCAGCGCTGGCCCAGCGACAGTGCTTACCGCCATCGAGCGGATGGCAGCGGCGACTTCGCTCCCCTTAGTGGTCATGCCAAATGCCGGGATGCCTCGGGCAATCGAGGGCCGGAATATCTACCTCTGTTCGCCCGAGTACATGGCGAACTTCTCCAAGAAGTTCCTCAAGGCTGGCGTGCAGTACCTCGGCGGCTGCTGCGGGACGACGCCAAACCATATCCGTGCGATCAAGTCGGCGATGCGCGCTGTGCAGGCGCAGAAGCATCCGGCGAAGGCCGGGTCGCGCGAACCGATAGTCACCGAAACTCCTCCTGCGCCACTGGCCGAACGGTCGAAGATCGGACGGCTGGTGGCGAACGGCGAGTTCGTCACCCTGGTTGAGATTGTCTCGCCGCGAGGAATCTCCGCGGTCAAGGAGTTGGACGGCGCGAGACTGCTGGCGAAGCTAGGCGTGCATGCGATCAATGTGCCGGATTCGCCGCGCGCCTCGGCGCGCATGAGCGCCCAGAGCCTGTGCATCCAGATACAGCAACAGGCTGGGATCGAAACGGTGCTGCATTACACTTGCCGCGACCGCAATGTGCTGAGCATTCAGAGCGATCTGCTGGGTGCTTCGTCGATTGGGCTGAAGAACATTCTCTGCCTCACTGGCGATCCGCCGAAGCTGGGGAACTATCCCGACGCAACCGCTGTATTTGATGTCGATGCGATCGGCTTGGTGAACATCGTCAATCGGCTTAACCACGGCCTCGATATTGGCAGCAACGGGATTGGAGCTTCGACGGGATTTACGATCGGCGTCGCGGCCAATCCCGGCGTGCCTGACCTGGACAACGAGATTCGCCGCTTCGCCTATAAGGTCGAGGCGGGCGGAGAATACGCGATCACTCAGCCGGTCTTTGACCTGAACGTGCTGGAGACCTTCCTTAAGCGCATCGAGGGCTTCCGGATTCCGGTCATTGCCGGCATCTGGCCTTTAACCAGCCTGCGCAATGCCGAGTTCATGAAGAACGATCTGCGGGTCAGCGTTCCCGACCAGATCCTGCTGCGGATGCAGCAGGCCGACACTCCAGAATTGGCGCGGGCCGAGGGCGTTCGCATCGCGCAAGAGATGCTGCGCGCGGCGCGGCAGATGGGTTACGGCGGCATTCAGGGAGTGCAGGTGAGCGCTCCGTTTGGCCGCTATGCGGTCGCTGCCGAGGTGATTGCCGAGGTGCTTCCGGTGCCGACCGCGGCGGAGCCGAGTGTTCCGGTTTCACAAGCTGTGTCAGTTGAGGGACTGCAAGTTGGCAACGTTTGAAGAATCGCTGAAGCAGCTGGAGAAGATCGTCGACCAACTGGAACGCGGCGACCTGCCGCTGGAGGAGTCGATCCGGCTCTTCGAGGAGGGCGTGCGCCTCTCGACCGCCTGCAAGCGGGAGCTGGACACTGCCGAGGGCAAGGTGCAAATCCTGATGAAAGAGCGCGACGGGAGCATGCGCGCCGAGCCTTTTCCGGGGAAGTGACCTTTCGACTGGTGGTATCCCCCACCCCCCGTCTCTGTGAATAACCCGTTTGGTTTCATTGGGTTAGGTGGTGGTCGGCGTTGTAAAGTCGTCATTCCATGGAACTTGCTTACAGATACTCCGAAATCAATAACTTACAGCGTTTGTACCGAGTGGACTGGCAAACTCTCATCATCCACCCTGGCTATTAGAGCATTTCCCGTATTGCTGGGTATCATCGAACGTCCGTTAAGTGTGGCTTTTCTTCCACCCCAGCAACGAAGACCTGTCGCTGGGGACCCCGGATTTGACGGAAAACCCACGCCGCCGCTTGCGCTTTGGACTACGCCTGTACGGGAAATGCTCTAGGGCCTGGAGCTGCTTCCTGGCTCTGTTTTCAAGGTTATCGTGTTGGGGTGGATTTCTGGTGGGAATTCTTTGGGGAAAGTGGGTTGGTTTCCCGATTTGGGAATTGTCCTTATGCTCGCTCAGCGATCATGGTCATTCGCTTACGCGTTCGCCGAAAATGCAGCGATGGCATTCTGAAAGTTAGTTGGCTTATATTTCTCCCAATCCTCTTCCCTTACGAACAGAGCACGGTATTGGAGGCCGCCGTCAACCGCACTGGCGTCTTTGCACCACTGTTTCAAACGCTCCCACTTGCCCGGGTCGTTGAGGTCCTCACGCCCTTTGGTCTCGACGATCCACGTCTCGCCGCCAACACGCACGAAAAAATCGGGGTAGTAGTCAGAGATGTTGCCGTCCGCACGCACGTAGTCAAGTTTGAAGCCGACGGCGAAATAGTTTTTCGCATAGGCTTCAACATCAGGGCATTTCTCCAGGAAGTTTGCGAACTCAAGTTCAAATCCGCTGTCTCCAATAGTGCGGTTGAAGACGCTTTTTCTCGAAACGACATAGCCCTGTTCCTTGGCCACGAACGGGCGCGTTTCGCGGAGCTTTATGCGGTCGCGAATTTCGGCGTCGCCGCGCTCGCGGACGGTCAAGGCGTTTACCGCCTTCTTGAAGCTTTCCAGAATGGTTCTCGCGACGGCAACTTCAGAGAGATTGCGAAGGGTGTTGGCGTCCTCAAGATCGACTGCTCGGTCGAAGAGTTCTTCCAGCACGAAGGCCTTGGTTTTTCCGTAGAGAACGTCGTAGCCGCTCACAAGCCGAAGGTCTTTCATTACCGTTCGAGCGAAATAGCCGATCACGCTCTGATAATCAGCAACTCCTGCCGTATCCAGCTCGGTCGTATGGGTCACTTCGCCGGTCGTCACATCCCGGAAGACGATCTCACGCTTCTCCGCTTCACTGAATTGCCTGTACAGCACCTTCTGGTGGCCTAGTGCGGTCACGTCGAGGTCGGCCAGATTCTTGAACTCGCGGTAAAGTCGCGGCGTTAGACGCGGAATCTCAATGTCCAGCGCGTCGAGGTCTTTGTGCTCATTTTCTTCATCGACTTCCACCATCAGCGGCGTCTTTGGCCCAGTGCCCTCACCCATCGGTCGACGTTCGAGGACAACTCCTTCCGCCTGGATCGATTCGACGAAGTCCATGAAGGCGTCGGTGCCAACGACGCTAACGTATTCCTCTGCTCCTCCCGGATACATCTTCCGCAGTCCTCGCCCGAGGGTCTGCTCGGGAAGAATGTTGCTGGCCGCAGAGTACGCCCGCAGGCCTACGATGGTTGTCACGTTGCGGACGTCCCAACCCTCTTTCAGCATCATTACTGAGACAATCGCCCGGGCCGGGTTTTCCCATGTGTCGATCGAATTGGCTTCTGCGCGCATCTTGTCCAGTTCATCTTTGCTCTTGCCGGAGGTCGCCTCGGAGATTTCTCCATTCTTGTTCGTGTGGATTACGAGCGTTGCGTCCCCCGCAAGATCGGGATAATGCGCTTGCAGATATTCGGCGACATCGTCGCAGTTGCGGGTGTCGTCGGTCATCACGAAGAGGACGGCCTTCTTACCTAGTTTCTCGTGTTCCTCGTAGGCCTTCCGCCATTCGATCACGCCCAGGTCGAGGTAATCCGCGTATTTCTCCGTGTACTTCGCGCTCTGGCGCTCGACCAGCTTCGCCCTGCTGGGGCCGTCCGGCAAGACGGGGTGCTTGACGACATTTTGGCTGATTGCCTCGACCAGGGGATAGTCGGCGATGGTCTGAACGAAGATCGCGCCACTGTTGGCCCGTGGCGTGGCTGTCACATCTACCTGTAGAGCGAGCGCGCCGTCTTTTTGCAACAGTTTGTTGTGAATGTCCTGAATGGACTTGAACCACGCCATCTTTGGGTCGTGGATGTGATGGGCTTCGTCATTGAGCACCATCAGCTCGTCGATATCGCGGACGATCATGCCGAGATCCACTTTGGAGTCGGTTGTCGCACCGGTCGGTCGGGTCCCAAGAAAATAGTCCATCGTGTCGTCATCGTCGGCGGAGGGCGGAACGTCGTCGCCGGAATAGACCCGATGGATGTTCGTCAGGAAGATGTTGCCGGTCTTCTGCGTCACCCGGACATTGTCCTGAATATGCAGGGTGAGCTGAAAGTCGTCGCGCCAGTTGCGGCCGTCCACGCCGTTTTCGGGCAATACCGGATCGCCTTTCAGGAAAATCCTTAGCCCGTCGAAGTCTTTACGTATGCGGTCGAGTACGATGATGTTTGGCGCGATCACCAGGAAATTGCGCGATAGGCCGGAGTCGGGCTCGTAGGTCTTGTGAAAAAAGCTCCAGGCAAGGGCCAAGCTGAGCACTTTGGTCTTACCGGAGCCAGTCGCCATCTTCACGACGAACCGCCGCCAGGTCTCGTCGAACATTCCGCCGGAGACGAGGCCGGAGGAGTCGAAGCGCATCATGTCGTGCTTGTCGCGGATTCCAACCACGTCGTACAGGTAAATGATGGTCTCCAGCGCCTCTCGCTGGGCGAAGTAATAGCGGAACTCGGCAAGGCTTCCGTCCGCTTGCGGCCAGAGTTTCGGCGTGAGAAACCACCATTGAAGGAGGCTAGCGCTAGTGGCGGTTGCGCCGGTGTAGCCTTTGTCGCGCCATTGCTTTACCTCTTTGCGAAGCGTGGGAACGAGGGGCGGCATTAGCTTGTCGGCGGTTGTCTCACGCAGCGCCTCGTCGGCGGGGAACCAGCGTACCGATGGGTCGAGGATTTCGTGCGGCGAATCGGGGAAGTTTGGGTGGAGGGCCATTACCGCTTGCCTCCCACAGTGACATCGATGATCGTCATCGTGTCGTTGCCGAAGATGTCCACAACTTTGACGGCGATTTTGCGGCGGCCGGGTGGGCATTCACGGGTGACGCTGAGGAGTTTTAGACTGCGATCCTTCTTCGTGCGGAACTCCTGCCATTCGTTCTCGAAGATGTAGTCTCCGGTCCAGACCTCCTCGTAGCTCTCGGCTGCGGGAGACAGATCCTCCGGCGCGATCGGCTTGCGGATGATTTCGCGTTTGCTCTCATAGTCGAAATCGACGGCCCAATAGTCGATCCAGTCCGACCACTTCTTCGTCAGCGTCTCGCGAGTGACCACGCCATTTTTGTCTTTGGCGATCTTGACGATCTGGCCTTTCTCGACGACGATCTTGCTGCCTCTCTCTTTCACCGATTGCTCCGCCTCGGCGATGGAGTCCTGGGAGTAGAAGACGGAAAAGTCGGTTAGCTCTACAGCGATGCTGTTTTTCGTGACATGCGGCTTGACCTCGATGAATGACACGTCGTAAAAGCGGACCTGGTTCTTTTCGACAGCTCGTTTGTCGAAGACCTCGGCGGGGATGTACTTCAGAACGAGGTCGATGCCCTTCGATTTCGCCTCTTCCTGGATGTGGGGGAAGAGCCCCATCTCGAACTCGAACCCAAGGATGTCGACGCGAGTGATGTGCTTCTGACGGCACTCTGCGATCACTTCTTCCACATAGAGACGCGTGACTGGGAGATTGACCGGGCCGACGGAGACGAGGCGCCCCGCCTTTTTGCCTTGAAATGTCTTGAAGCCGTCTGTCTTTTCGGAACGGTAGGCGCGGAGGATGAGGCCGAGAAAGTCTGCTTCCTTCTGTGCAAGTTGGGCCTGCTGCTCGGCTTCGCGGAGGTTTGGGTTCACTCCTACGTAGTGTTGGCGTTCGTATTTTCCGAGGTTGAGGATTTCGAAGGCACGATAGTTCTTGCCGGAGGCTTTCAGGGCGCGCTGTACTCCGATGAGGCGCTTGCGGGTTGTGTGGGTGGCAAATTTACCTAAATCGCTGCTGATCCATTTTCTTCCCATGCGTTCCGCCGTTGCCGCAACTGTTCCTGCGCCGCCGAAGAAATCTGCTACTAGATCGTCGCTCCTTGAAGAGGACGCTATGATTCGCTCGATAAGTCTCTCGGGCTTTTGTGTCGGGTAGCCCAATTTCTCTCGTTTGTCGGCTGGCATTAAGTAGGCTAGCTTCCAAACGTCATCTATGGTGCGCTCTGTATCGTCGTAGTACACCAGTTGACCTTTGTCGTCTTTTGCTTGTTTGAGACTTTTGGTCAACGGATCCCATACTCTAGCCTGCTGTTTCTTAGGTTTTTCCCGTTTTTCCCTAACGGTCGTAAATTCGAAACTTGGTCCCTTGCGGTATGACAGGATGATGTCGTGATTGGAGGCGAAGCGACCTATATTTCCCTGCATTTTGTTGTAGTAATGCCATATGATCTCGTTTACGAAATGATCTTTGCCGAAGACCTCATCGAGTGCGAGGCGTATATATGCATTTACGCGCCAGTCGGAGTGCAGATAGAGAAGGCCGTCGTCGACGAGAAGATCGCGCATTAGAACAAGCCGTTCATAGAGCATAGCGATAAAGCTGTCGGCACCTCGCCCCCACGTATCACGATAAGCAATCTCCTCTAGGGAACCTCTGAAGAACTCCCCAAGCCGCATTGTCAGCGGGTAATGTTGGAGCAGGAGGCAGAGCGCGGATGCGGCAACTTACGTTGGCTTCGCAAGGGAGCTTCGAGAAGTACGGTAAGAAGACGCGGCGGGAGAAGTTTCTGGAAGAGATGGACCGGGTTATGCCATGGCCGGAGCTGGAGTCATTGATCGCTCCGCATTACCCGAAGGAGGGCAACGGCCGGCCGCCGGTGGGATTGAAGATCATGCTGCGCATCTACTTTCTGCAGCACTGGTTCAACCTGTCGGACCCTGCTGCGGAAGAGGTGTTGTACGATTCGGCGGCATTGCGGCGGTTTGCGGGCGTGGATCTGGGCCGTGCGCCTGCGCCGGACGAGACGACCATCCTGAACTTCCGCCATCTGCTGGAGCGGCACGATCTGTGCGGGGCCATGCTGGAGGCGGTCAACCGCTACCTTGAGGATCGCGGCATCCGCATCGGCACGGGCACCATTGTGGACGCCACCATCCTTCATGCGCCTTCGTCGACCAAGAACGCGACCGGTACGCGGGACCCGGAGATGCATCAGACGCGCAAGGGCAACCAGTGGTTTTTCGGGATGAAGGCGCACATCGGTGTGGATTCCAAGCAAGGCCACGTGCACTCGGTGTGCTCGACGGCGGCTTCGGTGGCGGACAAGCACATGCTGCCCGATCTGCTGCACGGCGACGAGCGCAAGGTGTGGGGCGACGGAGGCTATCAAGGGCAGGGCGAGGTGATCCGCAAGGCCGCGCCGCACGCCCAGGACATGACCTCGCGGCGGACAAGATATAAGCACATCATCGACGAGTTACAACGAAGAAAGAACCGGACCAAGGCCAGGATACGAGCCAAGGTGGAACATCCTTTCCGCATCCTCAAGCGCGTGTTTGGATTCGTGAAGGTGCGCTTCCGCGGCTTGAAGAAAAATCATCACCACCTGTGCGCCGCATTTGCGCTGGTCAACCTTTACCTGCACCGCAAACGGCTGGCCCCTCTGGGGGCATAGTGTGGCCGGAGAGCGCCAAGAAGCGCACCTCGGGACCGAAAAACAAGGATCAACAACCCTCCACCCACGTCCTGAACGCAGCATCGGCTCACATTCATTTCAAGGCTGCAAAAACTGAACCTTACTCAGAGGTTCCCTAGAATGCCTGGCTTCTTTGTGAATGTCTCTTCCCCAATTTCGATGTCCATTGAGAAGTCGGCTCCGACGTCAAATGGAGGATCGATGTAGATGAGCTTGAGGCCGCCTTGCGCCTCGATTTCCTCTCGCAGAGGTCCATTCTTGAGCGACGAGAGGATGAGTTTGTTATCGCCCCAGATGAGCTTGTTGGTCCAGCCCTTGATTTGCCGTCCGCGAACATCGAAGAGGCCGCCCTGGGCAGCCGTGTCCTCAGGCTTCTCGGCACGCGGCTCGTCGACCTGCTCGATCACCTGAAAGGGCAGGACGACGTTGGTGACCTCGTTCGTCTTCCCGTTCCAGACCAGCTCCACCTCGCGCTTGTCGTCGAAGAGCAGAAATCGGTATTTCTCAGGAAGCGGCTTGCCCGCCTCTACGAAGCGTATGACTTCCTGTTGTTCCTGTTCGGTCAGTTTTGCCATGGGAGTGCTTGGTCTACGAGTGTAGCGGAGAAGGACGATGTCTTAAAGGGGCATCCGTGTTTCCCTCAGCGGCTGAAGCCGTTCTGGGGTGGGTTGGTTATGGCACGGCTAGAAGCCGTGCCCTTCAGATACCCCTCTAACGACTAAGAGCGCTGAAACCGCAGGTCCTTCGCTGCGCTCAGGATGACACATCCGGTGGTACTGATGAGTTATCCCATTGAATAAAACGCCAGCATGAAGCGGTAGAAGGACCATAGGTCGACCTTGGAGGACATCTCGTAAGTCGCGTGCATGGAGAGGAGGGGGATGCCGACGTCGAGGACCTCCATGTTGCGCATGGAGAGGAAGCCGCCGATGGTGCCTCCGCCGCCGACATCGACTTTGGGAGTCTGGGTTTGCCAGGCGATGTGGTTGGCGTCGAGGACGTGGAGGACGCGGGCGGTGAATTCGGAGTTGGGGTCGAAGCCGGCGCCGTAGCGCTTGATGGTGACTCCGTAGCCGACGATGGCGGCGTTGGAGTTTTCGGAGTTTTGTGGGAAGAGCGGGTTGACTCCGTCGTTGCAGTCGGCGGAGAGGACGGCGGCGTTGCGGAGCGCGTTGCGGACGGCGAGGGCGGTTGCGGGTTTGTTTTGCGCGTCGATGAGCGAGGTGAAGGCGGAGTCGAGAAACTGCGAGCCGGCTCCGGTGTTGTTGACCGAGCCTATCTCTTCGAAGTTGGTGATGTAGGCGAAGGCGGTCTTGGCGGGCGTTCCCTTGAGGTCGAAGATGGAGCGCGAGGCATCGTAGGCGGAGAGCTTGTCGTCCTGGCCCCAGGAGCCGGTGAGTCCGCCGTCGATGCCGACGTCGGCGGGCTGGGTTGCGGGGACGAGCTCGAGTTCGGCGGCAACGAGGTCTTCGTCTTTGATGTTGTAGCGCTGGCAGAGGGTGGTCATGACTTCTTCGGCGACGGTGGATTTCTGGCCGGGGATGCTGCCGATGACTGGGTTCATCTCTTCGCCGCCGAGGACCTCGGTGTAGGTGCGGGTGCGGAGGAGGCGGTCGGAGTGCGGCGCGGCGTCGGGAATGACGAAGACGGGATCGCCGGGCGCGAAGCCGATGTTGATGTCAATGTGGCGGCCATCGACGGTGTCGATGTGGCCGACGAGCGCCATGGGCAGATTGGACCACTGATAGCGCTTGATGCCTCCGTAGGGGATGGTCTTGAGGAGGGCGACGGAGCCGGGCGCGTTCACAACCGGGCGGGCCTTGAGGTTGATGTGGGGCGAGTCCTCATGGGCGGCGACCATGCGCGCGCCAGACTCGATGGGGTCGGTGCCGATGACGGCGAAGAGGACGGAGCGGTGGCGATTGTTGAGGATGAGCCGGGCTCCGGGTTTTACCTGCGCGGGTGAGATGAAGTCTTCAAAGCCGGCAGCGTGGGCGAGGCGGACGAGTTCGGCGTCAGAGAGCTCGGCGGACTTCGCATGGCGCAGGTAGTCTTTGTACGGATCGGCGAAGTGCATGACTTCTGTTTTCTGTTCGGGAGTGAGCATGAGCCAGGCGGATTTGGCTGCTACTTTGCCAGTATCGGTGGCTGAGTCGGGGCTTGAGGTTGGTTCCTGGGCGAAGCAGAGAACGGAGAGTAAAGAGAGCGCTGCAAAGGAACGAAGTGTCAGATTTCTTGGCATAAGACACGATACACCGGAGCTTGGCACGGCGAGCGTACATAGTTGGCGCTTACTTATTTGCTGGCACGCTGTGCTTGTTCCTCAGGAGTACCTTGCGGATTTAATGGTTGGAAGGATCGCCGATCAGGGCTTCGTACAATTCTTCGAGTAGGGTCTGGAGGTGCTGCCTGGGGAGCAGTTTCGGACGGAAATGACTTTCCAGAATCACCGCGCTTAGGATGGCTCCCATGACGGCGAAGCGGCGCTCCACGGCGGATCGTGAGGCCTTGTCGAAATTGTGGCCGAACAGTATCTCGATGAAATCGTTGCCGGAAGACCTGAACATGAGGTCGTACAAGTGCTGCAGCTTCTCGCGCGACTGCGGCCGGCGCAGCGCGTAGAGTTTGAATTCGAGCATCAGCGTGCCCCAGGCTTGATCGCTTAATTGACTTGCGAGCCAGCGCTTGAAGATTCCGGGCCGCTTGCTTACCTCGGGCTCGGCCTCGATCACCTTGCGTATGGCGGCGAACTTTGTGAGCACGCGGTGCTCCATTAAGGCAAGGAAAAGGTCCTCTTTGCTGGAGTAATGAGCGTAGATCGCGCCACGGGTGTAGCCGGCGCGGGCGGCCACTTCTTCGAGCTGAGTCTTCTCGAAGCCCTGCTCGGAAAAGATGGCGAGGGCCGCGTCCAGAATCTTCGCCTGCGTCTCCTCCGTACGGGCCTGATGTTTATTTTTACTTTTTAGGGGAGACGGGTGCATCCAAATTCCTCTTGACACATCTTATCGTTGTTCCAATAATAAATACAAGCATGTATGTATTTAATGTTACTGGCGAATGGATACTGAGATGATCGCTGAAGTCGAAACCGAGATTTACCCCGAGATTGTCGCGGAGGGCGGGTATGAATCGATTGTGACCGAGACCACTTCGGCCGAGGCGCCTGCGCCGCGAAGCCGGGTAAAGGTATATGTCATCGGGCTCGCCGCACTCATGGTCGTCGCCATCGGCGTGGGGTGGTATCTCTACTCCCTTGGTTACGAGAGTACGGACGACGCGCAGGTTGACGGCCATCTGAATCCGATCGCCGCTCGCATCGACGGCACCATCAAGGCTGTTCACGTCGACGACAATCAAAGCGTCCAGGCGGGAGCGCTGCTGATTGAGCTGGATCCCAACGACGATGAGGTTGCGCTGCAGCAGGCAAAGGCACAGTACGACGAAGCTGTGGCCCAACTGGGCGCTTCGCATCCCAATCTTCCGATCACGCTCAATAACAACCTCAACGATCTCACCTCGCAGCGCGCTGAGGTGGTGGGTTCAGAGGCGGCACTGGCCGCTGCCCAGCACGACCTTGAAAATGCAGCGGACAAGCTCAAGCAGTCGCAGGCTGTCGATGAGCAGAACCAGGCCGACTTTGCCCGCTATAAGACCCTCTATGATGCGCAGGTAGTCTCACGCGCGGACTTTGACCACTACAAAGCCACCGCCGCCGCGCAAACCCAGACTGTCGCGGCGAACGAGGCGGCCCTCGCGTCGGCGCAGAAGACAGTGGAACAACGCATGGCCCAACTTGCCCAGCAGCACAGCAAGCTGCAGCAGACGCAAAGCAGCGCGCCTTTGCAGGTGGCGATCCGCGAAGCCGACATCAAGGGGCAAGAGGCCAACGTCGAGGCCGCCCAGGCAGCACTGGAACAGCGACGCCTCAATATTGGCTATAGCCGCGTTGTCGCTCCGGTCTCAGGGGTGGTCGCCGAACGGAGCGCCGAGGTTGGCGCGCGCATCTCCAAGGGTCAGCAGTTGCTGATGATCGTGCAGACCGGCGATCTGTGGGTGACGGCTAACTTCAAAGAGACGCAGCTGGCGCACATGCGGCCTGGGCAACACGTAAGGATGTATGTGGACGCGCTGCATGACGATTTCGACGGCACGGTTGAAAGCATGCCTGCGGTGACCGGCTCCCGCACCAGCGTGCTGCCTCCCGAGAACGCCACCGGCAATTACGTGAAGGTCATTCAGCGCCTTCCTGTGCGTATTCGCTTCAATGCTGGCCAGAAGGACATAGACAAGCTTCGTCCGGGGATGTCGGTCGAGCCTAAGGTGCATCTGGACTGACCGATGGCGCAGGCAATCGAAATCACGAACACTGAGTCCGCGCCCGGCCGACCGCTCATTAATCCGTGGATCATCGCCATCACCGTCACCTTGGCGACGTTCATGGAGGTGCTTGACTCCTCGATCGCCAACGTCGCGTTGCCGCACATCGCCGGAACGCTCGGCGCGAGCTCGGAAGAGAGCACGTGGGTTATCACCAGCTATCTGGTGTCGAGCGCGATCGTGCTGCCGATGAGCGGCTGGCTCTCGAATGTGATCGGGCGCAAGCGCTTCTATATGATGTGCGTCGCCATCTTCACCATCAGCTCGTTTCTCTGCGCTCTGGCGACAAGCTTGCCGATGCTGATCTTCTTCCGCATCTTGCAGGGAGCAGGCGGCGGCGGACTGCAGCCGAGCGAACAAGCGATCCTGGCTGACACGTTCTCGGCAAAGCAACGCGGTATGGCGTTTGCCATGTATGGAATGGCGGTGGTGGTCGCACCCGCGATCGGGCCAACGCTGGGCGGCTGGCTTACCGACAATTACAGCTGGCATTGGATATTTCTCATCAACGTGCCCATTGGCATCCTTTCGCTAATGCTTACGCAGCGCGTCGTGCATGATCCGGCTTATCTTAAGAACCTCGCGCGATCCGGCATTCGCGTGGACTATATGGGCATCGGCCTGATTGTCATCGGGGTTGGCTTCCTGCAGTATGTACTCGACAAAGGCCAGGAGAACGACTGGTTCGCGTCGAAGATGATACTGGTCGGCACGATCGTCGCCGTCGTGGCGTTGGGGGCACTGGTCGTCCGCGAACTCACGCACGGCGACCCGATCATGGACCTGCGCCTGCTTGGCAAGCGAAACTTTGCGACCGCCGTGACCTTCAGCTTCGTCCTCGGCATGGTGCTCAACGGCAGCACGATCCTGCTGCCCCAGTTCTTGCAGAGTGACCTTGGTTATACGGCGCAGCAGTCCGGGATGGCGCTGTCGCCGGGCGGCATCGCCCTTGCGTTCATGATGCCGATTGCGGGAATCCTGGCCACCAAGTTCGATCCGCGTGTGATCATCGCTATCGGCTTCGCTCTTACGTCCTTTGGGCTCTTTCACGTCACCAATCTCTACCTCGGCGTCAGTTTCAGCACCATGGTGACCTACCGCATCATTCAGGTCATCGGCATTCCGCTGATCTTCATTCCCATCAGCACGCTCAACTATGTCGGTGTGCCGCGGAACAAGTTCAACCAGGTCTCGGGCATCAGCAGCTTCACGCGCAATGTGGGTGGGGCGATTGGCGTCTCTCTCCTAAATAATTTCATCACTCGCCAGGGGCAGATTCACCGCACTGCGCTCACCGCGCATACCAACCATGCGAATCCATTCTTTGAGCGACAGCTTAACGCGATGACCCAGAATTTCATCGCCATGGGCGCAAGCGCTAGCGAGGCCTCGCATCGGGCTCTGGCGCAGCTTTCCGCACAGGTTGACCTGCAGGCGAACGTGCTGGGGTTCGTCAACGCATTCTGGATGCTTGGCCTGCTGGTGATGTTCCTGATACCGCTGCCGTTTATCATGAAGCGGCCGAGTCCGGAAGAAGCAAAGGCGGCAGCAGCGGCCCACTAGGGCAGCCCAATGGTTCTGGTGCCGACTTGGTTCCAGCGCCAAAAAGCACGGATGATGCCAGCGCAGGCCTGGAGGCTCACGGCTTAGAGGAATTGCCGATGGCGTGAAAGGCTAGTATTTGTCCGGCCCAGGGCGCCAATTCCACGTAAAGGCCGTCGTTCCTTATCTCATCGCCTTCCCGGTCATAGGTTGCATCTGATAGAGCGTCGTCGAGGCGCCATGTCTTTCCACCCACGTTGTTCCACGGTAAGTGGACACGCGCCTGAACGGCGCTGTCACTGAGATTGATGACGATCAGGCGTCGATCGTTGTCTTTGGTCCAGGACCAGACGCCAAGCCTCTGAAAGCTTGTGTTGTCTGGCCAGCCTGAACAACTGCAGAGTGTCCATTGCCCTTTGCGAAATGCGGGTGTATTGATCGCGGCCAAAAGCTTGTTGTAGAAGAGCTGGCAAGCGGCATCCACTGGTTCGTCCGGACGGCGGCCGAGGAAGGTGGGCACTCTTGTTCGCCGGGCTTCGAACTGTCCCTCATGAAATAGTTTTGCGCCTGGGATGGTTGCCATCGTGATGGCAGCGGCCCGCGCTTTTGCGCCGGCAAATGCGACTGCGGCTCGGGGCTCGTCGTGGTTCTCGATGAAGCGAAGGAGCTTCTGCTGATAGGCAAGATCGGCATTGAGGTGAAGACGAACACCCTCCATGTCGTCGTGTTCCATGCGGTCATAAAGCCTCTTGTCGTAGCAGTAATCGAATCCCTCCTGTTGCAGCTCCCACTCCAGGTCCCAGTAAGCCTCGGCGATGAAGAGGAATTGTGGATGTTGCTGCTTGACCGCCGTGATCACGTCGCGCCAGTACTCGATGGTCGGCATTTCTCCCGCGCGGTTACTCCAGGTGCGCGCGAAGATAGTGTTGATGAGAAGCATCGCCATGTCGCAGCGAACACCATCGCACTGTGCGGCAACGCCGAGGAGCAGCTCGATGACGGCCGGCCGAAAACTCGGCTCGAAGGCGTTGACCTGCACGACGTCCGGCCACGCTGGGAAGTATGGGTCCTTTCCGCAGGCGAAGATCTTCTCTCCCACTTGAGCGCAGGAGGCGGGTTCGGTCTGAAGATGGCCGACGTCCAACTGCATGAAGTGCTCGGGATGCTCGACGATCCAGGGGCTATCGGGGGCCATGTGATTGGGCACGAAATCCAGCAGTAGCTTCATGCCGCGCCGGGCGAGTTCCTGGCGGGCGATGGCCAGACCTTCGGGGCCACCGAGATGTTGGTCGACCATATAGCGGCGCACGCAGTAGGCTGAGCCGACATTGTCTTCAGGGCGAAAATCGGGGAGGGCGCGATGGAAATCCTCCATCAGGCTGGCATTGCCGTTGGCGATGGCGATGCCGGCGGGACTCCGCTCCCATACACCCATGAGCCACACCGCATCGAAGCCATACTGTGCGATCGCGTCCCATTCGGTAGGTGGCACCGAGCCCAGGTCGACCGGGCGGTTCGATTTTCTGCTGAGGTCGGTGAGCCAAACCCAGGTGTTTATCTCATAGATCGTCAATTGGCGGGAGGGGATGGGCATGGTATTTCCAGCTTCCTGATCTTCGCGGCTGTTCTAAGTGTTGGCACTAGCTTTTGTCGATGATTTTCTCGCTTTGCCGGAGACGTCTCAGGATGGCGAGTTCCTTGAGGATGTGTTTTACCGGCTGAGCGGGGGTTCCCCAGAAAACTACTCCGGGGCCTTGGAGCGTTTTCCCTGGCAGCACCCCTCCTTGTCCACCGAGAATCACGCCGTCACCGATATGGGCGTGATCGCCCATGCCCACCTGGCCGCCGAGCATGACGCTGTTCCCGACCGTGCAAGAGCCGGAGATTCCGGTCTGTGCGGCGATGACGGTGTCGTGTCCGATACGAACGTTGTGGCCAACATGGACAAGATTGTCGATCTTCGTCCCCCGGCACACTCGTGTCTCCGCCAAAGCTCCGCGGTCGATGGTTGTGTTCGCGCCGATCTCAACGTCGTCTTCGAGAACCAAAGTGCCCTGCTGCGGAAACTGGATGTATCTGCCAGTGGCGGGATCGCTTACATATCCGAAGCCGTCGCTGCCGAGGACCGCGCCGGCGTGGACGATGACGCGGTCGCCGAGGATGGTTCTGGGATAGATGACGACGCGGGGATAGATGTGGCAGTCTTCGCCGATGGTTATGCCTTCGCCGATCACTGCTCCCTCGCCGATGATGGTGCGTTCACCGATGGTCGCGCGGGCGGCGATGACGGCGGTGGCTGCGATGGAGACTGTGCCTGCGACGGTTGCGTCGGGGCTGACGATGGCGGTGAGATGGATTCCTGTGGGTTGCTGATCGAGGCGGAGGAGTTGGGCGGCTCGGACGAAGTCGAGTTTTGGGTTGGCGCTGATGAGGATTGGCTTGGTTGCCGTTTCGTCAAAGAGGTCTTTGGGCAGGATCACGGCCGTGGCGGCGGAGTTTAGCGCGGCGGCTGTTGATGGTGGATCGGTGGCGAAGACGAGCGACCCTGGCCGCGCAGAGGCGATGCTGGCGACGTGCGTGATTTCTGCCGAAATCGTGGGGTTGCGGAGTTCGAGGTTGAGTTTGGCGGCGAGGGTTTCGAGGGTGATCATTTCGTCTGTCGACTACTGCGAAAACCTTATCAGGAAAAGGTCGTGCTAATTCCGAAAGACTTGGGTTGAAGCATCTGTTCTTCCCACGTCTCAAAAGCGAGACATGGGGCACCCCTTTTCGTGGCTCTTGAAACAGTTCGCAACCCAGTATTGCTGGATGATGCTGAGTAGGGGCGTTGTCCCCGGTTAGTAGATTGGTGGTTGGCCTTCGGGACGGGTTTTCCAGCGGCGATGGAGCCAGAGCCACTGTCCCGGATATTGGCGGATGTAGTCTTCGAGGACGCGGGTGAAGAGCGCGGTATTGGCGACGATGTCGGCCTCGTTGTCTTCGCTGCGGATGAGTTCGAGCTGCTGGCCGAAATGCAGAACGTAGCTTTGCGAGGACTCCTCCCAGAGCAGGAATCCGGGGAGAACGGCGGCACCGGTCTTGAGCGCGACCCGCGCCATTCCAGACGCGGTGCAGGCTGGCGTTCCGAAGAAGTCGACGAAGACCCCCTGCGGCGGGGTCATGTTGGTGTCCATGAGAATGCCGACTGTCTCGCCCTGGCGCATCGCCGAGATTAGACCGCGAGCGAAATCGTCTTTATGGACGACCTTATTGCCGTGCTGGCAGCGGATGCCGTTCACAAGCTGGTCGACGAGGTCATTGTCGAGGCGGCGAATGACCATGCTCATGGGATAGCCCATCAGCGAGTGGTAGAAGCTGGAGAGCTCCCACGCGCCAAGATGTCCGGTGAGAATGAGGACGCCCTGGCCGGCGTCGCGGGCGGCGAGGTAGTGGTCTAGTCCGTCGTAGCGGATAAAGGCTTTGGTGTTTTCCGGGGTGTATTTACGCATCTGGCAGAATTCGGCGAGTTGCCATCCGAGGCTGCGGTATTCGGCGTGCAGGAGTGCCGTACGTTGGGCAGGTGCGAGGTTCGGAAAGGCAATCTGCAGATTGTGGTAGCCGACCTGTTGCAGCCTCGGGAGCGCCAGAAAGGCCAGAGCGCCGATCCTCGCCCCGATCCACCTGGCGGGTTCGCGAGGCAGCAGACCGAGTCCTCGAATGAGGAGCAGTACGGCGAAATACTCAAGCTTTCTACGCATTCTTGGGGTTTCAGAAATGGTAACCCAAAGTGTAGCTGATCGCCCACTCGCCACATGTGGACGGCAGAACAAAGAGAGCGGCACGGGCCGCTCTCTTTGTTCTGCCGGGATTGTGATCGGATTACTTCTGGACTGAGTGGAAGTACTTAGCCACTGAACGGACGAACGGCTTTGCGCCGTCGGGCACCGGGACGTTGCCTTTGAGGATGTCCTCATAGGTGTGAGGAGCTCCGTAGTAAGTCGTGGTGTCGTCGCTGCTTTGGGTGACTGAGGTCCCAGTGAGGTCGATGCCGGCGAAAAGACCCTTGCTGCGGGAATAGGTGAGGAGTTCCGCCTTCAACAAGATATCGGTTGCTGCCTGCGAATTCCGTCCAACCGGACCTGCTGCAGCGGCTGCGTCGCCACCGATCTTGAACTTCGATTTCAGCAGATCCTCGAAGCCTTTGTCGTTCACTGCTACGAGAACCACGTCAGTCGATTCGCCGCCGAGCTGCAACCCGAAAGATCCGCCGCCGAGAGTAATGAAGGCAGGTGCGCTCCACCCGTGACCGGTGCGGCAGGTAACGACCCCGCGTCCGTACTCTGCGCCGAAGATAAATGCGCCCTTCTTGAGTCCGGGAATGACCCCGATGCAGGTCGCCTGCTGAGCGATCTTGTTGGGAATCGCCTTATCCGGAACCATCATGATCTGGTTGATGGTGTCGGTCGCAGCCTGAACGCGGCTGTCAAGTGTGGCCTTGTCGGCTGCGGCATACGCCGACAACGTGGCGGTCCCTGCAAGACAAAGTACTGCTATTAGCTTTTTCATGTATTTTTCCCTATCTACCCGACGGAGGTCGGTCACTCCCCGGACTTGGACAACATAAATTCAGTGCGGCGCAAACAGTCACCGCTAGACTTTTACTACCAAACGAGTCTGATGCCGATTGTATCGATAGGGTTGAGGCGATCCTGGCCAAAATTGACGAAAACAAAAAAATCGGGGAAGTAAAGACCGTGTGGCCGTTACTCCCCCGTTCCCCAGATCTGCGTTGTTTCTAACTCCGACTATCGGCCAGCAAGTCTGTTACCGCAAGAGCACTAAAGTAACCCCCGGTATGGGCTTATGGAGAGTGAGCCCCAAAACGGAGTCGGATAGCGGTCTCGGCTATGCCGTCCGCCCTGATCCGCCTCATTCAGGTTTCGACCGCTGGATGGTTGCTTAGTTGAGACATCACAGCTTCGGCAGGACGATGCCCTGCTGTTTCTGATACTTTCCCTTGCGGTCGGCGTAGCTGATCTCGCAGACTTCGTCAGACTGAAAGAAGAGAATCTGGCAGAGGCCCTCGTTGGCGTAAACCCTTGCCGGCAAGGGGGTCGTGTTGGAAATTTCCAAGGTCACAAACCCTTCCCATTCAGGCTCAAACGGAGTGACATTGACGATGATCCCGCAGCGGGCGTAGGTGGATTTGCCGACACAGATGGTCAGGACATCCCGGGGTATCTTGAAATATTCGATGGAACGGGCGAGGGCAAAGGAGTTCGGCGGAACCAGCACGGATTCGCCCTGGACTGCAACAAAAGAGCGTTCGTCGAAGTCCTTCGGGTCTATGACGGCGCTGTTGACATTGGTAAATATCTTGAATTCGTCGGCCACCCGCAGGTCATAACCGTAGGACGAAAGCCCGTAGGAGATGACCCCTTCGCGGACTTGTTTTTCACTGAAAGGCTCGATCATGCCGTGATGCAAAGCCTGCTCACGGATCCAGCGGTCACTCTTAATCGACATTTTTCTCCTCGCCGGGTCCCTGTGAATGACGGCGCCCGGCTTCCGCCGATACAACCCTATTGCGGAACTATGTGTCTGAAATCAGCATATTACGGCACGGGCTGTGCGTTGACAATGGATTGGAAGCTCTCTAGCATCGGCGTAGGGTGGAGGGACGAACCCGCTGATTTTCCGAGGTGAGCGCGTTGATCAAGCAGGACATCATCCACAATGTGATCGAGCGGACCGGGCTTCCCCGCAATAAGGCGGAAGCCGCGGTCGATACCGTTTTTGAAAGCCTGAAAAAGGCGCTTGCCGCCGGAGACCGCATTGAGTTGCGCGGATTTGGAGTCTTCAACGTGAGGCCGCGAAAGACCGGAATTGGAAGGAATCCAAGAACCGGCGCCGAGGTAACGATTAGCCCCGGCAAAGCGGTCCGTTTCAAGCCCGGCAAGGAACTCCATCTCACGGACGCCGTCGTCGGCACCGAAAGCGCCGATCATGCCGACGCCGACGACGGCGAATAAAGCTTCCGGCTGAGCTTGCCTAGACTTCGTCAGTTTGCTCAAGGATTGCAGCCGGCCTCTGTCTCTCCCAGGCAGCGGTCGCTGGCGATCGCTCTTCTCCTCGTCACGGCCTTCACCACCACCAGCACTGGCGCGCTCTACATGTGGAATTATCGCCACGGGATCCCGGCGTTTGCCACGGCCGAAGACTTCGTCCCTTTCGTCTGGATATTTCAGCATCCTGATGAATTGTTCAGTGGGTGGTCCTTCTCCGTGACGCTGCTCGGCATTCTGCTGGCCCATGAGTTTGGCCACTGGTTGCTGTGTGCGCGTCACCGCATTGTGGCTTCGTGGCCTTATCTGTTGCCTGCGCCAACGCTCAGCGGCACGGCTGGCGCGGTGATCCGAATTCGATTTGGGATTCCATCGCTCGACGCGCTTATGGATGTGGGGATATCGGGCCCCATCTTTGGATTCGTGGTCGCGATGCCTGCGGCCCTTCTCGGCTTATTGCTCTCGAAGACTGCGGTAGGGCCGGCGCAGCCGGTTCTCATTCGACTGCAGGCGCCGCTGGCTATGCAGCTGCTGTACGCGCCAATGCGTTGGATCATGCCTTCGTTTCCGCCTATCGGGGACCTCCTCTGGCATCCCGTACTGCTTGCTGCTTGGGTGGGGCTTTTTATCACTTCACTGAATCTGATTCCGGCTGGGCAGCTGGACGGCGGCCACATTCTCTACGCGATCTCGCGGCGCTGGCATCGGCGGTGCACGATCGCTGTCCCGGCGGTACTGCTGGTCGCGGGGCTTACTTTGTGGGTCGGATGGATCTTGTGGGGAATCATTCTGCTCATTCCGGCGATGCGGCATTCTTATGTGCCTTCGGCACGGCCCTTGCGCAGATGGCGGCGGATTTACGGTTGGCTTGGGCTGTTGATGCTTGCGCTGACTTTCCTGCCGGCTCCGTTTGCGGATGCAGGGTTGTTGGAGTTTCTGCGGTAGGGGATGGCTTTGAGATCGTAGTTCGCGATTTCAAACATTTGACGCAAGGAACTCTGAACAGCTAGAGTCTACTCATCTCTCCCGGCTCTTGAACATTTATGTCGCTAGCGACCCCACCGCGTCTGCCCGTGGACTCTATCGAACGCCATATCTATGTGGTGCGTGGCCAGAAGGTCATGCTGGATTCAGATCTGGCAGCTCTGTATGAAGTTCCTACGAAGCTCATGAACCAGGCTGTTCGCCGGAACCAAGGCCGATTTCCGGAAGACTTCATGTTTCAGCTGACCACGGACGAAAACGCGGCTTTGAGGTTGCAAATTGCAACCTCAAAAAAATGGTGGGTGAGGCGGTCGACAATACCTTCCCTATGCTTTTACCGAACACGGCGTGGCCATGTTGTCCTCTGTCATCAAGAGTGAGCGCGCGATACAGGCCAACGTGATGATCATTAGAGCGTTCGTGCGAATGCGGGAGCTTGTGGCTGCGGACAAGGACATCGCGGTCCGTGTTGACAATCTGGAGCGAAGCCAAAAGCGTGCGGCTTCGGTGATCGAGATTCTGATTGAGGATATTGACCGGGTTGCGAAGGATGTCCGCCGGATGAAGGGGTTGCCGTTGCCGAAGAAACGGAAGATCGGCTTCTCAGCTTAGCGGGCTGGGAAAAACGTTCTACATGAGATTTACGGCATCGACATCGATCACGAGGCTTCGCGATGGGATCCTGAACGTCTCTGCCTGGGCGAGGGCGGTGCGGAGGGTGCGGGCGAGCGCGGTTCGCTTTTCAGCTTTAATCACGAAGTGAAAGCGATAGATGCGCTTGAGGCGGCTGATGGGAGCTGTGGCCGGGCCGAGGATTCTGACGGCATCGACCTGCGTGTTCTGGAACCATTTGCCGAGTTCTGAGGACCATGCCGCGGCTTCTTCGAGACGCGGGCTCTGGATGATGAAGTTGGCGAGCGTAGCGAAGGGTGGGTAGTGCATCCAGCGACGGAATTGCAACTCTTTTTCGGCGAAGCCATGGAAGTCGTGGGCGGCGGCGAAACGGATGGCGTAGTGGTCGGAGTTGTAGGTCTGGACAAGGACGCGGCCGGAGAGTTCGCCGCGTCCGGCGCGGCCTGAGACCTGGGTGAGGAGCTGGAAGACGCGTTCGGCGGCGCGGAAGTTGGGCAGGCCTAGGGCGTAATCCGCGCCGACGACGCCGACCAATGTGACGCCGTGGATGTCGTGGCCTTTGGCGATCATCTGGGTGCCGACGAGGAGATTAATCTCACCTGAGTGCAGGCGATGCAGCAGGCGTTCCATGTCGTGGCGGCCGCGAACGGTGTCGCGATCCATGCGGCCGATGCGGGCGTGAGGGAAGATCTCTTGCAGGCGTTGTTCGCCTTGCTGCGATCCTGCGCCTAGAAAGTGCAGATGTTTGCTCTCGCAATTGGGGCAGACTTTGGGGACCGTCCTTTTGTAACCGCAGTAGTGACATTGCAGCCTCTGGCCGGTTGGAGATGGATCCTGGTCGTCGGCGATCGGGCGGTGATAGGTGAGTGAGATGGCGCAGTTTTCGCACTGCAGCTTTTCTCCGCAGGCGCGGCACATGACGACGAACGAATAGCCGCGGCGGTTGAGCAGGATGATGGCTTGTTCGCCGCGATCGAGCGTGGCTTGCGTCTCTTCAATGAGCTGACGGGAGAAGAGTTGTTCCTGGCCGGTCTCTTGAAACTCTTTGCGCATGTCGACGAGCTCGACGACGGGGAGCGGGCGATCGGCGACTCGCTGCGCTAGTTCGATGAGAGCGTATTTGCCTGTAGTGGCATTGCGCCAGGATTCGAGTGATGGCGTTGCTGAGCCGAGGACGACAGTCGCGGAGTTGAGCTTGGCGCGCATCACCGCGACGTCGCGAGCGTGATAACGCGGATTCTCTTCCTGCTTATAGGAGGCATCGTGTTCCTCATCGACGATGATGAGACCGAGCTTTGAGACTGGCGCGAAGACTGCGGAGCGCGTGCCGACGACGATGCGGGCGTTTCCGGCGCGGATGCGATGCCATTGTTCGGCCCGCTCCTCGGGTGTGAGCGCGGAGTGGAGCAGTGCGACGTCGCTGCCGAATGCGGTGTAGAGCTGCGCTGCCATGGCGGGTGTGAGGCCGATCTCGGGGACGAGGAGAATCGCCGAGTGTCCTGCGTCGAGTGCCGACTGCATGGCGGCGAGATAGACGGCGGTCTTGCCCGAGCCGGTGACTCCATGAAGCAGGGTTGGCTTAAACGTGGCGATCGGGATCGAGGCGGTGATGGCTTCAAGGGCCGCTTGCTGTGCGGGGTTGAGGGTATGAGCGATGGCATGGCTGAGGGTCTTCAGTGACGAGAGATGAAAGTCAGCGGGCCGCTCTTCGATGCGAACGAGTCCGCGGCGAACGAGGGTACCGAGGGTGGAATCGGGAAGATCGAGGCGGCGAAGCTCGGCGAGCGCGAGTTCACCGCCTGCACCAGCAAGTTCGGCGAGTAACAATTGCTGATTCGCATTGAGTTTGGGAATGCGGATTTCGGGAATGAGCACGGCATAGCGAATGGTTCGACGGGCGTCGCGCTGGACTGCGGAGGTTTCGCGGGCGATCCATTTCTTGCGGAGCATGCCTTGCAGTAACTCCCGCTTGGCCCCGGTTGCGGAGAGCAGTTTGGAAGCGCGTGCGGCTTCGCCGGCTTCGAGATAGTTGAGGACGTTGTATTCGATGTCCTGGTCTTCGGCTGACTTCCTGCTACGGCGCGATGAACCTTGATTTGCGCTGTCGTAGAGGGCTTCGCGGCCTTTGTCGGCGATGCGGTAGAGGGTCTGGTGCTTTACCTCTGCCATCAGGGGGAGCATGGAGCGGAAGACTTCGCCGAGTGGGGCGATGTAGTAGTTGCTGATCCACGTGGCGAGTTCCATAAGGTCGGGCGCGAGAAGGGGTTCGGCGTCGAGGACAGCGATGATGGGCTTGGCTTCAACGGGGGGAGGCTCTTCATGCACGCGCGTGACCATGCCGGTGAGCTTTTCATTGCGGAAAGGGGCGATGACGCGGCAGCCGATTGTCGGCAGCTCCGCTTCGTCATTCAAGCTGTAAGTGAAGACGCGATCGAGCGGGACTGGCAGGGCTACGTCGCAGAAGTGGGGCATGGTGGGAAAGTGCCGAGCGCTTGGATAAGCATACGACGGCCAGGCGGTCACGCGATCCCATCGAATCCAAGGGGTTTCTGAATAAAGGCCCGGACCAAGGATTAGCGCTATGGATAGTCGAACTCGTTTTGAATGTGTCCCCTGGATCCATCGTAATCAAATGGGAACTGCGCGAACCCAGGTTCTGAAAAAGCGGCGCGGCCTCGGAGTCGAAGGCAGCGGCGGCAGCTTGCCCTCGAGCGCCAGCACGCTCATTCGGCGTTTCAGCGGGGCCTTCCCCTCCTCTTTGACGGCTCCAGAGTGGGCTGGAAAAGGCTTGCCGGTGACTGCTGACCTCTGGCTGTTGGGTACGGAGGCGTTTCTGAATTTGTAATTGCTCTCCAGAAGTTCATCGATCAGGGGGTCTGGAAATCCTTTACTCCGCAAAGAGGGCCGGTCGAACTTTCGCTGCTTCTGTGAGGCGAGTTTGAACCACACATCCCATTTGAGATTTTCATTGGTCGCTTGAGTCGAAAGGTAGGAGTAATATGCCGCTTTGCTCCATAAATAGTCGACCGTGTTCCAGAAAGTCCATGCGGCTCGTTTCTCGGCTGCCGCGTATTCGGCAGAGTACTTTTTTCTCAAAAATAATTCCAAATCCGAACCGGATACTTCGCGATGACCATAGGTGGGAGTCTTATGATGGACCAACTCATCGACGAAACTCACAGCGTAATTCGACTTTACCACGGTGGCCCCGAACTCACGAGGCTCAGATAATCCTTCCCTAACCTTCTTCAAATGTTTTTGAAATGCAGGGGGAAGGGTTTGTTTGAGTTGCTCCTCATGTTTTTCAATCGGAGCAGGATTGAGAACATACTCCGGGCCAACTATGTCTTCATCGCTCACGAAGTTGAGGGTTACAAAAAGCGTTTGGCCCAATGTATCTTTATGGAGACCCTGTTGCTGCGGATCTCGTTCCCGATAGTAGTGCACCTCGACCAGTATCTTGAATCCCTGGTCATGCCAGTCAACTGTCTTTAGATAGTCGATCTGGCCGGCAGCGATCATCGTGCCGATGACGAGTCTTTTTATGTGGCCTTGCAGCGCTAAGTCATTCTCAACGAGTTCGAAGTGCTGATCCACAGCAGAATCCGGGAAGCTGCCTGTAACAAATACGTTTTCTTTGATCTCGCTCTTCAGTGTTACGTTTGGCAGTTTGATTAATTTCGCCTGACTTATTAATACCGATTTCTCGGCATTCAGATCGATCGGCAACTCAACGGCACCTAAGCAGACGACCCCTTTTGGTTTCTTGTCGTCGATCGGAAACTTGCCTTCCGTCACCTTTTGTTCTAACGCCTTGACGATTTCGGCTTGCGCTTCGATATCCGGACCGGGAAATACCTTTGGCGCGGCCAGCGCTGCCAGAGCTTTCTTGCCACCTTTGGCCTGGAGCACATGATTGCCGCTCACGGGAAAATTGCCGGGAATCGGGGGCACTGGAACCTTGCGCCGAGGAAGACCAGGTTGAGCCACGCGACAAAAGTTAGCCTGCATCTTTGGCTGGAGCGGAGCGCCGGGTGGCTGTGCCGCCGCTGACAGGCGCGCCGCTGCCCGCTGTCCCATTCCCTCGGCCTCGACCTCTAAGGCGCGATCCTGCACCAATGAAAGGCCGCCGCCGGCAGCGCGAACCCTGCCCTGGCGTTGCTGAATCACGTGTGCCAGTTCATGACCAAGCAATTGCCGACCCTGTATGCTCTCCGGCTGGTATCGGCCGGGAGCGAAGTATATGTCGGTACCGACGGTAAAGGCGATGGCGCCGAGACGTTCGGCCTGCGGACCAGTGTGTACGCGGACTGGGGAGAAATCGGAGCCGAGGGCAGACTCCATTTTTTCGCGGACCGCCTGCGGCAAGGCTTGCCCACCTCCGGTCAACAGTCCAAGCCGAACCGGGTCGATCTGGAGCGTCTCACGGCCGCAAGAACGTTGCGGAACCTGTACATGCCTCGTGCCGGGCGGAGGACAGGAGGCAGCGGTCATCTGAATGGAGCGCGCCGTTTGCAGGACCGAGGGTGACACCTTGACCTGACCAGTGGGGAAAAACCCTTGAATCACGCGTCCTGTCATGCCTACCTGCCGTCGCGCTCATTGTATCGGAAAAAGCCCAACATATAGAACCGCGGAAGCCGGCACATTTCATGGAAGGTAAACCCGATTTGCAGACGAAGCTGCCGGAGGCCTATGGCAGCTTGGCGTAGCGCACCGAAATACTCCTCATCCTGGCTACGCTCTGCGCTTTGGTTGCATGCCCAATTCTGCCATCGCCATCTGCAGATCTTTCCACGCTTCTTTTTTTTGCGTGGGATCGCGGAGCAGAAAGGCCGGGTGATAGGTGACGATCAATTTGGTGTTGAAAGCGTGGTGTATGCGGCCACGCAGACTGCTGAGCGAGGCTTTGGCCCCTAGCAGGTAAGTCGCCGCGGTCGATCCGAGAGCGACGATGACTTCGGGTTGGACGACCTCAATCTGCTGAAATAGAAACGGCTTGCAGGTGTTGGCTTCGATCGGCTCCGGTACGCGATTCTTGGGCGGGCGGCACTTCACGATATTCGCGATGTAGACCTCTTCGCGCTTGAGGCCCATAGCAGCGATCATGTTGTTGAGCAGCTGGCCTCCGCGGCCGACGAAGGGCAGGCCTTGCGCATCTTCATCGGCGCCGGGGCCTTCGCCGACGAACATGAGGCGCGCGTTGGGGTCGCCGTCGCCGAAGACTAGCTTGTTGCGGGTGGGCGCGAGGGGGCAGCGCTGGCAATCGCCGATCTCTTCGCGGATCGCCTGCAACGCAGCCGCGCGGAGCTCGGGAGCGATGGGGGCAGGCCCAGAAATCAACGGAATGGTGGTGGGAACAGGTGGCGGAGTGGGTGAAACGGCTCTGGGCATTTCGGGAGGGTTCTCGGCAAATCTGGGAGTGGAGATATATGTACCAGTTACTGTTACAGTTTGCGAAGCCGCGACGATCTCTTCGGCGGGCGATGGTTCACCGCGACGATAGAAGTCGAAGATGCCGAGATCGCGAAAATATTTGATACGGGCTGCAAGCGTGCCCTGCAACTGTGGGTCGAGCGCCACCGGCTAGCGCCTTCCAGGTGATGGAGAAGCGAACTTGCTGGGGGCCGTCTCGTCGATGACTGATTGCGGACGGCGCAGGGTGAGCGCTTCGTCGAGGATGCGGTCGGCGAGATCGCGCTTGCTCATCTCGGGAAGCTCGATGGAAGTTTGCTGAGTGAGGAAGGTGGCGGCGTTGCGATCGGAGTCGAAACCGATTCCCTCGTGGGAGACGTCGTTGAGCACGATGGCGTCGGCGCCTTTTCTCAGCAGCTTGTCGCGGCCGTGAGCGATATGGTTTTCGGTTTCGGCGGCGAAGCCGATGACGAGCGTGCCGATCTTTCTCTGCCGGACGACTTCGGCGAGGATGTCTTCGGTCGGTTCAAGATTCAACGTGAGCGGGCCGGAGCGCTTGAGCTTCTGATCGGCCATCGAGAGCGGACGGTAGTCGGCGACAGCCGCGGCTTTGATTACGATGGTCGCTTCGGGAAGGCGGCTTAGGACCGAGTTGCGCATTTCACCGGTGGTGACGACGTTTACGACTTCGCAGTTGTAGGGCGGATGCAACGCAGTCGGTGCGGTGACCAGAATAACCCGCGCACCGCGGCGCTGGCCTGCTTCCGCGATAGCGTAGCCCATTTTGCCGCTGGAGCGGTTGCCGAGGAAGCGGACCGGGTCGACGGCTTCGCGAGTTCCTCCGGCGGTGACGAGGACGACCTCGCCGGCGAGATCGTTGGTGTGGTTGAGGATTTCGAGGGCGGCGCGAACGATCTCGTCATTTTCGGCGAGCCTTCCGCTACCGATCATGCCGCAGGCGAGATAGCCGCTGCTGGGCGAGACGATCCGAACGCCGCGCTGCTCAAGGGTTTGAAGGTTGGCTTGGGTTGCGGGATGCTCCCACATGTTGACGTTCATCGCCGGGGCGACAATCACGGGCGCCTTGGTTGCGAGATAGAGGGTAGTCAGAAAATCGTCGGCGATGCCGTGGGCGAATTTGGCCAGGACGTTGGCCGTGGCGGGAGCGACGATGAGCAGGTCGGTGGTCTGCGCTGCGTCGATGTGCTGAATGGATGAGGCTGAAGTTTCCTCGGCGGTTCCGGATTGGACCCACATCCCGGTGATGACCTCATGGCCGGTGAGCGAGGCGAAGGTGAGCGGCTGGATGAATTGCTTCGCCGCATCGGTCATGACGACATGTACGTCGAGGGCCTGTCTTTGCAGTGCGCGGACAAGCTCCGCAGCTTTATAGGCAGCGATTCCGCCAGAGACTCCTAAGGTGACCTTCATATCGAGATTGTACGCCCGCGTGAATGTCGTTCTGAGGGCGAGCGCCTGCGCAAAACCGGGTCGTCGTAGTGGATTTCCGGTTTATTCCGAGGGAACGCTAAGGCGCAAAGCCCTTCAACGCGGAGCGCTCGTCAGCGCGTTAGGGCTCCCTGCTTCCGCCGGACGAACCTGGAGCCCTGCTTCGCTCGCAGCTAGCTGACGAACTTGGGAATGATGGGGGCCTCGATTTCGGGTTTGTGTAACGGCACGTCGGGTTTCACGTAGCCAACCATGCCTGCGGCGATCTCGTCCTGGGCGACACGGCATGCTTTGCGGGAACTGGTGACGATCAGGGGTTGGGAACCATTCTGCAGTTGCCGCGCACGGCGCGCCGCGACCATGACATAACCAAAGTGGCTACCGACTCCGTTTTCGACGTTCATTGGGTACTCCTCCGAAAGTTTAATTACGGCCTATTTCTATAGGCTTGAGTAGTCATTGTTAGGTCGAAACCGCTTTTCAGTCCAAGAGACCGAAAGAGTGAAGCACCGGCCGAAGCCTTGCCATCGCATTGGACTGACGGCAGCTTTCAGCCAGTTCGATCCATCGCCGTCCCTCGGGAGTCGTCTCCCGGCCACTTCGCCGAATACGCTCGGACGAGACGATGGCCGCCAGTTCTTCTACCGCGAGGTCGAGGAGGTCATTGACCAGAATATAACCATATCGGCGATAATTCACAATCTCGCTTGCCGCCTGAGCAAGTCGGCGCTCGATGATCTTCTCCGTCTCGGCAGTCATTTGTCCTTCGGCGCGGCTTCGGTTGCGCAGTCTCGCGGCCAGGTCCTCCTTGGTTGGGGGCATGACAAAGATGCTGACGGCATCGGGGATTTTCTTTCGCACTTGCGCAGCGCCCTGTACGTCGATGTCGAGCAGCAGGTCTTTGCCGCGAGCCTTGGCGTCGCGCAACGATTGCAGGGCGGTACCGTAGTAATTTCCGAAGACTTCGGCGTGCTCGAGGAACTCATCTTCCGCAATCATTTGTTCAAAGTGGGCGCGGTCGGTGAAGTGGTATTCGCGTCCTTGCTCCTCGGAGCCGCGGGGATGGCGCGTGGTGTAGGAGACGGAGAATTCGAGGTTGTCGACCAGCGAGCGCAGCTGGTTGACGAGTGTCGACTTGCCCGAGCCTGATGGCGCCGAAATAATAAAAAGAATTCCCGCCAAGCGTTCTTTCCTAACCAGGTTCACTCAAGTCTATTCGAAGCGCCGAAGTTTGCTTACTCGAGATTCTGCACTTGTTCGCGGGCCTTTTCGATTTCCGCCTTCATGCCCAGGCCGAGTTCGGTGATGCCGGCGGCGTTTCCTGCGATGCCGCTGGTCTTCGACAACAGCGTGTTTGCTTCGCGATTCATCTCCTGCAGAAGGAAGTCCGTCTTCTTGCCGATCTCGCCGCCGGCGCGCAACAGGGAATGAAAATGATCGATATGAATACGAAGGCGCGCAATCTCTTCATCGACATCGCTGCGTTCGACCAATAGTGCGACTTCCTGAAGGATGCGATCGCGTTCGAATTCGCCACCAAGCAGGGCGGACACGCGCTGGCTGATGCGTTCGAAGTACGCGGCCTGTACCTGCTCGCGCATCGATGCGACCCCATCGATGAGCGCGCTGAGCCGGTTGAGACATGTGGTGAGTTCGGTGGCAAGCGAGGCTCCCTCCTGGGCACGCATGACGTTGAGCGCGGCAATCAACGGGTCGAGCTGGGCAAGGACAGAACTTTCAAGCGCTTCGACATCTTCCTTGATGGAGAAGGTCTCGGCTGAAAGCACGCCAGGGAGGCGAAGTATTGCGTTCAGATCGGGCTGCTGCTTGAGGTTGTGTTCGGAGGCGGCGGCGCGGAAAGCGGCGATGTAGGAGGCGACGAGAGCGCTGTTGTATTGCGAGGACTTTTCGGTGTTGCGTTCGAGCGAGAGTGTGAGGTCAACGTGGCCGCGCACCAGCTTTTCTTTCAGCAGGCGGCGGATGCGCATCTCTAGGGATTCCAGGCCGGAGGGCATGCGGAGTTGCGGGTCAAGGAAGCGGTGGTTCACGCTCTTGAGGCTGAGCGTGAAACTCAAGCTGTCGGAGACGCGACCGGAGACTCGGGCGAAGCCGGTCATGGAGTAGATGGGGGCGGGAGTGGTTAGGCTGGAGGTAGACGAGGGGGCCTTTGTCATCATGGCTTTGTCTTCGCCGTGACAAGGGAAGCGTATTCGCGCTCTCCGGTGGAGGTCAGGACGTCGGAGAATTGGAGTTCATTGAGCCGCCGATAGGTTGGCGAGATGAGAAGCAGTTTCTCATGCGGCCCGATTGCGGTGATGCGGCCGCTCTCGATGACCGCGATGCGATCAGCGCGGCGCACGGTGGAAAGGCGGTGCGCGATAACGATCGAGGTGCGTTTGGCCATCAGGTTAGCAAGCGCGGTCTGCACCAGCGCTTCGCTTTCGGAGTCGAGCGCCGAGGTGGCCTCGTCGAGGATGAGGATGGGCGCGTTCTTGAGCAGGGCTCGGGCGATGGCGAGCCGCTGGCGTTCGCCGCCGGAGAGGCGAAAGCCCTTTTCGCCGATGACGGTGTCGTAACCATCGGGGAGATTGAGGATGAAGTCGTGGGCGAGCGCTGCTTTGGCGGCATCGATAACGCGCGGTAGCGAGACGTCCGGCTGGCCGTAGGCGATGTTGTTGCGAACGCTGTCGTTAAAGAGGATGGTCTCCTGAGTGACCTTGCCGATCTGTTCGCGGAGTGAGCGGAGACTGATGTCGCGAAGGTCGTGGCCATCGATGAGGATGCGGCCGGCAGTCACGTCGAAAAAGCGCGGAACGAGGTTGACCATCGTTGACTTGCCCGCACCGCTGGGCCCGACGAGCGCGACGACCTCGCCGCAACGAATCTCCAGGTTGATGTCGTGCAAGACTTCCTTTTCGCCTTCTTCATCACTGTAGGCGAAGCTGACATTTTCAAACCGGATCCCTTCGTGGAAGCCCTTGAGACCGCGGGCACGCGCCTTCTCGCGAACATCGTCCTGGGCGTCCATGAAGTTGAAGATCTCGGAAGAAGCGCCGAGCGCGGACTGGAAGTTGTTGTAAAAGAGGGCGAACTTGCGCACCGGATCGTAGAGCTTGAAGACGGCGACGATGAAGGCGAAGAAGGCTCCCTCGGTCATCACTCCAGTCTTGATCTGGTTTCGGCCGACCAATAGCAGGAGGGCAATGGCAACCGCGCCGATCGAGTCCATGAGGGGCGAGCTGATCGCCTGGGCGCGGACCGACCGCAGGTTGGCGCGGAAGAGCCGGCGGGCGGCCTTCTTGAAGCGCAGCGTCTCCCACAACTCCATGTTGAAGGCTTTGACGATGCGGTTGCCGGTAACGGTCTCGTGGAGGATGTTCTGGATCTCGGCGAGCTTGTCTTGACCGCGCCGGGTGGTTTGCCGCACCTGACGGCCGATCTTGCGCGCCGAGCCAACGACTACGGGCAGGAAGATGAGCAGAATCCAGGCGAGCTTACCGCCGTAGCCGATTACTACGACGATGGTGAAGATGAGGGTGAAGGTCTGCTGGAGGAACTCGGAGAGCACCGACGACATGGCGTACTGAATGCGCTCGATGTCATTGATTAGTGTCGAGAGGATGGTGCCGGTCGCGTGCTTCTGGAAGAACGAGACTGAACGGCGCAGGATGGCCTCGTAGAGGTCGTCGCGAAGATCGGTGATCATGCCGAAGCCGGCGTAGTTCACCAGATAGGTGCCGCCGTAGTCGCAGAGGCCCTTGATGATCGTGGAGACGACGAGGGCAAAGGCGACGGCGGTCCAGTCGTTATGGAAGTATGCGGGGACAAACTGCCGCAGATCGAGCTGGTAATGGGTTCCTGGAATTTCGAAGAGGGAGATTCCGCCATTAGCGGCATGCGGGTCGAGGACGTGATCGAAGATCGGCTTGATTAGCAGCAGCCGGAATGCTTCAAGCAGCCCGACGGCAGCCATGAGGATGACGGAGAGCAGCGCCTGCAACGAATACGGCCGGAGATAGCGGAGGAGACGAAAGTATTTTGTCATCCGAGAAGCCCGCCTGTGGCCGCTGCTCGCGAGCCCGGAAGCGGGGCCGATGCTGCTTTTACCGCCATTTCGCTATTGTACCCATCCCCCGGATTGAATTTACCGGGTTAGCGATGTCGGTCTCGGGAGGGTGGGGACCATCCCTAGTCGGGATGGTTTCGATTCGGGACTCAACACCCCCATTCTGGGCATAACTCCATCACAGGGACAGGTTTCGGTTGACCTTGAGGTGCCAAGCGCCTTTTAATCAAACCCAGGCCCGAGGTGGACCGAATATCGACCTCGGGCCTATTACAGCGCTACAGCAGCTTTAGTAACACCGCCGCCAAGGCCACGACGGCCAACACAAAGATTAGATCCATGTGTATGGCAATTCGGAGCCCCGGCCTATCGCTAGACCTCCTGGTGCTGACCTCCCTAATGAGGCCAGTCTAATAAGGCTGGCGCAAGAACAAGCAGACGGGACCGTGGCGATGGGGAGCAGAATTCCATTTTGGTTTGCTTGTCCCGTTTTGGGACAACGGCACGGGAGCCAGTTAGCCACGGGTCGTCCGCGGCATGTCGCGATGTGCGGTCTTGACCCGGTAGCCTTGTTTTCCCAGACGTTTCGCCACTTCTTCGGCGATGGTAACGGAGCGGTGCTGGCCTCCGGTGCAGCCGAATGCGACGGTGAGGTAGCTCTTTCCTTCCTGGATGTAATGCGGCAGCAGGAACAAGAGCATCTCGGTGATTCGGTCGAGGAACTCCTGTGTTTGGGGGAAGTTGCGGACATACGCGGCGACTTTGGAATGTCTGCCGGTGAGTTTGCGGAATTCGGGGATGAAGTGGGGGTTGGGCAAGAAGCGTACGTCGAAGACGAGGTCGGCCTCGAGTGGGACTCCATTCTTATATCCGAAGCTGATGGAGGAGATGAGCAGGTTGCGGCCGGCGCTTTCGCTTTCGAACTTGGCCTGCAAGTGGGCGCGCAGTTCGTGGACGTTGAAGCTGGAGGTGTCGAGAGTGATGTCGGCGACGTTGCGAATGGGGTTGAGCAGAGCGCGTTCGGACTCCAGTGCGTTGCGTACCATTCCTGACTTTCCAAGGGGATGCGGTCGCCGGGTTTCGGAGTAACGGCGGAGCAGCGCGGCTTCGCTGGCCTCGAGAAAGATGACCGTCGTCGCGAGCGACTTCCTTATCTGCTGCAGGATGGCGGGGAAGCGCTCCAGCGTCTGGCCTTCGCGGACGTCGACGACGAGCGCGGCGCGATCGATTTCGGCGGACTGGCGGACGAGGTCGGCGAAGCGTGGGAGCAGTTCTAGCGGCAGATTGTCGACTGAGTAGTAGCCGAGGTCCTCAAAAGCCTTCAGCGCTGAGGCTTTGCCGGAGCCGGAGAGTCCGGTGAGAATGACGAGCTCGCTGGCACGTGCTGGAGCGGATTTTGCCTCTGCCTTTGCTTCGGCCACTCTCGCGGGACTGGGTTTGGCTGGCTTCGCCTTCGCCTGAACGGTTTTGCGGGGCATGGCTCATGCTAGCATCGGCTTCACCCGCTACGGCACCTCGATCAGCTCCATCTTCCCATCGCGCTTGCGGTGGAGGACTTTGAGTCCGCCCTGGTTGTCGCGGAAAACGAAGACTTCGCGGTCGCGGAACTCGGCTTCCTTGACCGCCTCTTCCAAGGACATGGGCCGCATGGCGATGGAATCGATCGAGCGCACGACGTGCGGCTCGGCAATTGGCGTCTTTGCCGGGAAGGAATGCACGGTGACCGGAGCCGGAGGCTTGTCGCGGCCATTGCCGTTGGAGGCGCGAGCGTTGGCTTGGGCCTTGGTTTCAGGCTTGGCGGTGGCGGCAGCTATCGAGATCGCGCGCCCGGTGCGGCGGGTGCGGGCGAGCTGGGAGTCTTCGTGGGCCTTTTCTTCCTTGGGCTTGCGTTTTTTCGCCCGAAGTCTGTCTTTATACCGGATCGCCTGGGTTTCGGCCTTGGCGATGGCCTCGCGGAGCGCGATCTCCATGCTGGTCGACTCGCTCAGGCCCACGATGCTTTGCAGGCGGGTGTTGATGGTGATTTCCGCGCTCTGGCGGTATTTTTCGGCGGAGAGGACGACCTTGGCGGTGGTAATTCTGCCGAGGATCTTGCCGATGCGTTCGACGCCTTCGTTGCCCATGGCGTGGAGAGATTTGGTTATGGTGAATTGTCTTCCAGTGTATTCGATCTGCATTGCTCTACCTCGAATGCAAAAGCAGGATTACGTAAGGTGTCCGAGAGTAGTTATATGGGCTTTTTTCTGGGGGAAAAAGCCTGCCGACATTGGCGGTTTCACATAGCGCCTACCCTGCTTTCGCTTGATCGAAGAGGTGGCCCTCTTCAGGAAAACCTGATCTTACATCAGACTAAGCCTTCGCAGGGAGCTGCGAAGTGATCTCAATCACGCTTGCGTCGCTGGTGGGTGCTCGGAATGCGGAGGTCTTCGCGGTACTTGGCGACGGTACGCCGGGTAACGTCAATTCCCTGGGTCTGCAGGATGTGGGCGAGCTGGTCGTCGGTGAGCGGCTTGCGGGCATCTTCCTCTTCGATGAGCTTTTTCACCTTGCGCTTGAGCAAGATCAGGGGAGTGCTTGAACCCTCGGGGCCGTTGACGCCCTCGGAGAAGAAAAAGCGCAGCTCGAAGACTCCCTGAGCGGTGTGGACGTATTTATTCGAGACGGCGCGGCTCACGGTCGAGGGATGGACACCGATCTCTTCGGCAACCTCTTTGATCATCATCGGCTTCATGTGTTCGACGCCTCGCTCGAGGAATTCGCCCTGGCGGCGCACAATGGACTCGCAGGTGCGCAGGATCGTGTTCTTGCGCTGCGCGATGTTCCGGATCAGTTGCAGCGCCGAGCGGTAGCGCTCTTTGACATATTCCTTGACGTCTTTTTCGGTTCCGTTCTGATGGAGCATGCGGCGATAGCCCTGGTTGAGGCGGAGCGTGGGCAGATCGTCCTCGTTCATGACGACAACGTATTCGTTGTCTCGTTTGACGAAGGCGACATCGGGTTCAATGAGGCGGGCTTCGGAGCGGTTGTAGCGTTGGCCGGGGCGGGGATCGAGTGTTCGGATCAGGTCAAAGGCGGATTGCGTCTCCTCGACCGACCTCCCGATGGCTTTGGCGAGTTCCCGCAGGTCGCGCTTCTGCAGAAGTTGAAGATGCTTATCGATGATGATCGCAGCCGTTTCGGCGGTATCGATGCGGGCATCCCGAGGCAGAGATGCCTCCGGCGTGACGTCGACTGGGAAAGCGCCATGAGCGGTGCTCTCGACGAGAGCCTGTTCGGCGGACTCTGGCCCTATCACGGCGTCTTCGTCTTCCTTCTCTTCCCCGACATGTCGGCGTGTCGTAGCGGCCCGCCCTGCGGCATGCAGTTCGCGGCAGTGTGCCTGAATCTGGGTGAGCAGGCACTCGCGAAGGTCGCGACTTGCCACCCCCACGGGGTCGAGCTGGCGGACCGTTTGCAGCGCAAGCGCAAGCAATGCGCGATGGTGACAGGTCTCCTTCGAGGCGCCGCGCAACGGGGATGGGGGCGCAGTGACCAAGGTGCCGTCGAAGCCTGCTGGGCCGGCGGTCCGATGTAGGTCACCCGGTTGGTCGGTCGCGGTCGCGCCATCGGAACGGATGAGCATAGCGAGGACCGGGGAATCCTGCTCGCGCAGGTATCCTTCGAGCAGCTCGTCGTCGGAGGCTGTCAGGTATCCGCTTTCGTCAATGTTGCCGATAATATATTCCGCAGCCTCGCGGACTTCCGATTTCAGAGTGAGCGAACCGAGTTGCCAGAATAAGTGGTCGGTCAAGGTGCTGGGCTGGGAGAGGAAGTTTTCGAAGGAAGGCTTTTCGTTCAGTTCGTAGTTGTTTGGAGAACGGAAGCCGGGATCGAGATACTCCTGAAAATAAGAGCCAAAGTCCACTTCCTCAAAGGGATCGGTTTTCTCTCGCTGGGCGTCGCCGACGATCTCCTCAGCTGGCCGTTCGCGCTCCGCCTCCTGGCTGGCGACGTCGTCAAGCAGCGGGACGTTCTCTTCGAGCTCCTCAAGCACCGGATTCTCGACGATCTCGGTGTTGATCATCTCCTTCAACTCGAGCTTGTTCAAGGCAAGCACGCTGACCATCTGCATCAGGCCAGGCGTGAGTATCTGCCGTTGCGAGACTTTCAAGCTCAGTCTTGGTTGGAGCAATGCCATAGCGGTCGCCAGCGAATTCCGGAGTAACTCTCAGTGTACCTTTCCCGGCCAGGATGCGGAATCAGGCCTGGCAGATGCGGGAAAGGCAAATCAGTCGAAAGAGAAACCGCCGCCGAGGTACACGCGCCGCACTTCAGGATCGCGGCCCAGCTGGTCGGGGGTCCCCGTCCGGAAAATCCGACCCTCGTTGATAATGTACGCGCGATCCGTAACCGACAGGGTCTCGCGGACATTATGGTCGGTAATCAATACTCCTATACCGCTGGTCTTCAGGTCGAAGATTATTTCCTGCAGATCGGTGACGGCGATGGGGTCGATTCCCGAAAAGGGCTCATCGAGCAGAATGAACGAGGGCTGGATGCAGAGGCAGCGGGCGATCTCAACACGCCGGCGTTCACCGCCTGAGAGCTGATAGCCGCGCGTCTTCCGGATATGGCCAAGATTGAGCTGGTCGATGAGCTTCTCAGTGCGGGCGCGGCGTGTGGCGGCGGAGATCGACTGGGCCTCGAGCACCGCCAGCATGTTCTCCTCCACCGTCAGCTTGCGGAAGACGGAAGCTTCCTGCGGAAGATAGCTAATGCCGTACTGGCGGGCGCGCATATACATCGGCACCCTGGTAATGTCTTCGCCATCGGCGAGAATGTGTCCGGCATCGGGCCGTACCAGGCCGACGATCATGTAAAAGCTGGTCGTCTTACCGGCGCCATTGGGCCCGAGCAGGCCGACTACTTCACCCTGGCAGATATCAAGGCTAACCCCGCGCACGACCTGGCGTCCTTTGTAGGACTTGCCAATTTCGTCGGTCGATAGTCTTTGCATTATTTCGCCGTACGGGTGTTGGTGACAGCCCGGGACTGGACTCCGGTCACACTGACGCTATCATCCTGACTATTGAAAATCAAAGACTCTCCAGAGACGTCACCGTGGACTTGATCGTAAAGATGCGGAGGGGAGGAAAAAGTTCCGGTGAGCTCAAATTTTCCGTCCTGAGCGGTGTAGAGGAGCTTCTCGCCAGTGCCGCGTCTGCCCGGCTGCTGGAGTACAACATGCCCGGTCGCGATGATGCGGTCGATCCGGCTGGATCCCTGTGCCGGCGCAAGTGACGCCTGGCTGGCAGGACTCGCGGGCAGGAGGAGAGCCTCTACCTGGTCGGAGTGAACGACGCCCGTAGGATCGTCGGCGGTGACTGCCCCGGTAAAGACCGCCTTGCGGTCTGCATCGGTGTAGACCAGTTGACGGCTGCGGACGCGAAATACGGTCGCCTGGCGTTTCGGGCCCGACGTCGAAGCGAGCACTGTTGTGACCGCGTTGGTTGTCGCCGGTTCGGCAAAGGCCTTTAGAGATTGGGGATTCCTCGCAAGCTCAATGATTGGTGCGGAAACCGAGTTTGGTCCTTGCCACAGCCGCGCCTGTCCGCGAAAGACCACAAGGCCATGTGTCTGGTCGAGCACGGCGTTGGTGGAGATCACATGGGTCGGTCCGCTGCCGCCAAGACCTGGCGCGGGGGCTGGGGGATTGGCCGGGCCAGGAGAGGAAGCGGTTGAGATCTGTCCGTAAGTGGCCTTTACGTTGCCAATGGCGTTGGCGTTCTGAGTATCGCGATGGTAATCGATGGTGTCGGCCGTCAGGTCGGTGGTTCCGTCGTCGACACGCGGTGAGCCGGTCAAGTGAAGCAGCTGGCTGACTGCGTCATAGTCGGCGCGGCGCGCATAGGCCCTGGTTGGAGTCGTCGGGTGCTGCAGTTTATCGGGGCCGGATGTTTTTACTGCTGTCTTCTCGTTCCCCGGAGCGGGTGTTTGCACCATCACGACGTTGCCTTCCTGGACGACAGACTGAATCTGAGGCGAGTCAATGGCGCTGGCATTGCCTGATTGCGCCTTCCCTGGCCCAGCTGTCTTGGCGCCCGCCGGATTGAAATTCACGAGCAAGGTGTCGCCGGAGCTAACATTTGTCGCGCCGTTCGGAGAGACGTCGAGCACACTGGTATGTCCGGTGCCGTTAAGACTGGTCATGGTGTGCCCGTCCTGGAGCGTCGCCAACAACTGGTCGCCCTTGATGGTCGTGTTTTGCGAAGCGGCTTTGGTGCGGATGGTGTGAAGAACGGCGGCCGCTCCGCCTGCGGCGAGCACCTTCTCGGCCTGGGCATGGCCATTGGCGTCCTGGACGAAATCCACGTCGACCTGGGAGGCGCGCAACTCCCGGGTAGCCGAGCCGCCAGGATCGTCGGCCAATCCGATCTGCTGGTCGACGAAGCTGACCGCGTTTCGCGCCTGAGCGTGGCTGAGGATTCCGCCGGGGGCGAAGGTAACTGTGCCTTCGACGGCATTGCCATGCATCTGTTGCGGGAGGCCAGAGCTCTTACCCGATTTCTTGTCCCCGCCTGATTGCTGATCTCCTGATTGCTTGTCTAGGGAGATGAAGTTGACACCGCCGCTGACGTCGGCGCGCTGCGGCTGACTCTTCGGGTCGAGCAGCACCTTGGCCAGGCTGCAGGTCAGCTCCTGTCCGGCTTCGGTCTTCAGATGGATGTGGCCTTGCGCGTCGATGTGTTCCGTCGAGCCATCTTTGCGGAAGTAAACGATCGCTTGGTCGGCAGTGGTCTGCTCCGTCTGGTAGTGCGTGACCGGATTGAGGAGAAACGCCTGCATGCTTGGCCGCAGAAACTCAACGTGAGAGGCATGGACGATCACTGGCTGCCCATTGCGGTCGGAGGTCAGCTCGACGGCGGACTGGAGAACCAGCAGACCCTTCTGGACATCATAAGTGGCGCCCAGGGCCTGCCCCGCGCCGCGTGGAGTGCTGAATTCCACGTGTTGCGTCGTGGTCGCTATCTGCTTGTTCTGGTCGAAGGTAAGCCCGCTGGTCTTGATATGAATAACCTGCTGGGCCGCAGGGACAGCTGCGGCAGCCGATGCCGCCGCGGCGACGGCATTGTTGTGGGTTACGGCTGGGGAGCCCGCGACCGGCGAGCCGGTTAGATCGGCACCCCGTAGATCAATAAGTACTTCGCCCTTGGCTGTGACGATTCCGGCTTTCTGGTCGTAGTCGAATTCGCTGCCGGAGATGCGGTCGCTGCGGTCGCCCTGAGCACCGTAAAGAGTAATGACAACGTCATGCAAGGTCGCGCTGGCGCCCCCCTTGTATTGCACGGCGCTTGAGGCGTGAATGGTGAAGGCGGTGCGCCCCTTCACCGACTGCGAGTAGGTAAATCCGCTGGAGGAGCGAGAGATCTGTCCTCCGAGTTTGCCGGGCAGGTCGGTGATGATGCGATGCGCCTGATAGCGGGCGTAGCCATAGAAGCCAGCCAACGCGGCCACCAGCAGTACGGCCAGGATGATGATCCAAAGGCGTAAGCTGGCGAGGGTTATGCGCATGGCCGACGCTCTTGGGTGGCGCAGATCGTGCTGGGTCTCATTTCTTTCCGGGCCGGCCTTTCGGGCTTTAGTTCACCCTTTGCAGGCGTTCGACCAGTTTCTGGGCGAGGCTCTCGCCCGACTCCGACCAGAGTAGACGGCTGGAGATGCCGCAATGTTGCTGCACGGCATTGGTAAAAGCGACCAGCATCTGCACATTCTCTTTGACGCGCGAGACGGCCTCGGGGTCAAGGTCGACCTCCTCGTACAGAAACGGAGTATCGATGCCAAAGTCCACGCGGATATGGCCGTTCTGCTCATAGGCGCCATCGTCAAACTCGGGGCCGAAGCCGATGACGGTCACCCGGCTGGGCTCCTTTTTCCATGTTGGGTCGAGGCCGCCGCCGACTTCGGGCGACCAGAGCTCCCAGGTGAGATCGAATTCGTAAGCAAAGTCATCGTGGAGCATCTCAGTGGCGGCGGCGACGGCGAGCTCGGGGATGGACTCTTCCAGTTCGTTTTCGGAGTAAATGCGCTGATAGGCTGGCGACTCGGTGCGCGAGATGGGATACGCGGTCGCAGCTGCAATACGCGAAGAGCCGCCAACAACGCCGAACTGGCGAATGACCGACACGAGGGCCGGCGCGAGCCCGACCAGGCGAAAGTTGGGAAACCAAAGGCTGAGATAGAGCTGATCTGCCATGTTGCTAGTCTAGACGGTTTTGGGGGTGGGGCGGATGCATCCCTGAGACGCCCGATTGGGCGGCGAATGCCAATTTCGAGGAAATTTCCAAGCGGACTGAGGTGGCGGGACGTCGGTAAAGCCAGAATGCGTCTGTAAAACCAGAATGCGTCTGTGCGGAGGTTGAAATGGCGGGAAAAGCAGGGGAAGTGTTGCGGAATTTGTTAGCGCTGGCCGGTGTCTTTGCGCTGGGATACTGGCTGGCCGGTGCGAGAGCGGTGCATGCGTCGAGCGATGACGTGCAGTTTGAGCTGCAAGGGGTGAACGAGAACAGTTCGCTGCTCGTGTACCAGCCGTCTACGTCTATCGAGGGGCGATGGTCGGCAATTCGGCGCTGCAGTGCAACTTCATGTTTCAGATGACCAAGCCGGGCGGGGTGATCCATCGGGAAAACTGCGCAGTGCAGATGCTGCAGTAGAAGCAGCCTACCGCTTCGAAATGAGAAGATTGGGCTGTGACGATTGTTTAGACCGTTTTCACAATTGGTGTAACCGGTCGAGATAGATTCGGCGCGGCTTTCCGTCAAAAAAGCCGCTCGTCACATTCGCTCCGCTAGGACACAGTATTTGTGAAAACGGTCTACCAGCCCGAACTTGTCTACATCGGCCATGGCTTTGAAACGAACAAAGCTGTTTTGGTTTCCGAGGCCGGAAAGATTCTGAGTATCGAGGATCGCTCCGACGCGATGCAGGATGTCGCAAAGGTCGTGCCCATGCCGCGTCGCGCGATGCTGCCGGGGATGGTCGATGTGCATTCGCACAGCTTTCAGCGGACTATCCGCGGAAGCGTCGAGTCGCGCAAGAAGGCCGGGTCGAATTTTTGGTCGTGGCGCGATGCCATGTATCGCGCTGCGGGACGCTTCGAACCTGAGGAACTGGGCACGATTGCGCGCATGGCTTTTCTTGAGATGGCACTTACGGGCATCACGACGGTGGGCGAATTTCATTACGTTCATCGCGATCGCGACGGCTCACCGTATGCCAACCCCAATGAGACCGGTCTGCAGATTGTGCAGGCGGCCAGGGATGTAGGTATTCGGATTACGCTGCTGCGTGTGGCCTATGTCCGCGCCGGATATAACAAGCCTTCCGACCCAGGGCAGCAGCGGTTTATCGAACCTGATCCAGAGGAATTTCTTGAAAACACCGACGCGCTGCGTTCCAGGCTTGCGACCAGCGACGGGCAGGCGTGGGTGGGCGTAGCACCGCATAGCATTCGCGCGGTGCCTCTTGAATATCTGCGGAAGGTGACCGGCTGGGCACGGGTAGAGAGACTTCCGCTGCACATGCACGTCGCCGAGCAGCCGGCGGAAAACGCTGCATGCATCGAGGAATATGGCTGCACGCCATTTGTACTGCTCGATCGCGAGGGCATCCTCGATGAGCGTTTCACGGCGATTCATGGAATCCATCTCAGCGATGAGGAGATTGCCGCAGTAGGTCGAGCAAAGGCGATTATTGGTGCTTGCCCGACGACCGAGCGCAATCTTGGCGACGGAATTCTGCCCGCTGATGCGCTGATGCGCGCGGAGGTGCGCATCGCCTTCGGGAGCGATAGCCTTACCCAGATCGATCCGCTGGAAAACGCGCGCGAGCTCGAATACAACCTACGGTTGCAAAAGTTAGAGCGCGCGGTACTGGATACGATTGATGGTGCAGGCCTGCCGCAGAGACTCTTCGATTGTGCGACTCTACACGGCGCGGCGTCGGTCGGAGCACCGGGAGGCAGCCTTAAGGCGGGCAGCGTGGCCGACTTCTTTACGGTCGATCTGGATGATCTCTCAATCGCCGGAACGAACGCTGAGGAACTACTAGCCAGCATTGTCTTCGGCCTCTCGAAAACTGCAAACCGTGAGGTGGGGGTTAACGGACGATTGGTGGTGGAGGGCGGCAGCCATCCGTTGCAAGAAGCAATCGTCAGAGACTACCGCGAGCTTATGCGAAGGACGGAACCGACGGCATGAGCGATGTAGTCAAGTTGTTGCGTAGGCTGGTCTCGATTTCGTCTATTTCGCGGGAGTCGAATCACGGCGTCACGGACTTTGCCGAAGCCGTGTTGGCAGAAGCAGGTTGGAGCTTTGAAGAGCACAAATATCTTGATCCGGCGGGCGTCGAAAAGATCAACCTGATTGCCTGGCCCGGCAAAGAGTTTCCGCCAGATCGATCTTTCCATCTCGTGCTGGTCTGCCATACCGATACTGTTCCTTATAGAGACGATTGGGCCGATGCTACTACCCTGATCGAAGATGGTAATGATCTCAAAGGGTGCGGCGCGTGCGACGTGAAGGGATACCTTGCATGCATCCTGACCGCTGTCGCTCAGTTGGATACTGAGCGTCTTGATAGATCCCTCGGGATCATCCTTACTGCTGATGAGGAGATAGGTTGTGTCGGAGCGCGCTTTCTTGTCGAGCACAAGTTAGTAAGTGCGAGATACGCGATTGTGGGCGAACCTACCTCGCTCCGCCCAGTCCGTGCCGGCAAAGGGTACTGCCTCGCTGAGATAGTCGTCAGCGGCCGTGAGGCTCATAGCGCTTTCCCTGAAAAAGGACATTCGGCGATTTACGATGCCGCAAAACTGATCGTTGAAATAGAGAAAATCGCGGAGCAATTAAGAGAGATACCGGCCACAGACTTTTCGCCGCCGTGGACGACCATCAACGTTGGAGAGATACGCGGAGGTCTGGCAAAGAACATCGTAGCGCCCTCGTGCCGCTTCCTGCTGGAGTGGCGCCCGGTGGCCGGGCAAGATCCGCACTTAGTAGTCGAGCGCGTTCAGGAGGCTATCGGCGATCTAGTTGCAGGCGGTCCTTCCTTCCGATGCGAGATGAAGGTGCTACGCATGCAGGAGGGATTTGCGCTCAATGAGAACAGCGCGCTGCTGAAGTCGATGGTGAAGGCGAGTGGGAAAGCGGTCGACTCGGTGGCCTTTGGCACCGAAGCGCCGTGGCTGAACAAACTGGGAGCGGAGGCAGTGGTATTTGGCCCTGGGTCAATGCTTTCCGCGCATAGTCCACGGGAGTTTGTGCCGAAGAGTGAGTTAGTCGGCTGCGTTGAGATACTGACCGCGGTGATTCTGGGCATGTGTAGTCAGGGCAGGTGACTTAGCGCTCGCGCCAATGATCGAGGATGAAGCTATCGGTCATGCCCGCGATGTAGTCAGCGACGACGCGTGGCGCTCCCTCGCGGTCGACCATGGCAAAGTAGGCATTTGGCAATAGCTCCGGATTGCGCACCCAATCCCGAAACAGACCGCCAACGACGACTTCGGCCTGCTGGTGGTTCTTGAGTATCTCCTCCGAGATATATAGGTGGTCGTGGAGATAGCTCTTGGCCTGTTTCCGTTCCGCTTCCCTTTCCGCGGAGAGAGCGGCGAGGCGCTCGGGGTGGCGACGGACATCGTCAAGGCTCTTGACGCCGGCGGCATGGGTTCGCTTTGCTGTCTCACGAATCAGGTCGCCAGTGAGGCGATTTAACATTCGCGTAAGTGCGCCCGCGAGTAAGAGTTTTGGGGCGGCGTTAGGGTGCCCTTGCACCATCCGCAAATACGAGCGGCCAAAGATCGAGACATTCTCTCGCAGGTCTTGCAGGTCGAGAATGCCGGCTTCGAGTCCGTCATCGATGTCGGCGGTCAGATAGGAGATTTCGTCGGCGAGATCAATCAGTTGCGCCTCAAGCGGCGGCCGCTGATCCAAGAAATACTCACCTAGCTCGGGATGATCTGAAGATTTGTAGTCGCGCGAGTGTTTCACGATGCCCTCGCGGACGCCGAGGGTGAGGTTAAGTCCGGGATGGGCGGCGTAGCGTTGCTCGAAGTGCTCGACGATGCGCAGAGCGTGCAGATTGTGGTCGAAGCGCAGGCCGTGCTCACGCATGGCTGCGTCAAGCGCCCGCTCGCCGGCGTGGCCGAAGGGCGGATGGCCGATGTCATGCACAAGCGCGAGGGTTTCACTGAGGTTTTCGTTGAGGTGCAGCGCCTTGGCGACGGTGCGGGCGATCTGTGCAACCTCAAGTGTGTGGGTCAGACGGCTGCGGAAGTGGTCTGACGAGCGGTTGGTGAAGACCTGTGTCTTGCCTGCCATGCGCCGGAAGGAACGGGCGTGGGTCACACGTCCGCGGTCGCGCTCGAAAGGGCTGCGATAAGCGTGGACATTTTCAGGGTAGGTGCGGGCGGTGAGCGGGTCTTCGCGGTCCCGTCCCTGCACCGCGCAAACGGAGAGATCCAACTGGCTCAAGTCGAGATTGGTAATGGCGCCGCCCACGCCTCTAGTCTAACCTCGTCAGCGAGTGACTCTGGCCTCGATGTAGCCGTGTGGTTCGTCGGTCGGCACGAAGATCTCGTTGGGGTTGTCCTGGCCAAATGGCGAAAGATCGATGAGCAGGCAATGCTTGTTGGGCATAGTGAGCTTGATGTCGGATACGCTCGGAACCTGTGCCAATACCGCCTCAGTCATGGCGAAGAGTGTGTGCTGGACGGACAGGCTTTTGTGATTTGCAAATGTGGCAAGCAGCGAGGCGCGAATCTGCTCGCGGAGCTGGGCGAAGGGAAGATCGTTCGCGGTATAACTCCAACTCGCCGTCACGTCGGTGCCGAAGAGCCGATCGCTGGTCTCACGCAAGGTAGTCAACGGGTCCTTGATGTATCCCTCAAATGCCGAATCGGCTGTCTTGAGGATAATCAAGCTGCTGAGTCCCGAAGTGACTTGCACTCCGCCGCTTCGCGAGCCGGCGACTGAAGTCGTTTGCAGCTCGCCGCTGCTTTGCTGGAAGCTGGTGGGATGAGGCTTGCCCTGAACCTCGAGATGAGTCCAGGGCTTCTCGCTGATGTCGACGGAGACCGCATCCGCGTGGCCGTAATTGGTCAGGAAGTGCGATATGAGGTCTTTGGCGAAGCCTTCGATGCAGGTGGCGTTAGAACGGCGGGCAATTGAGTAGACGGTGTTCTTCATCGTATCCGTCGGCAGGATGTCGCTGTTGCTGCCGGTGCGGAAAGCGTCATCATAGTCGCCCTGAATGAGGACGTTGACGCTCCACTCGCGGACGGTGTGCACGCCATCCTCACGGGTGACCTTGACTACGCGGACCTTGTGTTTGCCGTATCGGTTGTCAGCAAGCAGCGCCATGATTTCACGATCCTCGATAAGTAGTGTAGCCGTGGGGGCTCAGCAGCAAAGGCAGGTGATAGTTGACGTTGCCGGGAGTTACTGAAAAGCAAACGATGATCTCAGGATATAAGCTGACATCTTGGTAGGCCGACGTATGGAATATCAGGCGATAATTCCCTGGGCTTACTGCGTTGGGTGGCAGGATTTCGTCGCAACGGCCGTCCAGCGTCGTGAAGCGAGAGGCAATCTCAGTCCAGGTATTCGACTCGAAGCGCTCAAGCTTGACGGGAACATTGAAGGCGGGCTTGCCTTGCGCCAGATCAAGAACGTGCGTGGAGATTCCGCTCATTGTGTCAACCACTTTCTGATTCGGATATGCGTGATTTGCTGTTGCTGCTCTGCGGCTTCCCGGATTTCTACCTCTGTTGGGTTGTGCAGCCGGCGGTCGAGGATGGCGAGCAACTCGTCGGCGGGCCTGCCGCTTGCGCAGACAATATAGATGAAGCCGTGCCGCGCTTCGTACTCGCGGTTCTTCCTGGCGATCGAGTGGAGGACGGTTTCAGCCGCGCCACGCGCCTTCGATTGTTCTTCGTTCGACCACGCCGAGAACTGGCGAGAAGTATTAGGCGCCGATTCGCCGATGCGCGGGTGGCAGGCGAAGGCTTCGAGCCAGTCCGCCTCTTGCAGCGACCGCCAGATTTTATCCGCGTGAGAAAGCAACGAATCAAGATTCGGATAGGGCCTGCCGTGAATCACAGCGTTCGCGAAGGCATGAGAGCCGCAACAGGCGAGCACGGGCGTAATCGCCTCGACCTCGGGTAGCTCGTTCCATTGGGAAAGAGCGTTCACGCCGAGACCTCATCGTTGGCAAGACGGGCGAGTGTTTCCGCGAGAACGAGCGCCCCCGTTGCGATCTGCTCAGGCGAGGAGTATTCATCCGGCCGATGACTGTAGCCGTTGCGGCACGGAATGAAGATCATTTCGGTTGGTGCGATACGCGAGATGAAGAGCGAGTCATGATAGGCGCGGCTGACCATCGTTCGATGAGTGATGCCGCGAGCCTGGCAGATTCCGGTCACTGTCTCGACGATCTTTGGGCTGCAGAGCGCAGGGGCGTCGGCGTTGAGTTGTTCGGCGTCAATCTTCACTCCACGTCGAGCGGCGATCTCCGAACAAGCCTGCAAGATACCCTTGAGCACCGCGTCACGGCGGGTTCCATCGGTGTCGCGCAGGTCGAGGGTCAGCTTCACGCGGCTGGGGATACTGTTGACCGCTCCCGGGAAGACATCGCACTTACCGATGGTTGCGACGGTGTTGATGCCGCCGGTCTTGCAGGTCAGCGACTCGACAGCCAGAGCCAGTTCGGCCGCGGCGGTGAAGGCATCTTTGCGGTCGGGCATGAGCACCGTTCCGGCGTGCCCCCCTTCGCCCTCGATGGAGATGTTCAGCGCGGCGGGCGCCGCGATGCTCTTCACAATGCCGATGGATAGGTTCTCACGCTCAAGCAGCGGGCCCTGTTCGATATGGAGTTCGACGAAGTGGGCGTAGTAACCCGACGGTAAGCTCACTTTTTCGAGCGAGCCGGTAAAGCCTGCCTCGGCGCGCAGTTCGTCAAGCGATCTTTCATCGGCATCTCGAAGTTTGCTTGCCGCCGCGGAAGTGAGTGTTCCGGAGAGTAAGCGACTGCCCAGGCAGCCGATACCGAAACGCGTCGGCTCCTCAGCGGTGAAAAGAAGTATTTCGATCGAGCGTTGTGGCTGGAAGCCTGCGCGCTGTAGCGCACGTATCGCCTCAAGTGCTCCCAGCACACCCACCACTCCGTCATACTTGCCTGCGTTGGGGATTGCGTCGATGTGGGAGCCGGTGCCGACGGCTGGCAATTCGGGTGCGCTGCCAACCCACCGCGCAAAGGTGTTACCAACTGCGTCCGAGCGCACCTGCAGGCTGGCTTCTTCAAAAAGGCCGTTCATGTAAGCGCGCGCCTGCTGGTCTGCGGATGAAAAGACCACCCGCGTTACTACCGGCGACGGCTCGGAGGAGAAGCTCGCCAGTTTATCGATCTCAGTTTGTAACTGTTGCTGATCTATTTGTAATTCCATGTCAATCGAGCGGATTGCGGTTCCAGTCTTTGTAGATCAAATACTTTGTGGGCTGCTTACCGAGAGCCCCAAACCACTGCGGGCAGTAGGGAGCCATCCAGATAAAATCGCCAGCCGTCACCGGGTACCAGCTATCGGCCAGGCGGTAGATGCCACCTCCGCTCAGCATCAGCAGACCGTGCTCCATGACATGCATCTCGACCATTGCCAGCGCTGCTCCGGGCTGATATTCCATCGTGTTCACGGCGAAGTCGTAGGCCATCGAATCGGGCAGCAAGGAGCGCACCTGCAAGTCCGGATCGCCCATGAGCGGTTGCGACCGGACATCTTTCTCGCTTCCGAAGACTACAGCCGGCGCTGGCTGATTCTCGAGAGCGATCCACCGCTTTTCGAAGACTGCAACCCTGGATTCGGTGGTGGCCCGGACGCTGTGATCGCTGCCTTGCGGAAGGTAGGCATAGCCGTCGGCTTCCCGCGTTTTCTCGGTTCCAGATATTGTCACAGTGACGGTTCCATTTAATACGTACAGAAACCGCTGTACCGAAGCAGGGCCGAGGTGGCCACCGCTTTCAAGCTCCGCGGTGTACTGAGTGAAGCCCGCGCCGATTGCGGGGGATGTGTGGACGATAGCCATGGCGCGATCCATGCCAGGGAGGCGAATGCGGACAAACGTATCCGGCGTCTGCAGAAGATGAGTAGTGGTCGATACGCTGCGGGTAGCCCCGAGATGCTGCACGGATAGCCTTTCTGGGTTTGGCGCGGCTCATGGTTTGCAGGAGATCAGAGTCGCGGGTTCCAGGTGTTTGAGAAAGTATAAGCCAGCGTCGAGCGCCGCCTGCACATCTTCGAGCAGGACGGACTCATCGGGATGGTGGCTCACGCCTGCGGGACTGCGCAGGAAGAGCATCGCTGCTGGAAGTTTCTTCGCGAGGACCATCGCGTCGTGTCCTGCGCCGCTGACCATTCGATGTGGCGAAGAGCCGGTCGCCCGGGCCGCGGTTTCGAGGGCAGTCGTAAGGGTGGAATCCATGGGAACGGCGGAGGCGTGAAATTGCTGGACTGTGGCGAGCCTCAAGCCTCGCAACGAGGCGATCCTATCGGCCTCCTGCAGTAACGCGTTGAGGGCAGCGAGACGGACTGAGTCGGAGGCATGCCGAATATCGAGACTGGCGCAGACATCGCCAGGAATGACGTTCCTCGCGCCCGGGGCGACCTCAACGCGGCCAACTGTCGCGACGAGGCCGGCAGTTATCTGAGCATGACGCTCGACGGCTGCGATCCACTCGGCGGCGCCGGCGAGCGCGTCCCTGCGCAGATGCATCGGGCTGGTGCCGGCGTGGTTTGCCTGGCCGTAAAACGTGAGTTCGTAGCGACTTTGCCCGGCGATTTCCTCGACGACGCCAAGACTTAGGCCCAGGTTCTCAAGCACCGGGCCCTGCTCGATGTGGAACTCCACGAAAGCAAAACTGGCCGGATGCAGAACCGCATCGGTTATTTTGGATGGGTCGAGGCCGAATGTCTCGATCGCCTCGCTCAGGGTCGCGCCCTTCACATCGGTGTGCCGGAGGAGTTCCGCGTCTATGTCGCCGATGAGCGCGCGGCTGCCGATGAATGGGGTCGAGAAGCGAACGCCCTCTTCTTCGGAGAAGGCCACAACCTCGATGTCGTAGGACAAGAGCCCGGTGAGGGCCTCAGCCAGATTCTCAATGAGGGCGAGTGCGATGACCACGCCAAGGACTCCGTCGTACGCGCCGGCATCGGGCACGGTATCAATGTGCGAGCCGATGACCAGGCGAGGGGCCTGCGCCTGCCGACAGGAATAAAGCCCGCGCAGATTTCCGGCCGCATCGACATGCGAGGTCATGCCCAGGCGGTTCATCCAGGCGCGAAGAAATTCATGCACGTCGCGAAATGGCGAAGAAAGGTAGGTCCGCGTGAGATTACCGGGGGCCTCACTGAACTGCGCTATCGCGTCGCATGCGTCGATTACCTGGCGGGCTGCTCTTGTGGATTGCGTCTGGGGGATGGTTGTTAGACTCAAGGGCGCAGCTCCATGCCGAGAGGTTCGCCGAGAAAGACGCCGTCGGAAAAGATCTCCTCCCCGCGAAGGAAGGTCTTCTTTACGGTCCCCCAGAGCTCTTCGCCCATATAGGGCGAAACCGGGTGGCGATAGTACAGCCGGTCAGCGGTCAGCGTGAACGCGGCTTCGGGATCGAAGATCACGAGGTCGGCGTCATGACCGGCGGCGATGGTTCCTTTACGGCCGCTCAGACCGGCAAGTTTCGCCGGCTGTTCGGCCATCCAGCGGGCAATCCAGTTCAGGGGACGACCGCGCTCGCGCAGGCTGGTCCACATGACCGGCAGACTGACAGAGAGTCCAGCGATGCCGCCCCAGGCATGCTGGAAGTTGCCAGTGTCGAGCCGCTTCATCTCCGGCGGGCACGGGGAGTGGTCGCTGGCGACGAGGTCGATGACGCCGGTGAGCAAACCTTCCCACAGGCAATGCTGGTTGATCTTGCTGCGAATTGGCGGAGCGCACTTGAAGAGCGTGGCGCCGTCTGGAATTTCCTCGGCGGCGAGGTGCAGGTAGTGCGGACAGGTCTCGATGGTGATGGGCAATCCCTCGTAACGCGCGTTGGCAAGCATGGTTAGCGCCTCAGCCGAGGAGAGATGAACGATGTGGATGCGGCATTGGAATTCGCGGCAGAGCTCAATCATCAGTCGAATCGCTGCAAGCTCAGCTTCGTCGGGGCGGGAGGCGAGGTAGGTTGAATACTTCGTCCAGTCGGCATCAGCGAGCGAAGCGGCAGCGGCTTTTAGCGGCGCAGACAACTCGGCGTGGACGAGCAGCGGAAGTCCAGTGGCGGCGATGTGCGGCAGCGCGGCACGGAGCTGGGCCTCGTCAACCATGGTGAAGCCTTCGATGCCGGGATGGATGAGGAAACATTTGAAGCCGAGAACCCCGGCGGCGGCCAGAGCAGATATGTGTTCCTGATTACCGGCGACAACGCCGCCCCATGCGGCCCAATCGACGTGGCATTTGCCTTGCGCCGCAGCGCGCTTTTGTTCGAGAGCAGTGATGGTGGTGGTTTCAGGCATGCAGTTGAGCGGCATGTCGACAAGGGTGGTGTATCCGCCGGCGGCAGCCGCGCGGGTTGCGGTTTCGAAGCCTTCCCAATCAGTGCGTCCGGGTTCGTTGATGTGCACGTGAGTGTCGACGAGGCCGGGCAGAATGCAATTGTTGCCGAAGTCGCGCACTACATAATCATCGGGAACACATTGGCCGTGGTGGACGGACTCAATGCGGCCGTCGGCGACGAGCACGGTGGCGGGGCCGATGCCTTCGGGAAGAACTACACGAGCTGAAAGAAATGCTTGGCGAACCATGCGCAATTCCTTACTCTGAAGACTGTAGACCCTGCTTTCGCTCAAAAGAGAACTCTCCTAATTGTTCTAAGCCTAATTGAGTCGCAAGGAAAGGCACCCTGTCGAATGGCGGAAAACCACGCGTTCATGGAAATGGCGATCGACTTGGCGATGCAGAACGTCCAGACCGGCGGCGGGGGACCATTTGGCGCGGTCGTGGTGAAGGATGGCAAGGTGATCGCGGCCGCTGCGAATTGCGTGACCACGACCAACGATCCAACCGCCCACGCCGAGGTGATGGCCATCCGCAAAGCCTGCCAGGCGCTGGGCAGCTTCCAACTCGAGGGCTGCGAGATTTACACCAGCTGCGAGCCCTGCCCGATGTGCCTGGGCGCGATTTACTGGGCGCGGCCTGCAGCAGTCTACTATGCGAACACCCGTGCGCATGCCGCGAAGGCGGGCTTTGACGATGCGTTTATCTACGACGAGATCCCGCTGCCCCCAGGGAAGCGCACGCTCAAGATGATTCAGTTACGGCTGCCGACCGCGCACGAGCACTTCGACGCCTGGGTCGCGAGCCAGCTTCAAGTAAAGTATTAGTTCAGCCGACCCTGTTGCAAAGCAAAATAGCGCGCGCCGCTCCACGAGGAGAGACAAAGACTCTGATGGGCCAACCTATATCCGTTGAATCGGGACCTATCGATGTCACGCCACAGCCGCACAGCGACGAATCGCCTTCCTACGGATTAAGGCAGCACAGTCTCTCGCCACTCGAGACACTGGCGCAGTCGGTCTCGACGATGGCGCCGACGACCTCGCCAACGATGACGATTCCGCTGGTTTTCGCGCTGGCCGGGAACGGGACATGGCTTTCGTACATTTTCGCGATTTGCGGCGTGCTCCTCGTGGGGCTCTGCATTGGCAGGTTCGCGCGCGATTCATCGTCGCCGGGGTCTCTGTACTCCTACGCGGCTGCGGCCTTTCGAAGCAAGAAGGGCGAACCGCGCTCGACCTGGTGGGGACTTGTTTCGGCGTGGGCGTTGCTGTTGGCGTATATCGTTACCGGCGGGTCTGTGGTCGGCGGCTTTATCAACTATTCGAATGTGCTTCTGATGGCTAATGTCGGACATCAGGCTTCGCCGACGCTACTGGCCGCCATCGCCATCGTGGGTGCGACGGCGATCGCCTATCGCGACGTGAAGATTTCCGCGCAGTTCATGCTGTGGATCGAGGCGATCTCGGTGTCGATGATTCTCATCGTCGTGGTGCTGATCTTATGGCGCCACGGGCTGCATCTGGATCCGGACCAGTTAACGCTGAAGGGCGTGACGCCAGCGAGCGTGCGCCTCGGAATGGTGCTGGCGCTCTTCAGCTTCGTCGGTTTTGAGAGTGCGACGAGTCTTGGGACCGAGGCTCGCGAGCCGCTGCGGACGATCCCTCGTGCCGTGATCCAAAGCGCGATCTTGACCGGAGGGTTTCTTCTGGTCTGCACCTATGCGGAAGTGATGGGCTTTCACGGTTCCCCAGTTAGCTTTGGCGACAGCCCCGCTCCGTTGCGCTATCTGGCGACGCAGGTCGGGGCGCGCTTCCTGGGCCCCCTGATCGATGTGGGTGCGGTGGTGAGCATGTTTGCCTGCGTGCTCGCCTGCATTACCGCCGCGGCGCGGGTGCTGATGCTGATGGCCCATCACGGGCTCGCGCACAAGCGCCTCTCCCATACGCATAAGCGGAACTCCACTCCCGGAAGCGCGGTCTTGCTGATTGGGCTACTGATGCTGCTCCCGACCGCTGTCCTGACCATGCGCGGAGTGAGCGGTTCGGACATCTACGGCTGGATGGGTTCGCTGGCAACCTATGGATTTATCACGGTTTATGGACAGGTGACCTTTGCGCTGCCGTTTTATCTGAAGGTGAAACAGCGCCTGACCGCTCCGCTTCTGCTGCTCTCGATTGCGGGAACTCTGGCGATGGTGCTGGTGCTGGTCGGCACGCTGTACCCAGTGCCGGCGGCGCCATACAACTGGTTGCCCTACCTGTATCTGGCGTATCTCATCGTGGGGCTGGTGTGGTTTGCGGCCTCGCGGCGGATTGAGGCCGCGAGACTCTCGCGGTAGCGCTAGTGATCGCCGATGTCTTCGTGGCCAATGTCTTCATTCCAGACGGCTGGGTTTTCGCGGATGTAACCTGCCATCATGTCAGCGCACTCATGATCGTCGAGGTCGATGACGTTGACTCCGGCACTGCGCAGCCAGTCCAGACCCCCGGGGAAGTTGCGGCTCTCGCCGACGATCAATGTGCCGATGTTGAACTGGCGGACGAGTCCGCTGCAGTACCAGCAGGGAGCGAGCGTCGTGATCATGATGGTATCGCGATAGGAACGCTGGCGGCCGGCTTTACGGAAGGCGTCGGTCTCGCCGTGGACGGAGGGGTCGCCCTGCTGGATACGGCGGTTATGGCCGGCGCCTAGGAGGCGTCCGTCGGTGTGGAAGAGGGCGGCGCCGATGGGAATTCCGCCTTCGGCTAAACCAATCCGCGCCTCATTCAGCGCAATCGCGAGCATCTGGCGATGCGTCAAAAGCGGAGTCGGGGTAAAGTCTTCGACTGAAATTGCGTGACTCCTGAAACTACTCGATCATGAAGGGCCTTCGCCCGCGCTTCGCTTGAATCTGTGCGAACTTCGCTGAGACCAGTAGCTGGGTTCTAGGACTTCTTTCCGTGCTCGTGATGCTTGTGAGTTTGGAGGGCAAGATCTTCGGCGGCATTTTTGTCGACGTCTTTGAGCTCCTTCAGGAGGGCCTCGTCAGAGAGGTCCAGTGGTTTGGAGTTTTCCCAATCGTGGCGGATGATCTCGTCGATGCGCTTGGTAACGTGTTCGTCCTTGACCTCGATGGCCAGCTCGCGCCGGGTGTCGAAGCTGCCGGGAGCGAGATTGATGGACCCGACGATGGCGCGGTTGCCATCGGCGAGGAGAAGCTTGGCATGGAGCTTCACGTGTTTGAGCTTGTTGACCTTGACGCCGACGTCCTGAAGAATGCGGAGGCCGCTGACGCCCTCGCTGAGTTTTGCCTTCTTTAGCTTGTGGGGCGGCCGGGCCATGATGTGGATCTGCACGCCGCGGTGGGCAGCACGCACGAGGTGTTCGATCATGACCGGATCCTGGTAGCGCTCATTCTGCAGAAATAGGGAATGTTTGGCGTCATCGATGAGCTGGCCGAGGCGCTGGCGGCCGTTGCCGATGCACCAGATCAAGTGCGAGTGGTCTCCGGGCGTGAAGTCGGTCCGGTGCCAGTCGGCTTCAAAACATTCGATGATTTCGTCGACTTCGTGTCTATGGGTGGTGACCACCGCATAGTCTCGGGTTACCGTGAGGTTCTTGGTCTCCCAGTTCAGCGACTTCACGTAGGCCGTCGTGTCGTCGATTACCATCGACTTCTCATGGGTGAGGTCGAACTTGGGATTACTGTCGAGGACCTCGATTCCGGCCTCGGTCAGGATTTTGCGTGTCTGCTCATTCTCCACCTCGCCGCTGCGGCGGGCGGGATTGAGCATGATGCGCACCTCGACCTTACGGCGATGGGCGTCGACAACCGCCTGGATGAGGCCGGGATCGGAAAACAGGAACATCTTGATGCGCAGCGACTTGTTGGCCGCGTTGATGGCGTCGACGATGGGCTTACCAGTGTCATCGGGCAGGACAATTACGGAGCGGGACATGCTGTTTTCCTTCAAAAGTGCGGCTTGTCTGGTTGTACAGCCTCCGGCTGACGGTGACAAGCGGACGGTTTTCGCCGGGTACAAAGCGATCGCGGGGCGGACGCTGGAGCTTTCGGACGAGGGCGGTCGACCACAATGCATGACCTCGTCCCGGAAGGAGTGAATGATAATTGCTAGCGAAAGTGTATTCCCGCCGCAGTCGTCCGCAAACAGCTATCTTGCCGATATCCTCCCAACTCGCCACTAAATCCTTTTCATCGCGATTGACGTCGCCGTGGGTGATTTTCCTCGTCGCCCTACTGGTGCGCTTGATTTATATCACCGTTGCGCGTAGTTACCGGTTCCACGCCTTGGATGATCACTTCGAGTTCGGATGGGAGGTTGGTCGCATCGGTCGATCGTTGGCACTGGGTCGCGGTTTCGCCGATCCATTTATTCCGACGGGGACCGGCCCGACGGCGTGGCTGCCGCCATTGTATCCCTTGATTATTGGGGCGATCTTTCGCGTCTTCGGAGTCTACACGCAGGTCTCGGGATGGGTGCTGTTGGCGATCAACAGCGTCTTCGGCGCGGCGACGGTGCCGGCGATCTATGAGATCGCGGTGCGCTGCTTTGGCGGTGGCGAATATTCGCAGCGCGGGCGGAAGATCGCGCTGTGGTCGGCGTGGATATGGGCGCTGTATCCGGCGACCATGCAGTATTCGGTGCGCTGGATTTGGGAGACTTCCCTGACTACGCTCCTTCTAGCCTGGGCGCTGGTTGTGACCTTACGGCTACGCGGGATCGGCGAGGAGTGGAAAGGCCTCACCGATGGTGGTTGGGGCTTGTGGATCTGGCTGGGTTTGTTGTGGGGGTTGATCGGCCTTTCCAACGCGACCCCGCTGCTGCTGTTCCCGGTCTGTGTCGTCTGGTTGATTGCCGGGGTGCGAGATCGCCGCCGAGCGATTGCGGGAGCGGTGTTCGCCGGTGTCGTCTTCCTGGCATGCCTCGCTCCCTGGACGTGGCGCAACTGGCGGGTCTTTCACTCCTTCATCCCCATTCGCGGGAATCTTGGGGCGGAATTATGGGTCCACAATGGGCCGGAGGACAATGGGTTTCCGCGCGGCATTGTGGTCTTCTCGCAGCCCGAACTGCGAAGCTACGTCAGTATGGGTGAGGTCGCTTATGTGCGCGAGCGCGGCGATTGGGCGAAAGCGTACATCCGCAGCAGGCCGGGGCGATTTCTCCGGCTGTCGCTGGAGCGGGTCTACTGGTTCTGGATGAACTTGCCTCATCCGCTCGAAGATCATCCCTTTACCGAGGCGGTGCGTGAGGCGACCTTTGGGTTCCTGAGCGTGACCGGGTGGCTCGGCCTGCTGCTCGCCATTCGCCGAAAGATCCTTGGAGCGTGGCTCTTCGCGGCGGCATTTGTGCTGATCCCGGTGACTTATTACTTCGTCACAGTCGGCGCGCGCTTTCGGCATCCGCTGGAGCCGCTGCTGGTGATTTTGACGGTGAATCTGTTTGTCTCCACGGAACGGTCGTTTGCTGTGTTTGCTCGGGTGCATCGCTGAAACCGCAGATCCTTCGCTTCGCTCAGGATGACCGCAATTGATTAAGGGCGCGTATTCTGGTGGTCGGAGATCATGGCTGACGAGTCGTTTTACGCGCTAATCACGGAGGCACTGCCGCAACTTCAGAAGGAATTTGGCGGTCTGCCGTCAGGGCCGAGCGCTGGCGGCTGGCGGGATGACCCAGTGGCGATGTCCGGCATTTTGGCCGAAGTTGCCTCGCGGATGGCGAACAACTATCCGTATTTCCATCCGCTCTATGCGGGCCAGATGATGAAGCCCCCGCATTCGATCGCGCGCGCAGCCTATGTGATGGCGATGTGGATCAATCCCAACAATCACTCGCTCGATGGGGGGCGGGCCAGCTCGCGATTCGAGGTCGAGGCCGTCGCTGAAATCGCAGCTATGTTTGGCTGGGAGCAGCACTTGGGTCATCTGACCGGCGGAGGAACAGTCGCCAACCTGGAGGCGCTGTGGGTCGCCGGCCAGTTGCATCCCGGCAAGCGAATCGTGGCCTCGTCGCAGGCGCATTACACACATAGCCGCATCAGCGGCGTTCTGGGGCTACGGTTTTCGCCGATCGCCGTGGACCGTCGCGGGCGCATGGATCTGGATCGTCTCGAAGAAGAACTCCGCCAGGAAGATGTCGGTACGGTGGTCGCGACACTGGGCACGACAGCGATCGGCTCGGTCGATCCGCTGGATCGGATCGTGGCGCTGCGGGAGAGGTATGGGTTCCGGCTTCATGTCGATGCCGCCTATGGAGGATATTTCAAACTGGTCCCGAGTATTTCGCCCGAGGCGGCCCGGGCATTTGCCGCCATCGGCGCGGTCGACTCAATCGTCATCGATCCGCACAAGCATGGGCTGCAACCTTATGGGTGCGGATGCGTGCTCTTTCGCGATCCCGCCGTGGGTCGCTTCTATAAGCACGATTCTCCGTATACCTATTTTTCGTCGGCGGAGCTGCACCTGGGTGAGATCACGCTCGAGTGTTCGCGGGCTGGCGCAGCGGCGGTGGCGCTCTGGGCGACGCAGCGTTTGCTGCCGCTGGTTCCGGACGGCGAGTTTGCCCGGGGTCTGGGACGGTGCCGCGAGGCAGCGTTGCGTATGTATGACCGGCTCAAAGACGACGGACGAGGCGGCGACGGGCGGTTTGTCACCGCATTTCAACCTGAGTTGGATATCCTCTTTTGGGGCGTGAAGGCCAACTCGGTCGCCGAAGCATCGCGTCTGGCACAGGCGATCTTTGACGAAGCGGCAAAACGCGACCTGCATCTGGCGCTGGCGCAGCTTCCCATCGGACTTTTCCCGGAAGACGCGTGGCCGGATGCGGCGTTGCATTCGACCGTGACTTGTCTGCGTTCGGTCCTGATGAAACCGGAACATCTGGACTGGGTGGACCGGATTGGGGAGATTTTGATCGCGGCCTCGGAGGGTGTTGCATGAGGGGGCAGGAAACAGGGCGTGCAGTCGGAAGGCTAACGGCATGGACTTCGAAAGACTTACTCTAGTCAGCGACGCGCTCCGGGTGGAAGTGATCCCCGAACTGGGGGCCAAGATCTCTTCGCTCTGGCTGCCTGATCTTCAGGAAGAGCTTCTGCAGGCACCGCTTAGACCTTACGCGCCCCGCGACCGCACGATGGCCTTCGAAGCGGGGGATGCGAGTGGGATCGACGAGTGCATTCCGACTGTCTCCGGGTGCGAATTGGGACCGACCGCGCTGCCCGACCACGGGGATTTTTGGCGCATCCCCTTTCGACACCATCGCGACGGCGACGATCTGGTTCTGGACGCAGAGGGCTTCAGCCTGCCGCTGCATTTTGAGAAGCGGCTGAGCCTGCGTACGAATCGGCTGACTACAGGCTACGTCCTGCGCAATACGGGCCCGGATCCGGTTTCGTTCCTCTGGTCGGCGCATCCAGGCTTCGCGGTTGAGGCGGGCGACAGGGTTGTCCTGCCCCAGTCGGTGGCCGAGGTGACTGTCTGGTACAGCGCAAGATCGCGTCTGGGAGCGCCGGGCAGGGCCCATTCCTGGCCGCATACGAGGGACGAACATGGCGACATCATCGATCTGAGCCTCGCCGGTGGGCCTGCGGACGGCGTGGGTGACAAGATCTTCGCCTCGGCGCCTCCTGAAGGCTGGGTTGCGATTCACCGTCAGCGGCTACATCGTCAGATCAAGGTGCATTTCGATCCGACGGGGAATCCGTATCTAGGGCTGTGGCTGGCATATGGTGGCTGGCCAGATGGGCAGGCGCGGCGACAGCACTGTGTGGCGCTGGAGCCGTGCACGGCTCCAGCCGACTCTCTCTCGACTGCCATCGACCGCGGATGGTCCCGAACGCTGGCCTCGGGAGCGAAGTGGGAATGGAAGATTGAGATTGAAATCGTTTCCGCGTAGACTGAAGCGCTTTTAGTTTGTATAAAGAGTGGCATGCTCGATGTAACCGCTATCAAAGAAAGCCACAGCCAGCGCTTTAGTGCCCGTCCGTCCGTCTATGCCGCACCGGGCCGGGTCAACCTGATAGGTGAGCACACCGACTACTCCGAAGGTTTTGTGATGCCGGCGGCGATCGATTTTGCCACCGTGGCGGCCATAAGCCCACGCAGCGACCGGCAAATCGCGATCTACTCGGAGAATTTTGGCGAAGAAGCGGTCTTCGACCTGGACTATCTGCCCCATCACCCGCGCCACCACTGGAGTGACTACCCGATCGGAGTCTTGACCATTCTGCGCAAGGCGGGCCTTGAAGCGGCCGGCTTCAATCTTTCCCTGAACGGCGATGTTCCCCTGGGTTCGGGTCTGAGTTCGTCAGCCTCTGTGGAAGTAGCGTCGGCGCTCGCCATTCTGGGCGTGCACACTGCGGGCCCTCAGTTCTCGCCTCCCGAGGTGGCGCGGCTGTGTCAGCGCGCGGAAAACCAGTTTGTCGGCACGCAGAGCGGGATCATGGACCAGTTCGTCTCCTGCTGCGGCGCGGAGGGCCACGCTTTGCTGCTGGATTGTCGCGACCTGTCGTATCGCCTGGCCCCAATTCCGTCGAGCCTGAGCCTGGTGATATGCAACTCGATGATCAAGCACTCCCACGCGGGAGGGGAATACAACACCCGGCGCGCCGAGATCGAGGCGGGCACACAGATCATCCGTATGCATCGGCCCGAGGTGAGTTTCCTGCGCGACGTGACCGTTGCGGACCTGGAGCGCTGGGGTGACGAGATGCTGCCCGACGTGCTCAAGCGCTGCCGCCACGTGGTCACGGAAAATCTACGCACTGTGGCTGCGGCCGACGCGCTCGAGCGGGGTGACCTGAAGACGCTGGGCCGCTTGATGGCGGAATCCCATGCCAGCTATCGCGACGATTTTGAGGCCAGCTGCAAGGAGGCCGATATTCTGGTCGATCTGGCCTCGCGCGAGCCGGCCTGCGTCGGGGCCCGGCTTACTGGAGGAGGTTTCGGCGGATGCACCGTCAATCTCGTTCGCGCCGCCGAGGCCGACGGTTTCGGCCAGAGGATGCTGGAAGCGTATCTCGCTGCCACTGGCATTGCCGCCGAACTCTACCACTGCCACGCGGCTGCGGGTGCGCACCAGGTCTAGAGCAGAAGTGCGGTTGATGTCATGTGCCGGAGATTGTCTCAATAGGCTTTTCCTGGGAAAAGGCCTGCCGGGGCCGGGTGCCTCGCATTGCATTAACTGTACTTCCGGTCTAGCCGCGAGAGTTTTTCGAAAGAAGCAACTTCTCTCCGGTTCCATGGTTGAATTCCTGGGAGGCGAAGATTCGGCGGAAATGGTTCTCAACTCCAGTAACCCTTTCGATATATCTGTCTTGACTTTTCTCATACCTTCGGAGGAGGGAAGTTGTTAAACTTCCTTTGCACTGCGGGAGGCATCGATAGGCGTTCGCTAGAGGGGTTCGGGTAGCCCCCGGAATCCTCCTAGCAGAGCTGTTGCTTTATCCCAGGCCGGGCGAGAAAGCTTCGTTCTCCTCGGTCAGCACCAAAGATTGTCACATTCAAGAGCCATACGGTTCGGAGAAAGATTATAGATGCGTTTTCCTATTCATTCGGAGGAAGTGGCGTCCCTGGAGATCAGTGACGAGAGCGGCATGGTTGCATATTTTTCGATGGAGATCGCGATTCTACCCTCCATGCCGACGTATAGCGGGGGGTTGGGTGTGCTCGCGGGCGACACGCTCCGTTCGGCCTCGGATGCAGGCCTGAACCTTGCCGCGGTAACGCTGGTTCACCGGAAAGGGTATTTCCGCCAGCTGCTGGGCGCGGACGGCAACCAGACTGCGGTCGAGCAGCCTTGGTCTCCAGAGGCGACGTTGCCATGCGAGAGCGCCGTAGTGACGGTCGATATCGAGGGTCGGCCGGTGGCCATCCAGGCTTGGCGCTATGACATGGAGGGCGTTACCGGCAAGATCGTCCCGATCTACATGTTGGATACGAACCTGCCTCAGAACCATGAAGAAGATCGCAAGTTGACCGATCGCCTTTACGGTGGGGACAGCGATTACCGCTTGCGCCAGGAAGCGGTGCTTGGTATCGGCGGCGCGCTCATGTTGGAAGCACTCGGTTACCGTCCGGCTGTCTATCACATGAATGAAGGCCACGCTGCTCTGCTGACCGTGGCGCTGATGAACCTGCAGTTGGCAGGTGGGCGCCTGGCCGAGGTCAATGACCAGGACGTGGCGGCCATCCGCCAGCATTGCGTCTTTACGACTCATACCCCGGTGCCGGCGGGCCATGACCGCTTCTCAATGGATCAGGCCCGACGCATTCTCGGCGACGACTGCGCCGCGGTGCTCGAACGGCTAGGTTGTTGTCACGAAGGCCTGCTGAACATGACCTACATCGCGCTCCGTTTTTCGCGCTTTGTGAATGGCGTGGCGATGCAGCATGGCATCGTCTCGCGGTTGATGTTCCCCGAATATGCGATTGACGCAATCACGAACGGTGTCCACGCAGTCACTTGGTCGGCCCCGGCGTTTCAGAAGGTCTTTGATCAGTCGCTGCCTAGGTGGAGAACGGACAATCTGGCCCTCCGGTACGCGATCGACATTCCCGAGGAAGAGATTGCCGCGGCCCATGCGGTGTCCAAGCGCGCCCTGTTCGACGAAGTTGCGTCGAGGACGGGCGTGGCGCTTGATCCCGATGTGTTTACGATCGGCTTCGCGCGCCGGGTTGCCACCTACAAGCGCGCCGATCTTCTCTTCTCCGAGCCGGAAAGAATTGTGGCGCTGGCGGAGAAATTTGGCGGGCTGCAGATCCTCTACGCGGGCAAGGCGCACCCGGCCGACGATCCGGGCAAGGCATTGATTCGACGCGTGGTCGAGATCGCCAAAGGCCTGGATTCCGCCAAGCTTCACATCATCTATCTCGAGAACTATGAATGGATCCTGGGCGGTCTGCTGACCGGGGGCGTCGATCTGTGGCTCAATAACCCGAAGCGCCCATACGAAGCGTCAGGTACCAGCGGGATGAAGGCGGCGCTCAACGGGGTGCCAAGCCTTAGTGTGCTCGATGGCTGGTGGATCGAGGGTTGCATTGAGGGAATGACCGGCTGGGCTATTCCCGACTTCGAAGAAGAAGCGCAGGAGAGCGCTGCCATTTACGAGCGTCTCGAAAATACGATTCTGCCAATGTATTACCAGCAGCCGAAGTCGTGGCATGAGGTCATGCGCTCCACGATCGCCCTGAATGGCTCATTCTTCAACACGCAGCGAATGCTGGGGCAGTATGTCCTGAATGCATATTTCCCTCTGAAGCCCGTGAACCGTTCTGCGCCCGTGCTGGAACACGCCCTCGCGGAGTAGGCCCAATCCGCATTGGGAGTGCGCTTTCACGATTGTAAATTGGCGAGCGGCGCGGATTTTCGCCGGGCATTTCAGAAATGCGCTCCACCAGCGGCAGGTTGTCTTCGGTCAAAATCTCTCGTTATGCAGGCGCTGGATAACAGGGCGACTGTTTATTCAGTTGCGTTCTCCCTTTGGCGAATCTGGCCGCCGATTGTTGAAATAATGTTACAAACTTCGAACTTCCTGCAACACCAGGGTTGCGTTCGGGTTCATACTCCCTGTGACGCGACATGCCTCCGATTTCCCTATGGTGGACAGCCGGGTAGTTACTTTGGCGATGCCAGATGCGAGATTTGAATTTCAGATCTTAGATCGGGTGTGTACAGTAAGGAATCGTTGCGGGAGTTAAGTCGCGACTTTGCTTCCAGTTGCGGAGCGGAGGCGTGACGTGCAGGCATGCTATCCATGCCCTCATATCTGCTGCGAAATGCGGTGCTTTCTGAAAGGCCATGCCTTGGCGGAAAGTTCGCCAAAGTGATTTGGAGACCTCGGGTTGTCACCAATTTCAGGTGCAGCGGCTTCGTCCTCGAAGGAGCAGCCTAAGAAGCCCCAAGGTGCCGCATCAGCGGGCCTTGTCTGGCTAAGAATCTCCATCCGGGAAAGGCTGTTGCGGGTGCGAGGCGAGACACAATTTTGACATCAGTGCTTACACAATTCGAAGAGAGAGCCCGGAAGCAGCCTGAGGCTCTGGCCATTTCTTTCGCTGGGCGCCGTGTGACGTATGTTCGGCTGAATGAGAAAGCGAACCGGATTGCCTCGTCACTCAGGGATGCAGGCGTACGGGACGAGTCACTCGTTGCGGTATACCTCGAACGATCACCCAATCTTATCGCCAGCCTGTTGGGCGTCTGGAAGGCAGGTGGTGCGTACCTTCCAATTGACCCAACGAATCCGCGGCAGCGAGTTGCCTCGACACTTGAGGATTCTGAGGTTGCATTTGTTCTCACCGAAAAGAAGCTGGTGGCCTCGTTGCCTGCCTCTCGCGCCAGGCTTTTGTGCGTGGACGATCTTCCTGCGACGGCAGACGACATCGTCACTGGAGCAGGGTTAATGGCGTACGCTCAATCGCAGCCGGGCCAGCTTGCTTACGTGATTTACACCTCTGGATCGACCGGGCGCCCCAAGGGAGCGGAGATTACTCATGGCGCCCTTTCTAACCTGATCGAGTCGATCGGAAAAGACGTAGCGCTGCAGCCATCGGATGTCGTGTTGGCGAGCGCAACCATCGCCTTCGACATTGCCAACGAGGAGATATTTCTTCCTTTGGTGGCGGGCGCCTCGGTGCACCTGCTGGAGCAGGAATTCGTCGGCGACGGCGGCAAGCTGGTCGAGGTCATGCGCCGAATCAGGCCCAGCTTGGCCTTCGGTACTCCCACATCCTGGCGTCTGGTGCTTGAAACTGGCTGGCGGGGAGACCCGAATCTCCAGATCATCGTTGGCGGAGAGGTGCTGCCGCTGTCCCTGGCAAGGACGCTGGCGAGCGTCACACGAACTGTCTGGAACCACTACGGGCCAACCGAGACGGCCATTTGCGCTACCCGGGAACGCATTGACCGAGACACCGAGGTGGTCACTCTTGGCCGGCCGATCGATAATGTCAATCTTTACGTGTTGGGCCAGGACATGCTCCATTTGCCACCCGGCGAAGTGGGCGAGATCTACATTGGGGGCGTCGGTGTTGGGTGCGGATACCGGAACTGCCCCGATTTGACTGAGCGAGTTTTTCTGGACGACCCGTTCTCTGAGAGTCTGGGTTCGCGCATGTACAAGACCGGCGATCTGGGGAGGTTGCTCCCGGACGGGCGCCTTGACTTCCTGGGCCGCGTCGACAACCAGATCAAGTTGCGCGGTTTCCGCATAGAACTCGAGGAGATCGAGGCCGCCATTCGCAGTCACGGGGGCGTTCACACCGCAGTTGCCGAGGTTGTCGAGTATGGAGCTGACGACCAGCGTCTTGTGGCTTATTTCTTCGCCGAAAAGCAGGTTGTTGCGACTGAGTTGCGTGAGGCCTTGCGCCAGAGGCTGCCGTATTACATGCTGCCCTCGGAGCTGATCCCACTCGATTCTCTGCCGATGACCATTAACGGGAAAGTAGATCGTGAGGCGCTCCTGGCCATCCGAACCGCGTTTGAGGCGGGAGCTTTGGAGGAAAGCGCGTTGCCACCGTCCGATGACCTGGAGGCAAAGCTGCTAGGGATATGGAGAAGGCTATTAAAGGTCCGCAACGTCGGACCGAACGATGACTTTTTCGATATGGGGGGGCACTCGTTGCTGGCCACGCGAATGTTCGCGGAGATTGAGAAGATCAACGGCCGCAAGATTCCTCTATCCGTACTAATTCAGAACCCGACGGTCGCGCAGTTAGCGGGTTACCTGCGCAATAGCCCGGAGACGGATTGGCTCGGCCTGGTGCCCATTCGCGAACACGGAAGCTTGCCGCCATTGTTCATTTCCCACGGGCTGGGCAGCCACTTGCTGCTCTTCATGGGGCTCACCGAAGAACTCGGCAGCGATCAGCCGGTCTATGGTATTCAGCTCGCCGCGCCGGCCACAGCGAAGCGGGAAGAACTGACTCTCGAGGCCATTGCCGCTCGGAATGTGGAAGAGATCTGCGCGCTAGATCCCATAGGGCCGTATTATCTGGCGGGACACTCGCTCGGAGGTCTGCTGGTCTTCGAGATCGCGGCGCAATTGCTGCGCCGCGGGAAAGAGATTGGCCTTGTAGCGCTGCTCGATTGCGCCCTTCAGGAAGCTCAGCGCGTCGAAAGCGAAGTTCCCACTGAGTCTCTGTCTTTGCGGGGCTTGTGGTTGCGATGGCGCAAGAAATTTTCGAGGCTCTTCGAGAGCGGCTTCGTAATTACAACCTGGAGGAAGGTCCTTTATCACCAGCTGATGTTCAAGATTTGGCTGCTCAAGCGAACCTATAGGGAGACAAGTTTTCATCCGCAGATTTTTGGCATGGATCCCTACATCGCGTTGTTTGCGGAGCGGTATGAGCCGCAGCCGATCGATGTGGATGGGGTCTTGTTCCTTGCTGAAGACGAGGTCGCTCCAGAGTCGCAAGGGCTGGGCTGGTCGCGATTGATGCAGCGGCGCCTGACAGTACAAAAAATTCCCGGCTCCCATCAGACCATCTTTAGTCCGCCAAATGTGTCGGTGCTGGCAAGGGAATTGGCGAGACGTCTGGAGTGCTCGTCCCATCCCGCCCCGAAGCGGCCGGCATCCACGGGCAAGAACGAAACTCGGCAACGGATGATCCACCCCGTACTCGGATACCACCGGGGCTAATTCATGCGTACAGAGACGGAAACGGAATATCTCTCAAAAGACTTCGTGGTAACCGAGTCGGGATTGAGGGCCGACTTTTTCACCGCTGACGAGGTCCGCGCCTTACCGCTCGATGGGAGCCACGAACTGGTCCAGATTGTCGACTGGTGCGAGAACCTCCTCGGGAAGCCGAGCGGCCTGGTGGGACGGAGCGGCAATGTCTGCCCGTTCGTTCCTGAAGCCATGATGAGGGGCTCGCTCAAATTCGCTGTGGTTGCCCTCACCGAACGCGGCGTCGGAGCGGTTGCCGAGATCGAGGAGATGATCGATGCCTGCCGCGACCACTTCCTGAGCCGGGAAGGTGCAGACGGCAGAATTGATATCTTTGGCTCCATGGTTCTCATTTTTCCGGACGTCACGAATGAAGAGGCGCCGATGGTGATCGACCCGTCGCAGCGCGAGCTCAAGCCAAGCTTCGTGCGAGAGGGGCTGATGCTTGGCGAGTTTCATCCTTTCAGCCCCACGCCCGGACTCCGGAACAGATCCTTTCGTCCGCTTCGTAGTCCGATTCCACTGCTGGCAATTCGACACATGGTGGAGTCGGACGTGGATTTCCTGATGGCGCCCAAGGATCCCGCGCCAACACGAGTGAGGTCACTGAAGGCGTATCTGAAGTTTCTTGGTCCTTCCCTCAGCGTTGCCAGCCGGATCAAGGCAAAAGAAGCTTTGCATATGGCTGAAGCTGAGGTACTTGAGGCATAATTTTGACCCGCAGGACCTACTCCGAAAGATACCTGGCGGTGGTGAGTGAAATTGCCGCCTCGATTGAGCCGGCCTCGATCGACAGAATCGTCCAGCTGCTGTGCACCCTGCGCGAGGCCGGCGGGCGAGTCTTCTTCCTGGGGGTCGGTGGCGGAGCCAGCCATGCCAGCCATGCGGTTAACGACCTGAGAAAGATCGCCGGTATTGAGTCCTATTCGCCGAGTGACAACGTCGCCGAGCTGACAGCACGCATCAACGATGACGGATGGACGACCGCCTACACGGATTGGCTGCGGGGAAGTCGCCTGAGCGAGAAGGACGTGGTTTTCGTTTTCTCGGTGAGTGGTGGCGATTCGGAGAAAAACATCAGCACCAATATCGTCCGCAGCCTAGAGCTGGCCAAAGAGGTCGGGGCGAAAATCGTAGGAATCGTTGGGCCCACCGGCGGGTCGACGGCCGTCCTCGCCGATGCGGCGATACTCATTCCGCAGTATGCGCCCGAGATGGTGACGGCGCTGACGGAGTCATTTCAAGGGGTGATCTGGCACGCCATCGTCTCGCATCCTGACTTGAGAGTGAACGAGATGAAGTGGGAATCGACGCGGTGACCGTGCGGCCGGCGATCTTTCTCGACCGGGACGGAGTGATTAATCGCAACGTGCTCGATCCCGCCACAGGTGAGTATGGCGCGCCGCTCACGGCTGACAGATTTCAACTCGCGCCGAGAGCAAATGAGGGTCTGGTGGCGTTGCATCGCGCGGCCTTTCCGCTCTTCCTGATTTCCAACCAGCCCAACTACGCAAAGGGCAAGAGCACGCTCGAAGAACTTGCTGCCATTCATCGCAAGTTGCAGGAAAAGCTCGATGCAGCAGGGATCCCGTTCGCCGATTTCTATTACTGCTATCACCATCCGCACGGCATAGTTGCCGGCTATTCCGGACCCTGCGAGTGCCGCAAGCCCTCGCCATACTTTCTCTACAAGGCAAGAGAGGAGCATGGTGTTTTGCTCGAAGGCTCCTGGATCATAGGAGACCGCGCCGCCGACATTGAATGCGGCCGTGCAGCCGGGCTGCGTACCATTCGCGTTGCCGAAGATCACCCCGCTAAACGCCGCCCCGATGAGGTCAAAGCCGACTTTGAAGCGACAGATCTGGCCGATGCGGCGACGATCATCCTCAAACACTCGAGATTAATCTGAGGTCGCCCCGGACTCTGTTGCACCCTCTCAATCCGGGCCCGTTGCTCCTGCACTGCGCGCCGGTATAGAAGAGCTCATGACATATTCTTCCAACCCTGTGGTGGCGATTCTCGGAGGCGGGCTTGCCACGCGGCTGGGCGCGCTCAGCGCGGGGGTTCCGAAATCGATGATTGAAGTCGCGGGCAAACCGTTTATCGCTCATCAATTGCGCGGCGTGGCTCGGCAGGGCTTCCGCGAGGTGGTGATCTGCGCCGGACATCTCGGCAAGATGATCGAGGACTTTGTCGGCGACGGATCCGCCTTCGGTTGCCGGGTGCGGTATTCGCTCGACGGCGAGCGGCTACTCGGCACAGGCGGCGCCCTGCGCCAGGCGTTGCCGCTCTTAGGAGACAGCTTTCTGGTGATGTACGGCGATAGCTATCTCCGCGCGCCACTTCGTCCGATCTGGCAACACTTTGTAGACTCGGAGAAATCGGCGTTAATGACTGTCTTCCGCAACGAGGACCGATGGGACCGGAGCAACGTCGCAGTTCGCGAAGGGGAAATCCTCGCTTACAACAAGAGTGCTCCAACGCGCGCGATGCGGCACATCGATTACGGTTTGGGCTGTGTTCGTGCGCGCGCGCTGTCGGAATTCGCGCCGCCAGGGCAAACATTCGATCTGGCTTTGTTCTATGCAGCGATGCTGGTAGAGCAGCAATTAGTGGCGTTCGAAGTCGCGGAGCGCTTCTACGAGATTGGTTCACCGTCAGGGCTTGCGGAGACAGACGCATTGCTACGGGAGAGCAAGAAATGATCCTCGACGGAATGATTCCAGGGCCGAAGCGAGGGCTAGCCCCCGGCCCTCCATATCGCTATTGGAGATGCTTTTCAAGAGCGACCCGCACCAGCTGGCTTCGTGTGCGGACACCAGTCTTGGCGAAGAGCTGCTGCAGTACAGCTTTGACGTAGCTCTCGGAGATTTCGAGCTGCGCGCCGATTTCTTTGTTGGTCAGGCCCTCGAATACGCCGGTGAGAACTTCTTGTTCGCGCTTATTCAGTGAGGCGCTCGTCGTCGGCTTGCTCTTGCTGGATGCCGCGCCGACCAGCGAATCGAGGCTGGCCGAGTCGAGCCAGGGTTCGCCCGTCGCGACTCGGCGGATCGCGTCTATCAAGCTGTTGGGCGCATTGTGTTTCAGGAAGATTCCCGAGGCGCCGCTTTGCATGACCTGTAAGGCGTCTGCGTCCGACATCCCGGCGGTGACCATTAGAACTCTTCCAACGAAATTCATACTCCGGGCTTCGCGCAGAAAGTGCAACCCCTGCGTCTCCCCGAGGTCAAAGTCGAGCAAGACCACATCGACAGAATCCAGGCTGATCGCTGCAAGCGCTTCGCTGGCAGAAGAAAAGTGACCCATCAGCTGCAGCCCGCTCTCCGCTTCCAGCAGTCTCGCGAGACCCTCCCGGAAGAGAGTGTGGTCGTCAACCAGCATCAACCTAATCTTGGAATTCATTTTGCAAGCCAGGGAGCAATGGCTGGGCTGGAGACTCGCGACACACTGAGAGAGAGCGGCGCAGAGCGATTCAAGCATTAAAAGGAATCATAACTCCGAGAGCTTCCTGGCCCCCTTTAAGCCACTTCTCCGGTGACCGAAAGATAGTTAAGGACTGACCGAAAGATAGTCGGCCGGAACTTGCTCAAAGAATGTGCTTCGAAAGAAGATTGGAGAAGTTTGTCGTATGCAGAGAGCGGTGCAGCGCGGTCGAACAAGGGGCTTGACGCTACAAAGCTTAGAATGTGCGGGACTGGTCACGGAGTGCGATGCATTTCCGGCGAATAAGCTCGGGAGCCATTCAAAGAGCTCAACGCGAGCATCGCGTCATCCTATGAGAAACGTGTATGAAAATCTGACGACGGGTGTCTTTATTCCTTCCTTACGGCTGGGCTTTTACCCTAGAGTTGAGACAGAGTCGATAGGATAACCTGAACCGTTTCCATGAGTTGCGAGGCTTATTGATGAAGCACGACATATGGAAAGCAAGGGCCACGCCGCTGGGCGCAGCCCTGCTCACCGCCTCGCTGGCCGCTATCATCGTCGGCGGCTGCGAAAAGACGACGAAAGATCCGGCCGCGGAGGCGCCGCCTGTTGCGACGGTTGAACACCAGAGCGATCAGAATCTGGTGACAGTCGATAAGCCAGAGCGATTTCCTCTTGTTGAGGCCGCGGCGCATGAGGCGACCTCGACGCTCAATGTGACCGGCTCGGTCAATCCGGATGTTTCGCGCGAGATCCCGGTGGTCTCGATTGCCTCCGGCCGGGTTGTCGCGATTCATGTGCGGCTGGGCGACTACGTGCACAAAGGACAGTTGATCATGGAGGTGCAAAGCACCGATATCTCCGGCGCCTTTGATCAATATCTGAAGGCGGTTGCCGACGAGCACCTCGCTAATACTCAGCTGGAACGAGCGAAGATTCTTTTTGATAGGGGCGCCATCGCCAAGAGCCAGCTCGAAATCGCGCAGGATGGCGAGGACGACGCTAAGGCCGACCTAGTCGCGGCCGAGCAACAACTGCATGTGCTGGGCATCGATAAAGACCATCCGGGCGAGACGGTCAAGGTGTATGCGCCGGCCTCCGGATTCATCATTCAACAGAACGTGACCGAAGCTGCGACGGCTGGGGTCACCTATGCCGGCTCCGCGAACGCCTTCACCATCGCTGACCTCTCGCACGTGTGGATCATCTGCGATGTATATGAGAACGACCTTGCAACGGTCCATCTTGGGCAAGAGGCGGACATCCGGCTCAATGCCTATCCCGACAAAGTGGTGAAGGGAACGATCTCCGATATAGGCGCGGTGCTGGACCCGAACATACGCACTGGCAAGGTGCGTATTCAGGTGGAAAACCCGGGTGACCTTATGCGGCTCGGCATGTTCGCCACTGCGACCTTCCACGGCAAGAGGCCGGAGATGCATACCACTGTTCCCGCGGCCGCCGTGTTGCATCTGCACGATCGCGATTGGGTCTTCGTTCCCGCCGGCGATGGTAAGTTCCGCCGCGTCAGTGTCGAGGGCGGAGCAATGTTGCCAGGTAACATGCAGGAGATTGTTTCCGGACTCAACCCAGGCCAGCAAGTGGTGTCGAATGCGCTAGAGCTGGAAAACTCGGCGGGCCAGTAGATGATCAGGGGCCTCGTCGATTTTGCACTCAACAACCGCTGGCTGGTGCTGGGCTTCGCTATCCTGCTTTTTGCGTGGGGTATCATTTCGTTCCACAACTTACCAGTCGAAGCCTATCCTGACGTTGCGAATAACTACGTCGAGATCATCACGCAGTGGCCGGGCCGATCGGCTGAGGACATTGAGCAGCAGGTCACAGTGCCGATCGAGATCCAAATGGCCGGCATTCCCCACATGCAGCATCTGCGGTCGTTCTCGCTGGCGGGGCTCTCCGATATCAAGTTGATCTTCGATGACGATTCGATCAACGATTGGAACCGTGAAAAGGTGTTGGAGCGTCTGTCGCAGGTGAACCTGCCGGCCGGCCTGCAGCCTCAGATGGGTACCGACTGGAGCCCCGTAGGACAAATCTACTGGTATACGCTGACCAGCACCAATCCCCGCTACGACAACATGGAGCTTAAGTCCATTGAGGACTGGCAGCTGGAGAAGCAGTTCAAGTCGGTGCCCGGCGTCGTCGATGTGGCGAGTTTCGGGGGGCAGACCCGCGAATACCAGGTGCGTGTCGACCCGGACAAGCTCATCGCATACGGCATCAGTATCGGCCAAGTCGAACAGCAGCTCGCCAACAACAACGTCAACGCCGGCGGCGAGTTCATAGAACAGGGCATGCAGCAGATCAACGTCCAGGAGGCCGGACTGGTCGGGAACGTTCAGGACATTGAGAACACGCTGCTGAAGACCCAATCGGGAACAGCGCTGCATCTGCGCGATATCGCGACGGTCGCCCAGGGGCCAAAGATCCGGCTGGGCCAGATCGGCAAGGCCATTCATAAGGTCGACGGCAAGATCGTCGACCTGGACGACACCATCGAAGGGATCGTCCTGCTGCAGAAAGGCGACGATACCGACTCGACCCTGAAGGGGATCGAGGAGAAGGTGAAGGAGTTGAACGAGCACTTCCTTCCGCCCGGAGTGAAGATCGTCCCGTTCCTCGACCGCAGCGATCTCCTGCACTATACGACGCATACAGTGATGCATAACCTCACCGAGGGAATCATCCTTGTCGTCATTATTCTGTTCTTCTTTCTAGGCAATTTTCGCGGCGCCCTGATCGTCTCCATTACCATACCGTTCGCGCTCCTCTTCGCATCGATATGCCTCGATCTGCGCCACATTCCGGCGAACCTTCTTTCGCTGGGCGCGCTCGACTTCGGCATGGTGGTCGACGGCGCGGTGGTCATGGTCGAGAACATCGTTCGCCACCTCAACCGCAAGAGCGACAAGCACGAGACGGTGATCGAACAGATACGTGAGGCTGCGCACGAAGTGCAGCGCCCGGTCTTTTACGCGATCGGTATCATCGTCACCGCATACCTTCCGATCTTTACGCTGCAGGCAGTTGAGGGACGTTTGTTCCGCCCCATGGCCTGGACGGTCGCCTTTGCGCTGCTCGGGGCGCTGATCTTTTCCCTCATCCTCGCGCCGGTGCTGTCGAGCTTCCTCTTTTCCCGAGGTGCGAAGGAATGGCATAACCCCTTCATGGCCTGGCTCACCAACCGTTACCGCTTTGCGGTGACATGGACGATCGAACACCGGTACGTTACCGTCGGGGCGGCCGTCTTCGCGCTCTGTCTTACGGCCTTCATGGCCCTTAGCGGCGTGATCGGGTCAGAGTTCCTGCCACACCTGGACGAGGGTGCGATCTGGGTCCGTGGCACGCTCGCCCCCAGCACTGGCCCGACCGAGGGCATCGACGTCATGAACAAGGCGCGCGTCATCCTAGCGGCGTTTCCAGAGGTCACCCAGGTCATCAGTCAGGTTGGTCGGCCGGATGACGGCACCGATACGACTGGCTTCTTCAATACCGAGTATTTCGTCGACCTCAAGCCGAAGGCTGAGTGGCGGCCAGTCTTTGGTCAGGACAAAGAAGAACTAATCGGCGCGATGGATCGCGAACTGGAGAAGATGCCGGGCGTCACCTGGAACTTCTCCCAACCAATCTCGGACAACGTTGAAGAGGCGGTCAGCGGCGTCAAAGGCGAACTGGCGGTCAAAGTCTATGGCGACGACCTAAGGAAGCTTGAAGCAATTGCCGACAATGTGGTCGACATCATGGGCGGCGTGAAGGGCGTCGCCGATCTGGGACTGTTTCGAGTGATCGGACAGCCAAACCTCACCTACACAGTCGACCGTGAAGCCGCGGCACGCTCTGGCATCAATGTGTCGGATGTGCAGGACGCGATCCAGACGGCAGTCGGCGGAGGCGCGGTTAGCCAGGTGCTGAAGGGAGAAGCGCGTTACGATCTTGTTGTCCGATACCAGAAACCGTACCGCGACACGCCCGAAGCAATCAACGATATTCGTCTTCTCTCACCTTCCGGAGAGCGCGTCTCTTTGGCGCAGCTCACCAAAGTACAGACAATCGATGGAGCCGAAGAGATCTACCGCGAGGCCGGCCAGCGCTACGTCGCCATCAAGTACAGCGTGCGAGGGCGCGACCTGGGCAGCACGGTTGAAGAGGCCATCAAGAAGGTTAACGCGGAGGTAAAACTTCCGCCGGGATACAAATTCGACTGGGCGGGCGAGTACGAGAGCCAGAAGCGGTCGTCGAAGCGGCTCGCTCTCGTGCTGCCGATCACGATCATTATCATCTTTGTGATCCTCTACACCATGTTCAAGTCGGGCAAGTGGGCGCTCCTGATCCTGGGAAATGTAGCAATGGCCCCGCTGGGCGGCATGCTGGCGCTCTGGCTGACGCACACCAACTTCAGCGTCTCGTCGGGCGTTGGCTTCCTGGCTCTCTTCGGCGTCTCGGTGCAGACCGGCGTGATCATGCTCGAATACATCAACCAGCTGCGCGTGCGAGGACGATCGATCGAGGAGTCTGCGGTCGAGGGCGCTGTGCTAAGGCTTCGCCCGATCATGATGACGATGCTGGTGGCGACGCTCGGCTTGTTGCCAGCCGCGACCTCGCATGGCATCGGCTCGGATTCGCAGCGGCCTTTTGCGATCGTCATCGTGGGTGGACTGCTTGCCGCGCTGAGCATCAACGTCTTCCTGTTGCCGACGTTGTATGTCTGGATCGCGGGCGAGGGCGATGTGCTGCCGATACCGGAAACGGAGTTTGAAAACTAATGCCCAAGTTTCGTTTCAATCTTCGACCGGATCACGAGACTGGCTGTCGAATCCCACGCGCCGCATGTGTGTGCCGAGCGGGGTTCTTATCAATGCTGGCGCTACCGCTAGCGATCGCAACAACCGCATTGGCGCAAGGCGGCATGCCGCCTGTCCCCGCAGCTCCCAATGCGTTGACATTGCAGCAGGTGGTCGAGCAGGCGAAGATAAAGAATCCGACTCTGCTCTCGGCCCAGCAGAACCTGCTCTCGGTCAAAGCGCAGGAGATTCAGGCTGGGCTTCGACAGAATCCGTACCTGGCGGTGGAAGGATCCAACGTGACCATATCCACCTCGAGCCCCGCCGGGCCTTACTTCTACAGCGCCCAGCTTTCGCGGCTCTTCGAACGCGGCCAGAAGCGGCGCTGGCGGCTCGACTCGGCGACGTCGACCACCGATCAGACTCGAGACCAATACGCACTGCAAGAGCAGCAGACAATATTGATGGTGAAGCAGGCTTTCACGACTATGCTGCTGGCCAAGTTCGCCCTAAGATTGGCTCAAGACAACCTGAAGGATTTCAGGCATGAACTCGATATCAACAAGGCGCGCTTCGATGCCGGCGACATCGGCAAGCTCGACTACGAGCGTCTCGACCTGCAGCTGGCGCAGTTCGAGACGGATGAATCGAGCGCCGAGGCCAGCCTCAGCCAGGCTAGTTATCAGCTGCAGACGCTTATCGGCATCGACCATCCAGGGAACAACTTCGATATCGCCGGGGAAATCGTTCCTCCGCCGGTTGCCGCGTCGCTTGTCGATCTGGAGCAGAAGGCGCTCGGCGCGCGTCCAGATTACAAAGCGGCACAGGATGGAATTCGCGTAGCAGATGCGAACGTCAAGCTGGCTTATGCGAACGGCACGACTGACCCCACTCTCGAAGGCGAGTATGACCGCTCCGGCACGGTCAACTCGGCGGGCTTCGATATCAGCATCCCGCTGCGCATCTTCGATCGTAACCAGGGAAACAAAGAGACCAGTAAATACCTGGCTCAGGCCAGCCGCTTTACCGAGATTGCGGCGCGCAATCAGGTCTACTCCGACGTTGATCAGGCATACGTGGGCTACACCACGTCAAAGGTCTTGGCCGACCGTTATAACGGTCACTATCTCGACGAGGCGAAGGACGTGCTCTCGATTGCGCAGTTTGCCTACGAGCATGGTGGCCTGGCGCTGCTCGACTATCTGAACGCGATCCAGGACGACCGCACCACCACACTCAATGCCCTCAATGCTTGCGCTCAGACGTGGATGGCCATCCACCAATTGAGCTATGCGACGGCGACGGATGTTGTCCCGTAAAATAAGGGACAGGGAACGCGAATCATTTTGAACAATCCAGAACAGGCTTCCATTCTTGCGTGGCTTGAGGGCGCCATTGCTGCGGCTCCCCCCACTCAAGAGCTACTGCAGCGCATCTCGGATACGATCCACGCGCGGCTGCCCGAGTACAACTGGGTCGGCTTTTACATGCTCGATCCGGCCGACTCTTCGATGCTGCAGCTTGGGCCGTTTGCCGGTGCTCCCACGCCGCATACTCGCATCCCTGTGACCGAAGGGATTTGCGGCGCGGCGGTAGCGCAGGGTGAGACGGTGGTCGTCGACGATGTGAACTCCGACCCGCGGTACCTCTCGTGTTCGATCGAGACCAAATCGGAGATTGTCGTGCCGATTCGGGTGCACGGCAAAATCGTCGGCGAGATCGACATCGACAGCCATACAGCGGCGGCCTTTGGCGGCGAAGATCGCGCCTTTGTCGAGCGCTGCGCTGAATTGATCGGCGACTACCTGGAGACCTCCTCAAAGTAGAGGTGGTAGTGGTTGCGGCAGCCGGGGTTGAAGGGCGCTGCGCAACTCGGGCAGCGATTGCCCGAATCCATGTATTCCTCCATGGACATCTCCGAACGGCAAACCCCGCATAAAACTGCTTTCCTTTGCCATTCGCTCCGCGGCCAGACCTCGGCTGGGTGCCCGGCGAGCGCGGTATGGCAGTCGACACACGCGTAGTAGGTTTTGCAGCATCTCATCTTGATAGCGATGACGTCGCTCGGCCTGTGGTAATGCGCGCAGCGAGTGTTGGGGTCGAGATCGACTCCGTGGACGGGAATTTGAGGGCCGGTCGGCAGCATAGGGGCAGCACCTATTCTCGCCCAGGCTGCGTCTCTTGCGCGTGGGATTTCACCGAGTTGGGTTAATATTCCCTGTGCGTTGCATCCAAGCAAAAGAACCGCGACCAAGCGAAAGAGCGGCCAGGAAAGTTGAGCAAACACCTATGAAAAAACTCGGATTTATTGTCCTGATCGCGATGTTGGGAGCTTCTGCGTTTGCGGAAAAGCGCACCGAGCCGGGCACGATCCAGGATCTGCAGCCAACCAATTATGCGGTCGCCAAGAAGCAGCACCAGCAGTTCGATTTCTCGATTACGACGGCCAGCCACAGCTATGGCTGCCGGACGCCGGAAAACAAGAAGCTGGACGCCACGCAGTTTGTGGTCGGCTCCTCGGTGACCTTCATCGCCAACGGAAGAAACGGCGAGGTCAAGACCGCCCAGGGCAAATCGGCGAAGTGCCTCATCACTCGCGTGGCCGACAATACCCCGGCTGCGGCACCGACTCAATAAGCTCGCGGCGCCCGCCCGGTATCGGAGATCCTTCCGACCCACTACAATTGCCGAGAGCCTATGCCCAAGGACTTTCGACTGCCTTGAATATCGACGCGCACGGCGGTCCGCTGGACACGCATATCCCGCGCCGCAGGTGGGGCATCGCGCTCCTGCTAGGCGTGGGTGTGCTGATTAGCTATGTTGACCGCGTCAACCTCTCTGTTTCTCAGAGTGCACTGCATGAGACCTTTGGCATTACTGCGTCCACGTTTGGCTGGCTGTTAAGCGCTTATAGCTGGACCTACGCAATGCTGCAGCTGCCGAGCGGAGTACTGCTGGATCGCTTCGGCGTTCGCCTCGTGGGGCGCGTAAGCATCTTTCTCTGGAGCCTGGCGTCGTTTGCCGCGGCGGTTTCGCCTGGGCTGGCGAGCTTCTTTGGGGCCCGCTTCCTGCTGGGTATTGGCGAGGCTTCGACCTTTCCGGCAAATGCCAAGGCGACCGGCTACTGGTTTCCGGTAAAAGAGCGGGGCCTGGCGACCGCGATCTTCGACTCGTCGGCGAAACTAGCGTCGGCGATCGGCGTACCGCTCGTGGGGATCATGTTGTTCCACTTCGGTTGGCGGATCAGCTTTGCCGCCACTGGCTTTCTCAGCCTCTGCTATTTCGGGCTTTTTTTTCGCTTCTACCGCAATCCGAGTGAAGACAAGCAACTTTCGGAAATCGAGCGCGCTTTCATCGCCGAGGGCGGCGCGCGGCCGGAAAACGCGGTCCAGGCCGCGAAGGGCGCATCGCTGTTTTATCTCGTTCGCCAAAAGAAGGTCATCGGCGTTTCGATTGGATTTGCCTCTTACAATTACACCTTCTACCTGTTGCTGACCTGGCTGCCGAGTTATCTATCGTCGGCCATGCATATCGATATGCTGCATTCGGCGTTTTATACCGCGGTGCCCTGGCTGTTCGCGACCATCGTTGAGCTTCTGGTCGGTGGATGGCTAGTGGATGCGCTGGTGCAACGGGGGCGAAATTCGATACGGGTGAGGCAGGCGGTGCTGATCGGCGGCACTTCCCTGGGGCTGGGAATTCTGGGCGCGGCTTTCTCCGCCACGACCGCGGTCGCGCTTTTCTGGATCAGCGTGTCGATCGGCGGCTTGTCGGCGGCGGCGGCGGTCGGCTGGTCAATCCCCGCGCTCATTGCGCCCCGCGAAAGCGTCGGCAGTGTGGGCGGCATCATGAACTTCGTGACTCAGATTTCCGCCATCTCGGCTCCCATCGTGACCGGATATATTGTGGCCGTCACGCATTCGTTCGCCTGGGCCTTTGGCGTGGCGGCGATCTATCTGGCGATTGGGGTGGCGAGTTATATTTTCCTACTGGGTGATATCGAGCCGGTTCCGGAACCGGCTCCGCAATGGATGTAATCTTCACATTTGGAAAACATCGTTCGCAAAGGAGTTTGGGATGAGAGTGCCGAAACGTTGTCTGAGAGTTGTGGGATGCGCCATATCTGCGATTGCCCTGCTGATGGCGGGAAGATCTGTCGCCCAAAATGCAAACGCTTCCATCGCCTACAACGAGCAAACGAAGGTCTTTCGCATCGATGCGGTGGATGTCTCCTACATCTTCGGCCTGAACGAAAACGACGAGTTACAAGCGCTCTATTGGGGACGCAAGCTTGGCGTCAGCGACGCGGTACCCGTGGCCCACGCGACCCGGCCTTGGTCGGGCCAGGATACACCGGTCAACATTACGCCGCAGGAGTTTACCGGTTGGGGTGGGGGCCTCGTCCTCGAACCGAGCTTGAAGATCACCTTCCCGGATGGAAATCGCGACCTGGTGTTGCACTATCTCTCCCATTACATCGAAGGTCCGGTGTTGACGGTGACTGTGAAGGACATCTCTCGAGATGTCTTCGTCGAGCTTCGCTACGAGATCGACCCGGTTACGGGGGTTCTGGCCCGGTCCGCGAAGATCGAGAACAAGACTAAGGAGCCGCTGGTCATCGAGCAGGCGGCGGCAGCTACGTGGAATCTGCCGCGAGGTACGGATTATTCGCTCTACTATCTGACTGGGCGATGGGCCTCTGAGGGCGCGCTGCAGCATGAAACTCTGACCCCGACAGCGCGTGTGCTTGAAAGCCGTCGCGGGTCAAGCAGCGCACAGACCAACCCCTGGTTCGCGATCGAGCGCGGTCCGACGGACGAGCAGAACTCTGGGAGTGTATGGTTTGGCGCGCTTGGCTGGAGCGGCTCATGGCGGATCACCGTCGAACAAGACGTCGACCAGCAGGTGCGAGTGACTGGGGGATTCAATCCTTTCGACTTCGGATACAAGCTCGCGCCCGGCGAGTCTCTAAAGACCCCGATCTTCTATGGCGGCTATTCGCATGAGGGAGTCGGCGGGGCCTCTCGGCTGTTGCACCGCTATGAGGTGACGAAGATCCTGCCGGAGGGACCGAATCCGCCTCCGCGACCGGTGGATTACGACTCGTGGGAAGCAACTTTCTTCGACGTGAGCGAGGCTGGGCAGATTGCGCTGGCGGAAAAGGCAGCGGCGCTGGGCGTCGAGCGCCTCACCATGGACGACGGCTGGTTTGGCGCGCGCAACGACGACCATGCGGGGCTCGGCGACTGGACTGTCAATCCAAAGAAATTTCCCAACGGCTTGAAGCCGCTGATCGACAAGGTTCACTCGCTGGGAATGGATTTCGGTATCTGGGTCGAGCCGGAGATGGTGAATCCAAACAGCGACCTTTATCGCGCCCATCCCGATTGGGTGCTGAATTTCACGGGGCGGCCACGAAGCGAGGGCCGCAACCAGCTTGTGCTCAACCTTGCGCGGCAGGACGTTCGCGACTATGTCTTTAACTTCCTCGACAAGCTGGTGAACGAGAACGATATTGCCTTCTTCAAGTGGGACTACAACCGCGTGTGGTCGGAGCCGGGATGGCCGGCCGTCTCTCCCGACGAGCAAAAGCAAGTCTATGTGAAGTACATCGAAAACTTGTATTCGATCCTGGCCGAACTGCGGGCCAAGCATCCCAAGCTTGAGATTGAAGATTGCTCGAGCGGCGGCGGACGCGTTGACCTGGGCATTCTTCGTTACACCGACCAGGTGTGGACCTCGGACAATAGCGATCCGTTCGACCGGCTGACGATTCAGGACGGATTCACGTATGCATACACTCCTGGCGTGATGATGCAGCGAGTGCCGGACAGCCCCGGATCGATGAATCATCGGACAACTTCGATGCAGTACCGGATGCTTTCGGGAATGCAGGGTTCGCTCGGCCTCGGTGGGGACCTGAATAAGTGGACGCCGGAAGAACTCGATACAGTCAAGACACTGATCGCTCAGTATAAGTTGGTGCGGGAGACGATCCAGCACGGGTCACTGTACCGGTTGGTCTCGCCGCGCAACGGGAGCGAGCAATCTGTAACGGAGTCGGTTGCAATCGATGGGCACGAGGCGGTGGTCTTTACTTTCCTGCATTCGAGCAGCTTCGGATATCCGTACCCGCGGGTATTTCTGCGCGGGTTGGATGCTACCGCGCAATACTCGATGTCTCCGATTGCGGGGAAGGCGGCGAAAGATACTCCGCCGACTGCAAGCGGCGCTTACTGGATGCAGCATGGCTTGGATCCGGAATTAGTAGGGGATTTTCAGGCGGCGGCCTTTAAGCTGGAGAAAGTTGGCGGGAACTAAATTTTCTTATGAGCGCCACGGCGGCGGTGAAGTCCACCGATTTTCGAGTCAGCGAGAGTGCTGTGTCGGCGCCGAGGACAAGACTCGTCTCGCTCGACGTCTACCGCGGGCTCACTGTTGCAGGCATGATCCTGGTCACCGATCCCGGCACTTACAGCGCTGTCTATTGGCCGTTACTGCATACGCAGTGGGACAACCCGACGCCGACCGACATGATCTTTCCGTCATTTCTTTTCATGGTTGGAATGGCGCTGACCCTTTCGTTCGCCTCGCGGATCCAACGTGGTTTCGATCGCGGGAAGCTGGCCCTGCATCTGCTTCGTCGCAGCGCGATTATCTTCGTGCTTGGGCTGCTGATCAACGGGTTCCCCGACTATGACTGGCCGAACATGCGGTTGCCAGGGATTTTGCAGCGCATCGCGATTTGCTATCTCTTCGGCGGCCTGTTGTATCTGGTTTGCGACCGGCCTGAGATCCAATCCGATTTAGCGAGACGTCGAATCGGCAACCGAATCATCGCTGTAGTCATCGCTGCGCTGCTCGGTATCTATTGGGCGTTGTTGAAGCTGGTTCCAGTTCCGGGTTTTGGCGCGGGCAATCTGGATTCGCGCGGAAATATGGCAGCCTATATCGACCGCGCAGTCTTTGGTACCCATCACATGTGGGCCTACGGAACCACCGCGGGCTATGGCGTCACCTTTGATCCTGAGGGGATTCTTTCAACGCTCGGTGCGCTAGCATCGCTCCTTATCGGCGTGCTCGCGGGGGAGTGGATACGGTCGACGCATTCCTTCAAGCGCAAAATTCTCGGTCTGTTCGGATGCGGAGTCGCGTTGCTCTTGGCAAGCTGGCTGCTGCATCCGCTGCTGCCTATCAACAAGAAGATTTGGACAAGCACCTTTACGCTTGAGAGCAGCGGCGTGAGCCTGGTTGCCTTTGCCTTGTTCTACTGGATCGTCGACGTTAAGCGCTGGTGCTGGTGGACTCCGCCGGCTCTCGTGCTCGGCACGAACGCCATCCTGGCCTTTGTGCTTTCGAACGTTATCACGACACTTTCCGATCGTATTCACGTGCCGGACACGACCAGCGCATCGCTGACCCTACATCACTGGCTCTATCAGCATTGGTTTGCTTCCTGGATGGCGCCGATCCACGCTTCGTTGGGCTATGCGATCATGATCGTTTTGCTCAACATCGCGATCCTGTGGCCGCTCTATCATCGGCGGATCTTCTTGCGGGTTTGAAGACGCTTATTTCGCGGCCAGATCTTTTAGCACTGCCATCGCGGCGTTGCGGCCGTTTATGCCGATGACGGATCCTCCGGGGTGAGTGCACGCTCCGCAGAGATAGACGCCGGGCATGGGAGTTCGCGGTGAAAGACGGTTGCTCCACATGTATTGCGGCAGGCAATCGCCCTGGAAGATGTGGCCTCCGGTGAGGCCGACTTTCTTTTCGATGTCCGGAGGTCCGAGTACCTGGGCATCGATCACTGCGTTGGGAATATTGCTCGCGAAGCGTCCTAAAGAGGCGAAGACACGCTGCTCGACTGTGTCACGATGGTCGGCCCACGTCCCTTGATTGAATTCATAGGGGACGTATTGCGCGAATACGCTCATGGTGTGTTGCCCCGCCGGAACAACTGTCGGGTCGTGGGCGCTTTGGAAGTAGAGTTCGCACCACAGGTGGTCCGCCACCTTGCCTTGCCGGGCGGCGGCGTAGCCGGACTTCCATTCGGACTTGGTAAGGGGCGCGTTGATCTGGCCATAGTGGTGCGGTTGATTGGTGCCGGGGCGGGCGGTGAAGTTGGGCAGCTCGCTTAACAACACATTGAGCTTGACGGTACAGCCGCGGATCGGAACCGACTTCACCTGCGCCTGCCAGGCTGGGTCGGCGGCATCGCCGAGCAGGCAGCCAGTCATGTAGGGGTCGGCGTTCGAGATGACAATTGGCGCGGATACTCGTTCTCCGCTTTCCAGTTCGACGCCTTCCCCGGGCAGGATGCGGGCGACGGGAACGCCGGCAGCGACTACGGCTCCGGCTTCGCGGGCGGCGTCGCAGAGATAGAACGAGACCATACCCATGCCGCCTTTCACATAGCCCCACATGCCGGGCATGCCGCCGATGCGTCCCGAGGCGTGGTGGAAGCGGATGGACGCGGTGCCGCTATCGAAGGGGCTGGCGTTGGTGCCGATCACACCTTGTCCGAGATAGGCTGTTTGCAGGCGTTCGTCACTGAGGTAGCGCTCGACAAACTCGGCCATCGACCAGTCGAAGAGCAGGGAGCGCGCCTCGTCGTCGTTGCCGAGACGTTCGTCGATTTGCTCGCGAGTGGGCGCTTCGCCTATCCAGAGGTCGCGATCGCCAGCGGGGCGGAGTTTGTCGCGCAGACGCCGCAATACCGCGTTCATCGCCTTCCAGCCGTCGACATCTAGAGGAGAAAAGCTGCGAACCTCTGCTTCGCACTGGTCGTCGTCGTCCCAGAGCTGAATGCTGCTGCGGTCGAGAAACGGCACGAAGAGGCCGTTGACGGCGGGCGTCCACGTAAATCCGCGCTGGATGAGATCGAGTTCTTCGATGATCAGTGGATGCAGCAGGCCGGCAAGGTAGGCGCACGGGGACATGCGGACTCCAGGAAAGGGTTCTTCGATGGTGCAGGCGCCGCCAATGCGCTCGCGGCTCTCGATCACGATTACGCGCTTGCCGGCGCGAGCGAGATAGGTGGCGCAGGCGAGTCCGTTGTGGCCGGCGCCGACGATGATGGCGTCCCATGAGCGCGAGGCCAGTTCGGAAACAGGAGCGGGGAGGCCGATCTTGCCGAGCGATTCGGCTGCGGAGGCGAACTGAGGAAAGGGAGTCATGAGTTGATGGCTCCTACAGTTATACCCAAACGCTTCGATGATCCGTCGAATCGCAACGCAGTCCGTCAGAACTTTGGCAGCTGCGACGCGTCCCAACCTCCGCCCAAGGCACGCACAAGCAGGACGCTGGAGGAAAACTGCTTGGTGGTGAGGTCGGCCTGGGCCCTCTCGTTGGCGAGCTGCGCGGCCTGGGCGGTCAGGACCTCGAGATAGGTCGTCACGCCGCCCTTGTAGCGGTTAGTTGAGATATCGGTCGATCGTCGGGCGGAGAGCACGGCGGCCTGTTGACTTGCCGCTTCCTGCTGATAGATTCGCAGCGCGGCAAGGTTATCCTCAACCTCCTGGAATGCGTTGAGCACGCTTTCGCGGTAATTGTCCGCGGCCTGCTCGTAATTATGCCGGGCCTGATCGCTGACAGCGTGACGGCGACCCCCGTCAAAGATCAGCTCGGCAGCGGAGCCTCCGATGGCCCATAACGCGCTGGGTCCTTGAAACCAGGTGGTGATGCTCTGGCTCTCGAAGCCGCCGCCGCCGGTCAGGGTGACGTTCGGATAGAACGCGGCGATGGCGATGCCGATCTGTGCGTTGGCGGCCTGCGCCTGGCGTTCCGCGATGGAGATGTCCGGGCGGCGCTCGAGCAGCGCAGAGGGTACCCCAGTGGGCAGCTGCGGAAGTGCGAGATTCAGTGGATTTGGCGGCAAGCTGAAGCTCGAGGCCGGAATGCCGATCAATGTGGCGATCGCGTGCTCGTATTGCGCGCGGGCCACGCCCACATCGATGCTCTGGGAGATCGTCGACTGCAACTGAGTGTCGGCGAGCGAGACGTCGGATTCGGTGGCGATTCCGCCCTTCAACCGGCTCACCGTCAAGTCGTAGCTCCGGCGGTAGCTTACGACCGTGTCATCAAGCAGCTTCTGGTCGGTGTCGAGGCCGCGCATTTCGAAGTAATCGCTGGCCAGTTCGGCGCGGATGCTGAGTTCGACATTAGCCAGATCGGCGGCGCTAGCTTGCGCATTGGAACGCGCCGCCTCGACACTGCGGCGCACGCTTCCCCAGAGGTCCGGCTCCCAGGATGCCTGGCCGGTAGCAACGAGATCGCTATAGGTCGTTGGTGACCCAGCAGCGTAGAGCGGACGGTTTTGCGACTGGCGTTCACGGGTCCCGGTTGGACCGACGGAAAGAGTCGGATAGTAAGCGGCGCGGCTGACCTTCACCTGGTCGCGTGCCGCCAGATATTGTTCGACTGCGGCTTTAAGCGTCTGGTTGGACACCGCGACCTTGTCTTCGAGCGCGTTCAATTGCGAATCGCCGTATAGCTCCCACCACTTGCCACGCAAGACGTTGTCGGCAGGCTGCGCGGTCTTCCACGTTCCGCCCGGTGGGTTGGGTGGCGGAACAGTGGCCTGCGTTCCATTGTTTTCTTTATAAGCGGGCGGGACGGGTGCATCGGGACGCTTGTAGTTCGGGCCGACTGTGCAACCGGCAAGGAGCACACACACGATCGTGCCGACGTAACCAGCGTGGATGCGCCCTCCAATGTTTGTCGCCCTCTTGTATGCGAGCGTCATTTTTCGGGACCCTCGGTTTGGCTGGCTGGCTTTACGATCTGCACGACCTCGCCATCGATCAGGGAATCGGGCGGGCTCAGGATGACGCGCGAATCGGGGTTCAGGCCGCTGACAATCTCCACGGTGGCGCCATCGTCGCGACCGATGATCACCGGGACAAGTCTCGCCTTGTTGTCCTGGTCGACGACAGCGATGCGCAGACCTTCGGAGCGAAACATCAGCGTCGAGACGGGAACGATGTATGATGGCGCGCTCTCGTTGGTCTTAAAGTGGACCTCGGTATAAGCGCCGGGAAAGAGCTCGCCGCTCCGGTTGTCGACATCGAACTCAACGAGCAACGTCCGCGAGACAGGGTCGATCTGGCGCGAAGTGCGCACCAGCTTTCCGGTGAAGGTCTTGCCGGGAAACTCGCGGAAGGTCAGGTCGGCGGTTAACCCGGGTTTCAAACCCGGGGTATAAATCTGCGGCACGTTCACATAAGCGCGAAGGGTCTGGGCCGCGGCCATATGAAAGAGCTCGGTCGCGCCGGTGCCGTTGCCTGCTCCCTCATCGATGAGCTGGCCGATATCGATGTTTCTGGCGGTGATGACTCCGTCAAACGGCGCATAGACCTTTTCGAACCCGACCAGCTCGGATAGCCGTTGCACATTGGCCCGCGCTGACTTGACCGCTGTGTCGCCAGCGGCGGCCTGGGTCTTGAAATTATCCGTATCCAGCTGGGACACGGAGTCGGTTTTCACCAGTTCCTGATAACGAGTTGACTGAACCCGCGCGTTGGCGGCGTTGGTCTCGGCGGTGGCGAGGTCGGCCTGCGCCTGCGCGAGCTGCTGATCGACTTCGGGCGATTCGATATCTGCCAGCAACTGGCCTTTGCGGACGTGGGCGCCGATGTCGAAATACCACTTCTTCAAATAGCCATTCGTCCGAGCGTAGATGGGCGAATCGGTATAGGCTTCCAGGTTGCCGGGCAGGAGGACTTCCTGCCGAGGCTGGCCGAGGGCGGGAGGATTGACGATCACCGGCGGAGCTGCGAGAGCAGTGGTCTGGTCGGCGACTGCCGTCCGAGCGTGGATGCGCCCGATGATTCCAGTTGCAGCGAGGATGGCGCCGACAGCGAGAACGACCAGCAACAGCACGATGGCGCGACCGGTGGGTAACGCTTTGGCCCCCTGCGCCTTCGCCATCGTGTCTTCCGATGTGTAAGCCTGATGTTCGCTCATCGTTGGTTTCCTCCGTCCGGGACTGGAGAATAACCCATAACCAAAGGCCGCTCCCAATAAGCTATTTCCCGTGGTCTGGAGTCCCGCGCCAAAACCATGGAACTGCCATCTCGATTCATGGGTACTCCAAACTCGCGACCTTGTTTATTCATCATCATCTTCCGAATGACGCAGGATGACCTGCTGGAGGCGCTTTCTCTCCAGACGTCCGTGCAGGACGCTGAAGAAGGTTGGAACGAAGAGCAAGGTGGACACAGTGGCGAAGAGCAGGCCCCCAATGACCGCTCGTCCGAGCGGCGCGTTCTGCTCGCCGCCATCGCCCAGGCCCAGAGCCATCGGAACCATGCCAATGATCATCGCCAGGGCGGTCATGATGACCGGCCGGAAGCGGGTAAATCCGGCATCGAGCGCGGACTGCCAGGCATCGCCGACGTTGACCTCCAACCGTTCGCGGGCAAAGCTGACTACCAGGATCGAGTTCGCGGTCGCCACACCCATGCACATGATCGAACCGGTAAGCGCCGGGACGCTGATGTGAGTGTGGGTAATGAACAGCATCCAGACGATACCGGCGAGCGCCGAAGGCAGCGCCGAGATGATGATGAACGGGTCGAGCCACGACTGGAAATTCACCACGATCAGCAGATAGACGAGCAGGATCGAAAAGGCGAGGCCGCCGAGCAGGCCGACGAATGAGGACCTCATCGTCAACACCTGTCCGCGAACGACCAGTTGCGTTCCGCGCGGTAACTGCTTGCGGTAGCGGTCGACTATCACTTCGATCTTCTTGTCCACGCTGCCGAGATCGGTATTGACAACATTGCCGTAAATATCGATCACCGGAGCGATGTTGAAGTGGCTGATGGTGCCGGGATCCTGCCCGCGAACGAGGGACGAGACGTTACCCAGAATCTGGACCGGCGTGCCGCCGCGCTGATAGGGAGACGATGTGGCGCTGGCACCAGTGGGAGCTGCCGTGCCGGAGGGGGTAAGCGGGATGTTGTTCAGGTCTTGAAGGGAGTCAAGGTTGTATTGAGGAGACTGTACCGCGATGTTGTAGCTGACGCCATTGCGCGGGTCGAGCCAGAAGGTAGGTGAAGTCTGGAAGCTTCCGCTGGTAGCCACCAGCAGACTCTGGGCGATGTCGCGTTGCTGCAGGCCGATCTGCTGCGACTTGGTGCGGTCGACATCGATGGTAAACCGCGGATTATCGAAGGGTTGCTGGATGCGCAGGTCGGCTGCGCCGGGCACGTACTTGATCTCGTTCATCATGCGCTCAGCAAGTTCACGGTTGGCCTGTTGCTGAGGGCCAACGAACTGAATGTCCAGCGGCGCTGGAAGCCCGAAGTTGAGGATCTGCGTGACCATGTCGACCGGCAACGTGTAGAACGTTACTCCAGGAAATTTCTGAGGCAGCTTACGCCGCAATTCCTGCACATAGTCGTCGGTTGGGTGGTGCTTCTCCGCCAGGGACACCTGAATGTCGGCGTCAGCGGTCCCCACCGCCGCGGAGTTGCTGTAGGAGGTGTTGAGGCCGCTATAGGGCAGCCCGATGTTGTCGATGATGGTGACCAGCTCGGCCTTTGGAATCTCCTCGCGGATCGTGCTGTCGATCTCGTCGCACAGGCGGGCGGTCTCTTCGATGCGCGTGCCTGTGCGGGCGCGGAGATGGAGCTTGAATTGACCGCTGTCGCTGGAGGGAAAGAAGTCCTGCCCGAGCCAGGGATAGAGCAGGGCAAAGGATCCAATGCAAAAGACGAAGAACAGCACGATGAAGACGGCGGAGTGCTCGATGCAAAGCTCCAGGACGCTCTGATAGCCGACCCGCAGCTTTTCAAAATAATGCTCGAAGAGCTGCTGTCCCCTGACCAAAGGGTTGCGGCTCTTCTTCTTCAGTATCTCGGCCTCTTTGTCGTGCTCTTTGAGCAGGTACTTCGCCATGGTTGGCACGATGGTCCGCGAGAGCAGGTACGAGGCCAGCATCGCGAAAACCACCGCCTCGGCCAAGGGTACGAAGAGGTATTTCGCTACGCCGGTGAGGAAAAACATTGGTACGAAGACAATACAAATTGACAATGTCGAGACAAAGGCGGGGATCGCGATCTGCGCCGCGCCGTCGAGGATCGCCTGCTCGATCTCCTTGCCTTCTTCGAGATTGCGGTTGATGTTCTCGATCTCGACGGTAGCGTCGTCGACCAGGATGCCGACGGCCAGGGCGAGACCGCCGAGGGTCATAATGTTGATGGTTTCGCCGAGCGCACCCAATACGAGCAAAGAACAGATAATCGACAGCGGGATAGAGACGGCGATGATCAGGGTGCTGCGCCAGCTGCCAAGGAAAACCAGAATCATAATGGCCGTCAGGCAGGCGGCGATCACGGCCTCGCGGGCGACACCGGTAATCGCGCCGCGGACGAAGATCGATTGATCCGCGAGCGGAGTGATCTTCAACTGCGGCGGAAGCTGCGAGGCAATCAAAGGTAGCTTGCCAAAGATGTTCTTGATGATGTCGAGGGTCGAGGAGCTGCCGGTTTTCTGTATCGTGATCAGCGAGGCGCGCTGGCCGTCGACACGCACGATGTTGGTCTGCGGAGGAAATCCGTCGCGGACGTGGGCGACATCGTGGATGTAGACCATGGCGCCATTGACTGAGCGGATCGGCAGATCGTTGAGGCCGGCGATGGTGGTCGGAGCGCTGTTGGTTTCGAGCTCATATTCGAAGCGGTCGATCTTGGTAGTGCCGGAGGGCAGGATCAGGTTCTGCACTCCGATCGCATTTACTACATCGGTGGGTGACAGCCCTTTGGCCTGCAGCGCTTGCAGGTTGATATCCACCTGTACCTGCCGCTGCTTGCCGCCATATGGATAAGGAATGGATGCACCCTCGACAGTGGCCAATTGCGTACGGATAAAATTCAGGCCGAAGTCGTTGAGCTGCTGCTCTGAGAGCCCTTGGCCGGAGAGGCCGAGCTGCAGGATGGGCACACTAGAGGCGCTGTACTGGATGATCAGCGGGGGAACCGTCCCCTGGGGAAGCTGCCGCAACTGGGTCTGCGCAATCGCCGTGACCTGGGCAACCGCCGTCCCGATCTGCACGTGCGGCTGAAAGAATATCTTGATAACCGCGATGCCGTAGAGCGACTGGGATTCTATATGTTCGATGTCGTTGACGGTGGTCGTCAGGCTGCGCTCGCTGAGGGTCACGATGCGGTCGGCCATATCCGATGGGGAGAGCCCGGCATATTGCCAGACGATGCTTACTACGGGTATATCGATGTTGGGGAAGATGTCGGTAGGCGTATTGAGGACGGAGAGCGGTCCGAGGATCAGAAGAAGAATTGCGAACACGACGAAGGTGTAAGGCCGTCGGAGAGCAAGGCGGACAATCCACATTTCTTAGGGTTTCTCCTAAATCCTCAAAAGGGTCAATTCGTGTAGCCGTTCGTGCTGACGGCACTGCCGGTCTTCCCGTTTGTTCCTTCAGCTTGGCCTCTGAACCTAGCCGCCGGCCCGCGTCAGGCCGGATCTTCTCTACGAGGCGCGCGTCTGGAACAACCCCGGGATGATCGTGCGTTTTTCTTGCTGGCAGCGGCGGTACGTGCTACAACGAAGTACGCCTCATACCAAGTGCCTGGAAATTAGTGTCCTCAATATCAGTATATGAGTCGAGATCGGGATTGGCGTGGAACTTCCTCGAGTCTGCCTGCTTGACGAAGGCTCGGCCCAAAAGGACCCACCTGAAATTCGGCGAAGTATCATGCGTACATGCTAGATGTGGCAGAGGGGCGAAGCGATGCAGGAGTAGCCCAACCGATTGTGGAGAGCGACGTGGGAACCAGTTGCGGCGTGACTCGATACGATGGCTCAGGTTACCCACCGAGTGCAAGACGATGAGCGCAGCCAGATGAGCGAAACCAGGTCTTCCGGGCATCTCGAAAATCCCGCGCTGGCCGAATACTTTCTCGATCACGCCTACGACGAGATGTTCGGCGCGGACGGTCAGATTCGCCCGCAATACCAGGAATTGCTCGATACGCTGACCAGCATCCCGCGCGACGAGCTGCAGCGCCGCAAGCGCTCCGCCGATGTTTCGTTCCTTACCCAGGGAATTACCTTTACCGTCTACGGCCGCGAAGAAGGCACGGAGCGAATATTTCCCTATGATTTGCTGCCCCGGGTCGTGACCAGCCAGGAATGGGCGCATATCGAAAAGGGACTAACCCAGCGGATCACCGCGCTCAACCTCTTCCTGCACGACATCTACAACGAGGGCAAGATCCTCAACGAGGGCTTCGTGCCCCGGGAAATTGTCTATAGCTGCCAGCACTTCCGCCGCCAGATGCGCGGTTTACAGGTTCCGCGCAATGTGTACATCGCGGTCGCCGGCACCGACTTGCTGCGCATGCAAGACGGCGAGTTCGTCGTGCTCGAAGACAACCTGCGCGTGCCCAGCGGCGTGTCGTACATGCTGACCAACCGGCGCATCATGAAGCGGACCTTCCCGCTGCTCTTCCGCGCCTATGCCGTCCGGCCGATCGAGCATTACACCCAGGCCCTGCTTAGCACGCTCAAGTCGATCGCGCCCGAAGGGCGCCCTGAGCCGTCGATCGTGCTGCTAACGCCGGGCGTCTACAACTCAGCCTACTTCGAGCACACCTATCTTGCCCGGCAGATGGGCATTGAACTGGTCGAGGGCCGCGACCTGGTCATCCACGACAACATCGTTTACATGCGCACGACCGCCGGTCTGAAGCGAGTCGACGTGATCTACCGCCGCGTGGACGACGACTTCATCGATCCGTTGGCATTTCGCACAGACTCGATCCTGGGCGTGGCTGGCCTATTCAACGCTTACCGCGCCGGCAATGTGACTCTCGCGAATGCTTTCGGCACCGGCGTCGCCGACGACAAGGCGCTCTACGCTTATGTGCCGCAGATCATCAAGTACTACCTCAACGAGGCACCGATCCTGAACAATGTCGAGACATACCTGATGACTGACACGGTCCAGCGTAAGCATGTGCTTGAGAACATCGACAAGCTGGTGGTCAAAGCAGTCGGCGAGTCGGGCGGTTATGGGATGCTGATTGGCCCACAGAGCTCAAAGGCGCAGCAGGAAGAGTTCAAGCGCCATATCGAGGCAAACCCGCGCAACTATATTGCCCAGCCCACACTGAGTTTTTCCCGCGCTCCATGCCTACAGGAAGACGGAAGCATCCAACCTAGACACGTGGATTTGCGGCCTTACATTCTCTTTGGCGATAAGGTGACGATCGTCCCCGGCGGATTGACGCGAGTCGCGCTACGCAAAGGGTCGCTGGTGGTGAATTCTTCGCAAGGCGGGGGAAGTAAGGATACCTGGGTGTTGAGTTATTAGTCGGGCCGTTCGTTTAGGACAACAATGCTTTCACGCGTAGCCGACAGCTTGTACTGGATGAGCCGCTATCTCGAGCGGGCGGAGAATACCGTTCGCCTGCTGAACATCAATATGGACCTGATGCTGGATAAGTCCCATACCAGCTCGGAACGGCGCTGGCAGCGCGTGCTGGCCACGATCGGCAACCCCGAGGGCTGCGAGTGGAAGGGCGACGTCTTCGAGTTCGTCGATTCTCTCTGTTTCGATGAGGAGAAGTCGGCATCGGTAGTCTCCTGCATTGTGCAGGCGCGTGAGAATGCACGGCAGGTGCGCGAGGAGATCAGCTCCGAACAATGGCAGCGGTTGAATCGGCTCTTTCACGAAGTAACGCGGCAGACTGATTCCGACCGCTCTGAACTGCGGCTTTCGGAATTCTTGCCCGCAGTCGTCGACGGCATCCATCTTTTTCAGGGCGTCACAGACACAACGCTGAGCCACGGCGAAGGCTGGCAATTCATTCAGATCGGCCGCTACATTGAGCGTGCCTCTTCCACTGCTCGGCTGCTCGAGGTCTACCACCGCGACAGCTTCAAGTCGCCGGACGAGGCTCACGACGCTTTCGATTACCTTGAATGGATCGGGTTATTGCGCACCTGTACTGCATTTGAAGGCTACTGCAAGGTCTATACCGCCGATCTCGCGTACGATCGCATCCTGGAATTCCTCGTGCTCGACGCCGACTTTCCCCACTCGATTCGCTTCTGCATCGACAGCCTGGTCAACTCGCTGCGCGCCGTCCAGCAGGACAGCCGCGGACATCATGCCGAGGAACTGATGCGGCTTTCGGGACGTTTACAGGCGTCGCTGCGGTATGGCCAGGTGTCAGAGATATTAGAGCGGGATGCCGGGATTTATTTGCGCACGATCCTTGATCGATGTCTGCAGATACATGAACTGATCTACGAGGTTTACATCCGTTACTCAGTGCAAACCGCGCTGGCGATGTAGGAGGCTGGATTGCTCTTTTACTCCATACGGCACTTGACGAAGTTTCAGTACGGCAAAGCGGTCAGCGAGAGCGTGATGGAGATGCGCATGCACCCGCGCAGCGACAGCAACCAGCGCTGCCTGAGCTTTTCGCTTTCTGTGAGCCCGCGGTGCCGTGTGTTTTCGTATCGCGATCATCTCGGCAACAACATTCATCACTTCGACATCCCCGGCGAACATGAACAGTTGGTTATCGTCGCCGAGTCGCTGGTGGAGCAGCAGCCGCTCGCTGAGATTCCCACCAGCCTCGAGCCGGGCGCTTGGAACGAACTGGATGCCATCGTGGCCAGCGGCGATTACTGGGAGATGCTCTTGCCGAGCGAGTTTGCCAAGACAACGGACGGCCTCAAGAAGCTTGCTGATGATCTGGACGTGATGCGGCGCGACGATCCACTGGCCTTATTACATGAGCTGAACAAGAGACTCTACGACTACTTCGACTACGTGCCCAAATCCACCAAGGCTGATTCTCCAATTGATGTCGCGATCGAATCGAAGAGGGGCGTTTGCCAGGACTTCGCCCACATCATGATCGCGTTGGTACGGCAACTGGGTATTCCATGCCGCTATGTGAGCGGCTACCTGCACCATAGCAAAGAGATGGCGGACCGCTCGACCTCGAATGCCACCCATGCCTGGGTCGAGGCGCTGCTACCGCATCTCGGGTGGGTGGGTTTCGATCCGACAAACTGCCTGGTGGCGACGGACAGGCATATCCGCACCGCGATCGGGCGCGACTATGCCGACGTGCCTCCGACCAAAGGCACATATCGCGGTCGAACGAGCAGCGATCTCTACGTCGCGGTGCGCGTGACCGCGTCGGAAGAGCCTCCGGCGCTCGATCAGGACCTGCCGATTCCAGAGGACTGGTCGATGCTAGTCGAAAAGGCCCAGGCACCTCCGCCTCCGCCGGCCGCACCCTTGCTGCAGTTGCAACAGGCGCAACAGCAGCAGTAGGTGGCCATCCCCGCCGGAGCCTCGGAATGCTGTAAATTACGATTGTTCGAGTCCACGAGAGCGGGAGCCGTCATGCCGGAATCGCTGCAAATCGCCCAAAGTGAAACACCGCTGTATCTGCTCTCAAACATGGCTAACCGCCATGGGCTCGTCGCTGGCGCCACCGGCACGGGGAAGACAGTGACGTTGCAAGTGATGGCCGAGAGCTTCAGCCGGATCGGCGTCCCGGTCTTCGCCGCCGACGTCAAGGGCGACCTCAGCGGTATCAGCCAGCCGGGGACCGATAATCCTAAGATCGCTGCCCGCGTGAAGGAGATGAAGCTGACGGATTTTTCCTTCGGCGGCTGCCCTGTCACTTTTTGGGACGTTTTCGGCGAACAGGGGCATCCGATTCGTGCGACGGTTTCGGAGATGGGACCGCTGCTTTTCAGCCGCCTTCTCGGCCTGAACGATACCCAGCAGGGCGTCTTGTCCCTGGTCTTCAAAATCGCGGACGACAATCAAATGCTGCTGCTCGACCTAAAGGACCTGCAGGCGATGCTGCGCCACGTGGGCGACAATGCGAAGGAATTTCAGACGCAGTACGGCAACATTTCGGCAGCAAGTATCGGAGCGATTCAGCGCGGTCTCGTCGCCCTGGAGCAGCAGGGCGGCGAGAAATTTCTCGGCGAGCCGGCACTGAACCTGGACGACATGATGCAGACCGACGCCAACGGGCACGGCGTGGTGAACATTCTCACAGCAGACAAACTCATCAACTCGCCCAAGCTCTATGCGACTTTTCTGCTGTGGATGCTGACAGAACTCTTTGAAAAGCTGCCGGAGACGGGCGACCCCGACAAGCCAAAGCTAGTCTTTTTTTTCGACGAGGCGCACGTGCTCTTCACCGATCTGCCCAAGGTGATTCAGGACAAGGTGCAGCAGGTGGTGCGGCTCATTCGCTCCAAGGGCGTCGGAATTTATTTCGTCACCCAAAACCCGATCGACGTTCCTGACGAGGTCCTAGGTCAGCTTGGAAACCGCGTGCAACACGCGCTGCGAGCGTTTACTCCGCGCGACCAGAAGGCGGTTCGAGCTGCTGCGACGACATTTCGCTCGAACCCCAAGATCAACATTGAGACGACCATCACGGAGTTGGGCGTCGGCGAGGCGCTGGTCTCATTTCTCGATGAAAAGGGCACTCCGAATATCGTTGAGCGCGCGCTGATTTGCCCGCCACGCAGCCAGATCGGCGCCGTTACCCCCGAACAGCGCAAGCAGATCATCGCGAGTTCCCTAGTCGCGGGAGTCTATGATCAGGCTGTCGACCGCGAGTCCGCATATGAGCTGCTGCAGGCCAGAGCGGGTCAGCCGTCTCCAACATCGGCGGGAGCGCAGCAAGCTCAGCCGCAAACCCCACAATCGCAACCGCAGTCGCAACCTTGGTACAGTGTGCTAACGGAGCCCACCGGTAAGACGGGCCGCGGCGACAGCATTCTCGAGACGGCAACTAAAACTGTGGTTCGGACGATGGGCACGACCGTGGGCCGCGAGCTGGTGCGCGGTCTGATGGGCTCGCTGCTGGGCGGGACTACCACGAAACGCCGCGGCTGAGCTTTAGTTCAAGAATTCACCAGCTCCAACTTCATTGCTGAGGCTTTTCAAGCTGGGCAATCTTCTGTCGTTCGGCCTCGGCCTCGGCTGTGCGGCCGGCGCGGGCCAATGCATCGGCGAGGCCGCGGTGACCGTCGATGTAAGTCGGATCGCTGGTCACGGCGTCCTGATAGCGCTCGATCGCGTCGGATATTTTTCCCTGCTGCATGAGCAGGTTGCCGGAGTTGACGGCGAAGGTCGCGCGCTGGCGATTGGTTGCCGCGCGGGTGAGGTCGGCGGCGATCTTGCGCTCGGCGGCGGCTTCGTCCTTGTGGCCTTGCTCGGCAAGCACCCCGGCAAGCGTGATGTGGGTTCCAGGCTGATTAGGCATTAGCTTGATCGCCTGGCGCAGCGCATCGGCGGCGTTTGGCAGATCGTTCTCCTGCTTGTAAACGCTGCCGAGAATGGCCCATGCGTCGCCGTTGTTGGGGCGTAGCGCGAGCGTGAGTTTGAGCTGTTCAGCGGCCTCGTCAAAGTGGCCGGTCTGCATCTTCAAAATCCCAAGCGTGAAAGGCGGATCGGGCGATTGCGGATTCAACGTTGCCGCCTGTTTCAGCTCGACCTCCGCAGCAGCGACATCGTCTTTAAGCTTGAGCGCGAGGCCGAGGTTGTAGTGGAGTTCATAAGCGTCGGGGTTGAGCGCGAGTCCGGTGCGGAACTCGCGAATCGCGTCATCGAGGTCGCTCTGCTGCAGGTAGGCGACGCCGAGGTCCTGATGAATGAGCGCGTCCTTTGGCGACTCCGCGAGCGCGCGTTGGTAGAGCGGAATGCCATCTTTCGATTTGCCCGTCTGCACCAATGCCAGTGCGAGGTTCGTCAACGCATTCGCGTTGTGCGGCTGCGCGGCGACTACCTGCTGAAACAGCGGAATGGATTGCTGCTCCTGACCGGTGCCCTGTAGCGCCAGCGCGAGCTGATACTTTGCATCGAGGAAATCTGGGGCGAGCTCGATGGCGCGTTGCAGAATTGGAATTGCCTGATCATCCTGCCCGGCGCTGATCAGCGCACGGCCCAATTCCAGCTGCGCGGCGGCATTGCTAGGGGCGAGTTGGCTCGCGGTGGTCAGCTCGCGAATCGCGTCGGCTGTTCGGCCCTCTGTTGCGAGCGTGATACCGAGATGCAAGTGGGCGGCGGCGGAGTTAGGGTCGATCGCCAGCGTCTGCTCAAACTGGGCTTCGGCCGCGGGCCAGTCCTGGCGCTGCGCTTCGAGCGAACCGAGCGCGTCGTGCAGCGTAGCGGCATCGGCCGAGCCCGGAGCAGCATCGGCGGCCGCTTTCTGCATCCGCGCCATGGCTAGATCGGCGCTTCCCGTCGCGCTCAGCGCCCGGACGTAGCTGATCAACGCGGTTGCAGGCAACGGGTCCGACGCGTCCTGATCTAGTGTGCGGAACAGCGCGAGCGATTTGTCATACGCCTGGGTCTCTTCGTAGGCAACGGCGAGGTTCGTCTCGGTGGCGCGGTCGTCTGCCTTCATCGCCAGCGAGCGTTCGAGCTCAGGAATCGCGAGCGCCGGCTGGCCGAGTTGTACGAGGACTGAGCCAAGTGCGCTGTGCCCTTCGGGGATCTCGGGTGCAAGCTGGACGACCTTTTGGAAGTCGTCGCGGGCTGCAGCGAGATCTCCGCTCTCGGCCGCCGCGTAGCCGGCGTGAAAGGCGTCGTCGGCCTGATGAAGCTGTTCCTGCCGATCTGGTTGTTGGCCGGGCGTTGACCGCGTCCAGGCTCTCTGAGACGACAGGAGCAGCAGCAGGATGAACCCGCATCTCCAATGCTGGCAGTGTATTTGCATGCGAATTATGGGCTGGAAGCCAGCAGTCCGTATCTTAGAGCATCTTCACAATTGGCATAATGTGGGGAGCTACGCTAGTTTGGCCTTTTTCTTGGAAGAAAAGGCCAGTTGAAACAATCGTAGGGTCACGCAGGATTGTGAAGATGCTCTATCGTGGCGGCGAAGCCGCTGTCCGGCCCGACTCGAGGTTGTTGGCGCAATGGGCCAGCAGGGATTCCAGAACACGGACGTCTTTTGCCAACAGACCGTCGAGCATTCGAGCGTAGATATGTCCAACTGCGGTCCGGGACCGGGCAAGAATCCGCTTGCCCGATGGCGTCAGAGTTGCCAGCAGGATGCGCTCGTTCTCTGGATGTTTCGTCCGCCGGATCCAGCCGTTCTTCTCAATGCCGCGCAGCAAGACCTGGGTGGTTTGCGGAGTGACCATGCAAGCCCGGGCGAGCCTTGCGCCGGAGATTCCGGGTTCATGCTCCAGCTTGGCCAGCACGTGAAGCTGCGCGGCCGTCACTCCCCAGGGTCGCAGTTTTTCATCGAGCCCCTCTCGAAAGAGCTGGAGCAGCCGCTTGACCAGCGAGGCGACGGGATAGTTAGTCGAATTTTCTTCCTGGCGGCTTCCAGACATATCAGTCTACTGATAATATATCAGCAGACTGATACTAAGAGATTGGAAATGCGCCTCAAGGCTCCTCAGGGCCTTGAGGCGGGACGGGGCTCGAGTGCCGGACATACACGACTGGAAGCCGAGCCATAATCCGTGGGCGGTGGCGCTGACGGTGACCCTGGCGACGTTTATGGAGGTGCTCGACACCTCGATCGCCAACGTCGCGTTGCCGCACATGGCGGGTTCGCTGGGCGCGAGTTCGGAAGAAGCGACCTGGGTGCTGACCAGCTATCTGGTGGCCAGCGCGATCATCCTGCCGATCTCCGGCTGGCTGGCGACGCGCTTTGGTCGCAAGCGCTTCTATATGACCTGCGTGGTGATCTTCACCGTCTGCTCATTTCTCTGCGGCATTGCGCAAACCTTGCCCATCCTGATCTTGGCGCGAGTTCTGCAAGGGCTGGGCGGTGGCGGCCTAGCTCCAAGCGAACAGGCGATTTTGGCCGACACGTTTCCGGTGGCCAAGCGTGGGCAGGCCTTCGCCGTTTATGGGATGGCGGTCGTGGTCGCGCCCGCGATCGGGCCCACACTGGGCGGATGGATCACGGACAACTTCAACTGGCACTGGATATTCTTCATCAATATTCCCTTTGGGCTGCTCTCGCTTTTCCTGAGCAACCGGATGGTGGAAGACCCGCCTTTCCTCAAGCAACAGCGGGCAATTATTATGCGCGACAAACCCAAGGTGGATTTCACCGGGCTGGGCCTGGTTGCGATCGGCGTGGGCTGCCTGGAGGTTGTGCTCGACAAAGGGCAGGAGAAGGACTGGTTTGGCGATCCAATGATCACGACGTTTTTCACAATCGCCGTGTGCCTGCTGGTCTTCTTTGTCTTCTGGGAGTGGAACCATCCCGACCCGATTGTTGATCTCAAACTGCTCAAGAACCGCAATTTTGGAACGGCAGTATTCCTGCAATTCATTCTCGGAATCGTGCTCTTCAGCACTACTGTGCTGATACCTCAGTTCCTGCAAGTCCTGCTTGGCTATACAGCGGAGCGGTCGGGCATGGTGTTGTCACCGGCCGGGCTGCTGATGATGGTGCTGATGCCGGTCGCCGGCATTCTCGTCTCCAGAATGGACGCGCGGCTGCTCGTCTCGATCGGCTACGCAGTAACGGCGCTCATGATCTACAACCTCACCCGCATAAGCCTCGACGTGAGCTTCGCCCAGATCACGCTGTGGCGCGCGCTGCAGGTGATCGGGCTGCCGTTTATTTTTATCCCCATCAGCACGCTCAATTACGTCGGAGTTCCGCGCGATAAGAGCAATCAGATTTCGAGCTTCTCCAACTTTGCCCGCAACCTGGGCGGCAGCATGGGCACGGCGATGCTGACCACTTTCTTGATTCGCACCGCCCAGACCCATCAGAACACACTCGCCGCGAACACCGGTGGCACCATGGCCTATAGCAACTACATCGAAAAGACCAAGGCGGCGTTGATGGCTCTCGGCCAGGGCGCCGATCAGGCCGGGCAACTGGCCGTCGGCCACGCCTACCAGCAGATGCTGCGCGAGTCCTCGATGCTGAGTTATATGAACGCCTTCTGGTTGCTCAGCGTGATCATTGCCTGCTTGATTCCGTTGCCGTTCATCATGAGGAAACCTCCACCGCGGGTGAAGGCTCCGGTGGAGGCTGGGGCGCATTGAGCGACGGGTGCACCGCCATCCATCCCTTTTTAGGTAAATTCCTCAGAGTGGGCGTGCTGGTCCGCCGATGTCTGCTAAAGATTCTTGAAGATGGCCTTGTGGACAAGTTTGCAAACGAGTCGACGTCCAGGCTCTATTTTTCTCAGCTTGGCCTCACGAAGACCGAGATCAAGAAGAGATCAGGTGGGCAAGCCGTCTTCAAATGTCCGAAGGACTAGGTCGCGAGGATTGCGAAGCAGGTCTCAGACGACCACCGTCTCCCGATACTCCCCAAATACCTTCCGCATCGCTCCAGCAATCTCCCCAACTGTGCAACTGCTCTCTACCGCTCCCAGGATCGCCGGCATTAAATTGCCGCCGTCGCGAGCAGTATCCGTAACGCCCTCAATCGCAGATTCCCATCGCTGCCTATCTCGCCGGAGCCTCAGCGCTCTTACCCGCTCCACCTGCTTCCGCTCCAGCGCCTCGTCGATTCTTTGGGTTGGAATTTCGACCCCAGTCTCATGGGTAAACCGATTCACTCCTACGACCACCGCTTCTCCAGCGTCCACCTGTTGCTGCGCCGTGTAGGCCGCGTTCTGGATCTCCTGCTGGATCCATCCTCGCTCGATGGTGCGGAGCATCCCGCCCATGGCTTCAATCCGGGCGAAGTAGTCCTTCGCCTGTTGCTCGATCTCGTTTGTTTGCATCTCAATGAAGTACGAACCCGCTAAAGGGTCGATCGCCTGCGCGACGCCGGACTCGTGGGCGAGGATTTGCTGCGTCCGAAGAGCAATACGTGCCGCGGCTTCGGTTGGTAGAGCAAGCGCCTCATCGAATCCGTTGGTATGGAGAGACTGTGTGCCTCCGAGGACTGCCGCGAGCGCCTGGAGCGTGGTGCGGACGATGTTGTTTTCGGGCTGTTGTGCGGTGAGTGTCGAGCCTGCCGTCTGGGTATGGAAGCGGAGCATCCAGGAACGGGGATTCCTAGCGCCGAATTTGTCGCGCATGATGTGCGCCCAGAGGCGGCGGGCGGCGCGAAACTTGGCAACCTCTTCGAGGAGATTGTTGTGTGCGTTGAAGAAAAAGGACAGGCGTGGTGCGAAGTTGTCGACTTCGAGCCCGGCATTGAGCGCGGCCTGGACGTAGGCCATGCCGTTCGCCAGAGTAAAGGCGACTTCCTGAGCCGCGGTCGAGCCGGCTTCGCGCATGTGATAGCCGGAGATGGAGATCGGGTTCCATTCGGGAACGTGTTGCGCGGTCCACGCGAAGATATCGGTCACGATGCGCAGCGCGTGGTTGACCGGGTAGATGTAGGTGCCGCGAGCGATGTACTCCTTGAGAACGTCGTTTTGTACAGTGCCGGAAAGTTTGTCGAGGGGGATGTTTTGGCGTTTCGCAACTGCAACATAGAGAGCAAGCAGAATGCTGGCCGTCGAGTTGATGGTCATCGAGGTGGAGATTTTGTCGAGAGGAATGCCGTCGAAGAGGCGCTCCATGTCTTCAATGGAGTCGATGGCGACCCCGACTTTGCCGACTTCGCCGAGAGACATCGGATCGTCGGAGTCGTACCCGATCTGGGTGGGGAGATCGAATGCCACGGAGAGTCCGGCGGTCCCGTTCGCAAGCAGAAACTTGTAGCGTAGGTTCGACGCCTCGGCGTCGCCCATGCCGGCGTACTGGCGCATCGTCCACAGCCGGCCACGATACATGGTTGGCTGGATGCCCCGGGTATAAGGGAACTTGCCGGGTTCACCTAACGCTTTCTCGGGGTCGAAGCCCGCGTCGTCGAGATCTTGCTGAGTAAAGAATGGTTTGTCATTCATAAGGACATGCGCGGAACTCGGAACGTTGTCTTCGTCAGTCCCGATTCTTCGCGAACGATAGCAGATTGACCGGCAGGTTTGAAGTCAGGATGGGACCAGTGTCTAATGCCGGGAAATCCGGGTGCGTGTTTTCCTCGTCAACGGCCAGCAGCGCGGCGTGCACGCCTTGCCTTCTCTTTCTGCCGGGCCCGGTAGAACTGGCTCACCGTGAAGATTGAAAAGAGGACTGTCAGCGCGGCGTAGACGAGGAAATGAGTCTGGTCGGGGCCACCCTTCCAGTCGCCCCGGAACTTGTAGACACTTTGACCGAAGAATGCGGCAAAGAGGGCGAAGAAAAATCCCGTGATCTCAAGCCACAGGACTGAACCTGTGTGGGCCATTGGCCCCCAGACAGCCTCGCCGAATCGCTTTGCCCCTTGGCCGATGGCTTTGGCTTTTGAGGTAGCCTGCGTCGCAACCGCTGGGACGGCTTTGGCGCTGGTCGGCACCGGCGATGAGGCGGCGATGCCAGCCTGGGTGGCGCGCTCCCGCGCGGCACGGGCGGCAAGGCGGAGACCGATTCCCAGTTTTCGTCCCGCAGTCTCTGCTCCCATACAAAAATCTTAGCAGTGGCACGAAAAGTACCCTTTTCGGGATGATTCGGATTGCGGTGCCGGAACATCACAAGTAAGGTAGTGGAAATGGGTGCCTTCCGGATGGCGCAGTCCGGTAGGCCGGAAACGAGGCGGGCCATTGAATAAACGGCTGCGGAGCTTGATCCAGAAACTGGGGGAGGCGATCCACGAGACCGTCTCCGAGTCGGAAGACATAGCCAGCGTGGTGCAGGACATCCGCAAACAGGGCTTTGACGTGCTTCTTATGTTGGAAGCCACGATCGGACTGAACGAAGTCGAGCAACAGCCCAAGCAGTTGACCGCCAACTCCACATCCGGCGGCGAGGCCGAAGCAGGCGTAGTGGACTCGGCGACCGGTTTTACCAGCCAGGACGTCAATTTCCTGCGCTCTCTGCGGATCGCGGTCGAGTCTGAGACTGGTACTTCGGCGGCAGAGTCCACCGGCAACTAGTCTCCCCTGGTCAATCTCTCGGACGCCGCCCGTCCGACCCACGGGAAGGCGGTCAAGTCGCGCACGCCTTTCCGTCCGCTATCCCGTACATTATGCAGTCGCCTTCTGTGTGCTACACTCGCTCGTTCGCTCGTCGAGGGATATACTTCGACGGGAACGCGTGAGTGGGCCTGCGAGGGCCGATAAAATTCCCAGGGGCGTGGCAAGAGCATGAGGGATACGCTTGGAGTGCTACTGGCTGGCGGAGCCGGGGAACGACTTTTTCCGCTGACGCGCGATCGGGCCAAACCTGCAGTTCCCTTTGGCGGCCACTATCGCATCATCGACATCACGCTCTCTAACTGCATCAACTCCGGACTGCGACGGGTTTACATCCTGACCCAGTACAAGGCCCTGTCACTCAACCGGCATATCCGCGAAGGCTGGACGGGTATTGTCGCCCAGGAACTGGGCGAGTTCATCGAAATACTGCCGCCGATGCAGCGGGTGAGCGCGAACTGGTACATGGGTACCGCCGACGCGGTCTACCAGAACATTTACTCGATCGGTGCTGAGCAGCCGAAGCATGTGCTCATCCTTTCCGGCGACCACATCTACAAGATGAACTACAGCAAGATGCTCGAGCACCACAAGGACACGGGCGCCGATGTGACCCTGGCGACGCTGCCGATCCAGCCGGACGAGGTCAAGCGCTTCGGCGTCGTTGAGGTGGGCAAGGGCGGTGAGGTCATCGGCTTCCTCGAGAAGCCGGCCAGCACCGAGCTGCGCTCGCCCTTCAATCCGGACATGGTCGACGCTTCGATGGGTATTTACCTTTTCAACACCGACGTGCTGTTGCCCGCCCTGATCAAGGATTCCGAGGACCCGGAATCGAAGCACGACTTCGGGCACAACATCCTTCCCAGTATCCTGGGCAAGTACAAGATGTATGCTTACAACTTCGTCGACGAGAACAAGAAGGAAGCGCTCTATTGGCGCGATGTTGGCACGCTCGACGCCTACTATGACGCAAATATGGATGTGGCGTCGGTTTCGCCAGTCTTCAATCTTTATGACGAAAGCTGGCCGATGCGGACTCGCGTGCGACAGTATCCCCCGGCAAAGTTTGTCTTCGGCGAGCCGGGCCGTACCGGCATGGCGATCAACTCGACCATCTCGGCAGGCTGCATCATCTCGGGCGCTGTGGTTCGCAACAGTGTGCTGTCGCAGGACGTGCGCATCAATTCCTTCTCTGAAGTCGACTCGAGCATCATCTTTTCGCACGTCGATATTGGCAGGCATTGCCGCATCAAACGCGCCATCATCGACCGCGATGTGAAGATCCCCGAGGGGACGGTGATTGGCTACGACCAGAACGAAGACCGACGGAATTATTTTGTGACTCCATCGGGACTGACAGTCGTGGCGCGCGACTATTCTCTCTACGAAAGCCCGGTCTCGCCGGAATTTATGCGTCAAGGCTGAGACTACTTCGGGGGTGGTCGGCTTAAGTGCAAGAATGACAACTCCGCTGGGTTTTCTCTGCGGCGTTGCTCGTCGAGTTGCGCGCAATTCGACGGGCAGGCACGCGGACTTTCGGTGCGAGAGACGGCTGTTTCATCAAGCTCAATCTACGGTTGATATGATGCTGCCGAATTCAATTTTTGAGGAGAGACACCAATGCCACTGCCTACCGACGAGAAGGTCTTAGCACTAAGCAAAGATCTGATTCAGATGTTCGATACCATTTTTGGCCTGCATCCGGGGTTTCGTCCGGCTCACGCCAAAGGGGCGATGTTTACGGGAACATTCACGCCGTCGCCGGGCGCCGTTTCGCTGACCAAAGCTCCCCACCTCGCACGACCGTCAATTCCGGTGACGGTGCGCTTTTCCAATTCGACCGGCGTTCCGTTGATCCCCGACAACGATCCCAATGCGAACCCGCGCGGACTGGCGATCCGGTTCAATCTGGCCGAGCATGTCCACACCGACATCGTTAGCCACTCGACGGATGGCTTTCCCACGCGTACAGGGCAGGAGTTCCTGGAGTTTCTCAAGGCGCTAGCATCGAGCGATCTATCGAATATTCCCGCTTCGCCATTCGGAGCGTTTCTCGGCTCGCACCCCGCGGCGCTTGCCTTCGTTCAGGCGCCGAAGCCCGCGCCAGTCAGCTTTGCGACCGAGGCTTATTTCGGAGTAACCGCCTTCAAATTCACCAACGCTGAGGGCGTCAGCAAATTCGGCCGTTACCGGATTGTTCCCGAAGCGGGCGTTGCACATCTTGACGAAGCCGCCACGGCTGCGAAGGCTCCTGACTATCTCTTCGACGAAATCAAGGAACGCATCGCGGCCAGCCCGGTGAAGTACAAGATCCTGGTGCAGGTGGCGAACGATGGCGATGTGGTCGATGACGCGACCATTCACTGGCCGGAAGATCGGAAGGTCGTTGAGCTGGGCACGCTATCTTTGAGCGCTGCGGTTGCCGACAACGACACCGAGCAAAAGCACATCATCTTCGATCCGATTCCGCGAGTCGACGGGATCGGGCCTTCCGATGATCCACTCCTGGAACTCCGGGCGGCCGTCTATCTTATCAGTGGACGGCGTCGGCGGTCTGCCTAGCCGCAGCGAGCCGCTGATCGCTAGTCAACAATTTGCAGCCGTCGCCGGCGGAGGGTCGATCACCTTCCGCCTGCCTCGTTTGTTATAGTACGTTTGCTCGCCGCAACCACCTTGCGGGGGATGCCACTTCACTTCCAGGGGGACGAATGGCGATCAATAATAAGGTTTTGGTTGCGATTGCGGAGAAAAGTTTTGAGCAGTGGTCGACGTCTCCAGCGGGCATGGAAGCGATCACGGAACTGAGCCAGACGATTCCAAAGATGGAAGCGGTAATGGCACTGGGCGCTGACAAGGCGGCGAAAAAGAAACTTTGGAAGACCGCCGAAGACGCCGTGCAGGATACCGGCCTGGGTATTCTGATCGAGGGCCATGCCAACGCGTTCCCTACTTATCCAGGGATGGTAGGCGGGATCTTGTCGCCGCATTCGGTGATGCCGGATTCCGGCGGGTCATTTCTGCCCGATGTCTATGCCCTGCCGCGCTACCTGGTGAAGGAATACGCGCTCAAGAAGTTCGCCGAGCAGCGCAGCGCCGGGCCGATCGAGAAAATCGCCGACCTGCTTGATCTGGACATCTTCATCACCGGTTGGGTCGACCACTTCGAAGCGGAATATCTGGAAGATTTACGCTTAAAGAAAGAGCCTGCCTACCTGGCCAAGGAACCGGTACCGGCTTCGCCCAACTGGATGGTCTATGGCTTCGAGGCGGACTTTGAGTGGAAGAGTGGCAGTTCTCCCGGACACTACTTCCTCGCCCACGACACGATGAAGCCCGGACAAAAGCCGGGCAGCAAAGACCGCAAAGAGGCGGAGGTGAATGTCGTCAAGCTGGAGACGGCCTTAGCGACCTACGACTTGAATAAGCGGGCAGAGATTGTGGCGGGGATTGAGAAGCATTTCGGGGTCTAGCATCATGTCGAGTAGAGCCGAAACGCTGCTAATGCAGGGCCACCAGGCGCGGCGCGAGCGGCGCATGGACGATGCCAGGCGAATATTCGCTGAGGCTGTGACTGCGGCCCGCCTTTCGAAGGACAGGCCCTGGCTGGCACGGGCTTATACCGAACTCGGGCGCGTCGAGCGGGATCTTCGTGAAACGGAGGAGGCACTGCGCCACTACGAGGAGGCCGCAGGAGTCTATCGGAGGCTCGACGAACCCCTAAGGCTGGCGCACACCGTCAGGCATATCGGAGACATTCTTCGCGAGGACGGGAAACCGGAACCGGCTTGGTCTTGTTACCGGGAGGCGCTGGAGATATACCGGGCGCATCCAGAGACTTCTTCCCTCGATCTGGCGAATGCGATTCGAGGCTACGCGCTGCTCCAAGAGGAGCTTGGCGAGACGATCGAAGCGCTGGCACTTTGGCGGGAGGCTCGCGAGCTCTATGCGGCAGTCAACGTGCAAGCGGGTGTCGACGAAGGCGATAGGCGGATTGAGCGGCTGTCGCGTGTTGCTTAGCCTGTCTATCGCCAGTAGACTAGAAAGAGTGTCGGCAGCCGAGCGGAGAGGTGGCAGAGCCCGGTTGAATGCAGCTGACTCGAAATCAGCCATACCTTTACGGGTATCGGGAGTTCGAATCTCCCCCTCTCCGCCATAACTTTCCTCCGCAGAATATTCATGACCCGGAAGACGGATCTCGGTCTGGATCGTGCTCGTACCCTTGTAGGCTTTCGCCCGAAGCGGCTACACTTCTGGCCATGACGCATTTCCTGCTTGTGGCCCATCCGCTTCGCACCTTCCGAAATCTTGCCGCTCTTCCGATCGTCCTTGCCGCCGCTCTTTCCGCCCACGCGCAGGACTGGGCCAAAGCCCGCCTCGACGCCTCACCGCGACATCATGAATACGTCCAGCTCAAAGATGGCAGCCGCACCGTCGATGCATTTGTCGTGTATCCCGAGGTCAAAGGCAAAGCCCCGGTCGTGATCTTGATTCACGAGATATTCGGCTTGACTGACTGGGCCAAGGAGATGGCCGACGAGCTCGCCGCTCAAGGCTTCATCGTCGTTGCGCCCGACCTGCTGAGCGGCTTCGGACCAAATGGCGGTGGTTCGAGCGCTTTCCCGATCCAGGACGCGACCATCAAGGCCGTCTCCGGACTCGATCCCGACGTCGTAAACTCCGATCTCGATGCAGCGGCCGACTACGGAAAGAAGATTCCCGCCGGGAACGGCAAGCTTGCTGTGATTGGCTTTTGTTGGGGCGGCGGAAAGTCCTTTGCCTTTGCCGCACACCGCAAAGATCTTTCCGCGGCCTTTGTGTTTTACGGGCCAGGTCCGGCGGATGTAACCACTATTACGGCTCCGGTTTATGGGTTCTATGCAGGGAATGACGCTCGCATCGGTGCGACCATCCCGGCGACGACCGCGGCGATGAAGGCGGCCGGTAAGAAGTATGAGCCGGTCACCTACGACGGCGCCGGACATGGATTCATGCGGGCAGGGGAAGATCCCTCCAATACCGTCCCAGGCAACAAGACAGCTCGCGAGCAATCACTGACCCGGCTCGTCGGATTGCTGAAGAACCTGCAGGCTCCGGCCACGGCAAAGATCGATGTGCCCGATGGCAAGCCATCGAAGGCGGCGACGGTGTCCTGTCATGAAGAAGGAGCAGCTCGGCCTGCGGCGTGAGTTAGAAGCGTAGCGAAAGGCAGCTAAGGCCGCCGTCCATCTTCTGGAACTCGGACATGTCGAGCACGAGGGGATTGAATCCGCGCGCGAGGAGCTCGCCCGTGAGTTTCGGAAATCCCTTCGCCACCAGCACGCGGTCATTCACGCTAACGCAGTTGGCTCCGTAGCTCTCCTCAATCGATACCCTGATGAGGTCGTAGGCGGTGAAGGCAGGATTTGAGGCCATCTCCTGCATGACCACCAGCGTGTTCTCGCCGATGAATGAGATTCCGCTCTTGAGGTGCAGAATGCTGGTCATTTTGCGCACATCGATAGTCGACGAGGTGTAGCCCTGGCTGGCAAGATGCGCGGCCAGTTGTTCGGCGCCGGCTTCGTTGGTGCGATGCGAGAGTCCAAGGAAAAAGTGATCGCCGGCTTCGCAGATGTCGCCTCCATCGAGCGTGCCGGGCGCGACAATCTCCAGGATCGCCGGATAGAAGCTGGCGATCGCCGGCCGGATCGCCTCGACTTCGCCCTCGCGGCTGGCCGCTCCGGGCCGGGTGAGGACCGCGCCGCGGTGCGTAAGCACCGCAGTGTCTTCGACAAACGTCGAGTCGGGGTGACAAAGATCGGCCTGAAGCATGGTGAGCGCAAGTCCGCAATCGCGCAGCGCCTGGCAATAGGCGGCATGCTGCTGCAGGACGTGTTCATATCGCGGAGCGCCGAGATCGACGGTGGTCAGCCCTTCGGCAAAATTGGCGCCAGGCAGACGAACGATAGCGTGCTTAAACAATCAGGATTCCTCTTCAAAGATGGTGACACAATTCACGCGAGCTTCGATTGCCCCCTGACTCACAGTGCAGGCGTGCGCCGCTTCCACTGCATCCAGAGATAGACCGGTGCCGCCGTGATCAGGAACACCGCCGCCCGCAGCGCGGTGGCTTGGTCGTCATGCACGGCCGCGATCAGGAAGAGCAGCGAACCAAACAGCACGAGGCCTGTCGTTAGCGGATAGCCCCAGGCGCGGAATGGCCGCGGCGTGTTGGGTTCGCGCACGCGCAGGACGATGACGGCGAGATAGTTTACGAAGTAAAGAGCTGCGATCAAGATAGAGGCGACGGCAATGATCTCCTCGAACTTGCCGCTGGCGATGAAGACGGCGACTCCAACGGCTGTGAACAGAAGAGCTCCGCGGGGAGTGCCGCCCGAGCCCACCTCTGTCACACGGCGGCTGAATAGCCCGTCGCGACCAATGCCGAAGAGAATCCGTGGCGCTCCGAGCAGCACAGCGTTCATCAGGCTCAACAGCGTGAGCAGCGAAAGGACGGTAACGAAAGTCCCGCTCCATGCGGGAAAGACGACCCGTGCGGCGTCCGCGGCGGGCAGCGTGGATGCAGCCAGTGCGGGGACTGAGAGCACATGAAGGAACGCCAGGTTCATCAGCAGATAGAGACCCAGAACGATCGCCACGCCGCCAATCATGGCGCGGGGCAGATGGTTGCTGACGTCGGTATCTTCCTCTGTAAAGTAGATCCCCTCATACCAACCGTCGTAAGCGACGATGATCGCACGCAGCGCCGCGACGATTGGCACCAGCATGACAAAAAGTCCGGCTTGTGCGGGGTTGTGAGGCGCAGGCGCAACATTCCTGTGGGCGGGATGCAGGAGACTGGCTACGACAAGCAAGAGAAATGTTATCGCCGTTACCGAACTGGTAATCTGCTGGATCGAACTGCTCAGCCGGAGTCCAATCCATTGCAAGGCAGAAAAGAGCAACAGCAGCGTGAGCGCCACTGCAGTCGGATGTGAGGAAAGACTGGGCGCGAGGGTGCCGGCATATTCGGCGGCTGCCACAGCGGCATACGCTATTCCGGCGCAGTTGCATAACCAGTCGGCCCAGCCCGCGGCAAATCCCATAGTGGGGCCAAAGGCGCGCCTCGAGTAAACGTAGAAGCCGCCCGCTTGAGGCATTGCGGTCCCAAGTTCGGCGATCGAAACCGCGCCCAGCATCGCATAGATTCCGCCCACGATCCAGACCAGCATGATTGGCCAGAAGCTGCCCATCTGCGCGGCGATCGTCCCCGGCAGGCGCAGGATGCCGACACCCACGGTGCCGCCAAATATCACTGCAAGCCCGAAGCCGAGTCCGAGGATGCGGCAGAGCGAAGTGCGACGTGCGCCGGCTTCGAGCGCTGCTTCTGAAGGCATTCAGACTCTCTTCGGCTTAATAGTTGCGAGAAGCCGCGCGGATATTCGGATTGCGTTTGAAAGTGAATTCTAGAGTGAGGTCATCTGCTCGTAAACAAGTTTCGCGGCAGCGATATCTTCGATCGCGATGCCGACGGACTTGAAAACGACCGGACGATCGCCCCAGTCGAACGTCGCACCGTTGAGCAGCTCGCCAATCTCGGCGGTGATCTTTGCTCCGGAGTGGAGAATATCTCCCGGTTCTCTTTCTCCCGCTTCTCGCGACTCGACGATCACGCAGCCGCTCATGGCTTCGTCGTCTAGCTCGCGGCGGTCGGGCGTAACTGCCCCGACCGCACAGACCAAGGCATCCCGCTTCAGCCATCTTCCGCCCAGAATAGGCTCAACAGAACTCGTCAGCGTAAGCACGACATCGGCGCCGGAGACGGCCTCCTCAACAGTGGCTCTTGCCAGCGCGCCTGTTTCGATCGAGAATTTCTTTGCGTTTTCTGAAGTCCGGCTCCAGACGCGGACCTCTTTGAAGTCGCGAATGCCTGCGAGCGCGCGCAGATGCGAGCGTGCCTGCACTCCGCTGCCGAGAATAGCGAGGACCTTCGCCTGGGGAGCAGCGAGTAGATCGACCGCGATTGCGGAAGTGGCCGCTGTTCGCATCTCTGTGATGAGCCGGCCATCCATCACCGCCAGCGGCTCTCCTGTCTCGGCGCGGAAGAGTTGAATCATTGCATTGTGCGTGTGCTTCGCGAGGGCTGCGTTGCCAGGAAAGAAGGTGACCAGCTTCGCGCCTATCACGCCGCCATAGACCGCAGGCATGAGGGCGAACCATCCGTTATCAGAGGTGACGCGCATGACCGTGCGCAGCGGTTGCTGCACGCGTCCAGCGGAGTACGCCATAAATGCCTGGCGCAGGGCCGGGATCAGTTCGTCATAGGTAAGAGTCTCTCGAACCTGGTCTTCACTGAGAACGAGCAGCTTGTCGGTTGGCATCTACCAAGCATCATATTCTCCACGATGGGCGGTCAGAACGACGTGGACTGTGTGAAATTCAGCCGGGTTGGTCGGGAACTCGAGACTCAACCGGTATGGGCAACGTCCCTTAGAATGTGAATAGAGACACTTCGGCCGGATCGGCGAAGTGATCTCTCGCTCTCTGCTTCAACCCTCGCACACTCAGCATGGCCGAACAATCATCGACCGGCGGCACTGCCGCCTTCCTATCCCGCGATTTCCGGCTCTACCAGATGGCGCGGGTCATGGTCATCGTCGGCGCCGAGGCGCAGGCGCTGGCCGTCGCCTGGCAGGTCTATCAAATCACTCACAGCGCGCTCGCGCTCGGCTATACCGGCCTGGCGCTCTTTCTGCCGGGGGTGTTGCTCATTCTCCCGTCGGGGCATGTCGCCGACCGCTATGACCGGCGGGCGGTGGTACTGGTTTGCTATTCGCTCCAGATGCTGTGTACGTCGGCCCTGTTGTGGTTCTCTTGGCACGGTTTGCGCAGAGTTTGGCCGATTTACGCGGTCCTGGCCCTGATTGGGACGGGGCGTTCGTTCAGCGGGCCAGCGAGTTCCGCGCTCGTGCCGCACCTGGTGCCGAAAGAGCACTTCGTCAACGCCGTCACCTGGGGCTCGACGATCTTCCAGATCGCCAACATCGCTGGACCGGCGATTGGCGGCATCCTGTTTACGCTCCCATTGCGCGGCAAAGTCAGCGGGGCGAGCGCGGTCTTCCTGTTCACGCTTGTCATGCTGGCCGGCTATCTCACCTTAATCTCAATGCTGTCGGTGCGGCCGGGCAGGATGGAAAAGCGGGGCACCTCGATCGACGTGGTGCTGGCCGGATTCCACTATGTCTGGCAGCGGAAGATCCTGCTTGGGTCGATCTCGCTGGACCTCTTTGCGGTGTTGCTTGGCGGCTCGGTGGCGCTGCTGCCGATCTTTGCCCAGGACATTCTGCACGCCGGGCCGCGAGGGCTCGGAATCCTGCGTGCCGCGCCAGCGGTCGGCGCTCTCAGTACTTCGATATTCATGGCCTTCCGCCCTATCGGCCGCCGGGCGGGGAAGAAGATGTTTCTCTGTGTTGCTCTGTTTGGGATCGGCACGATCGCCTTCGGCCTGTCGCGCAGCATTCCATTGTCGGTGTTGGCCTTGATGCTGGTAGGCGGTGCGGACATGGTCAGCGTGGTGATTCGTTCCTCTCTGTTGCAACTGGCAACACCACCCGAGATGCGCGGGCGGGTGAGCGCCGTCAATTCGCTCTTTCTGGGCGCATCGAACGAGTTGGGCGAGTTTGAGAGTGGACTCACCGCGCAATGGTGGGGCGCGGTCCGCGCGGTGGTGATTGGCGGCGTCGGGTCGCTGGTCGTGACCGGGCTTTGGAGTATCTTCTTCCCGTCATTGCGCCACGCCGACACGCTCAGCGCCGAGTCGTTGATGGCCGCCGATTCCCAGCCTGAAGATGAGTCGGTCGAGCAGCCAATCGGCTGATGCGGCGCTAGCGAAGCGAAGTTGCCGTGTAGTCGTGGCTCCCCCGAAGCCGCCGAAATAGGCTAGAGGCGAAATGGCCAAGAATCCCGGGAATCGCCGAGAGGCTTGGGCGCGTCGATTTGACGTCCTGTTTGTGAAGCTGGGCCAGCGCCAGCTCGACCTGATCGCGCAGCTCGTCCACACCCAAAGCGCACTGGCGAAGGTAGGCCGACACCGACAGGTTGGCCCCCGCGGCGCAGGCGACGATGCGGGCCTGCTCGGTGTCGGAGACGCGCAGGGACAGCGCCACCGACTTGGTTTCCAGCACGGCGGTGCTTGTGGCCGATAAGCCCGCAATTCCCTTGAGCGCCTGGCCAAAGGCGGGCTGCAGACGTTGGCGATTCTCGGCCGGCCGCACCGGAGATTTGGGTGTCGGTCTGCGGGTTCGAGAGATGTTCGCGGCGGCCCCGTCCATTTCGGTTGTCGGCGTCCTTGCTCGGGCTGACCTTACCGTCGTTAAGCCTGCACTCGCAATGATCTTTGGCGATGGCGCAGATTTAGCGCTGCCTGCGGTCGAGTGGCGTGGATTTATCGGTGAGACGAGCTCAGGTGATGCTGCCTTAGGGGTCGCGGCGGAGTGCGCCTTCAGCCCCTGCGGCGGCATTTCGCCTGGTTCCGGAGGAGTCTTTCGGCCATAGCTGCTGGCGCGAAGAGCCTGTTCGTAGCTGAGTTCACGGACTCCGCCGCCAAGGCTCGCACTTCTCGATGCAGTACCTCGGCCGATGCCCGTAGTGGGACCATATTTCGAGGACGGCTGGCGTTGCCGGGTCTTTGCCCAGTCCTGAAAGCGGGCCAGCACGCCGTCGAGGTCCTCGGCATTCGGTCCTAAGCCTGGATTGCCCGGTCCGCTCCGTGCTCCGTTCATGGTCAGAGCATAGCCGCGTTTGAAGCCGACTTCAGAGGAATCTGCTGGGCGATGGTTCGCTGCATTTCGTATCGGAACCGGCAGTCCCAAATTGGCGATCCTAGCCAGTGTTACGCAATCCTGCCGCGATGCCGTTGATCGTACCCGCAATAGCGCGGTTGACCTCGGGAGTGTCTTCTCCACCTCGCTTGCGCCGCAAGAGGTCGACTTGAATCAGACTCATTGGGTCGACGTAGGGATTGCGAAGCCGGATCGACCGCGCAAGTACCTGATTAGTTTGCAAGAGCTCGCTTTGCCCCGTAACCAGGAGCACCGCGTCGAGTGTGCGGTGGAATTCGGCCTCGATCTTCGAGAAGACGCGCTTGCGCATCGCGGCATCGGGGGCGAGGTCGGAGTACAGGCGGGCAATGCCGAGATCGGCTTTGGCCAGCGCCGTTTCCACGTTGCGGATGAGGTCGATGAAGAGCGGGAATTCGTGCATCATCGTTCGCAGCAACGCGAGTCCCTCGGGTTGTTTTGCATAAAGCTGGATGGCGTGGCCGACGCCGAACCAGCCAGGAACCAGAAGCCGGCTCTGCGTCCATCCGAAGACCCAGGGAATCGCGCGCAGGTTGCTGAAGTCGAGCGCGCCCTTGCGCCGCGCCGGACGCGAACCGATCTTGGCGTTTTCGAGTTCACCCACCGGTGTTGCCGCCTCGAAGTATTGCAGGACTTCTGGATCGTCGATGATGTTTTCGCGATAAAAGGCAAACGCGCGGGCGGAAAGCTCGTTAAGAGCCGTTTCCCATTTAGGAATCAGGACGCCGGTGTAATGGCCGTTCGGATCGAGTGCGTTAGGACGTGCCAGCGCGTCGAGACAGGCAGCGATCATCAACTCGAGATTGCGCTCAGCGAGCACGACGTCGGAGTATTTCCAGTTGAGTACCTCGCCTTGCTCGGTGATTCGAATCTCGCCCTCGAAGGCGCCGAAGGGCTGGGCGAAGATTGCTCGATGAGTGGGTCCGCCGCCGCGGCCGACCGTGCCGCCGCGGCCATGAAAGAGGCGCAGATGCACGCCGCATTCGCGCGCCGCCTCATGCAGTGCGCGATGGGCACGGAAGATCTCCCAGGTGCTGGTGAGCATGCCGCCGTCTTTGTTCGAATCGGAGTAGCCGAGCATCACCTCTTGCCGGCCGCCCCACGACGCGAGCAGACGCTTGTACTCCGCGCCAATCCACAGCTCGCGGCAGATCGACGGCGCATTTTGCAGGTCTTCGATGGACTCAAACAGCGGCACCGGCATCAGGCCGGGGTCGGTAGAGAGGCCGGCATTTTGGCGCCCGTCGCCGTCGCCTTCCACGCGAACTCCGGCCAGCCGCGCCAGCCAGACGGCGTTCACTACATCCTCCACACTCGTTGCGCCGCTGATGACACAGCAGCGGATCGTCTCCGGTGTACCCTGCGCCTTGATCTCGGCGACGGTGCGGAAAGTCTCGATTACATCTGCCGATGGGCCGCTGAGCGGAGCAGGCAGAACGCCATTGCCGGCGGCCTTCGCGCTCCACGCGGTTGCTTCCTGGAGCGCAGCAGACTGCAGCTTGGCATGCTGGCGAATGTCGAGCGTGTGCAGGTGAAAGCCGAAGGTGCGGGCGAGCAGTAGCAGCGGATCGAGCAGGGTCCGCGCCAGGCGCAGGCCGCGATTCTCGATGAGGCTGCGGCGAATGAGGTTCAGGTCGTCGAGGAATTCACTCGCTGATTGGTAGGGTGGCAGCTTTTCCAGGACCGCGGAGTCTTCGCTCACGGCCTTTTCCGCCGAGAGCGTTTTTTCAAGCCTCGCCAGCACACAAGCCAACAAACGACGATAGTACTCGTGCTCAAACTGAGCCCCGAAGATCGATTCCTCAGACAGGTGCAGGGCGGCGACATACTCGGCCAATCGCTGCCGCACAGCTTCGCTGACCGGGGCCTGCTGGGAAGAAGGAGTGAGCAGGTCGATGACCAGCTGAGTCTGCCGCCGATACTCGCCGAGCAGATGGGTCCGCGCGAGCTGAATCGCATCGCGGGTGATCTGCGGCGTGACGAAAGGATTGCCGTCGCGGTCGCCTCCGATCCACGATCCGAAGCCGAGCAGCAGCGGAAGATCGGCGACCTCGATATTGAGCTCATATTCGCAGCGGAGGGCGTCGGCGATCTCCTGATAGAGCGGCGTCAGCGTGGCGAACAGCGAGGAGTCGTAGAAGTCGAGCCCCATCTGGATCTCGTCATAGACAGTGGGTTTGCGGCTGCGGACCTCGTCGGTTTGCCAGAGCGCAGTGATCTCGGCGGTGAGCTGCTGTTGCAGGTGCTCGAGTTCTTCGTCGGAGATGGGAATCTGATCGAGCTGCTCGAGGAGATTCCCGATGCGCCGACGTTTGAACATCACCGAGCGCCGCGCAACCTCAGTGGGGTGCGCCGTAAACACGGGGACGATAAGAATGCGTCGTAGCCATTCGAGCGCGGCATCGGCGGAGATGCCGGCGGCCTTCATCGCGCTCAATGTGCCGCGAAGCGTGCCGCGTTGCGAATGCGTATCTCCTGTGACTTGGCTCGAAAGCCTGCGCCGCTTGCGGTGATTGGTCTCGGCAAGGTTGATGAGCTCGAAATAGAAACCGAAGGCACGGCTCAGCTGGTAGGCATGCTGGACGGAGACGCCACTGATGTCGAAGACCGCCCTTTGCATGAGGGTTTCGGCATCGTCGACGTCTCCGTTGGCTTGCGCTTCGCGACGCCGGATGGCGCTCTGCCGCAGTTCTTCGACCTTCGTGTACAAGTCGTCGCCGGCCTGTTCGCGCAGGACCTCGCCGAGCAGGGTGCCGAGCGAACGAACATCGCGCCGCAGCGGAGCTTCCTTCAATTCACCGGTGCGAGCCTCGAGCTCGGCCAGACGTGAGGGCCAGTCCTCTGGTTTCCATAGGGGTGGCATAAGTTCGATTATGCCTGAGCGGGCTTATTGATGACGGAGTTGGAGCGGTTACTGCTTATCGGCCATCTCCCAGCCGTTGATGGTCAAGACCAGCTTCGCTGTGCCTTGAGGATCGGCGGACGTCGATTTTGCCAGCGTGGGAAATGCGGCACGCATCGCGTCCGTGTTGGCCCAGAGCGGCAGATCGCGCATGACGTAGCGATAGGTCACTGTCGTAGTCGGTTGACCGTTAACAGTTGCCGGCGGAGTGAAGCTGGGCACAGCGGTGACCTCGCGATGACCATAGCAGAAGCGGCCGCCGGCGCGTTCGCCTGCCGGAGTGAGGATGTAGCGATTCACGCCAATCAGCTTGGCCTCCTGCCGCTTCATCAGGTTTGAATCGGTCAGCGCATCCATGCCCTTCGAGCCAGCGCCGGATTCGTCGCTCCGCGAGGTTTCATAGGGAAAGCGCAGAGTGTTGGTGAAGAGACAGTCATCATGAGCGGAGTAGTACGCATTGAGCGCGGTTTCGAAGTTCTTTTCGGTGGGTTCCTTGAAGTTAGTGCAGCCAGTAAAGAATGCGAGTGAGCCGACCGCGGCGATTGCCAATGCAGAGATGCGGGAAAGTGACGTGAGAGTTCGTGCCATCGTGCCTCCGGGGAAAATCCGCAAAGTATTCAGAAGCGATTGAAAAAAAAGTCAGCCCTACAGTTACGGATGTAGCTTTGATGACAGATTGGAGGTCTGTGCTGCCAGAGAGCAACTAAGTCAGCGCCGATTGTTCTTCGAGCTGCTCCATCAGTTCTTCCCATTCGCTGGTGAGAGCTGTCTGTTTCTCGCGCAGCTCGTCGAGTTCGCGGGTGAGCCTTTGCGTCTCGGCGGCGCTGGTGTAATTGCCGAGAGAGGCCTCGGTTGTGGCGATGGTGGTCTCAAGCCGCGGAATCTCTTCTTCAAGGAACCAGAAGCGGTCCTGCATCTGCTTCAGCTTGATCGGATTCAGCCGCTTGATGTCTTTGACTTCTTTTATAGGCTCGGGAGTTGGTTCCGGCTCAGGCTCGATGATCGCTTTGAAGCCGTTTGAGGAAGGCAACGCGCCGCTGAGCGCCTGACCGTTCTCCTTGCGGTAGAGGTAGTCTTCGTAATTTCCAGGGTAGACATGCACATGACCGCCCTCGACCTCAAAGACGCGGGTCGCGACGCGATCGATGAAATAGCGATCATGGGAGACGAAGATCACCGTTCCAGTGAACGAACTTACCGCTTCGAGCAGGACGTCTTTGGCGCGCAGGTCGAGGTGGTTCGTCGGCTCGTCGAGCAAGAGGAAGTTCGCTGGGCTCACCAGAATTCGCGCCAGGGCGTAGCGGTTGCGTTCTCCACCCGAGAGCACGCCGAGCTTCTTGAAGGCGTCGTCACCGGAGAAGAGAAAACATCCGAGCAGGCTTCGCAGTTCGGTCTGCGCGATCTTGGGCGCGGTGCCGCTTAAGTCATCGAGCATGCGCGCGTCGGGGTTGAGGACTTTGTATTGGTCCTGGGCGAAATACTCAGCGAGCACATTGTGGCCAAGCTTGATCGATCCGCTGGTCGGGCCCTCCTGTGCGGAGAGCATCCGGATCAGGGTCGATTTGCCCGCGCCGTTCGCTCCAACCAGCGCGATGCGATCACCGCGGTCGATGGTGAAGCTCACATCGCGGAGCACTTGTTTCGCGCCGTAGTCCTTGCAGAGATGGTTCACCTCGACCACGGTGCGCCCGGACGGAGGCGGCTGCGGGAAAGTGAAGTGAATGACCGGCTCTTCCTCGGGAATCTCGATGCGCTCGATCTTTTCCAGTTCTTTGATGCGGCTTTGCACCTGCTTTGCCTTGGTCGCCTGGTAGCGGAAGCGGCTGATGAAGGCCTCAAGGTGCTCGATCTGGTCGCGCTGGTTCTTGTAGGCGTTCTCCAGTTGCGCGCGCCGCTCGGCTTTCTGGGTCAGGTATTTCTCGTAGTTGCCGTGATAGACGTGGATGTTCTTATTCCAGATCTCGATGATCTTGTTCACCGTTACGTCGAGAAAGTACCGGTCGTGCGAAATGAGTATGTAGCCCTTGGGATAAGTGCGTAAATACTCTTCCAGCCAGTTGCGCGTCTCCAGGTCAAGATGGTTGGTCGGCTCGTCGAGCAGCAGCAGATCAGGCTTTTGGAGCAGCAGTTTCGCCAGGGCGATGCGCATCTGCCAGCCACCGGAAAACTCCTCTGTCCGCCGCTGCCAGTCTTCTTTGCTGAAACCGAGCCCGCTCAGCACCGTACCTACCTTCACATCGAGCGCATAGCCGTCGTTGGCGGTGAAGCGCGAATCGATCTCAGAAAAACGGTCTGCTGCGGTCTGATACTCGGGGCTCGCGGGATCGAGCTCGGCGAGAGCGGCGTAGAGCCCTTCAAGCTCCGTCTCCATAGCACGCAGCTCGTCGAAGACCGTCAGGCATTCGTCGAATACCGACCGGCCGGAGAGTGAAAGGCCGTCCTGCGGAAGGTAGCCGATCGACATGCCTTTGGTTCGCTGCATGGCGCCGTAGTCGAGGCCGCCCTCATGCGTGTCGTTCCCGGCGAGGATCTTCATCAGCGTCGATTTGCCAGTGCCATTGGCGCCGACGAGGGCAGTCCGCTCATCCGGCGTGATCAGCCAGTTGACGTTTTCGAAGAGCAGTTTTGTCCCGAAACGTTTTCCGGCGCCTGAAAGTTGGAGCATATCCCCTATTTTACCGGGAATCTGCTTAACGCCGGGTCCACTTGGAGGCAAACGCCGAGCGTACAGCGATTTGCACCGATAAATCCGGACCCATCGGTTCACGTCAAGGGACGCAATTTCCTCTAGAAGTTGCGATAGACCTTGTCTATACTCATGGCGGGCCGGGCAATCCGCACCCCAAAATTGACAGTGAAGCGGAATTCCTCAAATCCAGAACGAAAGGTGTGAGAAATGTCTGAAGGTTCATCCGCAACATCCGTCGTGGTCGTCGGTTTCGACATGCCGTTCTGGACGATGGTTAGATTTCTGATCAAACTTGCCATCGCCTCGGTGCCGGCGGGCATAGTCATCGCGCTGATCTATGTCGTGATTGGTTGGATATGGGGAGCGCTTCTGCTCGCGACCCACCATGCTGAGCTGCTGAAGTGATCGAATCTGCGGCCTCGCGCCGTTTCACCGATGAAAGGATGGTCAGATATGACTTGGAAAAATAGAGCGATTGCGATGCGCACACTGGCAGCCGCAGCAACACTGGCGGTGATCATAGGGGTGGTTCCGGCGGCCGTGAAAGCACAGGGTTCGACCACGACTCCACCACCGACGCAGGATCAGAGCAACCATAAGTCGGGCGGGCTCTGGAGCAAGCTCTCTGCCAACGCGAAGTACCAGCAGGCGAAGCAGAATGGCGCCAGCCCAACCGAGTTGGCGGCGATCAAGAATGGGACTGAAGACGGCGCTCCGGTTCAGAGCGGTTCGAGCAGTTCAGGCAGCTCGAAAAACAAGCCGCTGTGCAAGATGAGCGATCCAGATGTGCACCTCGTCGACGGCAATTGGGCTGGGCCGAACTGCATCGCAGTCGATGCAAACGGGAAACCAGTGCATCCCGAGGAGGTGAAGAAACAGAACTCGGATAGCGACCAAGAAAAGCGTGCCTCCGACATAGAGTCCCATTCTTGCATGACCACCGACGGCGCAGACAAAGCCAATGCCCTAGCAGGCGACTGCGAAAAAGTGACCAGCGCCCCGCACAAAGACTGCAATATTCAACAAAACAGCTGCGACGAAATCCGCAAGGCGACGCAAAAGGGATGCTGGGGAAAAGGCGCTGAAGGCCCGGATTGGTGCCTGACAAAGTACAACTAGAGGCAGGTATCGATCAAGTCACATGATGCGGTATCCGTTCGCCGGTTCTTGCGAGCACGGCTATTGCTGCATGCCCAGATCGGCCAGCAGTTTCGGATTGGCTTCGCCGCTGATCAGCAGGTTATGGCATAGCGAGCAATCGTTGCTGATGCTCGCCCCAGCTTTGCTGTTGTGGCTGCCGTCGTGGCAGCGGAAGCATCCGGGGTAGTCGTTGTGACCGAGGTTGTTTGGGTGAGTGCCCCAGGTCACGTTCATGAACGGGAAGACGTTGTTGTCGTAGATGGTGGCGAGCGTCTTCGCGGCCTGGTCGATCTGCGCGCGCTGGCCGCTCCATACGGCTGGATATTGTGACTGATAGTAGTTTTCGAGTCCTGAAGCGATCTTTGCCCGCGCTTCTTCCTGTGAGGCGTAAGTCGCCTTTAGTAATGTCAGGCCTTCCTTGTGCACAAACGGCAGCGACGCGCTTGGGCTGCCTTGGGCCATGTCATGATTGAGCACTTCTTCCGGAGTAGTGAAGGAGTGCGCCGCTCGATTGTGACAATCGATGCAGTCCATCACGCGCTTCTGCCCGCTCACCGGCTCCTTCTGATCGGTCGATACGAACTCCGTCGTCGAGCCATCGTCGTTGGTCTTGCTCACCCAGGGAATCGTCTGGTGGGTCGAGTCGGTGGCGATGTACTCCATGTGCGCCATATGCGCGCCGTGGATGCCGCTCAGGTGAGAAAGAGTATCGCGTCCGCCAACGTGAACCAAGGTCAGCGAGTGAGTGACAGCATTCTTTTCGTCATCGCCATAAGCGGTCGACACCACTAACTTGTCGCCAATATACCGGCCCGGATTATGACAGTTGAGGCAGGTCGCGCTCGCTGAGGGGACCTTATCGTCCTGCATGATCGGCCTTGGATAGTTGTTCATCACGACCATCAGGAGCTGCTTGGTGCCGTTGACCTTCGCGTTCACAAAGCCCTGCACGCCGGAGACGATATGGCAATCGGTGCAGGCTACACCGGCGTGCGCCGAGACGTGATAGGCGTTCCACTCCGGAGCCATCACATGACATGAAGTGCCGCAAAAGGAGGGAGTGTCCATATAGGCGACGCCGCGATAGCTGGCCGTACCCACGATCACGAAGTTGATGAAGGTCGCGATCACCACAAACACGATGCCCCGCCGGAAGACAGGATCGCGCAGACTGATCTCGGGAAATGTCGTAGGCATCTTGCCGGTGGACTTAAGCGAACGCCGCCGGAAGAACATCCCAATCGGAATCAGAATCAGACCCAGGACGAAAAGACCGGGAAGGATCAGGTCGAAGAGAATGCCGAGATAGGGATTGTTGGAACCTCCGTGGCCGAAGAATTGGACAACCCAAAAGCCAACAAGGGTGAAGGCGGAGGCGCTGGTGAGCGCTCCGCCAATCAGGCTGACGGGATTGTTGCCGTAAAAGAGGAGCGGCCGCAGCCGGCCCTGCCCGAGTTCGCCCGAGTCCGCCATCCGCGCCTCTGCTATTTCTGCAATGTACGAATGTAAGCGACGACATCTTTAATCTGGGCGTCAGAGAGCTTGCCGGAGTACGCCGGCATCTTGCCCTTGCCATTCTTGGTGTCGGCGAACAGGTCGTCATCGGACGCTTTGACGATATCCGGCGATTTGAAGGGTATGGCTTTCATGGATTTTCCGGCCGGCGTATTGCCCGAGCCGTCGGCCCCGTGGCAGGAGGCGCATTTGGCTTTGTAGGTGGCGGCTCCATCCTGTGCCTGGCTGACGGCGGCGGTCGATGCTGCTATGGCACCGACGAGTGCAACTCCGAGTAAATGCCTCACGGTTGAATCTCCTTAGTTACGATTTGGGACCTGCCAGATAACTCTACCGCTAAAACTGGTAATTGACTGCAAGCGTCCATATATTGCTATTGAAGTTTCGCGGGAGCGTAGGCCCAACCGGCGTTCCCTCGCCATAGCCGTAGTAGTTGTACTCCCCCCGCCACTGCCAATTCGGTGCAATATCGACAACGACTTTCGCATACGGCGACTGGTACTGCGATTGGAGCGAACCGGGCACCTGGCGAACGTTGATCACCTGGGTATTTCCGTTCACTGTTGTGGTGCGATAGCCACCATTCAGATGCACCCGCTTGACAGGCGTGAACATGAAACCGACTGAGCCATACTGCACAGGGGCATTGTAGTAGCCGGTGCTGAGCAGGGGCGTTCCCGCGGTTACGCAAACCGGCGGCGCCGCTCCCGCCGTGGGTAGCGCCGGAGTTGCCGCATAGCACTCAAGCACGCTCGAGTAAGCGTCGTCATAGCCATAATTCAGGTCGAGCGACCAGCGCTCGCCTGGAGCGATTGTGCTCCCAAACGAGTAATTTCGATTGTGGGCCAAGTAATTGACCGTCTCGACGTTGTCGCGCTGTTCCAGAATATTGACCGCGCCCGAGAAGGTAAGCCAGTTGCGCGGTTTATAGGTTGACCGGACAACGTAATGCTGAAGCTGGCGCGGACTAATGCGGTAAAACGAATTGTCAGCGTACATCGCCTCGACGTTGAAGTTGATGTGCCACTGCGGAGTGGGACGAAGCGCGGCCCCGAAGAGCCCCCAATCCTCATGAATGGGAATAACGTCGCCGCCCGAGTCGGTGATCAGGCGGGAGCGATAGCGGAAGCCGATCGACATACTGGCGCGGGAGGATGCGTCCCAGGCGACCACGAAGGTATTGGCTTTGGTCTTCTGATTGAGGAACTGGGAATCGGCGGCGGTGGTTGTTTTGGTAGCGCCGGGAGGTTGAAGTAGAGAGGTTCCAGCGTAATCGGTCTCGGTAAATGTGTTGTGCCCAGGCATGGTGAAGTCCCAGTAGCTGAAGAGATTCGTAGCCGAGATCTTTGGGGTGATCTGCCAGGTAACAGCGAAGTCGCCATTCACGTTGATCCGTTGGGTCTTGGCCGAGCCGGTGACCACCGACTGGCGGATCCCCGATCGAGATACGAGACCGTTGAACAGCTCGTAATAGTTATTGAGGTTGCTGTTGGCTCCCGTATATAGCAGCCTTCCATTCATGCTGAAGTGAGGCAGCGAGGTGCTCTGGAAGAGCAGCCGCTCGGTAGGGAAGAGCGTCCGCGTGGGCGCGTAACGATCATAGGAAAGAAAGGAGTTGCAGGTCGGATTCACGGTTCCGTTGGCAAGAAACGGGGCTGCGCAGGGCGCACTCCATATCGAAGACAGATCGATGCCAAGGCTCACGGGGGTGCCGTTCGCGAGCTGATAGTTCAAGCCGGTGAGCTGCCAATAGGTGTCGCCCTTATATTGGGTGACGAATTCGTCGTAGCTGAGAACTGTCTTGGGGTTCAGCTTCCAGTCGATGCCGGCGTCATAGTTATTTGTGAGGTTTTCCCAATTCTGGGTGAGCAAAGCGTCAGCGCCCTCGTGGATCGAGCTGTACGTGGGGCCTTCGTTAATGCTGTGGTTGTAGGAAAAGCGCAGGCTGATCGGAGACAGCGGAGCAATCGTCAACGCGAGGTCAGTCATTCGCCGCACAGTGTTATAGAGGTGGGGCGATTGCAGGATTGGTACGTACGGATTCGACGCTGGAGGTATCAGAGGATTGGCCAAGAGGTCGTAATCAAAATACTGCCGGTAGCGGCGGAAATTTCCCCGGAAGTCATAGATCTTCCCTTTGGAGAAATTCAAGATAGTAACGTCGATCGGATCGCCGCCATAACCGAAGCTGCTCGTGAACAAGTGGTCGAAGAGCAATGCTTTTGAAGGATCGACTGCCCTCATATCCAGAGACTGGTCCAGAATGCGCGGTCCGGATTGCAGGTTGACCATGGAGTCATAGACCGACTCGTTCCCGTACTGTTCGACAATGCGGCCGCCGAAGTCGATCGACTGGTGGATGGTGTATCCGTATCGAACATTGTCGCCGGGTGCTGGCGGCGCATCGTTGGCGGTCGGGGCCGGCGCGGGGGGAGGAGTGGTTGCCTGCGCGATTGCGACAGTAGAGGGGCCGAGCCCGAGGGCGATAGTGATTACGGAAACAGAAAGAGCCATGCGGGGCAGTCTGAGCAGGAGCGGCGGCAACGTGAATGCGCTGATCATCCTAGTCTCCCCTCTACTTGAAGAAAACGCTGTCGGCATTGGAGCCATGTATCTGAACATGGCAAACCGTGCACGCCTGGTATTGATTGGCCTGGTTGTGGAACGAGGGCGTGCCCGGCGCGGTGAAGTTCATCGACGCCGTATGGCACTGCATGCACAGCGAATTGATGTTATTACGGGTAAGCAGACGCGCGTTGATCGATCCGTGCGGGGTGTGGCAGGAGACGCAGCCCTCGATCTTCACGGGCGGATGCTCATAGACAAAGGGTCCCGCAGTTTCGGCATGGCATTTCACGCAGACTGCGTTCTGGTCGGCGCTGCTCTTTAACAGCGTCGTTTTGAAGGTGCCATGAGGATTATGGCAATCCGAGCACTGCATGAGCCCTTCGTTCACCTTGTGATGAAAAGGCTCTTCGAAGGCCCCTTTGACGTCGGTGTGGCAGCCGTAGCAGAGCTTCGGCTGGGCAACCTTGAGCATGCCTGTTTCGGTCGTGGAATGGTGCACGTCGTGGCAGCTTATGCAGCTGACTTTGGCCTCGCCATGAGCGGTCCGCTCAAAGTTGGGGTGGGCTGCGGCGTGGCAGCCGAGACAGGTAGAGTCAATCTGTGTTGCGGAGGCTTTGGAAAACTGAAAGATCTTGGTAACGTCGCCGCCCCCATCGACGTGCGCCTTGCCTGGACCATGGCATCCCTCGCAAGTGACTCCATTGCCTCCGTGGGTGAGGGCGAGTTTCCAGTGGGGATTGGAGCTGAAGTTCTTGGAGATCTCCTCATGGCAGGCCGCGCAGGTCTCCGAACCGACGAAATCGGCAGCTGTCGGCTTTGACGCCACGAGCGCCTGCGGCTTATCGGTCGCGGCGTGGGCGAGCGCGGAATATCCGCCTCCCGCCAGCAATCCACAAAGGGCCAAACGCGCGAGCTGTCGCTTCATCCAGGTTCTCCGACTCAAGCGCACACCACGTTGCCCAAAGCTTATAGCAGATACCAAGGCTCGACAAGACCATTGCTAAGTCTAGGACGGCCTGCACCGGTGGGCCTGTGATGGTGGTCACACTCTTTGGGCCGAAAGGTGGGCTTGCGGCTTCGACGGCGGCCCAGCTAGTGCAAACCGCCGCCCAGAGAAATCCTCTGCCCATCTCGCGAGCTGCGCCATCGCAACTTCCAGGAGTTCCTTCTGTGCAGCATCGACACGGGAGGTCAGCGCTGTTCCCCAGTCCGTGGACTCTGGCTGGATTCCAAGAAGAACCACCTCCACCGGGGCCGCATCCATCAAGCGCAGCGCGCTCATCAAGTCCGAAAATCCAAGTAAGTGGACGCTCTTAGACGTCGGCAGGCGGGCCAGGTCCGGCCCCGCAAAGCGCACCACCGTTCCCGGTTCAGCTCCGGTGTCCACGGCGTCGAGCGCCAAAAGATGGGAAATGCCGTGGACTTTGTCGAGGAGGTCGAGACCTAGCGTCTCTCCTTCGATAACATCGGACCGACTTAGATAACCGGCCATCGTTGGTAAGTTAGTCGGAGGGTTAGCATCCCGATCGGATCGTCGGTGCGCATGAGGTTGCCGAGACCTAGCAGCCCGATCCGAACAGGCAGACCGTCACTCATCGCTTGCCTTTCGCCGCAGCCCGTGTCGAGCGACCTTCGATTGCGTGGGCTTCTCTGGCTTCGTCTTCTTCGAGTAAGTGCCGGGGAACGAATTTCCAGCCGGTGAAGATGCTCTCCATTTCGCCGTTCTTTTCGGCGATTCCCACCAACACGGCGCTGTAGACGTGATGGATGAGAAATCCGACGAAGATAAACATGATCAGGAAATGCGCGAAACGAATCCATTGGATGTCGATGAGGCGCGGAATCCATCCCACGAAGAAGCGCAGAACAGGGCCGCCCTCGACCACGCTGAAGAGCACCAGGCCGGTTACAAACTCGATGGCGACCAGGGAGAAAACGCCAATGTAGGCGAGCGCGGCGAGAGAGTTGTGGCCTATTTCGTCGAAGGGCTTGCGACGCCGGAAGCCGTAATATGCCACCATGCTCCTGAAACTTGTCCACTGGCGCGCGGTGAGCGGCAATCATGCGCGCCATTGTGCCGAGAGGTTGCCGGCAAAGAACCAGTAGACGCGAGGCACAAAAATGCCGATGAGGAAGAAGCCGGAGAGCTCATGAATGAAGCGCATCCAACCCATCACCCACGCGTGCTCGCCGTGCGCGACCAGATAAGGATCGTGCATATAAGAACCGGTGATTGTGAGCACCACCAGAGCGATGACGAGTCCCCAATGGGCGAGCCGCACGGGCAGCTCCCACACATAGACAGGCAGGATCCGCTCGGGGTCCGTTGCCAAGGGGCCGGCGGAGGCTGCGGGATTGATAAGTGTCGCCATTACCTAGATGTCCCTCTCAGCCAGCGAGCTTCGTTCCGTTGTAAGGGCGGCCGTTCGCTCGAACGACGTGAACGGCGCAGGCCAGGCAAGGATCGAAGGAATGCACTGTGCGCATGATTTCCAGCGGTCTGTCGGGGTCGGCGATCGGAGTTCCGAGCAACGCGGCCTCGTAAGGCCCGCGCTGCCCCTGGCCGTCTCGCGGTCCGGCATTCCAGGTGGAGGGAGCCACGACCTGGTAATTCACGATCTTCTTGTTCTCAATTTCGACCCAGTGTCCCAGCGAACCACGCGGCGCTTCGTGGAAGCCAAAACCCTGGCAAGATTTTGGCCAGGAATCCGGATTCCATTTGTCTCCGTTGTGGATGCGGACATCGCCGTGCGCCATGTTGTCGTCCAACTGCCCCACCCAGCCGGAGAGACGGCCGACCATGATCTCCGCCTCGAGCGCGCGAGCCGCAACCCGGCCTAGCGTGGAAAAAAGGGCGGAAGCGGGCAAGTTGAGTTTCGCCAGCGTGCTGTCCACGAGTTGTTTTACCTGCTCGTCGCCGGAGGCATAGGCGACCAAAGCCCTGGCCAGCGGACCGACCTCCATGGGCTTGTTGTCATAGCGCGGCGACTTCAGCCAGGAGTATTTCTCGTCTGTTTTGAGGAATTCGTAAGGAGGCTTCGGCCCGGAGTACTTCGGATTGGTGTCGCCCTGCGACGGATGCTTTCCAATCTGACTTGCCTTCCGGGTACTCATACCAGGAACGTGTTACATATTCCGTCACATTCTTTGGATCGAACGGATGCACCTGGGAAAGATCGCGTCCGAGAATTATGCCTTGGGGGAAGAAGAAGCCGGCGGGATCCTTGAGGCTACCCATTGTGTAGTCGCCGTAGGACATGTAATTGCCAAGGCCCTCGCCGTAGGTAAACCAATCTCGATAGAATCCGGCGATGGCCAGCACATCCGGCAAATAAACCTGGCGCACGAAAGTCTGGCCGTTCTTCACCAATTGGTTCAGCAGCGTGATGCGCTCCGGATTGATGGTTGCCTCCGGCTCATTGCCATCGATCGCTGTCGCCATGCCGCCGACCAGATAGGTCTGCGGATGAGGGTTCTTTCCGCCGAGAACAGCTTGAATGCGAATGAATTCCCGCTGCAGGTCAAGCGCTTCGATGTAGTGCGCCACCGCGAGCAGGTCCACTTCGGGGGGCAACCGATACGCGGGATTGCCCCAGTCCCCGCTGCTGAAGAGGCTCAGCTGGCCACTCGACACGAGGGCCTTCACCCGGTCTTGCACCGCCTTGAAATACACCGTGCTCGACTTGGACACAGTCGAGTTCGATTGGTCTTGGAGGTCTGCTGTATCAGCCGCAGCGGACAGTGATATCGACTCAGTCGAGCGCCTTCAAGTGGTAGAAGTGGATGATGTGGTCCTGAACATTCTGAGTGGCGGCAATGATATTGCGCACCAGCCGCGCATTATCCGGAATCTCCACGCCCACGGCATTTTCCACGGCCCTCACCGAGGCCAATGCATGCACCGTAGTGCAAACCCCACAAATCCGTTGCGCCCATATCCATGCTTCCCTCGGATCTCGGCCGCGCAAGATCAGCTCGATCCCCCGAAACATTGTGCCTGAACTCCATGCGTCGGTAACCTGGTGTCCATCCACCTCGGCCTCAATGCGAAGGTGGCCTTCGATACGTGTAACCGGATCGATAACGATGCGTGCCACTTACTTTTCCTCTGGGTGTGCGCTGTTCACTTGCGCGTCGGTTGCTGGGGCTTCGGGATGGCGCCTCTGGCTGATAGCGTGCCCGATGCCATGGGCCAAGGTGGCGGCGGCGACCCCACCCACGAACGTCCAGCCGATCTCGCTCGCGGTGACATCCACGCCGAATCCAGCCGGATGCGGCAAGCGTTCGTAGAAGGGCGATTTGGTGTCCCAAAAGCGCGGGGACGCGCAGGCGATGCAGCCGTGACCCGCCTTAACTGGCCAGCTGGTGGCGTTGTTCCAGCGGACCGTGGGGCAGTTGAAGTTAGCCTCCGGGCCTTTGCAGCCCATCTTGTAAAGGCACCACCCCTTCCGATGGCCCTCATCGCCCCATTCCTGCACGTAACGACCCGCATCGTAATGCGCGCGGCGTTCGCACTGGTCGTGAATGATCGCCCCGTAGGCAAATAGCGGCCGGTTGAGCGGATCGAGTGCGGGCATCTCTCCGAAGGTGAGGTAGTGCACCAGCACGGCCGCGGTATTCGCCGGGTTATGTGGACAGCCGGGAAGATTCACGACCTTGAGACCGGGTAACGCGTCCTGTAGGCCGAGCGCGCCGGTTGGGTTGGGTTTCGAGCGGACCAGGCCGCCGTCCCAGGCGCAGGCGCCAACCGCAATGTTGCCCGCTGCGTTTGTGCACACCTCGCGCGCGATATCGAGCGCTGCTCCACCCCCGATCGTGCAGTAGACGCCATCATCCGCCGTGGGGATGGCGCCCTCCACGACCACAAGGTATTTTCCTTTTTCCTCGCGGACCACCCGGCTAAGCGCCGCCTCGGCGGCCTTGCCATAGCCAGCCATGATGGTCTCGTGATACTCCCAGGAGAAGGCTTCCAGCACAATGTCTTCGACGGAAGGGTGACTGGACCGCAACATCGACTCGGTGTTGCCGGCGCAGTCCTGAAACTCCAGCCAGACCAGGGTCGGTTTCCTTTTTTGGCTAAGCGCGCTGGCGATGACCTGGGCGTAGCTGGAAGGGAGCGCGAGCGTAGTGGACATCGCCGCGCAGAACTGCATAAACCGGCGACGTGACACACCGCGCATCCGGCATGTTTCGAGAATCGATTCGTCAAACCGGCTCATCGTGGCCCATCCGAACTCTAGACATCGCTATTTCCCAGCGAGTATCACTGCACTTAGCTAGCATTTGTGTTCACTATTGCTCACTTCGGGAGTTTATTCTAGCGAACTTCCTGCGTCACGGTCTCGGTCCGCACGACCGAGAATCTGAGGGCGATGACACGGTCTGCCGGCGGGGTGCGACGAACGCGCCTGCGGCTAGACATTACACTGGAGAAGCGTCTTCGCTCATGCCGACGCAACTCCTTCAAGAAGCTGGACCTAGCCTTTGCAGCATTTACTCGACAAATTGAATCCGCAGCAGCGGGAGGCGGTCGAGGCAGTTGATGGGCCGGTGCTTATCCTGGCCGGAGCCGGATCGGGTAAGACACGCGTCATTACCCACCGCATCGCCTATCTGATCGAGGAGCGGGGCGTGGCTCCGGACTCGATCCTTGCGGTGACCTTTACTAACAAGGCCGCTGCGGAGATGGCCGAACGAGTGGATAAGCTGCTCGCCCATGGTTTGCTGGCCAAACCGCTGCTCTCGACCTTCCATTCGTTCTGCGTGCGGCTGTTACGGCGGGACATCGAGGCGCTTCGGATCGGCAATGAAGGCTTGACGCGGACCTTCGCCATCTATGACGAATCCGACCAGCAATCGCTGGTCAAGCAGGTCATGCGGCGGATGGGCCTGGATGATAAGCAGCTCACTCCGCGTGTGGTGCTGGGTCGCATCTCGTGGGCGAAGAACCACATGCTCGATCCGCAGGAGTATTACCTCAGCTCGACTGACCCGACCAGCGAGAAGGTCGCTCACATCTATGAAGCCTATCGACAGGAGTTGCGCAAGGCGAACGCGCTCGACTTCGACGACCTGTTGCTCGAGGCGGTGCGAGTGCTCAAATCATCTGCTGAGGTGCGCGAGCGCTACAACCGGCGCTATCGCTACTTGCTGATCGACGAGTATCAGGACACGAATCGCCCGCAATATGAGCTGATGAAGCTGCTTGCGGGTCCGGCGCAGAATGTCTGCGTGGTTGGCGACGAGGACCAGAGCATCTATTCGTGGCGCGGCGCGGACATCAAGAACATTCTGGAATTTGAGAAGGATTTTCCCAGCGTGAAGACAGTGCGTCTCGAGCAGAACTATCGTTCGACGCAAATGATCCTCGAGGCGGCCGGCGCGGTGGTTGCGCGCAATGCCCAGCGCAAGGGCAAGCACTTGTGGACAGCGCGGCAGGGCGGCTCAAAGATCGGGTACTACGAGGCTCCTGATGGCGAGAACGAAGCGCTCTTCATCGCCGACCAGATCAACAAGTATCTGCGCAAGGCGGGTGAGGAAAGCGGTTCGGGCGAATCGCCTCGCGCGGCTGTTCTGTATCGCACTAACTCCCAGTCGCGCCTGGTGGAAGAAGCTCTGCGCCGCTATGGCATTAGCTACACGATGGTTGGCGGGTTTTCGTTCTACGACCGCTCTGAGATTAAAGATCTGCTGAGCTATCTCAAGCTGGTGCAGAACGTCGACGACTCGATCGCGCTGCAGCGGGTGGTTAATAATCCGCCGCGCGGTATTGGCAAGACCACGATGGAGACGATTGAGCGGCTCGCTCTGGAAACGGGGTCGAGTCTCTGGGCGGCGACTGGGCGGGCGGTAAAGGATGGGCTCGTTTCGCAGCGAGCGTGTCTTGCGCTGGGGAACTTTCGCCGCATCATTCGGGACGCGCAGGCCATGCTGGCGCCGGGATTTGACGAGAAGCTGACTGCGGATGTGGCTGCCGTCTCAGACGGAGAGATTTCCGATGCGGCTGAGGATGAGATAGAGCTCGAAGCTACGGCGGATGTTGAGATCGCATCTGAAGATACGGATACGAGCTTCGACTTCGCTGAGTTTGACGACGACGGTCAGGGGCTCCTTGGACTGGAGCGACTATCGCCCGAGGTTGCTGGCGAAGAGCTGCGTGTCGATGCGACTGAATTCAATCCATTTCTCGAAGTAGTTCCGGAAACGGGCAGAGGGCCGACGCCGCTTGAACGCGCCTCTCTTGCGCGGGCGGCGGCGCAAACGCTGGCCCAACTTGCAACATCGGAAGACCGCGCTTTCCGCAAGCCCGGCGATCCGGCGACGCTGCCGGAGATGATCCGCTTTCTGATCGATCGCACCGGATACATTCGCGCGCTGGAGGAAGAGGCGACGCCGGAATCGCTCTCCCGGATTGAGAACCTGAAGGAACTAGCCAACGCCGCGCAGGACGCGCAGGCGCGGGGCGAGACGCTGCATGAGTTCCTCGATCATGCGGCGCTGGTGAGCGATGTCGACAAGTACGATCCGTCGTCGCGGGTGACGCTGATGACTCTCCACGCGGCCAAGGGGCTGGAGTTCCCGCTGGTGCTGCTGGCTGGAATGGAAGAGGGTTTGTTTCCTCATTCGCGGACATTGAACAGTCCGAACGATATGGAAGAAGAGCGGCGGCTTTGCTACGTCGGGATGACTCGGGCGATGGATACGCTGATGGTGACGCGGGCGCGTTATCGGCGGCGCTATGGGAACGACATGCCTGAGGCGAGTTTGCCTTCGCGGTTTCTGGAGGAGATTCCTGCGGATTTGATTGAGGACCTGAGTCCGGTTCGCTCGCGGACTCAAAGCTGGAGCGGCGGCGGGCGTGATTGGAATGGTAGAGGCCGTTCGCCTTATGGCGATGACGATATGGAGTCGGGCCGCCATTACAGCTATGAGGATGAAGATCAGAGTGCGCGCGTCTCCGCCTCCGGGGCTCCGGGCTCACGCTACGGCAGTGGCTTTACGCCGAAGGCCGCCGTCAAAGCAGGGGCGGGGAGCGGCGGGGCTGGATCGTTGGACAACATCGCTCAGTTCTTTACGGCAAAGGGCAAGGGAGGTTACACGCCTCGTCCGAAGCTGGAGATTCCGGCTGCCTCGGGCGCGACTGGATTCAAGAACGGCGAGCGGGTGCGGCATCCGAAGTATGGCGATGGGATTGTCTTCCGCACCGAGGGCGATGGCGACTCCGCGAAGATCACGGTGCAGTTTGACAAGTTCGGAGTTAAGAAGCTGGTGGAAAAGTTTGCCAACCTGGAAAGAGTTTAGGCTCAGACTAACTGAAGGTCTTTCATCGTCGGTAGAGACTTGATCGCCTTCCCCGAGTTCCGCTCCGCAATTCTGATTTCGTAAAGGGACTGCAGATTCAGCCAGAACTCGGCGCTGGTACCGAAGAAGTGCGCCAGTCGCAGGGCGGTGTCGCCTGAGATGGACCGCTGGCCATTCAATATCTGCGTCACGCGGTTGGTTGGCACTCCGATTTGGCGCGCAAAGGCGGCCGCGCTCAGGCTTAACTCGCTTAATTCCTCGGCCAAATGTGCTCCGGGATGTATCGGCTCCATCTCTCTCCTTTCAGTGGTAATCGACTATCTCGACGTTCGACGGCCCACTTGCGCCATCGCCCCATTCGAAGCAGACACGCCATTGATCGTTGATTCGAATGCTGTATTGCCCTTTCCGATCTCCCTTTAGCGCCTCGAACCGATTGCCCGGAAGGACTGCTAGGTCCTTGATGGATGCCGCGGCCTCCAGACGATCCATCTTCAGCCGTGCCGCGTGTTCGAAGCCGGAGAATTGCTTGATCCGTTTCCCGGAGGCGAAGTCGCTGCTGCGCTTATCCCGGTAGCTGAGGACCATGGCTAAGACTAGAAAATGTGCCGCGTTACGTCAAGCGTAATCCAAGCTTGGGAGAAGCTCGCGAACTTGAAGAAGGCTGAGCAAGGGAGTTGAGGGTTCTATCTGCATGATGTACCCCCCTCTCCCTAGGATCCGCTGGTAAATTCCATGGTTTCAGCAGATTGGCAAACGAGATCCAGGCTAAATTCTTGAAAGCAATAGACGCGGACCGCAAATTCCTTATTTTGAGCGAGTTTCACGTTAAAGCCTTCCTTTTCCAAGCTGCGCCTAATGGTTGTTTTTTTCTAATGCTCTATCTTTAGTTTACGAAGCTGACCCCATTCACTACGCCAATCAAGCCTGCCCCGTAACTGGTTGAATGTGTTTAGGTTATCGGTGCTGTTGGCGAGGAAGGCACTTGACAGGTTTTGGAGAGCGGCCTGATTTCGGGAGGATCGCTGGCCCGCCGTCAGTCGATCTCAGTTGGGCTTGCCGAGGTAGAGGGCGTCCTTAATCTGGTTCCAGAGGCCGGGCTGGCGGTAGCCTTGCAGCATCCAGAGATCGGGCCTGTGGTGAACTGCGCTGCAGGCGATGGTTTTCCCATCCGGCGCTACGCTGAATTCAAGATTCGAGTGAGGCATACCCAACTCGTCGCCTACTTCCTTGATGGCCTTTTGTTGGAGCGTGGCCGGATCGAGAGAGAAGAGCGTGGCGCGTCGCGGGTCGCCCCCAGTTTCGTCGACCTGGAGTCCGTACAGGAGCTTGCCGTCCGTGGAAAACGCCAAGTATGGTGTCTGGATCTTGCCGAGAAACTTGGCGGCCCCGCCATCGGGGGAGATCAGGTTCCAGCCGTTCTCATCGCGATAGGTGATCCAGTCTCCGGTCGGAGACCAGTTGGGGAAGTTAGCCGACACATCCTTCCTGAGTTCGGCCGGCGCCGCGTTGCCGCTTGTTTTTACCGTCATCAGAGAATACTTGCTACCCAGAGGCTGAATATAAACGCACCGGCTGCCATCCGGAGACCAGGAGGTTCCAAGTTCGTTGCCTTGCGCAGCGTTGGTAAGCCGGATGGGGGACCCGCCCGCGAGCGACATCATCCAGAGGTGATAGGCGTGATCGCCCAGCGATGCGACGAAGATCAATCTTTCGCCGTTCGGGGACAGCGCAGGTCGGGTTAGCAATGTCGTGCGTTCATTTGGGAAATCCGCGGGAGTTACAACCGGGCGATCGGGGTGGTCTGAGGTGCGCGCCCAGATTTCCGTCGATCCGCTTCGCTCCGACACCCAGGCCAGGCTCCCGGTGCGCGCAGCCCATGTGGGCTGAAATTCAACCTTGCCGGTTGAGACTAGAGTCTTCGCGGAGCCATCCGCAACCGACACGGACCGGACATCAGCGTTGAAATTCGACTGAGCGTACAGCGGCTTTTGGCCAACGGGTGCGACTGCGGGATTGTCCTCGCTGGCGTTGCCGGCTGTGAAGGGGGTCAGATCGTTGGACTCGGTGTCGGCGATCCACAGATGTGGATGTGTAGCTTCCCCAGTCGCCGTCGCGACCACGACGTGCCGGTTATCCGGCATCCACGAGATGGGGCGCGAGTTGTCGAAGAGCATAGTTATGGAGCAGCGTTGGAGGACGCGTTGCGGAGGTTTACCGCCAGCGGGGTATGGCAGCAGCCAGGCCTCCAACTTGCCGGCGTCCCCACGCCGAAGCAGCAAAATCTTGGTCCCATCGGGTGAAAAGGCGACTTCGGCTGCGCTTTCTTTACTCGCGAGGAAAGCTGGCGGATAGATTCGCAGGGGAGAGCCGATCGGGTCCGAGATGTAGATGGTGGGCGGATCTCCCGGGGCCTTCCCCCCCGCAAAGGTCGCGAGGGCGTTGCCGTTTCGCGAGAGGTCACAGGTTTCGCAATTGACATCCATAATGAAGTCGAGGTCGCCGCCCACGGTGGGCACAGAGTAGAGCTTCTTGGAAGCCGAGTCAGAGGGGCCCGGGTCTTCAGACACGATCAGGTGGTTTCCGTCGCTCGACCATCCCAGCACCGTAACGCGGTGTTTCTCATGGGTCAATTGCACCGGAACCTGCGCATTCAGGTAGCGGAGAAAGACCTGGACGATTCCATCAACTCGACCGGAGTAAGCCACCGCCTTGCCATCCGGCGACCAGACGGCAAATGCCGCGTTGCTGGCCAACGGCGTGTAGCGATAGTTGCCGATGTCCTGGCCGGTAGGCCTGAGCAGGTAGACCAAGAATCCACCTAGAAGCAGGCACAGTGCTCCGACTGCGGTGGGAATTTTCCAGTGCCGCTGCTTGGCTGTAGCGGCTACCGGCGCCAGGGCCCCTCTGGCATAAGCCTCGGAAAGATGTTCGCGCAGGTCCTTTACCTCGCGGAATAAATCGCGGGTCGACTCATACCGCTGCTCCGGCTCTTTGTGGAGGCAGCGGTCGATGATCCATTTGAGCGGCGCGGGGATTTTCTCTTCAATCGCCGAAGGCTCGTCGCGGACGATGGCGGCCATGGTCTCGACGCTGCTATTGCGCGTGAAGGCCTGTTTGCCGGAGGCCATCTCGTGCAGGATGAGGCCGAAAGAAGACTGGTCGGAGCGGTAGTCGACTTCCTTGCCTAGAGCCTGCTCGGGGCTCATCTAGCTGGCGGTGCCGAGAACGGCGCCTTCGCTGGTGAGGTGTTTGGTTTCTTCGGCGGGAGGGGCGACGGTTTCTTCTTCGCCGGTGGCCTTTCGCGATGAGGCTGCGGCGCGCGACTGGCGGGCGAGGCCGAAGTCGAGGATCTTTACCCGGCCATCTTTCGCCAGCATGATGTTTTCCGGCTTGAGGTCGCGGTGGACGACTCCGGCGGCGTGGGCGGCGGCTAGGCCGTCGGCGACCTGCGCCGCGATGTCGATGAGTTTGCGGACTGGTAAAGGCTTGCCGTGAAGCAGGGATCGCAGCGACTCGCCCTCAAGGAGTTCGCTGACGATGTATTGCTGGCCGCTCTCAACGCCGAAGTCATAGACGGCGACGATGTTGGGATGGTTGAGGGCGGCGACGGCGCGGGCTTCGCGCTCGAAGCGGCTGCGGAGATCGGCAGACGCACCGTCCTCTCGGAGGACTTTGATGGCGACATCCCGGTTGAGGCGGGAATCGCGGGCGCGGTAGACTTCGCCCATGCCGCCGACGCCGAGGGTGGACTTGATCTCGTAGGGGCCGAGGCGAGAGTTGGCGGACAGAGGCATTGGTTAGTCGTTCACGACCTATGGGGTGCTGCCCGAAGTTCAAACTGAAAAGTCGCCGCACTGCGGCGGACTCATGCCAGCCATTATTGGACTGAGGGTAGTGCATGCACGGCAACCAGACAAGGGAAATTCCCGCGAGCGATCCAGCACCTACTTCGACGAGCCGAAATGAAGGGCGCCGGCGATCTGGTTCCAGAGGCCGGGCTGGCGGTAGCCCTGAAGCATCCAGAGATCGTCGCCGTTTTTGGCGGTGCAGTAGACGAGGCTCTTGCCGTCGGGAGAGATGCTGAAGCGAATGCCGGGCTGGAGATTGGATGCGGGGTGGAGGTCTTTTCCGAGATTCTTGATGCTTCGTTGCCGAAGGGTTGCAGGGTCGATGGAAAAAAGAGTGACGTAGTTCTGATCGGCCGCTCTTTCTCCGGTCTTGATTCCGTAGAGCTGCCTGCTGTCTTTGGAAAATGCGAGGTAGGCGGTTTCGATTTTGCCGAGAGACTTTGTCTGCTTGCCGTCGGGAGAGATCAGGTTCCAGCCATTATTGTCGCGATAGGTAATCCAGTTGCCGTCGCGAGACCATTCAGGCAGATATTGGAGCACGTTGTCGACCAGCGTGACCGGCGTGGCTCGTCCGCTATTGTTGGCCAGCATCAGCGAGTTCTTGCCGCCTTGTACCTGCAGGTACACCAACCTCTTGCCGTCGGGCGACCAGGAACCTCCGAACTCGGCGCTGGGCTCGGCGTTGGTGAGGCGGACCGGGACCCCACCGGAGAGCGATGAGATCCATAAGCGGGTGACTCCGTCTTCGCTGACTCTGACGTAGGCAATCTGATGCGCGTTGGGCGAAAGCGATGGGTCCATGAACCACTTGTGGGTGCCGGGCGGGAAATCCGACGCGGTGAGCAGCGGGCGTTCGCTGCCGTCAGGCATGCGAATCCAGATAGACATAGGACCGTTCCGGTTGGTGACCCACACCAGCTTTTCCTGGTTTGCGGCCCAGGCTGCCATGCTCTCCTGACGGCCGGTGCTGATCAGCGTTTGCTCTTCGCCATCGGCGAGCGAGAGGGCGACGACGTCCAGGTTGGTTCGGCTCTGGCTGTAGATGAGACTATCGCCGTCGGGCGAGACCACCGGGAAGCCCTCGCCCGCATTGCCGGCGGTCAAGGGCGTGAGCTGGTCGGAGTTGATGTCGGCCATCCAAAGATGTGGAGGAGAATGCACATCGGTGGCGAGCGAGACGACGATGTGCCGGTTGTCGGGCATCCAGGAGAAGCTCGGCGTGCCTTGCAGCGTGGTCAGCCGCTCGAGGACGCGGCGTGGAGCGGCGCTGCCCGCGGGGTAAGGCAGGAGCCAGACCTCGTCTTTGTCGCCTTCGCCGGAGCGGGAGAGGAGGATGGATTTGCCGTCGGGCGAGAAGCCTAGCTGTGGGGCACCGAAGAGATCCTTGCTGGCAAACGGGGCGGGGGTGTAAGCGCGCAGTGGGGAACCGAAGGGGTCGGACACCGCAACGCCGTAGGCGCCGTCCGAGGCTTTGGAGAAGGTCGCCAACGCTTTGCCGTCGCGCGATAGATCGCAGGCGATGCAGTCGAAGTTCATCACCGGCTCGAGGTCGCCGCCTATGGTGGGGATAGAGGCGAAGTTGTAGGTGCGCGATTCGTCGGTGCTTGTGCCTACCCACAGAATGAGATGGGCGCGGTCGGTCGACCAGCCCATGGGGCCGACATCTTGGGTTCCATGGGTGAGTTGGACCGGCGCCGCCTGGGTGAGGTAGCGCTCGAATAGCTGCCAAACGCCGTCGACCTGCGCGGAATAGGCGACGGCCTTTCCGTCGGGTGACCAGACCGGGCCATACCCGTCGGTGGCCAAGGGGGTGTAGCGGTAATTGCCAATGTTTTGTCCGGCGGGCTTGAGGATGTAGGCGATCGCTGCCGCGAGCAACGCGCAGGCGGCGCAGATCACGGGAAAAATCCAGCGGTTTGGCCTGACCGGAGCGGCGGCCTGGACGCCTGTATTCGAGTACGACTGGGTGGGGTGGTCGCGAAGATTGCGCAGGTCCTGGTAAAGGTCAGTGGTCGAACCGTATCGGCGAGAAGGCTCCTTGGCGAGACAGCGGTCGATGATCCAGCGCAGGGGGGTGGGCACGCTCTCGTCGAGTGGCGCCGGATCTTCGCGGACGATGGCGGCCATGGTCTCGACCGCGCTGCTCTTCACGAAAGGATGCCTTGCCGAGGCGAGTTCGTAGAGGATGAGCCCAAAGGAAAACTGGTCAGAGTGGAAATCGACCTCCTTGCCAAGCGCCTGCTCGGGACTCATATAGCTGGCGGTGCCCACGACCGCGCCGACATGGGTCAGGCTCGCGGCGCCGCTGCTCGGCGGTACGAAGCTCATGGTGGATTCGGCGCCGGTGATCGTGTCGTTGATGCCAATGTGGGGTTTCTGCCGATGCGCCAGTCCAAAATCGACGATCTTGACCCGGCCTTCGGCAGTGAGCATGATGTTTTCCGGCTTCAAGTCTCGGTGGACGAAGCCGGCGGCGTGGGCCGCGGCCAGGCCGTTGGCGACTTGCGTGCCTAGATCGGCGAGTTTCCGGATGGGGACGCGCTTGCCGGTGAGCAGGGATCGAAGCGGCTCGCCTTCGACGAGTTCGCTGACAATATATTGTTGGCCATCTGCGACTCCGAAGTCGTAGACAGCAACCACATTGGGATGGTTCAGCGCGGCGATGGCGTGGGCCTCGCGCTCGAAGCGTTCGCGGCGCTCGGGGTCTCCGGCTGCGTCTTCGCGCAGGATTTTGATGGCTACATCGCGGTCGAGGCGCGAGTCGTGGGCGCGATAGACTTCGCCCATGCCGCCGACTCCTAGAGCGGACTTGATCTCGTAGGGGCCGAGGCGGGAGTTCGGAGAGAGAGGCATCGATCAGCGATACCGCGAACGCAACTTCGTATGTTGGCCGGGGAAACGTGACGGAAACAGGTTCGCCGGTCGATCGCCGGGCATTGAGAATGAGCGTAGTTTACCGCCAACGTTCTGACAAGGGGATTGTACTTCGCGCCGACGGTGGCGTCGGCTTCGATTTCAGACGGGAATGTCGGCGCTTTGATTTAGTCTTAATGAAACTTTGCACAAACGGCGCGGGACATTCCCGCGAAAGGAAACGATGGCGAATACGACGAAGATTGAAGACAAGGCGGAACGGAAGGCACTGAAACGGGCTGCGCGCAAGAAGGCGGCGCCGAAGGCCCCACGGACGGGTCCGCGCGGCGAGAACAAGCAGAAATTGAAAAAGGCGAGCAAGGGCGCTAGCAAACGGTAGGTTGGTGACCCCTATCCTTCGCAAAAAGCGCGAAGGATGGGGCACCCTGAATGGTTGATGTTACCGAGGAAAACCCAGGTTAGCTTCGCGAACCTGGGGCACCCGAATCCGTTAAGCGCCTCGAATTTCGATTGCAGGAGCCACGCACCTGGCGACACAACTCTTCGCGACCAAGTCGATCGATAAGCTGATCAGCGATTCGGAGTTGCCCGAACATTGTCTGAAGAAGACGCTGGGGCCGGTTTCGCTTACTGCGCTGGGTATCGGGGCGGTGATTGGCTCGGGCATTTTCACGGTGATCGGCTCGGCGATTGCGGGTGAGAAGTTCGATACAACATCGATCATCAACACGCCACTGCTGGACTATCTGCTGCACCATACGGCGCTGGCCGGCCGTCCCGGCGCTGGGCCGGCGATTGCGGTGTCGATCGTGCTGGTGGCGTTTGTCTGCGCGCTTACCGGCCTGTGCTACGCCGAACTGGCCTCGATGATCCCGATCGCTGGCAGCGCCTACACCTATACTTACGCGACACTGGGCGAGCTGATCGCCTGGATTATTGGCTGGGACCTTATCCTCGAATACGCGGGCAGCAATATGACGGTGAGCGTCGGCTTCGCCGCGCACATGGTCGATTTGTTGGACTGGTTTGGCCTGCATCCTCCGGCGACGTGGATATCGCCTGCCTATCTGCCGATTGGCCTGCAGGACCTGCAGGGCAACGTCATCTATAACCCCGGATGGCACTTCGGCTTTAACATTCCCGCCTTCCTGATCGTGATGCTGATCACTGTCGTGCTGGTGCGCGGGATTCGTGAATCCGCCGAGGCCAATAACGTCATGGTGATGCTGAAGATCGTCGCCATTCTGGCCTTCATCAGCTTCGGGGCGCACTTCATCAAGCCGACCCACTACCACCCCTATTACCCGAACGGATGGTCCGGGGTGCTGACCGGCGGCAGCATCATTTTTTTTACCTATATTGGATTCGATTCGGTGTCTACGGCGGCGGAGGAGTGCAGGAGACCACAACGTGATCTGCCTATTGGCATTATCGCCACGCTGATTGTCTGCACCGTGCTCTATGTTGCGGTCGCGGTAGTGCTGACGGGGCTGGTGCCGTGGCAGTCCATGGTGGACGATGCCGCTCCCGTGGTCAACGCGCTCAAGAAGCTTTCGCATGAGCCCGGAGCGCATAGCCTGCACTGGGTGCGGCTGGTGGTGCTCTTTGGCGCGATGCTGGGGATGATCTCCTCGATCCTTGTCTACCAGCTGGGCCAGTCGCGGGTGTGGTTCGCCATGTCGCGTGACAAGCTGTTGCCGGACATGTTTAGCAAGGTGCATCCTCGCTTCCGGACCCCGGCCGTGGCCACTTGGGTCGCGGGGTTTGTGGTTGGCATTCCCGGGGGTTTGTTCGACATCGGGACGCTCGCCGATCTTTCTAACATCGGGACACTCTTTGCTTTTGTGCTGGTCTCGATTGGAGTGCTGATTCTGCGCGTGAAAGACCCCGGGCGCCGACGCGGCTTCCGTGTCCCCGGCGGGCCGATTATTCCAGTTCTGAGTATCCTGTTGTGCGTGCTGCTGATGGCTGGGCTGCCGATCATTACCTGGTCTCGGTTTGTGATCTGGCTGGTGATTGGACTCGTGATCTACTTCACATACAGCCGGCACCGCAGTGAGTTTTCGGCAAGGAACGCGGCCAACAGGTGATGCGATGACGACCAGCACCGCAGGCGGAGTGGTACCTGTTTCGCGGGCCTGGTTGCGTCGCCTTCCCAAAGCCGAGTTGCATCTGCATCTTGAAGGAACGGTAAGCCCCGAAACGCTGGTTGAGTTGAGCCGGAGAAATGCGGTCGCCGGCCGAGGGGAGGCTGGGTATTTGCTGAGTGTCGATGAAGCCGAAGCTCTTTACCGATACGAGGATTTCAGCGGCTTCATGCTTGCCTTTAAGGCGGTGACTGCGCGACTGCGCACTCCGGAAGACTACGAGCTGATCACCTACCGCATGATGGCGCAGCTGGCGGCGCAGGGGGTAGTCCACGCCGAGGTGTATGTCTCGGTCGGGGTGGTCTACTACTGGCGCAAGGCGGAGTTTGGGGCCGATCCTCTGGGCTTTGATCGTTTATGGGATCGCATCTTCCGCGGCATGGAGGCTGGGCGGGTTCGCGGCGAGCGCGACTTCGGTGTGAGCCTTTACTGGATATTCGACGCAGTGCGGCATTTTGGCGTCGAGGAAGCTGCGCGGGTCTTTCTCAAGGCGGCCGAGCTGCGCATGGAGTTCCCCTCGATCATTGGGATTGGCATTGGCGGGGACGAGCGGCGGACCGGTGCTGAGCCGTTTCGCGAACTCTACGCCGAGGCCCGCGACGCCGGTTTGCGCTTGACCGCGCATGCTGGAGAAACGGTTGGTCCAGAGAGCATCTGGGCGGCGCTCAACATCGGCGCCGAGCGGATTGGCCACGGGTTGACGGCGATTGAGGATCCCGACCTAATGGAGATCCTCGCCGAACGTCAGATTCCGATTGAGATTTGCCTCTCGTCGAACTTTCGGACCGGCTGCTGTGTGCCTTCGGCTTTGCACCCGGTGCGGACCTACTTCGATGCGGGGTTGATGATTACGCTGAACTCGGACGATCCGGCTATGTTCGAGAGCGATCTAGAGGCCGAATATCTGCTGGCGCAGCGCGAATTCGGCTTTAGCGCCGAGCACCTGCGCGAGTTGGCGGCGAACTCCTTCGAGGCAAGCTTTCTGCCACCCGAAGAAAAGGTGAAGTACCTACATCGGCTCGATGCGATTCCCTGATCGAGATTTCGCGCGCCGGGATGGTTCGTTCATGAAACTTTGGAGTTGGTCTCGCCCGGCCTGAATGGACAAGTCACGGCAAAGCTGCGCTATCATGACGATATGAAGCGCCCTGGACTTCGCCGCTTGCTCTGGCTGGGAAAGAAGGCCGTACTGTTGATTCCCGACCCGGCCCCTGTTGTGAAGAAAGAGAAGGCCTGCTCGTTCAAGGTCATCGGGCTCGCCTCGATCGCCGTCGGCGCCGCCGCTCTGGGGCTGTTTATCGGACGCGAGTTCCGCTCGCGGTACAAATTCAAGCGCCGCACGCCGTATGACCGGTTCGCTCATGCTGGAGATAAGGCTGCTGCTGTGGGTGAATTTGGGATGGGCATATAAAGCGGCTCGCCTGATAGAAGGCTGATGCCGTTTTGCTGAACCCATCCCTATAGATTCACATGACGTGGCCGGTTACCAGATCCTAACTCTGTCTTCCGGTGCGAGGTAAAGCGTCTGCCCCGGTTTCACATCGAATGCGGTGTACCATGCGTCGATATTGCGCACTGTGTCCGCCCGATATTGGGCTGGGGAGTGCGGGTCGGTAGCCATCTGTTGCCGCAGGGCAGCATCCCGCGTCTTCGAGCCGTAGTTCTGCCCAAAGGCGATAAAAAACTGCTGGTCACCTGAGAATCCGTCCTGAAGGGGCGCGGCCTTGCCTGCAAGCGAAGCGTGGTAACCATCGTATGCCGCGGAGATTCCAGCGACGTCGGCGATATTCTCGGCCAGTGTCTGCTTGCCATTGACCGCCAGACCGGGAAACGGGTGATAGCTGTCATACTGCGCCGCTAGTTTCGCCGTCGCTTGCTCGAAATGCTCCAGATCGGAGGGTGTCCACCAATTCCGCACCCGACCCTGGGAGTCGAATGCGCTACCCTCGGTATCGAATGTATGGCTGATCTCATGTCCGATCACTGAGCCGATGGCGCCGAAGTTAGCCGCGGCGGGAGCGAGGGGGTCGAAGAAAGGCGGCTGCAAGATCGCGGCTGGAAAGTTAAGGGCGTTCTGGAGCGGCAGGTTCACCGCGTTCACTGTTTGGGGAGTCATCGACCATTCCTGCCGGTCTACTTTCGATCCCAGCGTTGCCTTCTCGCGCTGATAAACGTAAAGCTGCCCTCGCCAGACATTGCCGAAGATGTCCCCGGCCTTCACGTCGTACGCCGAGTAGTTTCGCCACGTCTCCGGGTAGCCGATGCCCACGTACAGTGTCTTCAATTTCGCCTCTGCCTCTGCCTTGGTCGCTGGAGCCATCCAAGTTAGAGCCTCAATGCGCGCCTGGAAGGCGGCAATGATCTTCGAGACCATGGCCTGGGCTTCGGCCTTCGCCTCCGGCGGGAAATACCTCTGCGCGTAAATCTGCCCCACCGCATCGCCAAGCAAGCCGTTCACCACCCCGACACCCCGCTGCCATCGAGGCCGCTGTTGAGTTGTGCCAGTCAGCGTTTTTCCGAAGAAGTCGAACCGCTCGTCGGCCAATGCCTTGGGCAGCACTCCCGCGTACGCTTCGATCAAGTGATAAGCCAGCCAGTCTTTCCAACTATCGAGCGGCTCGGAGGCAACGAGCGCCGATTCACCGGCAAAGGCAGATGGCTGCCACACGATGAAGTTCTCGCGTCCAGTGAGGCCGGCGGCGCGAAAATATTCCGCCCAGTCCAGCCCCGGCGCTCTCGTCGCGAAATCCGCCCTCTTCCAGGGGTTGTTTGCCTTGTGGACGTCTTCATCCTCGGCCAGCGTGAGGTGCTTTTCCGCGATCGAATGTTCCAGCTGAACGATCCGCGCCGCTCGCGCGTCCGCGTCAGTCATACCCGCTAACTTAAGCATTGCTGCGACATGGGCCTGATACTTCGTCCGAATCTCTTTCATGTTCCCGCTGTCGGACAGATAGTAATCGCGGTCCGGCAACTGCAGCCCGCCTTGAAGGAGATACGCCGTGTAGTGCTCGGAATCGTTGAAATCCGGAGCGACCCACATCCCAAACAAGTTCGGAGTATGGAAGTTCGTATTGTTGAGCGCGTCGACGTCGGCGCGCAGCGTCTGCCCGAGCGCCCGCGCCAGTTCCTTCTTATCCTTGATCGATGCAATCGCATCGAGATTCGGTTTCAGCGGCGAAAGTCCGGCTGCCTCGATCCCCGCCTCGTCCATGTAGGAGTTGTAAAGGTCGGCGATCTTGCGAGCATTCGACCCCGCCGGTGCATTGGACTTGGCCGCCTCCTCGATTAAAGCTGCGGTGCGCTTGTTGCTCAGGTCGGCCAAGGTAGTGAATACGCCGATGCTCGCGCGGTCGGGAGGGATCTCCGTCCGTTTGATCCAGCCGCCATTCGCGTACTCATAGAAGTTGTCACCTGGCTGGACCGACGGATCCATATTCGCGACCGCTATGCCGTGCGTCTCCGCCGTTGGCGCGTCTTGCGCGAAAATGGCGAGTTGCGCCATCAAAAGGGAGGCACAAAGCGCTGCGCTCGCACACCTGGCTAAATGCAATGGAAATAACTTTTTCATAGATATCCGAGTCCCTCCGGGTGACGCGAGCAAGAGCTAACCCCTTCCCGCTAACTGCCGCAGGACATACTGCAAGATTCCGCCATTTTCGTAGTACAGGATCTCCTGCGGAGTATCGATGCGGACGATGGTTTGGAATTTCTTCTTGCCGCCGTCGGGGGCGGTTGCTTCGACGGTGAGCGCTCTCCCGTTAGCGAACTTGGCGTCGAGCAGGTCGTGCAGGCCGGGGAAGTCGTAGATTTCTTCTCCAGTCAGGCCGCGGCTTGCCGTAGATTCGCCCTCCAAATACTGGAGCGGTAGGATTCCCATCCCGACAAGGTTGGAGCGGTGGATGCGCTCGTAGCTTTCGGCGATGACGGCGCGAACGCCTAAGAGCTTGGGCCCTTTAGCTGCCCAGTCGCGGGACGATCCGGAGCCGTACTCTTTGCCGGCGAGGATGACCAGCGGGACTCCGCGCTCGGCGTACTTCACGCTGGCGTCGAAGATGCTCATGCCTTCGCCCTCGGGGAGCAGGCGGGTGACTCCGCCCTCGGTGCCGGGGGCGAGTTTGTTCTTGAGGCGGACGTTGGCGAAGGTTCCGCGCACCATGACCTCGTGGTTGCCGCGGCGCGAACCGTAGGAGTTGAAGTCGGCGGGCTTGACGCCATGTTCGACCAGGTATTTCCCAGCCGGGCCGTTGAGCTTGATGGAGCCGGCCGGGGAAATATGGTCGGTGGTGACGCTGTCGCCGAGCACGGCGAGGACGCGGGCGGCGTGGATGTCTTCGACCGGCGCGGGAGTCGCGGTAATGCCATCGAAGTATGGGGCCTGGCGGATGTAGGTCGAGTCCGGTTCCCATTCGTAGACCTGGCCGGCGGGAAACTTGAGTGCCTGCCAGTTGGAATCGCCTGCGGTGACCGTCGAATATTCCTTCGTATACAGCTCAGGCTTCATCACGCTGGCGATTACGTCGGAGACTTCCTGCTGGGTGGGCCAGATGTCTTTGAGATAGACATTGTCGCCCGTCTGACTCTTGCCGAGGGATTCGGTCTCGAAATCGTGATCGATGCGCCCGGCGAGCGCGTAGGCGACGACCAGCGGCGGCGACATCAGGTAGTTGGCGCGAACGTCGGAGCTGATGCGGCCCTCAAAATTGCGATTGCCGCTAAGCACCGAGACGGCGACGAGGCCGTGGTCGTCGATGGACTTGGTAACGTCGGTCGGCAGAGGGCCGGAGTTGCCGATGCAGGTCGTGCATCCATAGCCGACGACGTTGAAGCGCAGCTTGTTGAGGTAGGGGAGCAGGCCGGCATTCTCGTAGTAGTCGGTGACGACACGCGAGCCGGGCGCGAGGGACGTCTTCACCCACGGCGGAACCGTGAGCCCCTTCTCAACCGCTTTCTTGGCGAGGATTCCTGCCGCGACCATGACTGAGGGATTCGAAGTGTTGGTGCAGCTGGTGATCGCGGCGATCACGATCGAGCCGTGGTCGAGATATTGATCTACCTCGACGTTGAAGCGCTCCTTGACGGTCGTGATTGGGCCTTTTTCCGGCTCGCCTTCGGGGCTCTCCAGCTTGCCGTGCAGTGACGGGTGTCCGCCTTCGCTTTCCCAGCGAATGACCTGGCGTTCGCCGTTCTTGTTGGCCGTAGGGCCCATGAGAGAGGGCAATTGATGTTTGAAGCTAGAGCCCGCGTCCTTGAGCAGAACTCGGTCCTGCGGACGGCGCGGTCCGGCGACGCTTGGCTGTACGGTGGAGAGATCGAGCGCGATGGTCTGCGAGTACTCGGCCTCTTCGGCGTCGGGTGTGTGGAAGAGGCCCTGTTCTTTGTAATAGGCCTCGACGAGGTTGATCTGATCTTCGTGTCGGCCGGTGAGGCGCAGGTAGCGGAGGGTCTCGGCGTCGACCGGGAAGATGCCGCAGGTTGCGCCGTATTCAGGGGCCATATTGCCGATAGTGGCGCGGTCGGCGAGCGAGAGTTCGCTGATGCCTGCGCCGTAAAACTCGACGAACTTGCCGACAACGCCCAGCTTGCGCAGCATCTCGGTGACGGTGAGCACAAGATCAGTAGCGGTCGCGCCCTCTTTGAGCTTGCCGCTGAGTTTGAATCCGACCACCTGTGGCAGCAGCATGGAGACGGGCTGGCCGAGCATCGCGGCCTCGGCCTCGATGCCGCCGACGCCCCATCCGAGCACGCCGAGGCCATTGATCATCGTAGTGTGGGAATCGGTGCCGACGAGCGTATCTGGATAGGCGCGCCGCTTGCCGTTGACTTCTGTGGTGAAGACGACGCGAGCGAGATATTCGAGGTTGACCTGGTGGCAGATACCCATGCCCGGCGGCACGGCGGAGAAGTTGCGAAAGGCCGACTGGCCCCACTTGAGGAATGCGTAACGCTCACGGTTACGTGAAAACTCGAGGGCCGCGTTGATGTCGTATGAGCCTTTTGTGCCGTATTCGTCGACCTGCACGGAATGATCGATGACCAGCTCGGCAGGCTGAAGGGGGTTGATTTTTTCCGGGTCGCCGCCGAGATGCTTCATGGCGTCACGCATCGCGGCGAGGTCGACGATCGCGGGTACGCCGGTGAAGTCCTGCATAAGCACGCGGGCGGGCATGTAGGCGATTTCGCGCGAGGGCGTGGCCTTGGGGTCCCAGTTGGCGAGGAAAGTCGATGTCGTCAGGCGGTGACGGACTTGCCGTCTTCGTGGCGGAGCAGATTTTCGAGCAGAATGCGGAGGCTATAGGGGAGCCTGCCGAGTTTGATGCCTTTCTTTTCCAGAGCGTCGAGCCGGAAAATCTCATAGGCGTGGTCGCCGGATTTCAGTTGCGATTGACTGCCAAAGCTGTTCATTTCATCCCTTCCTTTTGCGGTTCACTTAGAGGATGGTCTCGCTCGATGACTCGCGCGGAGACATAGCCCGGCTGCTCCTTTTGGAAGCGGGGCCGGCCGCGACAGAGACTCGGCAACGATGCAAGCTTAGTTAGTTGGAGAGAATTCGTCCACGGTCGGGACGGCCACGGCGAAAGCGCCGGAGATACACAATGCAGGAAGATGCCACGTTGGGAGGATTCCTGCGGACGGGTTGGCGATCCCGAAGTTTCATAGAAGCCTGATTCGATTGTAACTCCGTGTCCGGGGACGCCAGGGGTCAACCAATCCCGTCCAAGCTCAGAATTATGAGGGCGCGCCTTCGGCGGCAGCCTGCGAGAGGATTTCGATCACCCGACGCACATCTTTGGTCTCGGCCTGTTGAATGAGCTGCAGTCCCGGGCCGCTGAAGGGTGGATATAGGATTGCGCGGCCCTGGATGGACACCCCGAGATCGAGCGCGCTAACGGTCGCATCGTGTAGGGACGACGGTTCGCCGGCGAGATGTTCTGCGGTTAGCCATGCCGCATCGCGCGCCGCGGTCATGTCGAAGTTGATCAGTTTCGTCTCGCTGCTTAAGCCAATATTTTCCAGATCGCCGATGAGTGGAGAGACGACCGCGATCTCTGACGCTACGGTGTCGACCAGACTGGCCAAGACGGAATTGATTTCGTCGAAGTCCGGCTTGAGCTGAGGCAGCTGTGCGCCGGGGCTCACCTGGGCGGCGGCGACGCCGAGGTCGAGATTGATATGCGCGTTCATGCCCGACAACAATTGCTGGAGGATGAGAAGGTCGCCGTTATCGCATCCCTGGAAGGCGACTATCCAGCTTCGACTTGCGGTGCCGCCGGTCTGAAAAGTCGCCAGAGCATCGAGATATCGCGAGGCGAAGACGACATCGAGCTGCTCCATCAGCGGGCCATTCTGAAAGCTGCCGGCAGCGATCCCGTCTCTCACAGCGCGCGTCACCCGCCGATATAAGGCCGCGAAGTAGCCCAGGCGGCTGGCTTCGTCATAGGACTGTCGAACGATTTCGTCCAGCTCAGAGATTACGTCGTCGATGGTTTGAACAGCCATATGGTTCTGGGGCCTCCGCAGCCCGATGGTGATCTGTATAGAATTGTGACACTCGGCATCGCTACGATTGAAACGACTGCAAAATCCGCACGGTATTCGTCGTCTGCGCAAAGGCTCGAACCCTCCCGGAGTGAATCAGTGTTCTTAAAGAAGAATCCACCTTTTGTAACGGCGGCCATCGCGATCGCCGCCATCGGCCTCTGTTGCGCCGCAACCTTTGCGCAGCAGCTGCGGCAGTACACCGACCAGGACTATGCCGCAGCCGAGAGGTTCATGAGCTACAACGTCAATCCGCTGGCCTACAAGGGAGTGGTGCATGCGCAGTGGCTGGAGGACGAGCGCTTCTGGTATCGAGCCGTTGATGACAGCGGCGTCACTTATATGGTCGTCGATCCGGCGAAAGGAACGCGGGTTCCGGCTTTCGATCAGAGCAAGCTGGCAGCCGCCCTGGCCTCGGCCTCGAATGGCAATATCAAGGACGATGCGCAGCACCTCAAACTCCACATCGACTCGTTTGGCAAGGAGGGCAACGGGGGCGGAAGAGCGCTGAACTTGGCTTACGCGGGCGTCTTGTATAGTTGCCAGCTCTCACCGGCGAGCGATACTTGCAAGCGGCTGACACCTGAGGATAAAACTGCGGGTACGAACGGAGGACCTGCGAAGCAACCACCGCTGGCGCTCTCGCCCGACAAGAAGCTTGGGGCTTTCATCCGCGACTGGAACCTGTGGGTGCGCGACATGGCCACCGGCGCTGAAACCCAGCTCACCACTGATGGCGTGAAGGATTATGGCTACGCCACCGACAACGCGGGATGGAAACAGTCCGACGCGGCGATCCTGCTCTGGTCGCCGGACTCGAAGAAGATTGCGACCTTCCAGCAGGACCAGCGCAAGACCGGCGAGATGTACCTCGTCCCGGTGACGAATGGCCACCCGACATTGAAGGCGTGGAAATATCCGCTGGTTGGCGACGAAAACATCACGATGATCGAACGCGTGATTATCGACGTTGATTCGCGCAAAGTCATTCGCTTGAAGATGCCTCCCGACCAGCACCGCTCGACGATCTGCGACGATGTCACTTGCCGCGGAACCGGTTCGGTCTGGGATGACGTGGAGTGGTCATCCGATGGCAGTCATCTCGCCTTTGTCTCGACGTCCCGCGACCACAAGCAGGAATGGTTCCGGGTTGCCGATGCCTCGACGGGCGAGGTCCGCGATGTGATGGGCGAGACGGTCGCCAAGTTTTATGAGAGCGGCGACAACATGGTGAACTGGCATTACCTGCCAAAGTCGAACGAGATTCTCTGGTTCAGCGAGCGCGATAACTGGGGCAATCTCTATCTCTACGACATCACCACAGGCCAGCTGAAGAACCAGATTACGCACGGCGACGGTAACGTCACCCAGGTCGTGCGCGTCGACGAGGATACCCGCACGATTTACTTCATAGGAGTCGGGAAGGAATCGGGCCGCGACCCATACTTTCAACATCTCTACAGCATTCACTTCGACGGCACCGGGCAAAAGCTGCTCACGCCGGAGAATGCTGACCATAGCGTAAAGCTTTCCACCGACGGACGCTTTTTCGTTGATTCCTACTCGACACCGACCGAGCCGCAGACGACGGTTGTGCGCGACAGCGACGGCAAGCTGGTGATGGATGTCGCCAAGCAAGACATCTCGAAGCTGGTGGCCTACGGATGGAAGCCTCTGACCCCGGTCACAGTGAAGGCTCGTGACGGCAAGACCGATCTCTACGGCATGATGTTCACGCCCACGCATCTCGACCCGGCGAAGAAATATCCGATCGTCGATCTCGTTTATCCGGGCCCGCAGATCGGCTCATGCGGTTCGCGCAGCTTCCAGCCTGCGCGTGCCGATACTCAGGCGCTTGCCGAGCTTGGCTTCGTTGTCGTTTGTATCGACGGCATGGGCACGAACCTGCGCTCCAAGAGCTTTCACGAGGCCTACTACGGCGATCTGGGCGACAACACCATTCCCGACCAGATCACCGGGATGAAACAGCTCGCGACGAAGTATCCGTTCATCGACATCGATCGAGTAGGCATGTATGGCCATTCCGGCGGAGGCAACGCGACCGCTGCGGCCATGCTGCACTACCCCGATTTCTTCAAGGTTGGCATAGCGGAGAGCGGCAATCATGATCAGCGCGACTACGAAGACGACTGGGCGGAGAAATGGGCGGGGCTCCCCGTGAAGAATGCAGACGGCACCAGCAATTACGATTCGCAGGCCAACCAGAATTTTGCCAAGAACCTGAAAGGCCATCTGTTGCTCGCTCATGGCACGATGGACGACAATGTTCCACCCAACAACACGCTCATCCTGGTCGATGCGCTGATCAAGGCCAATAAGGATTTCGACCTCATCCTCTTTCCCAACGCGGCGCATGGCTACGGTGCGGCGTCACAGTACATGACTCGCCGCCGGTGGGATTATTTTGTGCGCTATCTGGCCGGCGATATACCACCCATGGAATATCAGATGAAGCCCTGGTCCGTGGTCATGAGCGTCATCAGCAACGGGCCTTCCGACGATGACATCGATGGAGGCGCTGAGGAGTAGCCCAGTGGCGCAAAGTGGCCGGATCGGCCTACCGCATGTGAGGCTAAGCCTCGTCGGGAGCGAACTTGCGATGAAAAAGGCGTTGGCGCTGTGCTTGTTCTTCATCTCGGGCGTTGTGGCGATTGCCGATCACCTACCGGCGAAGCTGCAGGCGCGGGGCAAGCCGGAAACTACGCTGGCGGGCATCAATCTCGAGCACGACGATGCGGTTGAAGTGCTGAAAAGCCTCGGACTGCCCACGCGGAAGGTCACGGTTCCCAATAATCCGCAATGGGCCGGCTACCTATGGGACACGGCGACGACTCGGCTTGAGGTCGAAGTCAGCCGTGGCAAGGGCAAGGACTACCTGGGCGGCGTTACAGTCGTTCGCCTCGGCGACGGAACCTCGACTGCGTCGTCAGCGCCGAGGGGATCGACCGGACGCGGATTGAAGCTTGGCGATACCCTCGATGCGCCGAAAAGGCTTTACGGCAACAGGTTTCAGCTGAGCAAACAAGCTGACGTTCCAGCCGATACCGATCCGTTCAGCGCCGTGCCGGGCGCTCAGACGGCCGTCGTGCAATGGACGGCGATCGAGTTCACGCTGACGGCCGGGCTGGATAGCCAGGGCCGAATCATAGCACTAAACCTTGACCCGCCCGAGTGCTATCCCGGCGGGTGTCAATAGCGTCGGAGCCGGCCATCTCGATGATTGTCTCTCGCATCGAAGGCGGTGCTTCTCGATAGATACGTCTAAGTTTAATAACTGATGAATCATTTACCGATTCATAACACTGTCACGCTCCTTTTACACTCAACATCTATGCCGGGTTGCAGGGACTTTTCATTGTTCGCGACGAAGTCGAAGATTCGCTGAACCTGCCGAAGGGCAAGTATGAGGTTCCGCTGCTGATCTTCGACAGGATGCTGCGTAGCGACGGATCGCTCGAATATCCCACCTCAGGCAATGAAAAATCTCCCTGGGTACCCGAGGTTTTCGGCGATGCGATGCTGGTGAATGGCAAGCTTGCGCCGTACCTCGAAGTCGAGCCGCGCAAGTACCGCTTTCGCATTCTGAACGGAGCGAACGGGAGATTCTTTCGTTTGTCCTTCGGGAATCTGCTTGAGTTTGATCAGATCGGCTCGGACCAGGGACTCCTGGCGGGGCCCCTTCCGCTGAAGCGGCTGTTGCTGGCGCCGGGCGAGCGGGGCGATCTCATCTTCGACTTCAGCACTCACGCCGGACAGGTGGTCCTGCTCAAGAGCGACGCGTTCGAGCTGCTGCAGTTCCGGGTCTCTGCGGCCCCAGCCAACGACACGAGCGCGCTGCCATCGACGCTGCGGCCTCTGGCTCGCGTCCCCGAGTCGGAGGCGACAAAGACGCGTCGGCTCACGCTGGATGAAAACATGGACGTGGTGCATCAATCGATGGGCATGTTGCTGAATAACACTCCGTGGCACATGGCGGTCACCGAGAAGCCGGTGCTCAACACGACGGAGATATGGGAGCTCGTCAACCTGACTGAAGACACGCACCCGATCCATTTGCACCTTGTGAAGTTTCAGATTCTGGACCGCCGCAGGTTCGATGTCTTCGACTACCGCTCAAAAGGAACGTTGCGCTATCTTTCGCCGCCAGAGCCGGCTGCCCCCTTCGAGGCCGGTTGGAAAGACACGGTGCGCGCCGATTCAGGGTTGGTCACCCGCATCATTGTGCGCTTCGAGGGCTACACGGGGCGCTATGTGTGGCATTGCCATCTGCTCGAACATGAGGACAACGAGATGATGCGCCCCTTCGAAGTCGTCGCCTCATAAGGCAGGAAAACTACAGTCCGGTCGCTGCTGTCAGAGCCGCTGCTGCGGGAAGCATCTTGAGCACCAGCAGCGTCATGTCGTCGTGCTGTGGCGCGCCGGCGGCGAACTCATCCGCGGCATCGAAGAGACACTTCACCAGCGCAGCGGCCGGCATATCCGGACAGCTGACGAGGCGCTCGATCAGCCGATCTTCGCTCCATTCGTCGCCATCGACGGTCATGGCTTCGCTGATGCCGTCGGTGAAGGCGAGCAGGATGTCCCCGGGTTGGAGTATCAGCGTGGACTGCCCGTAGTTCGCACTGGCAAGCAGACCGATGACCGGTCCGCCTGCTTCGAGGCGGATGATCTCGGGCTCGCCGTCACCATTCTCGCGATGTCGAATGAGAGCTGGCGCGTTGTGACCGGCGTTGACGTAAGTCAGCTTGCGGCTGCCGGGGTCAAGCCGCGCAAAGAAGAAGGTCGCGTAGCGATTGCTGGCTGAGGCCTCGTAGACGAGTTCGTTGACCTCGTGCATCATGTCCGCGAGATTGCCATCGCTCCTGCGAGTGAGTCCGCGCAGCGAGGCGCGCAGGCTGGCCATGAGCAGCGCCGCGGAGATGCCTTTGCCGGAGACGTCGCCGATCGCAATGCCCAGCGAAACCGTATCGCTGCCTGCCGGCTTCATCTCGATGAAGTCGTAGTAGTCGCCACCGATGGTCTGTGCCGCCCGATAGGCCCCAGCGAGTTCCACTCCTGGGATGACCGGATACGACTGGGGCAGGAAACGTTCCTGGACCTCGCGCGCTACCTCGATCTCACGATTGATGCGTTCCCGCTTGCCGGCCTCGACGACCAGCAGGTGGACTAGTTCGCTGTTCTCGATCGAAAGGCCGGTATGCAGGGCGACCGATTGCAGTAGTCCGCGATCGGTGCGCGAATATGGCTCTTCGCTGCGCTTCGGGCCGAGCGCCATTACGCCGAGCAGGCGGTTGCTTCCACGCAGCGGGATCAGCACCTCCGCGCCAAGCTTGCGCAGCGCCGCGCGTTCGGCGTCGGTCGCGGCGAGCAGCCACGCGTCGGGGTTATCCAGATAAACGTTGGCTGGTTTCTTCACTACATCGAGATTGGCAATCGTCTTTGAGTTCCCTGGGAGCAGTACCTCTCCTCCGATGTCGACACCGGCCGCATATTGCAGCTGGAAGACGTCCCCGGTACGCAGCAGGACGGCGATGCGGTCGACATGCAGGGCCTTGGATATACATTCCGACACGGTGCGAATCAGCGCCGGAGTCTCGGTGAATCCCTGGACTTGGGTGGCGAGTTCGCTGAGCACCTGCTCAGCCGAGTAGGCCTCGCGGAAGAACCTCCGGTCGATCCATAGGGAGAGCGTCTTGCTGGTGCGAAAACGGAAGAAGAGCAACAGACCACCCAGGCCTGCTATCAGGGCAACGCTGACCGGGTTCAACGAATTGTGGAGGTAGACCTTCATGGCCGCGGTCACGAGGATGTATCCGGTCAAAATTCGGATGACCCAGAGGGAGGAACGTGCGAATGCATATTTTGTGCCCTGGCGCATGATGATTCGCAGGTCCATCGCGCGGTGCACGACGACCACGTAGGCGAGCGAGATGGGAAAGAGCGTAAAGATGAGCAGCGCGCTGATGACCAACCACGGAGGGACGCCATAGCCAATATCGTGGCCAGTGAACATGGAGTAAAGGATCAGTAGAAAGAGCGGTGCATTGGCTATGGTCGAGCCGACGTACTGGATTCGCAGCCGCCGTTTCGCATCGGGCGAAGTAGCGGTGCCAGCTTTTTGCGCGAGGCAGAAGAAATAGATACTGATGGAGGCCATCGCGAGAAAGGTAAGACCGCGAAAGATCGACGGAGACGAGGGCACCAGCCATGCTATCGACTGGAAAGAGAACGCAAATCCCAGGGCGTCGCAAAGCGCAATAGGGAGAAGCGCGACTAGAAATCCAGTCAATACCCATTTGATCCAGGGAAGCGAGACGTCGAGGCGCGCACGTTCGGGAAAATAGATGCCGAAGTACATGATGGACAGCGGCCCGGCGATCAATCCCAGGGTGCTCCAAAAATTTTGGAAGGCGTAAATCGCCCCCGGCCAGTACCGATTTTCCCCGAAGATGATGATGAAGTACTGCAATATGCCAAGGAGAAACCAGGCATTCCAGTCGTGAGGACGAGCGGCAACGACCCAGACGCCAAGGGCAAGACAACCAAAGGGGAAGATGACGCTGAGAAAGAAGACGCGACCTAGGAGGTCCAATAAGCCGGGCCGCGTCGCGTAGACAGGAGCGAGGCGGACGGCGACGGTTCGCGATGGCGGTGGGGTTGCGGCCGCGGCGGAGCCTTGAGGCTGAATCGTGAGCGCGAGCGAGTCCCCGGCGTGAGACTTGCGCAACTCTTCGAGATAGACGTTATTGCCAGTGAAAGGGTGACCGTTGATCGCGAGGATCCGGTCGCCATAATGAATGCCTGCTTCACTTGCCTCGGGCGATAGTCCTGAGACGACGTTCAGCCGGTAGCCATGAGTCGTTGGCGCCTGGGCCACCCGATCGCCATAGATCTCTCGCATGGTGCCGACGACCGAGGCGGCGTAGTAGGTTGCCGAGGCGATGGCCACTAACGCCAGCATGACGAGTTGTATTCGGGCCCTGCGCATGCGTCACACTCTGGGCTGCATGGTAGCAGAAAGCGGAGGCGTTACTGTTTCGTCACATCGATCGTGTTGTCGTCGGGGATGCGGTCGATGAGCTTGTTGTAGGGATCGATTCCCGCCCGGGTCGGCATCTGGTCGACGACGATTTCAAATGTCTGCTTCTCCTGGGTGATCTTTTCTTTCTTTAGCGAGAGCGGCTGTTCGTGGTCCTTCTTTCCGGTGAAAACGCCGATATCGACGTAATCGTTGAGCGGCATCGGGGTCTCGGCGCCGAGGCCATCGGCCTTAAATTTCTTGGCCTGCACGGTGAGGACGACTTTGTATTTCTTGTCCGCGGTCGGAGTGACGGTGGCGGTCACCGCCTTGTTGTCATACAGCACGATCGATTCGAAAGCGTCATTGACGTAGTACTGCAGCTCGGGAGGAGTTTGTTCGCGCAGGGCCTGCACAAATTGCCGGGTGTCGGGATAGGGGCCGCTCTGCGCGTCGGTTGCGTTGGCGTAGCGGTATTGCATTAGGAAGTTATGCAGCGCCAGATTCAGCTTGTCTTCGCCGATGTAATCGGAAAGCGCGTAGAGGACCAGCGAGCCTTTCTGGTACCACACGTAGGATTCGCGCTGCACAAGATCGAGCGGGTACTCCCTTCGGCTTTCGCCCGAGCGGCCGCGCAGGTAGCCGTCCAGCTCATGCTTGAGGAACTTGTGCATCTGGTAGTCGCCGTATTTCTTCTGCATCACGCGCAGCGCGGAGTACTCGGCCAGCGACTCGGACATCATATTCGACCCGGCCACACGGCCGCCGATGAGCTGATGGCCCCACCACTGATGGGCAAGTTCGTGCGCGGTCACGAAATAGGCGAAGTCGATGTCATCAGGACTTGTAACCCGGGAGATGAAACCGATGCCTTCGGAGAAAGGCACTGTGTTTGGAAACGATTGGGCGAAGGTGCGGTAGCGGGGGAACTCGAGGATGCGGAACTGGCCGAACTGGTAAGGACTGAAGTTCTTCTCGTAATAGCCGAGGCCCATCTTGGCCGCGGCAATCATGTCGTCAACGTCGTAAGGATGGGCGGCGTCGTGATAGACCTCGAGGTTGATCTTGCCGCCCGCACCCGGATAGGTATCGCGCTTCACTTCGTAGCGCGCCGAGACGTACGAGAAGAAGTCGGCCATCGGGACGTCGCCCATGCTGTATTCGTAATAGTGGCGTCCGTTCTGGTGCCATTCGCGCTGCAGGTATCCGGGAGAAAGCGCGATCTGGTCGTCGGAGGTGCTGACGACGGTGTGATATGTAATCCAATCTGCCTGTGTGGTGAAGAGATTGGTCACGCTGCCGACGGCGTCGCCACGGGCCGGCAGATCCGACACCGGACCGAGGTGCTCCTCGCGGCGGCGGCGCGGATCGTCCAGCTCGAAGTCTGTGCTGTAGCCGATTGCGGGAAAATAGCCGAGGTCGAAGAACATCCCGTTATAGGCAAGCTCGGGGCGCTCGTTGCCGTCGGTGAATCCCCGTGGCGCGTATCCGACATTGAAGTTCATGTTGAACTTCTCGCCGGGTGCGATCGGCTGCTCCAGAGCGTAGATCGTATAGAGGCCGCGCGGGCTTGACGAAACGACGTGGAAAGGCCGGTCAAATTTCACATTGGAGATCGATTGCTCGGTATCGAGGATGTGGATCTGGGAGATCGGGACTGCGGTCTTGTTCTGAAGCACGTAGTGGCCGGTGCCGGAGAAGGCGCGCTTTTCGGGGAAGATGTCGACGTTGGTGTCCACGGCGATGATCTTCGGTTGGGGAATGCCCTGGTACTTCTTGAAGCTTCGCTCATACTCGGCTTTGATGTCGCGACGTGCTTTGGCGTTCAGATATTCGTTGAGGACGTGGGCGTTGTAGTAGTACCAGCCTCCGCTACCGGCGGCGATCAGCAAAAACAGAGCGGCGGCGGGGGCCAGTCGCGGGAAGCGTTCGCGGGCGAGCCGCAGGCGCGCCTTCCACGAATCGTCGGAGCCGCGCAGTGCAAAGACGATGGAGAGCACGCCCAGCACGCAGGCAATCGCGAGCCAGTAGGTAAGAGACCAGAAGAGGGCGGGCACGAAATGGCCGTAGCCGTTCATGTCTGAATAGGTGTACGGCGGGGTGTTCCCGAACAGATAAAGCGTGTTCTCCCAGCCAAAGTTGAAGAGCACGATATTCAGAACAAAGAAGCCGATCACCAGGCCGTGGGCGATGAACTTGTTGCTCAGGATCGTCTGCAGGAAGAGCGCCAGCAATGCAAAGGTGAGAATCTGCGGGAAGGTTACGAGGTATAGCTCCTTAAAATACTGGAGCAACTCGTAATGGTAGTACCCAGCAACCGTCTGCATGATGATGCCGCAGATTATTACAAGGGTAGTCAGAAAGAGTTCGACGAAGACCAGGGCAGAGAGCTTCGACAGCCAGTCGGTCGATTCGCGCATGGGAAGCGCATCGTGGATTCCATCGAAGTGAGTGTCGCGTTCGCGCCAGATCAGCTCGCCGGAATAAAGCGTCGCGATCGCCAGGAAAAAGAGCGTCGCTCGCCCCTCGATCGACTGCACCATGAGGAAGGTCACGGGATACACGTTCTGCTCGTTCACGCGCCCGGCGAAATGTCCGCCGATGAGGGAATAAATAATCATCACGATGACGATCGCCCAGAAAGGCAGCTCGTGCGTGATGTTCGAGATGCGCATTCGGGTGAGCGACCAGAACTGGGTCCAGGTAGTTCCCGGTCCGAAGACCTGGTGAACCACGGGCAGCCGGCCTGCGACCAGTGACCGCCTGGGGCGAAAGTCTTCGTCCTCCTCTTGCTTCGCCTTGGCGGCCCTGCGGCCTTGCGAAACCGCGGTCAGCGCTTCCACCGACAGTGGGAACAATGAATAGACCGCGACCAGGGAGAGAATGCCGACGCCCGTCCAGATGAGGCGGTTGTACAGAAAGATACCCGACCAGGGAAGCAGTAGTGAGTTCTCCTCAACGACCGTCCAATATCGGGTGATGCTGTCAAAGAGTCGCAGACCGACCGGATCGAAGATGGCCGACCAGAAGTGCTCAAGCGAGCGGGTCGCCTGGAAGACGATATTTGAGATCAGGTAGGACATCAGCACGGCGACGCCCTGCAAGTAGACGATGAAGATCTTCCGGGTAAGAGCGGCGATGCAGAAGAAGAGTGAGCCAAGAAAGAAGATCTGGATCACCGTGATCGAGAGATACGGCTGGAGTTGCCACCATAGGTGCCCCGGAGCGATGCGCTGACGGTCGGCCCACGGAGCTAACTTCCCGGCCAGCTCGCCGAAGACGAGGCCGCTGAAGCAGAAGACGCAGGTCACGAAGGAGCCGAGCCAGCGGCCGCCCAGGTAAGCGAACTTCGTGATCGGCTTGGTAAAGATGAGCTGATAGGTGTCGCGCTGAAAATCGCGCAGGATCGAGGTGCCGAAGATCGCAGCGATCACCACCGTGCCGAAAAGAGTGAGGATGATATAGAGGATCGTCGTCGAGAACGGCCCGTTCAAATAGACCTTGTCGTTACCGACGTTGAGAAAATCCTCGTAGGCGATGGCGAGGAAGCTCAGGAAAAACCAAAGCCCAAAATAGACGTAGGTTGACAGGCTTTTCAGCCGGAACTTCATCTCGAACGAGAAAAATTCCCAGAACTGTCCCATAAGTCTCCCCTTCGAGAATTAGTTCTTTGTCTGGCGGGCCAGGTTGAGGAAGTAGACATCTTCAAGATCGGAGTCGACGGCTTTGAAGCCCTCGCCAGGACTGGAGTCGGCATAAACGCGGACCTCGTGCTGACCACCGACCAGATGGGTCGAAACCACCTGCAGCGATTTTTCCAGATCCAGAAGCTCGGCGTCGGTGGCAACGACCTTGCTCCACATGTGGTCTTTGAGGGCATCGAGCGATTCGGCCGGCGAGCCCTCGAGCAGCACCTCGCCGCTCGCGATAATTGCCATGCGAGGACAGAGTTCGCGAACGTCATCCACGATATGAGTCGAGAGAATGACGGTCACGTTGCTGGCGATCGAGCTGAGCAGGTTGAGGAAGCGGTTGCGTTCGGCAGGGTCGAGGCCGGCAGTCGGCTCGTCGACGATGATCAGTTTGGGATTTGCAAGCAGGGCCTGGGCGATGCCGAATCGCTGCTTCATGCCCCCCGAGTAGGTGCTCAGCGCCTTCTTGCGAGCGTCCCACAGGTTGGTCTGCTTGAGCAGAGCGTCGACGATGTCTTTGCGCTCGGTGCGGTTGGTCACGCCTTTTAGCACGGCCAGATGCGTCAGCATATCGAGCGCTGAGAGCTTGGGGTAGACGCCAAACTCCTGCGGCAGATAGCCGAGGAGCTTGCGGATGGTGTTCTTTTCCTTCAGGACATCGATGCCATCCAGAAAGATCGTGCCGCTGTCGGGGTCTTGGAGCGTGGCGACGGTGCGCATCAGCGTCGATTTGCCCGCGCCGTTCGGCCCCAGCAGGCCGAACATATTGTTGCCGATCGTGAGGGAGAGATTTTTGAGGGCCTTTACCCCATTTGGATATGTCTTCGAAAGTCCAGTGATTGTGAGCGCCAAGCGGATTCCCCTTCTCGTGTGGGACGTGTGTTTCTGGATATGGTCAACGCGATCGATGGCCGAAAGTGCAACCAGCTTATAACGAAAGCCCCGCAGTTTGGCCGGATTTCCGCCTGCGCTCTGGGTTTTACGGTCGTTCGCGAATCGGAGAGGGATACGACCGCGCTGGCAGAGAAGTTCCCCTGACCCTGATTTCCAGAAGGGTTGAGGTCGCGGCTTCAGCCCGACTTGCTCCGGGGCGGGAAGCCTCGTATCATCCGGCGAGAGAGTTATGTCAGAGACAATCCCAGCCAAGAAGCCCATTCTGCGTGAAAAATGCAGATTGATGTCGGCGTCGGAGATCGAGCGGACACTAGTCCGGCTCGCCCACGAGATCATTGAAAAGAACAACGGCAGCGAGAACGTCGGGCTGGTCGGCATCAAGCGCCGCGGCGTGCCTCTGGCCCAACGACTGGCGAAGATCATCAGTGCGATCGAGAAGCATCCCGCCGATCACGGTACTCTGGACATCAGTTTCTACCGCGACGACCTTTCGACACACGATGTTCGGCCGGTGGTGAATAAGAGCGACATCGGCTTCGACGTGAACGGGCGAGACATTATTCTGATCGACGACGTGCTGTACACTGGCCGGACGATCCGCGCCGCGCTCGATGCGCTCTTCGATCATGGACGCCCCCGGCGGGTACAGCTGCTGGTGCTGGTCGATCGCGGACATCGCGAGCTGCCGATCGAAGCAACTTTTGTCGGAAGGACGGTTCCAACTACTCAGCGCGAGATTGTCGAAGTGAAGTTGCAGGAAGTCGATAACGACGAACAGGTGCTGCTCGTTGAACGGACTGACTGAGCACCCGATTGTCCACGTCGATTGACATTGTGCTCGCGCTGTATCAAACTAAGCGGCGGTCTTCAGAGATTCGTTCGGCAAGGCTTCGATTCGCTGGAATCGGCAATCGAAGCTGCTTGTAGCTAAGCCACTACTCCTAATTGAGTGCATCGCCGCGGGGAGTCTTCCGCCGTTCTGCCGAAGTGTGAATTCGAATGCCCACCAGAAAAGCCGCCGCGACCACCTTGCCGCCATCCAGGCCGGCAGAGGTAGTTCCATTCAAAGCACCGCGACCTCATGGCTCCGTAATCTCGGTCCTCGACCTGTCTCTCGATGAGATTGGCCAGATCCTCGCTTTGGCCACCCTGCTCGAGAAGGAAGATCCTCTGGTGCGAATGCAGCGGCTGCTCAAGCGCAAAGTCGCGCTGCTCTTCTACGAATCGAGCACGCGGACGCGGACCTCCTTTGAGCTGGCGGCGAAGGCGCTCGGCGCAGACACGGCGCTGATCAGTTCGCAGTCCTCGAGCATCGAGAAAGGTGAATCGCTGAAAGACACCGGCATCACGCTGAAGGCTCTGGGAGCGGAGTGCATCATCCTGCGGCATCTCTCCTCCGGTGCGCCCTATCTGCTGGAGCAGGCCACCGGGCTACCGGTGCTGAACGGCGGCGACGGTACTCATGAACATCCATCCCAGGCGCTGCTTGATCTGCGGACGATGCTGGCTCATCTGCGCGGCGGCCGGGCCGAGATAAACGAGAAAACGCTGGAGGGCGTGACCGTGTCGATTGTGGGTGACATCCTGCACAGCCGCGTTGCCCGTTCGAATGCGCTGCTGCTGCCGCGGCTGGGTGCGCGTGTCATTCTCTGCGGGCCCTCAGCGCTGTTGCCTGATATTGCGGCGGAGCTGGGGCCGGGTCTCGCCATCGAACGCGACTTTGAAAAAGTCCTCGCCGTATCTCAAGTAGTCATGATGTTGCGCATTCAGGCCGAACGACTCGCGGGACTTCATCTCGATCTCGAAGACTACAAGAGTCGCTACCAGGCGAACGGAGCCCGGATGGCCGCGTACGCGCCAAAGGCGTTGCTGATGCATCCAGGGCCGATCATTCGCGGGCTGGAGCTTGACGAGCGAAGTCGCCGACGGGCCGCAGTCGGTCATTGCGGAGCAGGTGAGCCACGGCGTTGCCATCCGAATGGCGCTATTGGCGAGAGCGCTGCAGGGCGCGAGCGGCGGAGCGGCGAAGCCGGCATCCAGCGTGAAGCCAGCGAAGAAAGCGAGGCGGGCATGAGCGCTACTCTGGTTCGCGGCGGACGTCTCGTTGATCCCGCCTCGGGCGTCGATGCGGAGCGCGACTTACTTTTGCGCGATGGTCGTGTCGCGGCGGTCGATGCGCCGGGCAAGTTGAAATCACTGGCGAAGCAGGAGGCTGCTCGAGACGATCGATGCAACAGGATTGATCGTGGCGCCAGGGCTAGTCGATATCCACGTGCACTTACGCGAGCCCGGCCAGGGATACAAAGAGACCATCGCTACCGGCACGGCCGCAGCTGCGGCCGGCGGCTTCACCAGCGTCTGCGCGATGCCCAACACCGTCCCGGTCAATGACTCGCCTGACATCACGCGCTGGATGCTGAGCCCGGAACGTGGCGCGTCGATACGCGTCTTTCCTATCGCCGCAGCCACGCGGGGCAGCATGGGCGAGAAGCTCACCGAATATGGTTCGCTCAAGGCCGCCGGCGCGGTCGGCGTCAGCGACGACGGCAAGCCGATCCTCGGGGATGCGATCATGCATGAGGCGCTGATCGCCGCGGCCCGCGCAGGTTTGCCGGTGATCCAGCATGCAGAGGACACGCGGCTGACCGGCGGCTGTTCGATGAACGCCGGAGCGATGGCCTTTCGCATGGGTCTGCGGGGGATGCCGGTCGAGGCGGAGTCCGGTTTGGTCGAGCGCGACCTGCGCCTGCTAGCCAACGTGAATGGTCTCCGTGCGCACCTGCACGTAGCGCACCTCTCGACCTCGGCTGCTCTGGAGGCGGTGCGCAAGGCGCGGCGCAATGGCCTTCACGTGACCTGTGAGGTAGCGCCGCATCATTTTCTGCTGACCGAGGAAGCGGTCGGTCTCTACGACACCAATGCGAAGATGAATCCGCCGCTCCGCGCCCAGGCTGACCGCGACGCAATGTTGCAGGGCATTCTCGACGGAGTAGTCGATTGCATCGCGACCGATCATGCTCCCCATGCGGCGCATGAAAAGGAGCAGGAGTTCGAGCGCGCGCCGAACGGGATCACTGGACTTGAGACTGCGCTGGGTTTGTCACTGTCACTGTTTCATAAAGCCCATCGGCTTCCGATCGGCCGCGTCATCAGTTTGCTCAGCACCCAGCCGGCCGCAGTTCTCGGCCTCAAAGGCCGTGGCGCCCTGGCCGTCGGCTCGTTCGCCGATGTCGTGATTTTCGACGCCAAGAAGGAGTGGACTTTTCGCTCGGCAAACTCGAAGTCTAAATCGAAGAATACTCCCTTCGATGGCTGGACGATGCTGGGGGAGGTCCGTTGGACGATCAGCGAAGGGCGAGTGGCGTATCGGGCTGAGTTAGCGATTTAGTCAATGGCAACTCGGCCGACAGCGTCGCGCCGACTGCGATTCCAAGGGCGGCGCCAATTAGTAACCGCATCAGTGGCAAATTGCCGTGGAGGCCGATCGCTTCCGCGGCAACATCAAGAGAATTGAGCGCCAGGGCTATCCCGAAACAGCGCAGAGCCAGTTTATGGTTCAGCCGAATCAGGCTGCCGACGACGGCGCCAGCGTAAATCCCGAGACAGCGAATGCAGACTGCGGCGGGTACTCCAAAGAGATAGAACACGCGGTCAGGACGTTGATGGCACAGCTTGCTGAAAAAGGCCAAAATGGCCGCTGCGGCAAGGGGCTCTCCATGCTTGATGAGCGATGGTGGGGCGAGCGCAGCGATGATCAGCGCAGTCGCGACCCATGTTGTCACCGTCACTGTTACATATCTTTGCGAGATGCTGATTTGGCTGGCAAAGCGGCGAAGACCGCTGTGAAAAGCTGCGAGGCTGGTGGCCCTTGACGATTCGCCGGGATTCTTCGCTGCGCTCAGAATGACCTCTTTCCTCACACGAGAAGCCAGTGCAGACGCCGCTGTTATTAGTGCGCGGCTACAGCCTGCGGCTCGCGAAGCCAGCCGTAGAGCGGGAACTGCTCGGCCAGCTCAAGCACTTGGCTGCGAATGCGGCGGAGCGCTTGCGGATTCTCGCGTTCGGCTAGCGCTTCGGCGATCCACTTGCCGACGGTCTTCATCTCGGCCTCTTTCATGCCTCGCGTGGTGAGAGCCGGAGTCCCGATGCGAATGCCGCTGGGCTTCAGTGGCGGATTGGTGTCGAAAGGGATCGCGTTCTTGTTGACCGTGATGCCGGCCTCGTGAAGCGCCGTCTCCGCGTCGCTGCCGAGCATCCCCTTGGCGAAGACGTCAATCAGCATGACATGGGTGTCGGTGCCGCCGCTGATGACGCGGAAGCCTTCATTGGCCAGCGCCGCCGCAAGCGTCTTTGCATTGGCAACGACCTGGCGCGCATACTCGCGGAACTCCGGCTGCAGGGCCTCGCGGAATGCCACTGCTTTCGCCGCGATGATGTGCACGAGTGGGCCGCCCTGCTGGCCGGGGAAGACGCATTTATCGATGGCGGCAGCAAACTGCTGCTGCGATAGAATCATGCCGGCACGCGGGCCGCGCAGCGTTTTGTGGGTCGTGGTGGTTACGATGTGCGCGTGGGGCACGGGCGAAGGATGCGCGCCGCCGGCGACGAGTCCGGCGAAATGGGCCATGTCGATCAGCAGCAGGGCGCCGACCTTGTCCGCGATCTGGCGCATGCGGGCGAAGTCGAAGATGCGAGGATAGGCGCTGCCACCGCCAATGATCAGCTTGGGACGTTCGCGCTCGGCGATTTGCTCGAGGTCGTCGTAATCGATCACCTCGGTATCGCGCTGCACTCCATAGGAGGCTACGCGGTAGAGCTTGCCGGAGAAGTTCAGCTTATGGCCGTGCGTCAAGTGGCCGCCGTGGGCGAGGTCCAATCCCAGAATCGTATCGCCGGGATTGAGCACGGACATGTAAGCCGCGGCGTTGGCCTGCGAGCCGGAGTGCGGCTGGACATTGGCATGGTCCGCGCCAAAGAGCTCCTTGGCGCGGTCGCGGGCCAGGTTCTCGACCACGTCAGAAAACTCGCAGCCGCCGTAGTAGCGCCTGCCGGGATATCCCTCTGCGTATTTGTTGGTGAACACCGAACCGGCCGCCTCGAGCACTGCCCGACTCACAAAGTTTTCCGAGGCGATCATCTCGAGCCCCTCATGCTGGCGGCGGACTTCCTGGTCGATGGCAGCGGCGATGGCGGGGTCGGATTCGGCGAGTGGCAGAGAGAGGCGATCGATCATAGCTTGTATTCTAGACATTTTTGCGATCGATGTTTGCCGTCGTCGCAGGCTCCACTTTCCGATCTCTATTCCGGTGTTTCTTCCGGACGAAAGTCCGGCTCCCTACCACACCCAAGGAGTGGCCGGGCCGTCCCCATTTGGGAATCGAATCCCGTTATGGAAATCACCTTCGTAAATCGGAGTGATTACTTCGCAGGAACCTTGTCCGAAATATGGTGGCTGGGTTCAATAGACATGGGCGCTTCCGCGTGCAAGACTCGGGAACGTCAAAACAAAAATGCCCCGGCGGCTGTTTATTACTTCGTAAACAGCTTTCGATGGAGATAGCGAGAAAGATAATACTCGCTGGGCCCTTGGAGGATGTGGTGCGTTTACATACATTTGGTCTGGTTTGCGGTGCATTCATCCTTATGGGCTCAGTTGGCTGCGGCGTCACTGTTAACCCGCTGCCGCCGCCTCCCATTCTTGCAGTCTCGACCAGTTCGCCGCTCACTGCGGGAACGGTGGGGACGGCATACAGCATGAACCTCGCCGCGACCGGAGGCACGCCACCCTACACCTGGAGCCTCAGCGCGGGGACGCTCCCTGCCGGTCTGAAGCTGAGCGGCGGCGCTATTTCCGGAACCCCCACGGCCGCGGGTAGCAGCGCATTCACGATCAAGGTGACCGACTCCGCTCTCCCTACGCCGCAAATCGCGAGCCTTGCCGCGACGCTTGCCGTCAATCCCGTCCCTCTGACTATCAGCACTACTTCGCCGCTGAATCCGGGAACGCTGAACACCCCATATGCCACGACCCTTAGCGCCACAGGCGGCACCGCACCCTACAGCTGGACCGTGACCGCCGGGACGCTGCCGGCAGGACTGACTTTGAGCACAACGGGCATCCTCTCGGGAACGCCGACTGCAGCGGGAACCAGCATGTTCACCGTCCAGGCGATGGACTCGGCTTCGACTCCCCAGACCGCAACTGCGCCGCTCACCCTGGTGATAGGCGTTGGGACATTGACCGTCACGACCACTTCGCTGCCGAGTGGATACGTCGGCACCGCATACGTGGCCCAGCTCGCGGCCAGCGGCGGAGCGCCTCCGTATACCTGGAGCGCGACCGCCGGGAGCCTGCCGGCAGGCATCATGCTGAGCGCCACAGGCCTCCTAAGCGGAACCCCGGGAAGCGTGAGCAGCACCAGCCCCACATTCACGGCGATGGACTCCGGTGGGCATAGCGCCTCATCGGCCCTCGCCCTGACCATCAATGCGGCGACCGGCACGGTTCCCGACAACTATTACTCTTTTGTCTTCGCCGGGACCGCGCCGCAAGGTACGCCTTTGACCACGAATGGCATTGCCATCAATGGAACCATCAAGATCCAGTCGGGTCAGGTGGTGAGCGGTTACTACGACGAAAACTTCAACACGAACGCGCCGGTGTTGAAGGCCCCTCTCTCCGGAGGAAACCTGGTGCTGGGCGCGAACGGCCTGGGCCAGCTGGTGCTGACCACAGCTAACGGCACCATGACTTTCGCATTGGCGAGTCCGGCCTCGGTGTCGACCGGCGGATTGACTCCGATCCGCATGATCGAATACGACGACGCGACCGGCGCGGGCTCTCGCGGTTCCGGTGTGATCGATCCCACGCCGCCGAATCCGACCACGGGGGACATCTCTGGGAACTTCGCTTTCCTTTTCAGCGGCACCGACATCGATCAGAATCAGCAGGCACTGGTCGGGTCCTTCCAGACGGACGGCGCCGGCAACATTACGAATGGCAAGGCAGACGCCAACCAGGTTGTTCCAGTTAACGGGATTCCGACGCGGGAAGTGGCGAGCTTCAGCCCGGTAGGCGGCACTTACAGCGTTGATACCGACGGCCGGGGATTGCTGACACTCACTCTCGACGGCTCTCCCTTCCATTTCAGTTTCTACGAGGTCTCTCCTCAGGAATGGCTGGTGATCTCGCTTGATCCCGCCACGCTGAACTCGCCTTTAGTGAGTGGCATCGCCTATCAGCAGGCTGGTGCGCCATTCAGCTCTGCATCTTTGCCGGCGCTTTCGGTGCTCGAGATCAGTGGCGTCGTGCCTCCTCCTAGCGCGACGACGGCGCCAGTTCCAGATATCAGCCTGGGCCTTGCCACGTCTGACGGCACCGGCAACCTCACCTATACCTTCGATGAGTACAACGGCGCCCTGACCTCGGGCACCTCGAAGGTGGCCTACTCTGTCGACGCGACGACGGGTCGAACCACCGCGACGGCCGGGGCAACCACGCAGCCGATCCTCTACATCATTAACAGCACTTCAGCGTTCTACCTGGGGGTTGGCCCGTCCGGTCAGTCGGGTATGATCGAGGCGCAGAGTGGCGCGCCCTTTACCACGGCCTCCTTCAGCGGAGACTACCTCGGTGGCAGCCTGCCTCTGGTGCTGACCTCGGTGTTAAACGAGAGTGGGCTGGTCACTGCCGACGGCCTCGGCAACGTCAATTTCACCACCAACCGAAGCAGCAGCACTGGGCTGGTCTATCAGAACAACGTTGTCGTTGGCACTTACACGATGGGCAGTAACGGCCGCTGCGTCGTTACTGCTCCCGATGGTCTGACCCGGATCTTCTACCTGGTCTCACCTACTAAGGCCGCGTATCTCACCAGTGACACCGGCGGCTATCTCGGTAGCTTCCAGCAGTAGATCGAAAACAGAGCCCTTCGCCGAGCCTTCGGGAGATGGGCGAGAGGCTCTGTTTTTGGACACCCTATAGGGAAATCCAAGGGTCAATCGGCAACCAGTTGAGCGATTCGAGGTTCCTCTCTCAGCGATCTTCCGGTTTCACCGATCTCTTTGAACGCCAAGTAGACAAACGAGCCGAGATACCATCCGTCGATGAACTTGTACGGCGTTTCGCCGGTGGTGTAGTGGCCGCACGGCAGCACCTTCGAGATAAAGTCGAGGCCAACCCGGCGGAAGTTGTCCAGCACCTGCAGGGAAAACTCTTCGCGGAAGGTCAAGTCGTACTTTGCGTGGATGACCAGCACCTTCTTCCGAACGGAGTCCGCGCGGCTTTCAGCGCCGACCTGCTCCGGATGCGCGAAGTTGTCGAGATAAGAGACCGGGCTGATGCAGCGCCACAGATCGGCGAGACCCTGCTGGCTCATCACCGGCTCGAGCGCCTGGCGGATATGACGAGTGCTTTGGCCGGTCCAGACCACGTCGCCGAAGTTCATCGAAGCGTGATTGAAGGCGTTCACTCGCAGCCGCGCGTCGTGCGCGCTCGCGATGAACGCGTAGCAGGAGCCGAGGCTGGTGCCGAGCACGCCGAATTGCTCGTAACCCTGCGCTTCGAGCCAGTCGAGACAGCAGCGAATATCGACGACCGCCTGGCGGCAGGCTGAGATAGTGCGGCCGATGTTGGCGCTTACTGCGTAGTCGGAGCGTTCCAGTTCCGCGGGCCGGCGAATGTCGTGGTACGGCTTGCTGAGCCGCAGGGCGGAGATGCCGAAGCGGTTAAAGAGCGCGCATAGAGCATTGTGGCTGAAGGCGTCGGCATTCCACTGGGGCATGACGATGATGGCTTGTTTCGGCTTGCCGGCTTGCTTTTCCGGCGGCGCCGGATACCAGCGCGCATTTACCTGATCATTCTCGGGATACGGAGTGCCTACCGGCGAGGTGAAGCGAAGAAACTGAGCCGTCGGCAGCTTGCCTTCTTGGGCACGCTGCCGAAGGTCGGCATCCTTCTGCAGCGTCTCAGGGCGAACGTTGGTCGGGAAGAGTTGCGGGTGGCGCTCTTCTAACCTGAAATCGGAAGTCACTCGGTAGCCGAAGAAGGTCTTGCCGTTCTGGATGATGTCGTCGCCGAGCCGAAGCATTGCCTGGTTTGCGGTCTGGTCGTCCTTCGGAGGTTGTTCCGTCGGCCCGAAGAGTTTTGTCCGTAGATTGCGGCGGGCGATGTAGTCGTCGAGCCAGTCGAAACCCCATTCGAGCGGGCGCACGATGCGGTTCTCGTCCCGGGTGGTCAGCGCCGTTTCCCAGCGGTACATCCAGTTGGCGTAGGCCTTGCGGATCATATCTCTAGTTTAGTCGACCACGACTCGCGGCACGCGGGCCGCGATGTTGCACAGCACCTCGTAGGGGATGGTTCCAGCCAGGTCGGCTATCTCCCACGCAGTAACGGATTCGCTGCCTCGCTCTCCGAGAATCACCGCTTCGTCGCCGATCTTGACGTCGCTAATGTCGGTTACGTCGATGATTGTCTGGTCCATCGAGACCCTTCCGGCTATCGGAGCGCGCCGGCCTCGAATGAGCACGCAGCCGCGGTTCGAGAGCAGGCGGCTGAGCCCATCGGCGTAGCCCAGGGGTAGCAGGGCCAGCCTAGTTGGGCGATAGGCGCGAAAAGTCGCGTTGTATCCAACGGCCTCTCCGGCCTCGATGCCGCGCACCGATGCGACGCGCGTCTTCCACGACAGCACTGGCGACAGCTTTAACGCTGGACGCTCGGCGGGAAGGATGGTCTGTTGAGCCTGGGTGAGTCGCGGGGCATAGCCATAGAGCGAAAGTCCGGGGCGTAGCATGAGTTGCGCACCGATGTGGTTCGCAGCTTTCAGCAAAGGCGCTAGTTGTTCGCCACGAATAATGGTCGCGGAGTTGCCGGCGTGGATCCATTTCGGCCGCAGGCCCGCTGCCGCAACTACCCTCAACGCCGATTCAAAGAGTGATCGCTGGCGGTCGGTCTCTTCGGTGTCCAGGACTTCGGGAGCGCTGAAATGCGTCGCAAGGCCGTCGAGACGCAACGCTGATCCTGCATGAAATCTCATGCGGATTTCCTTAAGTGCGTCGCCGTGGAGGCTTACACCTTGTCGCGACATCCCTGTGTCCAACTCAAGATGCACTCCGATCGATTGCGGCGGCAGCCCCTGGCGCCTAGATTCGGCCTCGATCAAATCGAGATGGAAACTCTCCCAGACGATTGGAGTCAGTCGATGTTCGATGACCGCATCGGCCTCGTCATCCCAAATGCCGGACATGACCAGGATCTTTGCGGCGGGACAGACGGAGCGGGCGCGGACCGCCTCTTCGACCGAGGTGACGCCGAGCCATTGAGCTCCGGCTCCGTGAAGCAGCCGGGCGCATTCGCTCATTCCGTGGCCGTAGGCGTTGGCTTTTACGACGGCGAGGATAGTCGGCGCCTCTTTCGCCTCGGCGCCTGCGGAGGCGAGGTGACGGCGAGCCGCGTCACAAAGCTCCAGGTAGTTGGCGATCAGTTTGTCGCGGGAGATTTCAACCCAGACGGGACGAGTGTGCATGAGGCGATTGCCGTGAAGTAGTCTCTATCGTAAATGGGGCAGTTATGGAGGGCCGTGGGAACCGCAGATTCCTCCACTCCCCCTTTCGGCTTCGCTCAGGATCGGTCGGGATGACAAGTTTCGGCAGCGCTCTGGTCGAGATGACAATTGTGGCGGAGTGGCAGTCGGGACCGCAGCTTCGCGGATTGTTTGCTCGGAGGAACGCGGCACCAAACAAATGGAGGAGATGGCTGCAAGCCCGTCTCCTCCCAGGCGCTTCTAACGATTCCGTCTCCCAATCTTTGCTGTTGGGTGGCGGTGCCTCCGTTGGTGCAAGTCGATGCCCAAATCCCAGCCGCTCAAAGGCGGCTTCAGGTTGGTTACTTCTTGGGTGGCGCGATCGTGTCTTTGGCAGCCTTGGCCACGCGGAACTTGACCACAGTCTTTGCCTTGATCTTGATCTGCTCGCCGGTCTGCGGGTTGCGTCCGATGCGGGCCTTACGCTCCGCTTTCACCAACCGTCCGAGGCCGGGGATCACGAATACGCCGTTCTTCTTGGTTTCTTTCACTGCGGTTTCAGCCAGCAGGTCGAGGAAAGCGGAAGACTGTTTGTTGGTCAATTCAAGCTTCTCCGCCAGTTGCCGAACCAGTGCTGTCTTGGTGAGTGTTGTTGCCATTGCGAAAATCCTCCTGTGTCATCTTGCTTTAGATTTCGTCGCGCCACGAACCAACCAGGGGCGGCGTTGTGATGCTCTCACAAAAGCCCAGTGTTTACGCTGCTTTTAGAGAGCCTACGCGCTTAACCATGCGATTTTGCGAAAGTTTTGTCAATGGCAAAAGCCGAGTTTCCACAGGTTTTCTTAGGTTTTTTTAGGGTTTTGTGGATTTTTGGCTTTTTTGCCCCATTTTTCCCACTTTGGGGGGGCGCACTCTCGCTAATACAGGCCAAACAGCGGCTGGCCCTTGTCTTTGGGCGTCGAAACCAGCGGTTGATTGAGAAGTCTCACCAGCGGCGCAGCGGCCCGAAAACGGTCCGCTACCGTTTTTACCAGTTTCGGTGAAAGCGCCTCTTCAACAGGCAGGCGGGCAAACACCGCCCATTGCCTGCACTTGAGCAGATCGATCGCCGGGTGGTCGACGGGGAATCCCTTGGGCGGTCGCGTGAGCATCTCGCCATTGTCGTGGGTGAAGAAGCGCAGCAGCTTCTTGTCCTGCATGAGCCGCCGCAGCTCCCCATGATGGTTGAGCAGAAAGGTGCGGATCGCCATCAACTGGTCGCGCTCCGGCATGTAGACGCCTGCGGCGATGGTGAGATTCTCGGCGGAGATATGCATATAGTAGCCGCCGCCGGAGGTCTTCTCCAATCCATGCCGCGACCACCACGCCGCGACCTGCGTCTTGTAGGGGGTCTTATCGTTGGAGAAACGGGTGTCGCGGTAAATGCGCATCATGCACTTCGACGCCGGCCTGACGTGCTCCGGGGAGAAGTCCATCATCGCCGTGGTCACTCCCTCGATCACCTTGAGCATTGGCGCTTTCAAGGTGGACTTGAAGAGCGGCTTACGCGGATCGAACCAGTCCCTGCGATTGTTGCGCTTGAGGCCGCGGAGAAACTTGAGGGAATCTTCGCTGAACCAGGGATGGACTTCGGGGTGGATTTCGACGGGTGCGGCCTTTGCCGCTGTTGCTTTGGTTGGGATTTTTCGCTCTGCCACGCTTCGATTGTAAAGTGATTGCGTTTGGCATCCGGGAAAATGCCCCCGATTTCACGCAGGAGTGCTCTAATGTTTCATGATTCGGAAAATGCCTCGAACCTCGCCCATTGCGTTGACGCTTCTTGCGTGCTTTCTCGCCGTCGGATGTAACTCGCAGGCCACGCCGAGGCCGGCGCAGACAACCAGCGCGGCGCCGAGCGCGAGCGCCGTCGACGTGGCCGGAGTTCCCCCGTTGCTGCAGGCGATCGCCGCGAGCGGCAATTTAGCGGATCTGCACGCGCCCAACTTCACCGATTACCGGGGGCATGTTCAACACATGTACGAGGCGGTGAATTACGCGCCGGTTTGGGTGCGTGATGGTCAACCCACGCCGCAGGCGCTTACGGTCATTGCCGCGCTAGAAAACAGCGTCCACAAGGGCCTGAACCCTGGCGACTACGATGCTTCACTTTGGCCGCAGCGGCTGAATGCGTTCAAGGGTTCGTCCGTAAGCGCCGATACGATCGCGAAATTCGACGCCGCACTTACCGTCGGCACGATGCGCTATATCTCCGATGTGCACATCGGGCGCGTCAATCCAAAGCAATTCAAGTTTGGCATCGACATTGAACAGAAGAAGTACGATTTGCCACAGTTGCTGTTACAAAAGATCGTCAACGGCAATAATGTACCCGACGTGCTGAACGAAGTCGAGCCGCAGCTTCTGTTTTACAAACGCACTGAGGCGGCGCTGCAGATATACCTAAATCGAGCTGCCGAAGAAAAGCTAGTCCCATTGCCCGATGCTGCGGCTAAGCCCACCGCTCCCGGAGACGCCTACGCCGCTGTTGGCCCGCTTGCAGACCGGCTGCGATTTCTCGGCGATCTGCCTCAGGGAGCGACGGTCGACACGAGTTCCGGCGTTTACAACGGCGCCGTTGTGGATGCAGTCAAGCACTTCCAGACCCGACATGGAATCACACCCGATGGCAAGCTTGGCAAAGACACCATACGCCAGCTGAATACCCCGATGAGCGTGCGTGTGACGCAACTCGAGGATGCGCTCGAGCGCTGGAGATGGCTGCCGCCCAACTTCCCTGTGCTGCCGGTCGCGGTCAATATCCCCGAATTTGTGCTGCGCGTCTTCAATCCCGACCACACGATCGCTATGCGGATGCATGTCATCGCCGGCAAAGCGGTCGGGCACCAGACCCCGGTGTTTGCGCAGAACATGAGGTACATCGTCTTTCGCCCCTACTGGAATGTGCCGCCGAGCATCGCGCGTGGCGAGATTGTTCCCCACTTGCTGAAGGACCCGGGCTATCTGGGAAAGAAGGGCTTTGAGATCACTGATTCGAGCGGCAATGTTGTCGCCGCTGGATCGGCGAGTCCGGATCAGATTGCGGCCCTTCGCGCCGGCAGGCTCATGGTGCGACAGAAGCCGGCGGCGGACAATGCGCTTGGCCTTATCAAGTTCATCTTCCCCAACGACAACAATGTGTATCTGCACAGCACCCCATCGCAGACGCTCTTCTCGCAGACGCGCCGCGATTTCAGCCATGGATGCATCCGAGTGGAATACCCGGCAGAGTTGGCTTCGTTCCTGCTCCAAACCCAGCCGAACGGTCAGAAGTGGACTGTGGATGCGGTGAAGGCGGCGATGCAATCCGGGCCTGACAACCAGCAGGTCAATCTGATCACACCGATTCCGGTAGTGATTGTGTATTTCACTGCGATCGCCGAGGAGAATGGGGAGGTCTATTTCCTCGACGATATCTATGGGCACGACAAGTCGCTGGATGCGGTGCTGGCGAAGGGGCCGCCTTATCCGGGATAGTTGTCGAGGAACAGGTGTCAGCGGTCAGTTTTCAGTCCTCAGTAAGAACGACGAAGCATCTGAGTGGAATACTCAATACTGACAACTGAGGACTTTCGCAGCTACCAGCGCCGGACGCGCCCTGTGTCTACATGCACAAAGTCGGATTGTGCGTAGTAGCCGACGCCGCCGCGCTGCAGGCTGAGCGCCGCATCACGGACTTCAGCGGTCGGCACGCCGGGAATGCGAATGTCGATGGCTTTGGCTTCCATGTGCTGGCTGTGTTCAGCGACACCGTGGCCGTGCTGGCGAAGATAGTTGTTGCTCCAAGGCGTGCGATAGCCGCAGACGATGTCAATCTCATGGTCGGGATGGCCGAGCTTAACGAGTAGATCGTGGAGCAGATCGAATTCCTTGACGTCGTAGTCCTTCACATCATTGGTGCGATGATCGCGCAGGAAATGGTCGAGCTCCGCGACCGCGTTGGGAAGGTATTGATCGCCGATGCGATAGACCACATCGATGCGCTCGCCGGTGTGCAGGTGGTAGAGGCGCAAGCGGTATTGCTGGGCTGCCGCCGATACACTCCCATCATTCGCTCGGACTGTCGGCGAGACAGCGAGCGATGAAAGTGCAACCAGTCCGGCAATCAAAGTACGCTTGAAACGCATAGCTCCGCCCCAACAACCTTTCACTTCCATTTTATGCGATTTTCACTTAAATTTCTTCATGCGAGATGGCGGAGCTGCGTTTGCTATTAGCTAATCCATTCGGGCTTCAGAAATGCCAAACGAAGTAAGGACGCGCCTTCCGCACCGCCAGCCACACGGCGACCAGCGCGAACTGTGCGCAGAAGATCCATTCCATCGAGGTCCATAAGGGTGAAGCGCCCGCCCGGTGCGCGAAGACAAAGATCAACGCGAGCAGCACACACATGCAGATCATGGCCGCGTTGCGACCGTAGCCCCGCGGGGTGAGAGTCACCGGCGTGAGCGGCGGCATTTGCGTCGCGACCTTGGCGGCGAAGTCCGGCGGAATCTCTAGGCGGGGCGAGGTTTCAAGAGCGAGCGTGATCTTCGCGTCGAAGAGTTTCGATTCAGAATCGGTCGGGTTTATCGAATGCTCTGCCATGCCGGTCTCCTTTCCGCTGTCTGCTGTTGTCGGATGCCTTCGCGTAGTTTCTTGCGGCCTCGATGCAGATGCGTTCGAACTGTGCCCATCGGCATTTTCAGCGCATCGGCAATCTGATCGTAACTTCGCTCCTCTTGATGATAGAGCACGAGCACCGTCCGCTCCACGTCACTGAGGTATTGCAGTTGCCGCTCGACCAGTTGCTGAAACTGCTTTTCCGATAGCTGCTCTTCTGCATCGAGTCCCGGATGCGCTAGCCGGTCTTCCCAATCGCTTTCGCCGTCTTCGTTCGTGCTGACAGGAGAAGAGATTGACACCAACGGCCGCTCCACCCGGCGCCTGCGCTTCCATTCGTCTTGCGCGACGTTGACGACGATGCGGTAGAGGTAGGTCGTCAGCAGGGCTTCTCCCCGAAATGCGGGCAGCGCCCGGTAGAGGCGGAAAAAGACCTCCTGCGCCAGATCTTCAATATGTTCGCGGCTGCCGTTGAGCCGCAGAAGGGTGCGAAAGACCATCTCCTGATGGTCGCGGACGATCTGCTCGAAATTAAGGTCGTTCGCCAAGAAAAGTCAGACTGGCAACATCGCTGAAAGTTTCATGCGAACAAGTGAAACTTTGCAAGTGCGGCCCGGTCTAAGGCCGCCAGTACAGGAGGTTTTACTTATGGATTGGCATTGGAGTCCTTTAATGATTCCGCTGGGAGCTTTTGTGGTCGCGATCGTGGCGATTGTGGCAGGCATTATGAGCGAAGGCCACCGGCAGAGATTGAGAGCGGAACAACGTATGGCTATGGTCGCGCGGGGAATGGCCGCCGGCGACATTGACAAGTTGCTCGGCGGACCGAGCGAAGACGCGAGGCCAGCCAAGGATCCGCTGCGAAGCCTTGGATATGCTCGGCGGACCGCCATCGTACTGATATCGGTCGGCGTTGGGCTGGTCATTTTTGGGCTGCTGCTGACCTGGATCGTCCAGGAGCATGACGTCCTGGTAGTTGCCGCCGCCGGCTTGATTCCTCTGGTCATCGGCATTGGCTTTGTCGTCGACTACCAACTGCAGAAGCGCGAGCTATCGCGCTTCGGGTTGGAGATTGGGCAGGAGAATTAGGCGAAATCGGCAACGGTACGGCAGATTGCGGGCCCATCTGTCGGCAAGCCGCCGCTCCGGATCGATCACTCGTAGTGTAGAGTCTTTGCCAGATCCACGCGCAGCGCCCTCCTTGCAGGAAACAAGGCTGCCGCTGCGATCACAGAGATCAGGGTGGTGATCGCCGCGGCGTAACTCGCAGGGTCGAGATTGCTCACCCCGAAGAGCGTTTTTCGCAAGACCTTCGATGTTCCTGCCGCAAAGCCGAGGCCGGTCATCAATCCAAGGACGACTGGCCAGCAAAACTGTCCCAGCACGGCGGAGAACACCTGCCCATGGCCCGCACCCAGAGCGAGGCGAATGGCAATCTCCTTCAAGCGCTGAGAGACCGTGAAGGCGACCATCCCGATGATGCCAACACCGGCCAGCACGACCGCGACCACGCCAATCATGGAGACGGCAACGGCGGCCAACTCGACGGACTTCATTTCGACTCGGAAGGCGGCGCGCAGTAGACGAATTTCGGGAAAGACTTTAGGGTCGAGGTTCTGCACGATTCCCTTGGCCGCCGGTATTAGCCCATCTGGAGCTCCCGCGGTCTTCACAATGACCACCATATCGGGCATGTCCGCGAGTTGGACCGGCTCATACTCCTCAACCGTGTCGTCCTCGTTGAGGGAATTAATGCGGGCGTTACCCACGACGCCGACGACCGTGTCCTTGCCCCAGTAGGTCTTGCCCAGCGGGCTTTCTCCAGGCCATTGCGCGCGCGCCAGAGACTGGCTCACGATGACTGCATTTTTCTCGCCGGGTAGGAAATTGCGTCCCATCAGCACGGGGATTCCCATCGTGTGGAAGAACTCCGCATCCACCCAGTTGGGGTAAATATCCAGCGGACGCCCTGCAACCTCGGTCCCGACGCGCGAGATGGTGTGGCCCATTGGAGGCAGCTTGACCAGCGACACCGATGTCACACCGGGCAGGCCGCGAAATCGTGTCTTCAGCTGGTCGAGGTACTGTTGGGCTGCGGGCGCGGTGTAGCCATGTCTGCCAAGCCCCGGATCGATTGACAGCACTTGCTCATAACCGAAACCGGGATAGGCGTATAGAGCGTGATGGACGGCCCGCACGAGAAGCGCCGCCACAATCAAGAGTATGCAGCTGGCCGCAACCTGCGCGCCTATCAGCACTTGCCGGGCCAACGTTCTCCGTTGCCGCTGCCGCGCGATTTGTAACGCGGGTGCGAACCCGAAGAAGATCGTCGCCAGCAGAGTCATACCGGAGACAAACGATAGCACGCGCCAATCCGGCATCGCGGTCAACCACTTTGGAGCATCCACCTTGAGTAGAACTATGTGCAGAGCGACGCAACCGATTGCGAGGCCTGCGAGCGAGCCAAGAGTAGCGAGCACAAGACTCTCGGTGAGCAGTTGACGGAAAATTCGCGCTCGGCTCGCTCCGATTGAAACCCGGATCCCAATCTCATGTTCGCGGGTGACACCGCGCGCCAGCAGAAGCCCTCCCAGGTTAGCGCAGGCGACTGCCAGGATGAGCAGCGTGAGCAACGCGACCATCGCCGCGACCCGGTACATCTCCGGCTGCATCACCTGCAGGTGGCCGCCCGGTTCGCTCTTGATGTACTCGCCGTCCCAAATGTCCTTTGGGCGTTGGCGGCGAAGCTCGTTCGTGAGCGCTAATAGCTCATGCTCGGCCATTTGGGCCGTGACTCCAGGGGCGAGTCGCGCCCACATGCGCACCGTTCCAGCGGTTGTGTCTACTAGCGCTTTACTGCCTTCAATGAAATAAGGCTGCTGGCTCATCGGCAGCCAGATGTCGGGGCTTTGCCCTCCGAGGCTCGCAAACGCAAAGGGAGTAATGCCGATCACCGTTGCTTGCCTGGCGTTCAAATGGATCGTGCTTCCGATGATCGATGGATCACCGCCGAAGCGCCGTAGCCAAAACTCATGACTGAGCACCACGACGGGAGGGGCGCCTGGAGCATCGTCCCGCGTGGGGTCAAAGACTCTGCCCAGGGCGGGTATGGTTCCCAGCTCGGTGAAATAGTTGGCCGTCGCGAAGCTTGCATGGGCGGGCTCGAGGTCGTTCTCGATTTCCATTGGCGGAACGCCCATCACGGCCATCACGGCCGACAGCGTTTTGGCATGGTCACGATAAAAGACCACCGAGGGATAGGGCATCTCGCTTGAGGTGATCTCCGGCGAACGCCGTTCGAGCCTGACGAGCGACTCGGGATCGGGCACCGGGAGCGGCTTGAGCGCCACCATGTCAAAGAGACTGAAGGCCGAAACATTCACGCCAATCCCGATAGCAAGCACCATGACCGCCGAGCTGGTGAAGCCTGGCGACCTGGCTAGCATCCTCGCCGCAAAGCGAAGGTCCTGTATCAACCGGTCGATCCAGGTCCAGCCCCACGCTTCCCGCGCCTGTTCGCGTAGCCTCAGAGCGTTGCCGAAATTCTTACGGCCTTCACGTTCCGCCATCTCACGATGGAACTCCATGTCGTTTTGCAGCTCTTCATCGAAGCGGCGTCGATTCAACAGATAACGAAGGCGGCGGAAGAACTCATTCATCAAGGGCCTCGCTTATGCGGTACGTAGGATGGCCTGGATTGCTTCGGTCACACGCTCGTAATCGGAGAGCTCCGCCTTGAGCTGCTTGCGGCCCTCGGGGGTTAATCGGTAAAAGCGCACCTTGCGGTTGGTCTCCGATATGCCCCACTCGGCGGTCACCCAACCCTTGAGCAGCATCTTCTGCAACGTCGGGTAGAGCAGACCCTCCTCAACCCCCAGCACTTCGGTCGAGAGCACATGAATGCGTTGGGCAATAGCATACCCATGAAGCGAGCCAGAGTGCAGCACTCGCAGGATGAGCATGGGCAAGGTTCCTGCGGGCATAGATGATTTAGGCGTATCGGGCATAGGCATAAGTTACTTATGCCTATAAGTATTGTCAACTCGAATGAGCGTGAGGTGCGCCGGTGGGAATTAACAGTCCCAACAACTGGAGCTCACGATGGGCCGACATCGGCTAGTCTTGAATTCAGCGAGGCAGGAAGCGTGAGTGTGCAAGAAGCCGGCTGGCGAGCGGCGGTCATTGAATACATTCGGCGCGAGGCGCGGCCGGTCGACAAGTATGGACATCAGCCGAGGCTCTATGCGCTGACCCGTGCGGTCGGCGAGGGGATGAGCTACGACGACGATGTTGTATTCGTGGCGGTGTGGATGCATGATTTAGGCGTCTTCATCGGCCATCGTCCGGAAGATCCGGTGGCGCTCACTGCCTGGGACAATGTCGCCTATGCTATCGATCGCACGCCGTCGGTGCTGGCGAAGTTTGGCTTTCCGGCGGAGAAGATTCCGGCGGTGATTGAGGCGATCCGCACCCATCAGCCGCAAATGGATCCGCAATCAGTTGAAGCGATGATCGTACGCGACGCTGATATTTTGGAGCAGCTTGGCGCGGTGGGAATCTTGCGAGCGGTCTGCAAAGTTGGGCGCGACACTCGCTATCCAACGTTTTCGGCGGTGGTGCCCGGCCTGCGCAAGGCACTGGAGACGCTGCCTGGGCTGCTGCGATTGGAGTCCGCGAAGATGCTGGCCGAACCGAGAGTGCGGGTGTTGCAGGAGTTCCTGGCGGCGGTGGAGGCTGAGGCTGGGAACGAGTTGAACTGATCGGTCCAGATCAGATCACTCCGTTCGTTTCAAGATCGACTGATATTGCGGCGGAGCATTGATCGGCTTCATCTGGTTGTCGATCCCGCTCAGCGTCGCTCCGCCCGGCTGCAGCAAGAAATATTGCAGCAGCCGAGGATCGTCGGGGCTGAGCGCGTAGACGGTCGCGTTCGGGTCGACGGCGTCGCCTTTCATGACCGACCATTCGCCGCGGTCGGTGAAGCTTTGATCGCCTCCGCGACCACCTTGGTAAGTCCGCGTGCTGATGTAGATGTTGTCGGTGAAGTCGTTTGGTCCTTTAGCGTATAGGCGCAGCACTGTGAGAATTCCGGTGCAGTCGGCGCACGCCGTTGTCCCTTTGTAGGTGCCGATGAGCATCAACGACTTGGGCGCTCCAGAGGCAATGGTGACCTGGACCGAGAATGTCTGCGTGATTTGCGGCGCGGCGCCCGGCTTCTGTCTCTCGAAGCTCAGGGCGACAGCGCCGTCTCCGACCGATGCCGCGTTGAAGCGGAAGGTCTGGGTTGCCACGCCCTTGGGATCCTTTGCCGGAGTGAAGTCGTCATTCATCGCCGTGAGTGGCGAAGGTTTCGCCAGATGCTGTTGCCAGCGATAGGCGTCCGGCATCGGGGATGGCAGGGTAATTACCAGCGAGTCGCCCTCGATGAGGCAGATGGATGTGCTGTTGTCGACAGCTGTGAGGGTGACGGTCTTGGCGAAGAGCGGAGCCGGAAACAGCAGCAACGCGATCAGGGCGATTTGTCGGATTAGGCGGTCGTGGCGGAGCCTGGTAGCCATGTTTCCTATTGAGCTACCGATCAAGCCGGCGCGGCAAGTGAAAAGCGCAAGGATCCGAGGCGGTCGCGCGAGGCCGCGAATGCGACCTCGCGCCAACCGCTACTTCAGCGTGACTACCTGCTTCAGCGGAAGGTCCTGCGACGAACCGCCGACCATGATGGTGTAGTCGCCCGGAACCAGAGACCAGTCATTCTTCTTCACGTCGAAGATCGACAGGTACTTCATCGGAACCTCGATGGTCACGTTCTGCTTTTCGCCGGGCTCGAGCTTCACCTTGATGAAGCCGACCAGTCGCTTGGGGGGTTCCTCCGCATTGGCTGGGAGAGCGGCGTAGACTTCGGCGATCTCAGCTCCGCTGCGGCTGCCGGTGTTGGCGATGGTGAAGCTGACCTCGACATTCTGCCCCGGCGTCACCGTCAGTCCAGAATAGTCGAAGGTCGTATACGACAGGCCGAAGCCGAAGGGGAAGAGCACGGGCTTCTTTTCCGCGTCATACCACTTGTAGCCAACCTTGACGCCTTCGTCGTAGGTCACCTCAAACGGAGGCAGACCGGCGCCGCGCTGCGCAGGAGAAACCGGCCCGGAGAAGTTCTCCGATCTCGGCGGCGGCTTCACGATCGTCGGGTGGGGCAGATCGTCCACGCTCTTGGGGAAGGTGTTGGGCAGTTTGCCGCTGGGATTCACGCTGCCGAAGAGCACGTTACCGACAGCGTTTGCCCCGTCGCTACCTGCGTACCATGCTTCGAGGATCGCTGCGGGAGCATCGACCCACGGCATGGTCACGGGGCTGCCTGTTTCGAGCACGACGACGGTCTTTGGATTGGCCGCTGCCACCGCTGCGACGACTGCGTCCTGGTTATCGGTCAGGGATAGGTTGGGCAGGTCCATGCCTTCGCTCTCCCAGACGTAGGCGAAGACGATGGCTATGTCTTTGCCCTTGGCGGCCTCGGCAGCCGCAGCCGGGTCGGTGCCGGGGTCATACGTTACTTTGGCCTCGGGCGCTCGCGCCTGGATCGCCTTGAGCGGCGAGGTGGGGAACCAGATATGTTCCTGCCAATGAGTGGTCAGGCCTTTGCCCGGAGGCAGAATGGCGTTGCCGCCGGGAGGGTCGACCTGAGCCGAGCCGCCACCCGAGATCATTCCCACATCGGAGTGCGCGCCTATCACGGCGATGCTGCGCACCTTCATCGGATCGATGGGCAGGACCGCTCCCTGGTTTTTCAGCAGCACTATGCTGCCTTCTTCGATCTTGCGCGCCGTCTCCAGCCCGGCGAAGGGATCGAGGACGTAGCGTTCGCGGGGATAATCGACGACGCCGGCAGCAAACATCGAGCGCAGGATTCGGCGGACGTGCTCATCCAGCTCGGCCATCGAGATTCGTCCCGCCTGCACTGCTTCTTTGTACTTGTCGCCGTAGAAAAGCTCGCCGGGCTGCTCGTTGTCGAGTCCGGCGGCGGAAGCCTTCTCGGTGCTGTGCGTGCCGCCCCAGTCAGAGAGCACAAAGCCGGGGAACTTCCAGTCTTTCTTGAGCACGTCGGTGAGCAGATACTTGTTTTCGCAGTCGAAATCGCCGTTCACGCGGTTGTAGCCGCACATCACCGCGGCCGGATGACCCTGCTCGATGCCGATCTCAAAGGCGAGCAGATCGCTCTCGCGCCCGGCGCGCTCGTCGATGTGAATGTTTACGGAGTTGCGTCCGCTCTCCTGATCGTTGAAGGCATAGTGCTTGATATCGCCGATCACATGTTGCGACTGGGTTCCCTGAATGAGCTTACCGACGAGAGTTCCGGCCAGCACAGGGTCTTCGCCGAGATATTCGAACGTGCGACCATTGCGGGGCTCGCGGGTTAAGTTGGTGCCGCCGCCGAGCGACATATTGAAACCTTGCGCGCGCAATTCGGTGCCGATCAGCTTGCCATATTCATAGGCCGCGTCGACGTCCCAGCTTGCCGCCGCTCCGACATTCGCCGGCAGTGCCGTCGAGTATCTTCCGTTCTCGCCGCTTGAACGCACGCCGTAGGCGGCATCGCTCATATCAATGCCGGGAATGCCCAGCCGCGGAATCCCCGCAGTAAAACCGACGCCGCCGTTCGACTCGCCTCGCCTCGAGCCGAGTGGCGTCATGCCGGCGAGGCCTTCGCCATGAATCAGCGTGATCTTCTCATCAAGGGTAAGCTCCTTGAGCACCAGATCGGCGCGCGCGTCGGGTGAGAGGCTGGGATCGAGCCATGGTCCCGTCGGCTTCGGGGGCATCTGTCCATGAGCATGACCCGGTCCCTGCGAATAGCCCGGTATCGCCAGGCAAGCAAACAACAAGAATACAAATCCCGAGACTGTGATCGCGGCACGGCGGAATGAATGGTTCATAGGACCCCTTGGAGAAGAGCTTTTCTAAACGGTTTTAATAGTATCAATCCCTCGCGCCTCAAGCTCCGCGCGGGAATTATTGCCGCCTTATCTCCAAGACCGCAGATTTGCCACCGACAAGATCTAGTCGGTCGGCCACGTGACAACCTCCGCACTCCATAGCAATCTTCCGTGAGTATTCGGGCTCCGCAGATAGAATACGTCCATGTCTTCACGCGGCAATGTTCTCTCTTGGCTTCTCCTTCTCGCCTCTATCGGCGCTTACGGCCAGGCTGTGCCAGCACAGGGAGGCGCGGCCAAGGAATGCGATATCAACGCGCTCCAGGTCTGCGCACTGCATGTGCTCCAGGATGAATACAGGATCGTCACCAGCCCGCTTCGTGTAAGCCGGAACGATCTACTGTGGATTGCTCCGTTTGCCGCGGGCACCGGATATACGATGACCCAGGACGCGGGGATCATGCAGGACCTCGGCTATAACCCGACCCAGGAGAAGCATTTCAACACCGCGTCGAATGTTTTCGGCATCTACGCGCCGCTAGCTTACTCCGGTATCGGCTTCGTCGCCGCCCGCGTCAACCACGACGAACATCTCCGCGAGACGAGCATCCTGGCTACCGAGGCAGAGGTAGACTCGTTCATCCTGAATACCGGGCTGCAATACGCCGTCGATCGCCAGGACCCGAAACAAGGCGACGGCACGGGCAAATTCTGGCCTCACGGAACGAAGACCTGGTCGGATGGCACCTCGATGCCCTCGGAGCACTGCATCAATGTCTGGAGCTTCGCGCATGTGGTGGCAACTGAATATCCGGGCTGGCGGACCAAGCTGATCGTCTATTCGATGGCGACCACGGTGTCGTTCTCCCGCGTCCTGGCCCGTCAGCATTTCCCTTCAGACGTGATTGTCGGCAGCACCTTCGGCTATCTGATCGGAGGCATGGTCGTCCATGATCGCGGCGCCGGCATGGGTGGACTCTCATTCGAATCCATCAAGACCGCAAATGGCAAAGGCATCCAAATCTCTTATGACTTTACCCATCGTCACTGAGAGCCCGTAGGCTCTCCGACGTAATCGTCCAGACTGCGCCTCTCATTGCAACCGAATCCTGCAGCACGTACCATCGCGAAAGAGCGGTAAGCTCCTTGTGTAACTGAAGGATAGAGACACTGCCGTGGCCGATGGAACGAGCGCGCCGAGCCCAGGAGAGCTGGTTGCGGGTAACTACCAGATCGCCGGTATCGCCGGCAGCGGCGGCATGGGTGTCGTCTATCGCGCTCTTGACTTGAAGCTGCAGCGCAACGTCGCGCTGAAGTTTTTGCCTTCCGACCTTAACGCCAGCGAACGCGACAAACAACGCTTCCTGCAAGAGGCGCGCACGGCTTCTTCGCTCGACCATGCGAATATAGGTGTCATCCATGCCATCGAAGAGACCACAGACGAGCGCACGTTTATCGTCATGGCCTATTACGAAGGCCAATCGCTGGCGCAAAAAATCCGCTCCGGCCCGCTCTCGCCGTCGGAAACTGCCGACATTGCTATTCAAGTGCTTAAAGCTCTCGATTTCGCCCACACAAAGGGAATTGAGCACCGCGACGTCAAGCCATCGAACATCATGCTGACCCAGCAGAACATGGTGAAGCTGGTCGACTTTGGCCTCGCTCACGTGAGCCAGCAGACCGCCAGCAAGACCCACGGCATCTCCGGCACGATCGCGTATATGTCGCCGGAGCAGACGCTTGGTCGTGGCATCGACAGCCGGACAGATATCTGGGCCACGGGGATCGTCATGCTGGAGATGCTTACCGGGCATCATCCGTTCTCGCGCGAAACCATTCCTGCGACGGTATTTTCCATTCTGAACGAACCGCCTGAGCTACCGGATGGCTTGGCGCCAGGGTTAAGCCAGGTCATCTATCGCGCCCTGGCAAAAGACCCGGCGCGCCGTTACCAGAGTTGCGCGGAGATGCTTCGCGATTTGGAGACCCTGCGGCCTGAGCTGTCGACCTCGGCGGTGGTGGAAGCGACTCCAGAGAGCCCGGTGCTGAAACGCAACAGGGAATCTGCGGAGCTTCGCCGCACTCGCGAGAGCGCTTCGGTCTCTGCCTGGGGTTTGGCTCCAGAGAAAAAATCGCACTGGAAGCCCTGGGTCTTCAGCTTTGGTGGAGTTGTGATCCTTCTGGTCATTGGGTTCCTCATCCCCGGCATTCGCGAGCGGCTGGCCACGGCCTTCACGCGCGTGGTGGCGATGGCCAGCAGCAATGGCAAGCCTGCCGCTGACGAGGGTTACATCATCGCGCTTGGCCTCATGCAACGCTACGACAAGCCGGGTAACCTCGACCGCGCGATCGGGGCCCTGCAGAACTCGATCAAGGCCGATCCGCTCTTCGCTCTCGGCTATGCGCAGCTCGGCGAAGCCTATCGGATGAAGTACCAGGTCGAGCGCGATCCTAAGTGGCTCGACATGGCGATCGCCGAATGTGAGCGGGCGCAGCAGCTCGACACTCGTTTGCCGTCTGCCTATTCCACGCTGGCGGCGATCCACAATGAGCAGGGCAAGCACGATCTCGCCCTGCAGGAATTCAATCAGGCGCTGGAGATCAACCCGCGCGATCCAACCGCAATCCGCGGCATCGCCCGCTCTGACGAGACAGCGGGCAAACTTGCGGACGCCGAGGCCGGCTTCCGCAAGGTCACTGCTGTAGTTCCCGACGATTGGCGCGGCTACAACGACCTCGGCAACTTCTATTCCCGGCAAGGAAAATATCTCCAGGCGATCGACGAGTACAAACAGGCCCTCGAGCTCACACCGGACAACGCCGAGGCCTACAGCAACCTGGGCAGCGCCTACCTGGATGCTGGAGACCCCACACTGCTGCCGCTGGCCGAGCAAAACCTGGAGAAGGCGCTTGCTCTCAATCCGACCTACCCGGTGCTCGCCAATCTGGCCGTGCTCTCGATGCAGCAAGGAAAATACGCGCAGGCTGTGGACTACAGCAAACAGGCGTTGAAGGTCTCCGACAAGGACTATGTGGTTTGGGACAACCTCCGCCTCGCCTCACTCGCCCTTGGCGATTCCGCTCAGGCCAATGCAGCGATGTCGAGAGAATTGGTCCTGCTCGAGTCCGGAGCCAAAGACGCCTCCCAGGACGGATGGGCCCAGGCCCTCATGGCTAGTCTCTATGCCCGGCAGGGAAAGACCGAAAAGGCCGAGGCGCGCATCCAGTCGGCTCTGAGCCTTGCTCCCAACAACCCCGAAGTGCTGGTTGAACTCGCGGACGCGTGCGTCAATTTACATGATCCCGCGCGCGCCAAGGGATACCTTCAAAAGGCGATCGACAACGGCGCAGACGTCGCAACCCTCAAAACCGACGTCGAACTGCGGTCCCTGAATCTGGACTTCGATAAGGGCTTCCGGAAGAAGTAGTGATGCTGAGGGCCGTCGTCGTCCCCGCGGTTTACTAGACGTTGGTCGGGCGATGGTATAGAGTTGCGCTGAACATGCGACGTCGTTCCAGGTTGTGCCGGGCGGCGCGCCTACCTCACTGCAATACCCGAAAGGTCGCTATGCCATTTGATCCAGAGCACCCCGAATCGGAATCGAGCATTTCTGCCGGAGAAGATGCGGTCGAAACAGCCAGCGAAGTCGACTTCTCAGTGGGCGCTGAGGGCGAGCAGGAAGAAGCCGCCCAGGCCCATACGATTAAAGGTGGCACGGTCGGGTAGAGCCGCTGCCCGGGGCTGTGACTGCTATCGTCCAGATGGCAGGAGAACGTCCGCTTATCCACCCCTTCCACACCCCTCCACAGCAAGTGCACCATTGTTGCGTCTTGCCCCTTGCCCGCTAGCGGAATAGTCTCGCGAGATGGTCTTGTCTGGGCGTTTACGCTGGGGCAAGGTGTCGGTTCCCGCGCCAGGCAAGGCGATTCCGAATTCTCCACAGCCAAAAGCCAATAACGGGGACTTTCTAGGTTCGTTTTGGCAGTAAAATACAAGATGTAGTGGTTCTCGCTTGACTTGCACTATAGAGAGCGCATACTTAGCATCTATTGGGCGGCGACGGCGGGCGATGAGGGCGGAAAACCGCGCCCCCCTGGTTCACCTCAAACACCAAGACGAGACTACAGGTTGATGTCGATGTCCGGCAAAGCCGGCATCATAGTTTTTGTAGTCCCCAAGCTTTGCAGTTCAAGATTCGCAGTATCAGAAAAGGAGCACGCATGGCCGAGGCCACTACTCGCAAGAACTCCACCAACGGCGCGACCGTTGTTGCCGACCACAACCCGCTTGCCGCAACTAGCCCGGCCGCTGCCTCCGCGTCATTCAAATCAACCGATGGAAGAACAACCGAGGGTCTGCGCTTCAACCGCGTCTTCTCCAAAGCCGGCGTCTCGCCTTATGACGAGGTCCAGTGGGAGCACCGTGACGCCTCCATTACCGACTTCACCGGCAAGCCGATCTTCTTCCAGAAGGATGTGGAGGTCCCGATCGACTGGTCGGTGACCGCGACCAACATCGTCGCCAGCAAGTATCTCCACGGGCCGATGGAGGCGCCCCAAACGGGTGAAAAGGATGAGAGCGAATATGTTCGCGAGAACAGTGTTCGCCAGCTCGTCGGCCGTGTCGCCGAGACGATTCGCGACTGGGGCATCAAGGACAACTACTTCGCCACGCCCGAAGACGCCGCGCTCTTCCACGATGAGCTTGTGCATCTGCTCGTGACCCAGAAAGTAGCCTTCAACTCGCCGGTCTGGTTCAACGTCGGCTGCGACCGGCTAGAGCCCAATTCCGACGGACAAAACTGGCACTACAACCCGCATAGCTGCGCGGTCGAGTTCTCCATTACCGGCTATCGCAATCCGCAATGCTCGGCGTGCTTCATCAATTCGGTCGATGACTCGCTTGACTCGATCCTGACCCTGGCAAAGACCGAAGGCATGCTCTTCAAGTGGGGGTCGGGTACGGGCTCGAACCTCTCGCCGATCCGTGGATCGATGGAACTCCTTTCGGGCGGCGGCACTGCGTCCGGCCCGCTGAGCTTCATGCGCGGCTTCGACGCCTTTGCGGGCGTGATCAAGTCCGGCGGCAAGACCCGCCGCGCCGCGAAGATGGTCATTCTCAACGTCGACCATCCGGACATCATCGACTTTATCGAATGCAAATCCAAAGAAGAGGCCAAGGCCTGGGCGCTCATGCAGGCCGGCTACGACGGCTCTTCCGGGCCAGACTCTGAGGCTTATTCCTCGATCTTCTTCCAGAACGCCAATAACTCCGTACGCGTGACGGATGAGTTCATGCAGGCGGTCGAGCGCGATGGCGAATTCACCACCTATACGGTGAAGGACCACATCCCCGTTCAGACTTATAAGGCCCGCGACATTATGAAGAAGATTGCCGAGGCCACCTGGCAGTGCGGTGATCCCGGTATGCAATACGACACTACGATCAACCGGTGGCATACGTCGAAGAACTCAGGGCGGATCAATGCGTCGAATCCCTGCTCGGAGTACATGTTCCTCGATAACTCGGCGTGCAACCTGGCTTCGTTCAACCTGATGAAGTTTGTCGACCACGCGGGCAACTTCGACGTCGCGTCGTATCGCCATGCGATTGGGATTCTGATCACGGCGATGGATATCCTCGTCGACAACTCCGGCTACCCGACCGAGTGGATCGGACGCAACTCGCATGACTATCGCCCGCTCGGTTTGGGTTACGCTAACCTCGGCGCGCTGCTGATGAGCCTCGGTTTGCCTTATGACTCCGACGCCGGACGGGATTTTGCCGCGACGCTCACCGCGATCATGTGCGGTGAGGCGTATTTGCAGTCGTCGAAGATCGCTGAGAAGTGCCCGCCCCTCGCCTCGACCACTCCGCTGACGGCAAACGCCGAGCGCACCGGTGGCGCGTGCCCTGGCTACTATGTGAATCGCGAACCATTCCTCGATGTAATTCGGATGCATCGCGCCGAGGTCAACAATATTGGTAAATCGCGGACGAGCGCCGAGCCTTTTGTGGCTCCGCAGCTTGCCGAGCTGATTGACGCCTCACGCGATTGCTGGGACAAGGCGCTCGCCCACGGTGAGAAGTACGGCTACCGCAACTCCCAGGTCACCGTGCTGGCACCGACCGGTACCATCGGCTTCATGATGGATTGCGACACCACCGGCATCGAGCCCGATCTCGCGCTCGTGAAGTACAAGAAGTTGGTCGGCGGCGGCATGATCAAGATCGTCAATAACACCGTGCCTGCCGCGCTCTTCAAGCTCGGCTATTCGAATGACGAAGTGGATGCGATCGTTAGCTACATCGATGCCACCGGAACCATCGAGGGCGCTCCGGCGATCAAGCCCGAGCACCTGGCTTGCTTCGACTGCTCGTTCAAGCCATCGAAGGGCACCCGCTCGATCCACTACACCGGCCACGTCAAGATGATGGCGGCGACGCAGCCGTTCCTTTCCGGCGCGATCTCGAAGACCGTCAACCTGCCCCACGACTGCTCGCTCGACGACATCGCCGAGGCCTATCTCGACGCCTGGCGTCTTGGACTGAAGGCGGTCGCCGTCTACCGCGACGGATCGAAGGGCGCGCAACCACTCAACGTCTCCGACGGCAAGGGCGCTAAAGAGATCAAGGGCGCCAAAGACGGCTCGGCCAAAGACAGCCCGATCGAAGCCCTCAGCCAGGCTGCTGACCGCGTGCTCGCCTCGCTCGTCCAGGGCAAACCCAGTGCCGAGGCTGACATCAAGACTCTCGAGGCCAAAGTCTCCGAGAAGCTTGAGGTCACGTCGCGCAGCATCCTCGCCGCGGCCAATGCGTTTAGCGCGGCGCTCGCGTCTATCACTCAGGTTGCTTCCAATAATGTCGAAACAGGCGCGCGAAGCGTTCCGACGCCTGCGCAGGACCAGGATGTGAACTCGCCGCCGCGCGCGGTGCGCCACCGTCTGCCTGAGGAGCGCGCTTCGCTCACCCACAAGTTCTCGCTGGCGGGACACGAAGGCTACATCACCGTCGGCCTCTACCCCTCGGGCGAGCCCGGTGAGATCTTCATCAAGATGGCCAAGGAAGGCTCGACCGTCTCGGGCCTGATGGACAGCTTCGCCACCGCGATCTCGCTTTCGCTCCAGCATGGAGTTCCGCTCAAGGTGCTCTGCGAGAAGTTCGCCCACACCCGCTTCGAGCCCTCGGGCTGGACCGGCAATGAGCACATCGGCTATGCCAAGTCGATCATGGATTACATCTTCCGGTGGCTGCAGCTTCGCTTCCTTTCCGGGCAGCAACTGTCGTTGTTCACTGGACTGGGTGCGCCTCCGGCTGCCACCGGGGGCGCGTCATCAGTCGCCAGCCACGAACTCGGAGGCGAACCGAAGGTGGGGATGGGATTCACTGCCGATGAGCATCAGCCGACTCGTGGGATGGGAGCGGCCAGTGCGCCTCAGGGAGGAATCGCGCGGGAGATCGAAGCTGGCCATTTCGGCACGGTGCCCGGCCTGAAGACAGACACGCCGACGTTCGCTGTCCCAGACCGCGGCATTGTGCACGCGGCCGACGCCATGCGCAGCATGTACGACATGGGAGATGCGCCAAGCTGCCACACGTGCGGAGCCATCATGGTCCGCAATGGGAGTTGCTACAGGTGCATGAGCTGCGGGAGTACGAGCGGCTGCAGCTAGTCCTCAAATCACAACGACATTGCAACAGAAAAGGACCCGGAGATTCGGGTCTTTTTCCTTGTGGGCAGGAACGGCTCCTCTAGCTGCCCGTGCGCTATCATGTCTGGGCAGCATCGCATCCTCACTCCGAGAAGAAGTAGGTTTCCATGCGACGAGTCGTGAAATTGACGTGTCTTGCGGTTTTCATGAGCCTCGTCTTACCGCCCTGCCTGCGCGCGCAGGGCCCGGGGCCGGATGCCGCGCTTATTGCTCATCGCAACGCTATCGAGAAAGAACTCGAATCGATCGCCATCATTGAACGAAAAGTGATGGTGCCGATGCGCGATGGCAAGCGGATGCAGGCCGACATCTACCGGCCTAAAGATACGTCGAAGAAATATCCCATCATCTTTTCCCGCACCCCCTACAACTTCAACTACTGGGACGTGAAGCTGGGCGTGCCGCGGGACATGTCCACCGAGCTTGAGGCGGTCAAGCGCGGATACGCCTACATAGAGATGAACGAGCGCGGGCGCTACTTCTCCGAGGGTGACTATGACATCCTGGGCGTGCCCTTGACCGACTCCGACGACGAGCTTGACTGGATGGGCGGGTTGCCCTGGTCGGCGGACAAGGTGGGTCTGATCGGCTGCTCCTCGACGGCGGAGTGGCAGCTGTCCGTGGCCTCGCGCGGCAACAAGGCGCTTGCCACATTTATCCCTGAGAGCTTTGGAGCCGGCGTGGGCCGCGTTGCTCCTTACTACGAACAGGGCAACTGGTTTCGCGGCGGCGCGGTGCAGATGCTCTTCACTCCCTGGTTCTATGACTACGGCTTCGCCACCCAGGACGGTCGCCCTAACTTTCCTCCGGGGATGTCGCAAGATGCCCTGGTGATCGCGGCGAAGTCTTTCGATCTCGACCCTCACCCGCCGGTCGTCGACTGGGGCAAGGCGCTCCGGCACCTGCCGGAGAAGGACATCCTCTCGGCGGTCGGCGCTGGGCACAGCATCTATGCCGACACCACGCCTTCCGGGCAGCCGGGTATGATCCTGCGGACGCCCAACGATCCAGCCTGGTACAAGGGCGGCATGTGGAACGACAGCATGAAGATCGACATTCCCGGCCTGTGGCTGATGACATGGTATGACATCAGCGTCGCGCCCAACATCGCCGCTTACAATTTTGTGCGCAAGACGGCAAGCCCAGCTGTCGCTGCCGAGCAGTATGCGATCATCGCGCCGGTGCCTCATTGCAGTTACAAGCGCGCCACGGAACACACCATGGTGGGCGAGCGCGACCTGGGCGATGCGCGACTCGACTATGATGCCATCACCTTTGGCTGGTTTGACCATTTCCTTAAAGGCGACGACCAGGGAGCGCTGGCCAAGACGCCCAAGGTTCGCTACTACACCATGGGGTTGAACAAGTGGCAGTCTTCCGATACCTGGCCGCCTGCGGGCGCGAAGCCGGTGACGTATTACCTGACCAGCGGCGGCCATGCCAACTCCCTGAACGGCGACGGTGCTCTGCTGCCGTCTCCTGAGGCCAAAGATGTTCCCGACAAATTCGTCTACGACCCGATGAACCCTGTCCCTACCCATGGCGGCGGCTTCTGCTGCATGGGTGCGGACTACAAGCCCGGCGCGGTTGACCAGCGCGCAATCGAGGCGCGCGCTGATGTGCTCGTCTACAGTACCGGCCCGCTGAAGGAGGGTCTGGAAGTAAGCGGTCCGATCGACGTGACGCTCTATGTCGCGAGTGATGTCAAAGACACCGACATCACAGTGAAGCTGGTCGATGTGCTGCCCGATGGCACGGCCTACAACATCGACGACAACATCCAGCGGCTTCGCTACCGTGAGGGATACGACAAACCGCCGGTGTGGATGGAGAAGGGCAAGGTCTACAAGGTGACGCTGCAGCCCATGCAAACCAGCAATTACTTCGCCCCCGGGGAGGAACTGCGCATCGAGCTGAGCAGCAGCAATTTCCCGCGCTTCGACCGCAACCTCAACACCGGCGGTAATAACGTCGATGAGACATCCGGCATCGTTGCGCATAATGAGGTTCACCATTCGGCGCAATATCCTTCGAGCATCACTTTGAGCGTCGTTGGGAAGTGACCGCGGCATAGCGACAGCTCCCCTGACAATCGAGCGAGTTCGGCATTAGTCTGGTTGGTATCCTGCTCTTGCCGCCATGTGGCACCGTCTTCTCCCTCTCGTCCTCTTGCTCACCGCCTCCACGGTTCTCGCCAAGGAGGGTGGAGAGAGCTGGGTTGAGGTCCACAGTCCGCATTTCCTTGTTCTCACCGATTCAACCGAGAAGCAGGCGCGGCATGTGGCGGGGCAGTTTGAGCGGATGCGGGAGGTCTTTCATACCGCCTTTCCCAAGGCACATGTCGATCCGCCCGACCCGATCATCGTTATCGCGTTGAAAGATAAGAGGGCCTTTGAGGCGCTTGAGCCGGAATCCTATCTCGCCAAGGGCCAGCTCGACCTGGCGGGGCTTTTCCTCCGCGCTCCGGACAAGAACTATGTGCTGCTGCGGCTCGATGCGCAGGGTGAACATCCTTACGCCACTGTCTACCACGAGTACACCCACCTGCTGCTCGCTGACGCCGAGACATGGATGCCGCTGTGGCTCAATGAGGGGTTGGCACAGTTTTTTCAGAACACCGAGATTCACGAGAAAGACGCCGATGCGGGCGAGCCGAGCCGCGAAAACATCTTGCTGCTGCGCCAGAACAAGCTCATCCCGATCGAGACCCTGCTGGCCGTCGATGTGAAGTCGCCTTACTATCACGAGGAAGAAAAGGGGTCGATCTTTTACGCGGAGTCGTGGGCGCTGGTTCACATGCTTAAAGTTGCCGACGGGATTCTGCACACTCACCGCCTGGCCGACTACATCGAGATCGTGAGCCAGCATGTCGATCCGGTCACCGCCGGCGACCGCGCCTTTGGCGATCTGCCCCAGCTGCAAAAGGCGCTCGAGATGTATATCTCCCGCTTCTCCTTTTCGTATATGAAGATCGAGGTACCGCAGGACGTGAACGAGGCATCATTCCAGGCGAAGATCCTACCTCTATCCGAAGCCGATGCTGTCCGCGCCGACTTTCTTGCCTACAACGATCGAGGCAAGGATGCGCGGGCGCTGCTCGATACGGTACTTCAGGAAGACCCAAAGAACGTGCAGGCGCACGAGACCATGGGCTACCTGGAGGGCCGCGCGGGAAATCTCGAGGCGGCGCGCAAATGGTATGAGCAGGCAATTCAGCTGGACTCGCAGAGCTATCTCGCCCACTACTATTACGCCGCCATCTCGATGCAGAGCGGCGCGGGGGTGCCTGCTGAGCAGATCGAGGCGAGCCTGCAGTCGGCGATCAAGCTCAACCCGAAGTTTGCGCCCGCCTATGATGCGCTGGCGATGTTTTATGGAATGCACCATGAAAAGCTGGATGAGGCCCACATGATGAACGTGCGGGCGGTCGCGCTCGATCCTGCGAACCTCGGCTTTCGCATCAACGCGGCCGTGGTCCTACAAGAGCAGGATCGATATAAAGACGCCATCCTGGTGCTGAAATCGTCAACAGGACTAGCGAAGACTCCGGATGAGGCCACCAAGCTTGACACTCGCATCAAGCAGTTAGAGCAGCAGCAGGCGCAACGCGCGCCAGCCGAGGCGGGCAGCAAATCCGCACGTCCGGAATATACCGGGGACATTGCCGCGGCGACGACGAAGAAGACCGTCAGCCTGCCAGCGCCGAAGCATCCCACCGAGACGCCGCTTGGCCCCAAGCAGACTGCGCAGGGCGTGATCAAGGCTGTGCAATGCACCGACCCCTCGGAGATCGAGCTCAAGGTGGAAGAGGGCGGCAAAGAGGTGTCTCTTTACAGCAATAACTACTACGACATCCCCTTCCGCGCCTCGAACTACACACCCGAGGGTGAGATCCATCCCTGCACCGACCTCGAGGGGATGAAGGCCAGCATCCAATACGCGGCGACCTCCGACAAAACGGTCGACGGTCAAATACTCTCCATTGAACTCACCAAGTAGCAGAGATCAGAGCGGCCCTGGATCGAAGAGGGCAATTCTCTCCGATGCTATGGTTGGAACGCGCATCGTATCCCTATGCAAGTAAGCCCAGTACAGCCGGAATCGCCGCCGCGACGACGCGATCCCGTACAGCAATTTTTCAAAGACCTCGGCCCGGGCCTGATTACCGGCGCTGCGGACGACGATCCCTCCGGCATCTCGACATATTCGGTCGCTGGAGCGGCCTACGGCTACGCGGGTCTGTGGACGGCGCTCTTTTCGTTTCCGCTTATGTCGGCGGTGCAGTTGATGTGCGCGCGGCTGGGCATGGTGACCGGGCGCGGCTTGGCGAGCGTTATTCGCCAGCGCTATCCGCCATGGGTGCTATGGCCGGCATGCATGCTGGTGGTGGTGGCCAATATTTTCAATATCGGCGCCGATTTGGGCGGCATGGCCGATGCAATGCAGTTGGTGAGCGGCATTCGCTCCTACTATTGGACTCCTCTGTTTACGCTGCTGATCGCCGTGCTGTTGTTTTGGACCTCGTACCGCATGATCGCGCGTATCTTCAAGTGGCTGACGCTGGTGCTCTTCGCATACGTCATCACCGCGTTTCTTGCTCGTCCGGACTGGGCTGCGGTTCTGCGCTTTACCTTCATTCCGCATATCGAATGGAGCAGGAACTACCTGGCGGTACTGGTCGGAATTCTCGGGACAACGATCTCGCCTTATCTCTTCTTCTGGCAAGCGGCGCAGGAAGTCGAAGAGGACCGAGCGCGGGGCAAGACGACCGTGGCCCAGCGACGCGGCGCCACCGACGAAGAGTTGATCGCGGCGAGGACCGACGTCCTGACGGGAATGTTTTTCTCGAACCTGGTCATGTACTTCATAATCCTGACGACAGCGGCGACGCTCCACGCCCATGGGAAAACCAGCATCGCGACCGCAAAACAGGCGGCGGAGGCGCTGCGTCCGCTGGCTGGGCAGGGCGCTTATTGGCTTTTTACGCTGGGCATCATTGGCACCGGCATGTTGGCGGTCCCGGTGTTGGCTGGTTCATGCGCCTATGCGGTTGCCGAGGGAGCGAACTGGCGCAGAGCGTCGCTGGAGTCAAAACCGCATACAGCGTGGCCTTTCTACGCGGTGATCGGTGTTGCCATGGCGATCGGACTTTCCCTGGATTTCGCCGGGATCGATGCGGTGAAGATGCTCTTCTGGTCGGCGGTGCTAAACGGCGTGCTTGCGCCTCCGCTGGTGATTCTGGTCGTATTGCTGACTAGTGACAAGAAAGTAATGGGGAAGCGCGCGAATTCGACGCGGATGCGAGCTTTGGGATGGGCCTGCGCCGTGGTGATGAGCGTGGCGGCCGTAGCTTTGCTAGTGACTTGAAGAAGACTGCCGGGCCGCACATTCGCGGCCCGGTCGGAACCTTTACTGGCGTTGCCCGCCTGCGAGGATGACGGTCTGTCCGGTCACCCATCCCGCGTCGTCGGAGGCGAAGAAGACCGCAGCGGTAGCGATGTCGCTGGGCTGGGCGATGCGGCCGAGCGGCGTAGTCGCTTCAATGGACTTGCGGAAGTCGCTCTCGGCAAAGCCGACGGCGTGCAGGCCTTCGGTTTCGACCATGCCGGGGTTGAGCGAGTTCACACGAATCTTGCGCGGCCCAAGTTCTTTCGACAGCGAAATCGTGATCGCATCGACGGCGGCCTTGGTCGAGCTATACACCGCGGCCGAGGCCACGGGCATCGGGCCCACGATAGAGCCGATGTTGATGATCGATCCACCTTCGGGTCCGATCAGCTTCACTGCCTCTTTTGTCGTGAGCAGCAGGCCCAGCACATTCAGATCGAACTGCTTGTGGAAGTGGTCGGCAGTGACTGCCTCAAGGGGAAGAAACTCGTAGATGCCCGCGTTATTGACCAGGATGTCGAGCTTGCCGTAAGCCTTCTTAGTCTCAGCGAAGAGCTTCTCGATCTCGGCTTCTTTTGCTACGTTGCCCTGAACAGCGATGGCCTCGCCGCCCTTGGCCTTGATGTTCGCGACAACCTTGTCGGCCCCCGCTTTGCTGCTTGAATAATTCACAACAACCTTGGCGCCCTCGGCGGCAAGGTGCTCCGCGATGGATGCGCCGATGCCCTTCGAAGCGCCGGTGACAACTGCGACTTTCCCTGAAAGCTTGCTCATATGATTCCCTCTTCTCCCGAAGCATTCAATACTTCGATAACCATCTAATTGATGTGGGGTTGAAGGAAAGGATTCGGAAACAGGAATTAAATTTGCCCAAGTTCCCGGAGATATGCCTGCCAGACGTCTCGGCGCAGTGTGAGGTTCATGAACTTGCCCGCGCGAGTCGATTCGATCAGCCCGGCGGTCTCCAACTCTCTCAAATGGTGAGAGATCGTGGGCGCGGAGACGGTCAGGTGTTCGCGCAGATCGGAGCAGCCGAGGCATTGGCAGCCGGCAATCTGCTGGAATATCTCAAAGCGGGTGGGATCGGACAAGGCGCGAGAGATCAGCATCATCTGGGCTTTCGTCAATTGCACTGGCTTTGCTGTAGTGGTCGCCATCGTCCCTATTCTGACAGAACAGCTCAACTGCCATCCGGATAGCCACCGCGATGCAGCACCATGGGAAAGTGCGGCAGGGTGCCAGCGGGGTCGTTGATGAAAGCAAGAGTCCGCGCCTCGTATGGCTTGCGGGCGCGCCATCCATCGGGATATGGCATCAGTCCTTCAGACAATGCTGCCTGTTCTCCGTTCTTTTGATGAATCAGCGCCATCAACGATTCCCGCAGCGCAGAGACCGCCTGCTTGCCAGAGCGCTCCTGCCAGCGCCCCTCGACGAACGTCAGACGTTGAAGATACGCTTGCTGAGCCGCCTCGCCTTTTGGGGTGGGTCGAATCACCTTTCCCTTGCCGGTTTTCGGATCGGGTTCGAGCTCGGCATAGTCATTTCTTTCCAGCCAGCCGGTGGCGAAGGCGACGCCTTCCTTTGCTATGCCGGAGAGCCGGGGAAGGTCGGCGATTCGCACACCCTTCGTATCTAGAAGCCGCAGAACGTTGGCGCTGATGGGGAGCGAGATCCTCCAGTCAAACTCAAACTCGATGGCGAAAGCGAGCAGCACCTTGGCCAGCAACGCGGAGAGATTCATCTGAGCCAGGGCTTCCGCGATGTGCGGGTTGGATGCCGGCGCCTCTTCGATCAGGATTTGCGAGAACAAACCAGGACCGAGGATTGGCAGATATTCAGGCAATTCCAGGTCGATTCGGCCGAGCACTGCGGAGAGAGATTTTCGGAGCGCGTCGATTTTGTCAGCGCCGAAACGTTCCAGCCAGCGCTCTTCAATGACTCCTGCCAACGGTCGCCATGTCTCCTGCGTCCTGCGACCGCTGGCGGTTGGGCGTACCAGCCAATTACGTTGTTGCGATTTTTTTCCCGAATCGGCAGGATGGGGTGTAACGAAGACATAGCCCCAGCGTTCGAGACCCGCCAACTGAATCTTGTTGGTTCGGGCCTGACGCTCCAGCTCGCCGACTGTGATTCCTTCTTCGGGCACGAATCGCATTCCATTTGCCCACAGAACCATCGACCCCAGCCACGGCCCGCGATCCGCCGCCGAAGCGAAACTCGTCGTCCGATGCGGCATGCGGTGCTCGAATTCGTTGTCGAACTCGATCGTGAAGGCGATCAGCAATTGTGAAAGCAAGGTCGAAAGCCGCGGGATGTCGGCTGGAGTGTGATCCTTTGGTTGGGTCGAGAGCGGCATAAGGGCGGTCGCCCCTATTTTGCCAGAACTACCTTATCGCCTACCGCCAGCAGAGTTTGAAAATACGGCGGCTCGGTCTCTTTATGCACGAGGTCTGTCTGGACGTTTGCGAATCCGGCATTTTGCAGCAGGGCTTCGAGTTCGACTTCGCTGAATCCGAGCCAGGTATCGGCATAGAGTTCGCGCGCTTCTTCGAAGCGGTGCTTCACCAGATCGAGGACGGCGATGCGACCGCCGGGTTTGAGAATGCGCCAGGCTTCGCCGATGGCGCGCCCGGGATGCAGGGCGTGATGCAACGACTGGCTGAAGAAGGCTAAGTCGACAGAGGCGTCTTCGATTGGGACCGATTCGAGGTCGCCTAGCCGGTATTCGAGCGCTTTGACACCTTGTTTTTCGGCGAGCGACGTTCCATATTCGACCATCTTTTCGGAGTTATCGACGGCGATCACTTTCTTCGCGCGTTGCGCGAGCAGCAGAGAGAATGTTCCCTCGCCTGCGCCGAGGTCGGCAATCACCATCGGCGGCATTAGCTTCAACAGGGCCTCGGAGAGACCCTTCCACGAGCGGCCGGGAACGTACTCTTTGCCAAATCGCCCGGCCATTTCGTCGAAGAAGGCCCGGCTCTTGTCTTGGCGCTTGCGCAGCGTGAGTTGCAGCGCGGCCTGGTCCTGAGCGGCCTCGGGGATCTCCGTGGCAGCCTGGCGAATCATCGGCAACACGTTGTTCGCGGCGGGCTGCTGCAGGCGATAGAGATTGTTTTTCCCGGCTCGCCTATCCTCGATCAGGCCAGCGCTTTTCAGCTGCGAGAGCTGGGTGGATATGGTGCTCTGCCCTAGCCCGAGGATTTCCTGTAGCTCGGCGACCGAGAGTTCCTCGGCGGCGAGCAACAGGAGAATCCGCAGGCGATTCGGATCGGCCAGCAGGCGGAGAGATTTTAAAATTGATGGCATAACTGTTGACGGATCACCCGCTTCCACCTATTATATCGACATATCGTGATTTAACGATAGGAGGATGTATGGCAACTGCAACGCTTGATCGCGCGACCACCGCCGCCTACAAAGTGGCTGACATGTCCCTGGCCGACTGGGGACGCAAAGAGATTTCTATCGCCGAGTATGAGATGCCCGGCCTGATGTCGATCCGCAACAAGTACGCTGCGGGCAAGCCGCTGGCTGGCGTTCGCATCACCGGTTCGCTGCATATGACGATTCAGACTGCGGTGCTGATCGAGACGCTGGTCGCGCTGGGCGCGGATGTGCGCTGGGCAAGCTGCAACATCTTCTCGACACAGGACCATGCTGCTGCGGCGATCGCGGCTGCAGGAGTTCCGGTTTTTGCGTGGAAGGGTGAGTCGCTCGAAGAATATTGGTGGTGCACCAATCAGGCGCTCGATCACAACGGCAAAGGTCCGCAGCTAGTCGTCGATGATGGCGGCGATGTCACGCTGCTCATCCACAAAGGCTATGAGCTCGAAGAAGGCGACGGCTGGGTGAATACACCCTCCGAGAGCCACGAAGAAGCCGTGATCAAGGACCTACTGAAGAAGGTCCATGCTGAAGACCCGCAGCGCTGGCACAACGTAGTCAAGGAGTGGCGCGGCGTCTCAGAAGAGACCACGACCGGCGTTCATCGGCTCTACAAGATGAAGGAGCAGGGCAAGCTGCTGGTTCCCGCGATCAACGTGAACGATTCGGTGACCAAGTCGAAGTTCGACAACCTCTATGGCTGCCGCGAATCGTTGGCCGACGGCATCAAGCGCGCGACCGATGTCATGGTGGCCGGCAAGGTCGCCGTCATCTGCGGCTATGGCGATGTAGGCAAGGGATCGGCGCATTCGCTGCGCGGCATGGGCGCTCGTGTGATCGTCACCGAGATCGATCCGATCAATGCTCTCCAGGCGGCAATGGAAGGCTTCGAAGTCACGACCATTGAAGACACGCTCGGACGCGGCGACATCTACGTCACCTGCACCGGCAATCTGGACATCATCACCTTCGAGCATATGAAGAAGATGAAGGACCAGGCCATCGTCTGCAACATCGGCCACTTTGACAACGAGATCCAGATGGACCAGCTCAATTCGGCCAAGGGCGTGGAGAAGATCAACATCAAGCCGCAGGTCGACCAGTACAACTTCGCCGCCGCGAACGGCAAGCCTGGACACAGCATCTTCGTGCTGGCGGAAGGCCGCTTGGTCAATCTCGGCTGCGCGACTGGACATCCGAGCTTCGTGATGAGCAACAGCTTCGCCAACCAGACGCTGGCGCAGCTCGACCTCTGGGCGAACAAGGACACCTACGCGGTCGACGTCTACACCTTGCCCAAAAAGCTGGATGAGGAAGTAGCGCGTCTCCACCTGGAAAAGATCGGCGTCAAGCTAACGACCCTTTCCCCCAAGCAGGCAGACTATCTCGGCGTTGCGGTCGAAGGGCCCTACAAGCCGGAAACCTACCGGTACTAAAGACAATCGGCGGGGAGCTCGCCAGAGGCGATCTCCCCGTATCTCAGAGTCCGACTACTGCGACAGCAAGCCGAAGATCGCAACTCCAGTCGGCGTCCCGACATAAACCTTGCCATTCACGATCATCGGGGTGATGTATTTGTTTCCGTCCCCGAAGCTGTCGCGGCCGCTGGCGGCCTGGTTGCTGTTGTAGAGTTCAGTCGCCAGGTTGGTGGCGTCGTAGGCGTGCAGCACAGCGGGCGTCCCCAGGGCTGACTCCAACGCCCACACGATACCGGTCTGGGTCCCATTGGCGGAGATGCTCGGTGTCGTTCCGGGATAGGCAAAAGTAGTTGCAGACTGGCTCGCCGCAGTCGTTGCCAATTTCGCGCTGGTCAGCGGAAAGGCCTTCAGGCTATCGTTAACCGCTCCATAATAAAGTACTCCATTGAAATACGCGGGCGTCGAGAAGACGCTTCCACTCAGCGCTCCGGAGACATCCTGATAAAGATTGCTGTTGTTGGAGGTCATCGAGTTGAACTTGCCGAGATTGTTGCGGTTGCCGAGGTAGATGTGCTGGTCCTTGCCCGCGCCAACAATCAGTTGCTGGGTATTTCCGCTCGCGTCCGTCATGTCCGGTAACAGTATTTCGCCGCCAGAGCCGAGGTCTGTGTCAGCCGCGCTCTCGGCTTCGGTGTCGTAGGGCTGAAAGTAATCGGCGACGGCCAGCGTTCCTGAACTGTTCACGCTCAGCTTGATCATGCCGTTCCCGAAGTCGCCCATAGTGGGGAAGCCGCCGCTGTCAAAGCCCATGTCGAAGGTTCCGTTCGCGTCGAGGAAGTAGATGTTGCCACTGCTGTCCGCAGCCAGCCCGTCGCCTGCCATCCAAATGGAACCTCCTTCGCCGTTGGGTGTGAGATCGAGCACCTGGGTCTGCTTGAGAGTCGTCTCGCTGTAGGCCATGACCCATCCGGTGTAGGGCTGGTCGTCGCAGTGGGATGTCCACGCAAGATAGACGTTTCCGTTAAGCAGAAGCAGCGCCGCTCTCTCCGCATATTGCGCCGGATCGAAGACGACGTTCCCGTTCTGAGAGTTGTCTCCGGAGCCGGGATAACTCGCGGAAATCTCAGTCGGGCTACCGCTGATCTCCGCACCTGTGATCAAATCCAACGCGTGAAGGAGCTGATGGTAGTTTCCGCTCGCATCCTTAGTCATCCCCACGGCAAACAAAGTCCCGTCGGTACCCTGTTTGCGATCGACCACCGGTGTGGAGGTGATCCCGATTTCAGGAGTGATCTGTCCGCAGCCGTGGTCGTCGCTGGTCGTTTCTCCACTGCCCAGTACAGAGGTTTTCCATAGCTGGGTTCCGGTGTCGGCGTCGAACGCATAGACGCTGTCATTTTCAGTGGCGACGTACAGGACGTTGTGGAGTGCGCCTGCTACGGTGAGGTTCGCGACATAGAGTGGCTGGGCGTCGACCAAGCCGTCAACGGTATCAAAGCCGATCTTACCGAAGTGTGTCGAATTCACATTGCTCGGAGTCAGGATGGTTTCCGCCGCGTTGAGACCATCGCGAGCGTTGTCGTAGTGATAGGTGGTGACGTCCGGGGCATTCGTCGTGGCCGCTGTCTGAACAGTAAGCGCGAGCGTGGCGGCGTGACTGAGACTGCCGGAGGTCCCCGTAAAGGTGATGGTCGCCGTTCCGGCCGCCGCCGTCGCTGCGGCGGTCAGGGTCGTGGTCTGGGCAGTGCCTGGAGTCAGGCTAAGCGTGGCCGGATTCGCGGTTACTCCCGCAGGCAGGCCAGTGATCGCGACCGCAACCGTGCCGGTAAACGAGTTCACTGCGTTGGCCGTTACGCTGACTGGAGCGCCGGATCGGCCAATGTTCAGTGTCAATGAAGTCGGCGAAAGAGTGAGAGAGAAGTCAGGTGGCGCCGGAACGGAAACGGTCAGGGTAACCGTAGCTGTATGACTCAACGTCCCTGAGGTACCGGTAAAAGTGATCGTTGGGCTGCCGGCCGCAGCGGTCGCGCCGGCGGTAAGCGTGACCGTCGCGGTGACTCCTGGGGTTAGCGTAACCGAAGCGGGAGTCGCGGTGACGCCGGTGGGCAATCCAGAGATACCGACAGCGACGTTGCCGGTAAACCCGTTGATCGCTGAGGCGATTACGCTAATGGTTTGTCCCGACGCTCCTGCGGTCAGCGCAAGCGTCGTAGGCGTTGCGGTCAGGGAGAAATCAGGCGCCGGAGCTAACGTCGATCCACCACCACCGCAGCCCAACAATAGCAAGCTGAACGAGAAACCGCAGACGACAATAGAGGTCTTCATAACTAAGCGCACCTTCGCTAAAGTGGGTCGGAGTCTGATTCGCGATGAAGGCGCGATATTCCGCCTGATTGACTCCGACTGAATGACTTGGATGCAAGCTGAGCGCGCAGGTCTATATGAAGTTCTGATCGATTGTGCAAACTGAACTTTATGCGATCCGATTCTTGCGATGCCCGCTAGTGGTACGCCTACGACGTCCAGCGCGCCTCACGTTGAGTTTATGGCCGCAGCGATGGGGCTCCCCGATGCATCGGTGTTCTCTCGGGATGCCAAGCGTTCTCTTTTGGTCCGGGCGAAGGTCGGTCGGATGGAAAATGTTTTAAGCGCAACATCACAGACCACTAAAGGCGCTATCATCGCTGCACCACCTCAACACAAAAGTATGAAGCGCTCTCGGTCCTGCGTAGCCGTTTAAAACTATGTCTGCGATTAGTCTCGAGCTGCGGCGACTCCGTGAAAGTGCTCTCGCTCGAAATGCGGGTTGGATGGCGCTCGGTCAGGGGAGCGGCTTCTTGCTGCAGTCGGTCTACTTCATCCTGATCGCTCGGCTGCTGGGCCCGTCAGAGTATGGCCTCTACGCCGGGGCCTTCGCCCTTACGAGCATCGTCGGCCAATACAGCGCGATGGGGTCGGGTACGCTCCTTCTGCGCTACGTTACTGCTGACCGCAAACAGTTCTCCGTGTACTGGGGAAACATACTTATCACGACGACGGCGATCAGTATCGTGATCGTGGCAGTGCTTGCTGTGTTTTCGGGAACAGTGTTGGGAACGGGTACGCGAGCGATTACCTTGCTGGCTGCGATCGCCAACTGTTTCTGCTTTCAGCTTACGGCCTCCGCGGCGCGGGTCTTTCAGACCTTTGAAGAGTTGCGCATCACCGCCGGGCTGACGCTGGCCAACAACTTTGCCCGGATGCTCGCGGCGGCCATAATGCTCTGTGCGCTTCATCGCGCGAACGCGTATCAGTGGTCGATTGCGACGGTAGCCCTTTCATTGCTAACCGCTTCTGCGTCGATATTGGTGGCACGGTCAGGTTCGGGAGGCCGAGTTTCAGCCTCGATCAGGTGCGCCGAAATATGCTGGAGGGTTTTGGCTATTCCTTCGCCAGCTCGACCGCAACCGCCTACAACGACATCGACAAGACCATGCTGAGCTACTACGGCATGAATGCGGCGAACGGTATCTACAGCATGGCTTATCGCATCATCGATGTGGCCACGATTCCCATCCTGGCGATCCGCGAGGCGTCGATGCCGCGCTTCTTTCGCAGCGGTCTGGGCGGCATTCGGGGCGCGGCGCCGTTCGCTGTCGTGCTGCTCAAGCGCGCTCTGCCTCTGGGTGTCCTGGCAGCCGGCGCGATTTTCGTTACGGCCCCGGCGGTTCCACGCCTGGCGGGAAGCGGATTTCAAGAAACGGTCTCTGCTCTGCGCTGGCTTTGCCTTATCCCGCTCTTTCGCAGCCTTCACCAGATGAGCGGTAGCGCCATCACGGGCTGCGGATTGCAGCGATACAGGACCGTTTCACAGATGTTGGCCGTGGGTCTCAATGTCGGACTCAACGTGTGGCTGATCCCGCGGCACGGATGGCTGGGCGCCGCGTGGTCGAGTCTGGCGACCGACGGCATGCTCGCGATCGTCAACTGTGCCACGCTGGTGGTGATGTACCGGTTCGCTGGGCACGCCGCAATCACGCCAATCACGCAAAGAGCGCAGCTCTCGTCTTCCAAAGTTCAATTTTCCGATTCAGTCTCAGTCCAATCCACCGAGTCAGTGCATGGCAAGGCGCGTATCTCGTCGGCGAGCTGAGTCATAATCACCGGGTCGCGCGTCGAGGATTCCAGGACCGCCTGAACGATCGTATTCCGCGTCTCCTCAAGCTGTTCGGCGCGAAGTTCTCGAAGCACGAGCGATCGCTCGGCGACTGCGCGGGTGATCTCTTGCTCCGCGGCGGTTTTGTCTTCGCTGGAACAGATCAGGCGGAGTCTGTAGAGGGTGCGAGTGTCCAGGGACGCAAGCGAGCGCTGATCGATAAATCGCGACAGCGGACGAAGGACGATATTGATCGCGATCAGAAGGACGGTGACAAATACCGCGTCGAGCATCTCTCCCGCGCCCGCGCATGCCCCAACTGCCGCGGAACACCACAGCGTGGCTGCGGTATTCAGCCCCCGCACGTTGCCGCCATCTTTCATGATGGCGCCCGCGCCGAGAAATCCAACTCCGGAAACGACGTAGGCAATAATCTGTGTGGTACCCGGCGCCACAGTGGAGCCCAGGTCGACGAAGGCGGCCGCGCCGAAACACACCAGCGCATTTGTGCGCAGTCCCGCGGCGCGTTGCCGCCACTGACGTTCGGCGCCGATCAGGGTGCCCAGCAGTAGCGCCAACAGCAGCCGCGGGAAGGTGCTCTGTCGCCACAGCGGAACGGAGTCTGTCCACCAATGAAGCCAGGGATTTGTCACCCCGTTTATCTTAGTCGGTGCGCGGGGGAGACTAATCGTGCACAGTCACGCCGGCCTGCTGGCTGGCTTCGGTATGGAAGCGCTGGAATTCGCTGTCGTGAAATCGCATGTTCTCCCGGTAGCCCTTCACCAGCAGCACTCGGGCCTGCAGATGCGCTTCGCCCCCGGTGGGGAGCCATAATTCGTTGTTGATTTTGGCTTGTTCGAACTGGAAGGACGATCCGGCCTGGATATTGGCCAGCAGGCCGGCGCCGATGTGAAAGTTCTCGTCGAAGTGGACGGTCAGTTTGGCGACTTCGCGGTCCTTCTCATCGACCCACACGGTGCCGGCCATCTTCTTTGAGGCGTCTTCAGCCAGCCCGTGGGTCTGGGCATGAGGGTCGCCAATAAAGTCAAAAGCAATCGTGTCGCGGCCATTCAGCGAAATCCGACGCGGGTTCGAGACCTTCATGATCGCAAGAATGCGGCTGATCGATATCTCGTCGCCGTGGAGCGACTTGTTGGGATCGAGCTTGGTAGCCTTCTCGACCTCTTTCTCGACCCGCTCCTGCTCTTTTTTCTGCTCGTCCGGGCTCAGGTCTTTACCGTTCTTCTTGACCAGCCGCTCGATGTGATGGCCGTTTACGAAGAAGATTTCAGATTCCTCGGTTTCGGTCTTCTTTACCTGGCCATTCGAGTCGAGGTCGTCTGTCTGCTGCACCTCACGAAAGGTGTAGTTCTCGCGCACTTTGTCCAGCTCCCTCTGGTGGGCTTGAACCTGCATCATCAGCGTCGGGATATCGGGAATCGGCGCGTCCGCCGGTTTCGCCTTAGCCGCTTGGGCAAGTGCCTCCGGCGGAGCAGAAATCACAAGGCCCAAGGCCAGGCCGGGAATCATGGATGCGCTGAGAAACTTAGGGCGTGTCACGAAGAAACCGGATACTCCATACTGCTAGAGTACGTTGGTAGAGGTGCCGCTGTTCCGAACAGCCGTTCTTTCTCAAGTGCGGCCATCACGAAATGCCGTGGAGAGGAAACACTAATGCTTCGTCTGCTCCTGCACTGGATTGTAAATGCGGTCGCACTGCTGATTGTCTCGAAGATCGTACCTGGTTTTCAGGTCGCCACACTTGGGGCGGCGTTGATTGCCGTTATTGTGATCGGATTGCTGAACGCCACTCTCGGTCTCCTGCTCAAGATCATTACTCTGCCGCTTGGCATCTTGACGCTGGGACTGTTCTTCCTGGTGATTAACGCCCTGATCTTGAAGCTATCGAGCGGCCTGGTTCCGGGCTTCTATGTCAAGACTTTCGGCGCGGCCTTCATCGGCGCCATCGTTCTGGCATTGCTCCAGATGCTCTTCTCCTTGCTGGCGGGAGATAGCGCAAAAGCTTAGGTCGATTTCGCCGCTTCGCTACTGCTGTGGCGCAGAGGACGGCTGGTCCGGCGGATACGGTGAGCGCGGAACCGCACTGCCCCCCGGCTTGCTCCCCGCATCGCGGGAGATCGTTGCGCGACTATGGGGCGGGGTCCGCGGCGCCTGGGGGTCAATCGTCGCCGATTGTGGAATCGCGTGCGTCGGCACATGCGGATCTCCTGCGGTGTTAATCCCCCCAGATCGGGTACCGCGTGCCGCCTGTGGGAGTGGAACCTGCTGTTGCGAGTGCCGCACCGTACCCACCACGATGGCAGCGGCAGCGGCAGCGGCCAGCGCCCCGACTGAAACGCCGCGCAAAAATACCATCCAGCGGTTGCCGGTGAAGCCAGACGACGCGGAGCGATAGGATTGGCGGGGCGTTGCTGCAATCCGCGCGGCTACCCTAGATTCCAGGCCTGGCATGGGGAGGGCGCGGCCATAAACACGAAGGGCGGCGTCGATTCTGGCATCGTGCCCAGTGGTGTTGTCAGTGGATGACCTGGGTTTCATCGAACGCTCCTTTCGCTGAGGTCTTGCCTGATGGTTGCGCCGGTCTTATCCCGGTCAAGCAGTGCTGCGAGTTGATGACGAGCGCGAAAGATCCGCGAGCGCACCGAGGATTCGGTCGTGCCCAGCACCGCGGCGGCCTGGGCGGTGGTCAGTTCCTCAACGGCCGAGAGCAGCAGTGCATCCCGCTCTTTCTTCGGCAGAGTATCGATCAGCGCCATAATCCGGGCGTGTTCCTGCGAAGAGATGGCAGTCTTTTCGGCGGTCAGCGACTTCGCCGGGAGGGCGCGCACAAGGTCGGCGATGTCATCGGTTTCCGGCCTCGCCTTGGCCCGGCGCTTGCGGTCGAGCACCACATTCCAGGTAATTCGCACCAGCCATACCCGATGGTCGCGAATCTCGCCCAGTTTTTCGCGATGCCGCAAGACCCGCAGGAAGGTTTCCTGAACGGCATCTTCCGCCTCAGCGGCATTGCGGGTGATGGAGTAGGCAACCCGGTAGAGTGTGGTCGAATACTGGGTGACGAGCGCAGAGATCGCCTCGCCGGCGTCGACCTCGGTCAGGGATGGCGCTTCTGCTGGGGCGACGATTGGATTCACATGCATCCAGCCAACGACTTGTCCTTCCAGCGAACTCATAATCTGCTACAAAAGACGGGGCAGACGCGAGTTTCGCTCATTCTATGTTCTGTCATGCGCTGGCGAAGCACAAGCGGCCCAAATGTTAGCGCCAGATGCACGGGCCGGAGCAGGAGGTTAGTATTTGACGGAAGGATTGGCAGAGCGGATATGGGGCGAATCGAGCTGCATGAGATTCACGACCTTCCTGCCTTCCCCGCGCCGTTGCGGGACCTGGTCACCGACGGGATGCAGGCGCTGTGGAACTTTGGCAATACTTACCACCCAATTCTCAGGTGTCTGTTGGCCAGCATGAAGCGGGCCGGCGCACGCGAGGTTCTCGACCTCTGCTCGGGCGGCGGCGGCCCGTGGCTCTGCCTGGTTCGCGAGCCGGAACTTCATCGCGGCTCCCCAATTGTCGTTCGGCTTACCGATAAGTATCCCAACCAGAGCGCTTTTGACCGCGCAAGCTCCAGCTCAGGCCTGTTGAGGTTCGAATCGTTGCCAGTCGACGCAACGAGCGTTCCTGCACGGCTTTCCGGCTTCCGCACCATCTTCTCGTCTTTCCATCACTTCGGACCGGAATCCGCCCGCCGCATTCTTAGCGACGCGGTGGAGAAACGCTGCGGCGTGGGTATCTTCGAGATGGCCCGGCGCTCGCCTCGGACAATCCTCATGATCTGTCTGATCCCGTTTATCTCGATCATCCTTGCCCCTGCCATCCGGCCATTTCGCTGGTCGCGCCTATTCTGGACCTGGCTAATCCCGCTCGTGCCGTTCGTGCTCTTCTACGACGGGATTGTCTCCTGCCTGCGGGCATATTCCCATCGGGAGCTCGAAACGATCATCGCGCCACTGAAGACCCAGGGCTACGAATGGGAGATCGGTGAAGAGCGCAGCGGGTTCCTGCCCGTCACCTACCTAGTCGGCTTTCCGGTCGGCCCTCCGTCCCAGTGAGTGCTATTCCATTCGCAAGGCGGTGATCGGGTCGAGTCGTGAGGCCCGCCAGGCCGGCAAGGCGCACGCCACGGCTGCGACGGCCACGAGCGCAACGCTGACGACTGCAAAGACGACGGGGTCGAGCGCTGTCGTCCCGTACAGCAGTGACCGGATGAGCCGCGTGAGCCCGACACTGGCGACCAGTCCCAGCATCAGCCCAATCACTGCCGGACGGAGTCCATCGTGGAGCATGAGCCGCATCACCTGTTCCCGCTGTGCGCCGAGCGCAATGCGGATGCCGATCTCGGTCGTGCGCTGGGCGACGATATAGGACAGCACGCCGAATAGGCCAACCCCGGCCAGCAGGAGCGAAATTCCCGCGAAGGCGAGTACCAGGGTCGCGTCGAAGCTCGCGTCGAGAGTGGATTGACCGATGAGCTGGTCCATGGTGAGGATGTTGGCGACCGGAAGATCGGGATCGATGCCGGCGATGACCTTCTGGATTGGCAACGCCAGCGAGGTGGGGTCATGTCCGGGCGCGGTGCGGACGGCGAGGGAAGCTGACCTCTCCAAGCCGATGTACAGCGGGTAGAAGATCGCCGGATAGGGTTGGCCGGATACCTCATCGAGTGTATCGCCGACAACGCCCACAATTTCAAAAGTCTGAGTGCTGTCGCCGGGGCCACCGACAATGTGCTTGCCGAGATGCGCTTCTCCGGGAAAGACCTCGCGCGTAAATTCGCGGTTGACGATGATGGCCTGCACCTTGTCCAGCCGCTCCTCCGGCTCAAAGAACCGCCCTTCGATCAGGGGAATTTGCATGGCGGCGAAGTAGCCTGGATCGACGAATCTTGTCGTTGAGTCGAGGTTTTCTCCCTTGGGCAGTGGGGCATGTTCGCGAATGTTGAAGGTGTCGTCGCGCCCGCGGCCCTGGCCAGGCAGGACGCTGGTTAGGCCGGCGGCGGTCACTCCGGGAGTTGCTCTCACTCGTTCGAGCAGCTGCTCGTAGAAGATGACCCGCTGTTCGGGTGTCCGATAGCCGCCCTTCGGCAGGTTGATCCACATGGTCAGCACATCATGCGCAGCGCAGCCCAAATCCACGGAGCGCAGCTGGCGATAGCTCTTGATCAACAGCCCGGCTCCCACCAGCAGCACGACGGTGAGCCCGACTTGCAAGGCAAGCAGAATGCGGCGCAGGCGCACGCCGGCCAGCCCCCCGCTGTGTGAGCGCGAAGATTCGTGCAGGGTCCTAAGAATGTTTCTATCGGCGCTGGCCAGGGCCGGAATAAGGCCGGCCAGAAAGCCGCAGGCCAGCATGACGCCCGTAGCAAACAGAATGACCACGCCGTCGATGTGGATGGCGTCAGCGCGGGGAATGTCATTGCGCGTCTGTATCAGCCAGCGCAGGATTCCTGCTGCAATAAGAAAACCCAGGCTTCCTCCGGCACAAGAAAGCACCAGGCTCTCGATGATCTGCTCGCGGATCAGCCGCGCCCGGCTTCCTCCCAACGCAGTTCGAATGGCAGTCTCTCGACGCCGCGTGGCCGCGCGAGCAACCAGCAGGTTTGCCACATTGATGCAGGCGATCAGCAGCAGGCACCCGGTCGCAGCCAGCAGGGTGTAGAGGCCGGTCTTGAGCTCGTGCACGTCGGCGTCGAGGATCGGGCGCACATTGGCCGCGTCGTTGATTGGCCCAACCGGGTGCTCCTTGCGGATTGCCGCCTGGATGGTGTCGAGTTCCGCGGTGGCTTGCTGGATGGTGACTCCGGGCTTGAGCAGGCCGATTACATCGAAGTTATGAGCTTCGTGCATTTGCATCACTTCGCGCGATTTTTCGTGATAGAGCGCCGTCCAGAGCTGCACTGTTGCATCCGGATAGGTGAACCAGCCGGGCAGAACTCCGATGACCGTATAAGGACGGGCATCGAGCAGGATCGTCTTGCCGACGATGGCTCGGTCGCCGCCGTACCGACGCTTCCAGAGTCCCCATGTGAGAACGACCGTCGCGGTCGCCTCTGGGCGGTCGTCGTCCGCAGTGAAAAAGCGGCCCAGCGTCGGCTGAACACCCAGCATCGGAAACAGCTGCCATGAAGCGGTCTGGGCCGGGGCGACCTCAGGCAACTGGCCTCCATCGTCGGCAAGGTCGTAGTGCATCCATTGCTTGATGGCCATCTGCTCGAAGCCGTGCGCCTGCGATTGCCAGGAGGCAAAGGTGCCTCCTGCCACTATGTTGTCCTGAAACCGTCCTTTGGAGTCAGCCTCGAAGATGCGCACGAGACGGTCCTGGTCTTTGAAGGGCAATGGCTTGAGCAGCACCGAACGGACGACGGTGAAGAGCGCCACATTCGCGCCAATTCCAAGCCCCATTACCAGGATCGCGAGCACGGTAAAGCCGGGAGTGCGCGCCAGGGTGCGAACACCGTAACGAAGGTCGCGCAGGAGCAATTCGAGCCACAGCCAGCTCCAGGTCTCGCGAGCCTGGTCGCGGAGCGCCGTCGGGTTGCCAAAGATACGTAGCGCGTCGCGCCGGGCTTCTTCGGGGTCCATGCCGGCAGCGATGTTCTCGGCGATCTGCTGGTCGAGATGGAACTGCAGTTCGTCTTGCAATTCGTTCCCGGCGCGGCCACGGAGGAAGAGCATTCGGCATTTCATTAAGAGCTGATTGAGCCAGCGCATCCGCTATGCCTCCTGCACGATCAGATTGATGGCTTCTGATAGTCGGGCCCAGTTGGCGGTTTCGGATTCAAGCTGTGTGCGGCCGGCGGCGGTCAGCGAGTAGAACTTCGCCTGGCGCCCGGTCTCGCTTTCGGCCCATTTGGCCTTGATCCAGCCCTGCTGTTCCAGCCGGTGCAGCGCCGGATAGAGCGAGCCTTGCTGCACCTGCAGCACTTCGCCGGAAATCTGCTGGATGCGCTTGGCGATCGCCCAGCCGTGGCGGGCTTCGGTCGAGAGCGTCTTGAGGATCAGCAGGTCGAGGGTGCCCTGAACGAGATCGCTTGGTTTTCCCATACTATGACTATCTACACTACTCGATTGTAGATAGTCAAGGTATCGAGCATTTCTGTCGGTGTCGCCGCAAAACAAAAAGCCCGCATCGAGGGTCGATGCGGGCTTTGGCGGAATAGACGAGAGGCTACTTGCTGTAACTGCGGACCCTGCGCCGCTCCCGGATTCAGCTTCTGAGCGGCGATCTGGCCGGCGGCGGTGGTCTTGTCCTTGTCCTTCAGCACGGCGTAAATCTGCTTCGCCTGCAGTGGGTCGGTCTTTTCGTAGATCGCAGCAAGCTGCAGTTGCGCCGCCGGGGCCGGAACGGTGTCGGTCGGCTTCGCGATCAATTCCTTATAGAGGTCGATCGCCTGCTGGGTCTTCCCGGTCTGCACGTAGAGATTGGCCAGCGCGACCTTGGCCAGCGCGGAAAGGTCCTTGTTGTAGGAGCCTGAGACCTGCTTGAGGCTCGTCTCGGCGTCAGCGGTCTTGCCCAGGTCGATGTCGGTCAGGCCCACGAAGTATTGGGCGGTTTTGCCCGCCTCGTAGCTGCCATACTTGATCGCCACTTCGGCGAAGAGCTTGTTGGCGGCCTGGGCGCGTTCGGCGATGGTCTTGTAGCTGCCGTCTTCGGGTTCTCCCGGCTGGCGCAGCGACGAATTGTAGACCTCAAGCGCCTGACCCAGCGCGACCGAAGCCTGGGCGCTTTGGTGCTCATACCATGCGCCGCCACCGACAATCGCGGCAAGAATCACGACGACAGCGATGCAGGCGCGAATGACCTGAGGGCGGTGAATCTCAATCCAGCTCAAGCCGGTCTGGGTTGCGGTTACAAACTTATCCTGCTTCAGGGCGTGACGTGTCTGGGAGTCCACAGAGTTCCTTCGAGATCTTTCCGGAGGGGAGATGGCAGGCGAGCGAATGACGGCTTGCTACTGCGTAACCCTCAAAGTTTAACAGGCTGAAATTGGAGGGGTCAAACCGGCTGCGTGGCGTTGCTGTCCGTCTGCGAGGCCAATCTTGCGATGCGCGGCGCCCGCGAGGCCAGAGTTACAGCACTCCAGCCGGAGCCACATAAGCATCTGTGAACAGGCTGCTCCAGGACGGATCGAGATACAGCCAGCTTTGGGTGCTGAACCAGCTGGTGGGGATTTCAGGGATATGCAGCAAGCCATGTCCTCCTGCGCAGATCAGCTCGGTGCCGTTCCAGGCCAGGAAGTTCCGCGAGGCTTCACCCACCCGGGCCGGGTTGGTCAGCAGCCGCAGGCAAACCGGGCAGCGGCCGCGTTGGTCGCGCAGCGCCCAGCGAAACGCGAACAGCAGGCCAAAGAACGAACTCGCCAACTGAAGATACTGCGACGAAACCGGGCCGACGGAGTGCAGACCCGACGGCGATATTTCCGTAGGCCGAGATCGATCGAAGCGAAATACACCAGCGGCAGAATCAGGGCGAGCTTCGCGGCGAGAAACAGCCAGCGCCGCACCCGGACGCTCCAGCCCAGCCGCTCGGCGCGCGCCGGATACTCGCCCAAGGGCAGCGGCGTCGTCGCCGGCAGCGCAAGGCAGGCGATGAATAACGTGAAGAGATAAATGGAAAAGGGTTGCCGCGTCTGCTCGGCCAGCGAGACGCACTCGAACCTGTCGGCATCTCCATACGCGCGGTAAACCGTCATCCAATGCCGGCCCGAAGATCCGGAGGGAAATGCCGAGGGCCGCATTGAGCAAGCACAAACCCCTTCGAGTTTGGCGAGAGCGAATCCATCTGCGACTCGTCGGCCACCATCCAGCCATCGGCGCGGCCGGGCAGCCGCCACCGGTCCTGCGCTACAACCCCGGCGATCCGAACCTGCCGTCCGGCAACCTCAACCACTCGTCCGGCAATCGCAGGGTCGCCGTCGAAGTATTCGCGCCATGCGGTCTCGCTGAGGATCAGCCCCGGCATTTGCTGCGAGTCTTGAGCTAGTTCAACGCGAAAGAGGGAATCTTCAGCAAGTCGAAGAGGCTCGCGCTGGCGCGGATGATCGAAAGCTCCGCCGTCCGATGCGGCGCGATGTGGACACGCTTCATCAGCGGCTGGTAATACGCGAGCTCGGTGAAGAGAGGCCGCGTGCTGGTTTGCCATGAGCGGTAGTCGGCCAGACGAATCGACGGCAGCGGCGACATCGAGGCTCCGCCGGGCGAGATCAATACCAGGTTGTCTGCGTCCGGATACGGAGGGGGTAACATCGCCTTGCGAGCGGTGGGCAGGCACAGAGCGAGCAACAGGCTAGCCGCCGCCCAGCCGGCGAGCGAGAACAGACACATGGACGGCGAGCCGTGACGGGCAAGCGACCGCAACGGCGAACGAAACGGCGGCTGCGCATTATTTTGGCGAAGCCACCACGCATCCTGAAACGCGCCGAGGCAGAAGGTCGTGGGGTTGGAGTGTGCAGGCGACCTCGTCAGCCGCGCGGTCACGACCTTCGACGTGCGAGCGCAGCACATGCCAAAGCTCCGCCTCCCACTCCGCGAGCCAATCCGCCCTGGTTCTGCCGGGCACAAGCAGGGATGCGCTGCGCAGCAGAAGCCGGCAGATCGGGAGAGATTGGAGCAAGCTGTGACCCATCATGCGTTCTCCACCTCCGGCGAGGGAATCAGCTTCTCCAGCAGCGGATACCGCTTATAGAGCGCCTCCAGCATATCCTTCCCGGCGCGGGTGAGTCTGTAGTACTTGCGCGGAGGCCGCTGTTCCGCGTCGGCGATCGATTGATTTTCCCACTTCGACAGGATCAGTCCATCCCGCTCCAGCCGCCGCATCGCCGGATACACTGTGCCGCTCGGCAGGCCCGTTCTCTCCATCACGCTGAAGCCATAGACCTGCCCGGTATGGATCGCCTGCAGGATCAGGGCGGCGGTGTGGGAGAGCTTTGCGTCGATGGGAAAGTTGCGCTGGCCATGGCAGGAATTGTACCTATGTAGCATGCTAGTTGACCAGTAAAAACTAGTATGCTACATAGGGTATGCAGAGAAACGGAGACCCATGCTCGAGCTGCGCAACGTCTCAAGAAGCTACCGCGGCATTCCCGCCATCGCCAACGTGAACTTTCGCGTCGGCGCCGGAGAGATTGTCGGCTACCTCGGCGCCAATGGCTCGGGGAAATCCACCACGGTCAAGATCATCACCGGAATTCTGCAGCCAAACGACGGCCAGGTGCTCTTTGAAGGGAGGAACATCGTCGAGGATCTCCCCGGATTTCGCGCCAAACTCGGCTATGTCCCCGAAGAGGCGCACGTCTACACCTATCTTTCCGGCATGGAGTATCTGCAGCTCGTCGGCCGCCTGCGCGGCATGGGCGAGCGGCTGATTACGGTGAAGGCCTTCAATCTTCTCCGGCTGCTCGGCCTCGAATCCTGGCGGCACTCGCCGATCTCGGCCTACTCCAAAGGCATGAAGCAGCGGGTGCTGATCGCAGCGTCGCTGATGCACGATCCGAAACTGCTGATCTTCGACGAACCGCTCTCCGGCCTCGATGTCGACTCAGCGCGCCTCTTCAAAGACCTGCTCCGCCAACTCGCCGCAAGCGGCAAGGCAATCCTCTATATCTCCCACGTTCTCGAAGTCGTCGAGCAACTCTGCGACCGAGTCGTGGTGATCGCGAAGGGCAAGATCCTCGCCGACGCCGCACCCGGCGAGCTGACCACGCTGATGAAGCTCGCCAACCTCGAAAGCGCCTTCGCGCAGCTGGTGCAGCAGGAAGACACGAAAGTCGTGGCGCAGCAGCTCGTCGACGTCATGCAGGTGACCAATGCTTAAAGCCTGCAGGTCTTCTCCGAGCCCGAGCATCCGGTCCTCTCGCTCGCCGTGCAGGCCAGCATCTACACCGATGAACAGCCGCAGCGCACGCAATTCCAGGTCCTGCTGCGCCACTTTCTCTCTCGCTTCTTCAACAATGAAACCAGCGCTGGCGACGGTGAGACGAAGGCCCGCGTGCTTCAGATCGCCTACGCCATCGCGCTCCCCGGCGTCTGCGTGGCGCTTTATCTCTTCCCGCCATATCACTTTCCCGGAGGGCGGCCCTTCTGGTCGCAGGTAGCGACCACTATTTCTATGTCATGTATTCCTTCGTAGCCATCGGAGCGGTCACGATCTTCGTCTGGGACCTTTTCTTTCCGGACCTGCTCGATGTCTTCGTGCTCTCGACGCTCTCGATCGAGCGCCGCACTCTCTTCACCGCGAGAATTGCCGCAGTCGGCCTTTTCCTCGGCATCTTCCTGTTCGGCACGAACGCGCTGGGCACGATATTCTTTCCCGCCTCCGCCGACCTGCCCAGCCTCGCTCGCCATTTCTCCGCGCATCTTGTCGCGGTCACCATGAGCGGCCTGTGCATCGCCGGCTTCGTTCTGGCTGCGCAGGGATTTCTGTTGATCCTGCTCGGCGAACATCTCTTTCGCAGAATCTCGCCGTTCCTGCAGGCGCTATCGATCACCGCGCTGCTCTCATTCTTCTGCTCTTCCCACTGGTCTCCCGTTTCATCGAGGCACTCATCAGCTCCGGCCAGCGCGCGTGGCATTACTTTCCGCCATTCTGGTTCCTGGGCATCTACGAACGCCTGCTCAACGGCCCCGATACGCTGCCGGTCTTCACGGCCTTGGCGCGCACGGGATTGCTGGTGACGGGGCGATGATGATTCTGGCCGCGTCTCCTATCCCCTCGCCTATCGTTCGAGGATGCGCAATGTGGTCGAAGGCTCCGGCGCGACCAGCACCCGGAGTTGGATTGCGGCGCCGATCATGGTGCTCTTGCACGCACGCTGCTCCGAGTTCCGCAGCAACGGGGGATCTTTCACTTCATCGGCCAGACGCTCTCGCGAACGCCGCGTCACCGGGTCTATCTCGCGATGTACGGCGGTCTTGGCCTGGCGCTGGTCACTTCGTGCGCACTGATGCTCAAGCTTGGTCACGGCAGAGTCGGGTTCGCTTTCTCGACCGAAGGGTTGCGCGCTGCGGTGCCGATCATCGCCTTCTGGACGGTCGCCGGCTTGCGCGCTGCCTTCCTCGGCCCCGCCGACCGCAGGGTCAACTGGCTCTTCCGCGTCATTCACGGCAAGCCGGGATGGGACGAGTCCGCGGCGACTCGAATGTGGGTACTCATGTGGGCGCTTGCGCTCACCCTGGGGAGCGTCGCGCTGATCCATGCGGTCGCGCCGCCGGAGCTGCGCGACTGGAGAACTTCGTCATCCAGCTATTCGCCGGCACCAGCCTCTGCCTGCTGCTGACCGATGCCTTCTTTCTCAACGTGAAGACGGTGCCGTTTACTGGCACGCGTTCGCCCGCATCGATGAATCTGGCCTACGTCCTCATCCAGTACTTTGGGCTCTTTCCGCCGCTGGTCCTGATCACCCTCAGCCTCGAAGACTGGATTGCCGTAAGTACACGCAATCTGTTGATCGCGGTAGTCGTTGTCGTTGTCGCGCACGTTGAATTGTTGCGGCGTCACAGGAAGATCTTGTCCGATTCCGTCAGTCTGCTCGAAGTGGATGACGATGAGGAGGAGTTTCCGCAGAGACTGGGCTTGCGCTACTGACCGATACCGGCTATGCGGATCTTTTCAACGATCTGCCCTCGACCGGCGAAGACGATGGCGTCGCGAGTGGTGCCCTTCACTTCATACATCCTGGCGTCGGCGATACGCAGAAGGTCCTGCCCGGTCTTGCCATCCTCCGGATAACTGGCCAGGCCGAAGCTGGCAGTGACGCCGAGATGGAGGTCCTCCCCGACCTTGTGCGGGGCTTCGCGAAAGGCAGCCAGCAGCCGTTTGGCGACTTGAACGGCCCGCCGTTTGGCCGTGCCGGGAAGCAAAATCACGAATTCGTCTCCGCCGTAGCGAAAGGCGAGGTCGATACTCCTGACGTGGGAGCGGATACTGCGCCGATCATGCCGAGCAGCCGGTTACCCACCTGGTGGCCGTACCGATCGTTGACCAGTTTGAATCGGTCAAGATCGAGAAAGATGAGGCTCATCGGCAGATTGAGCCGCTCGGCGCGTTTGATCTCGTTCTTCAGGCACTGCTCGAAGTGGCGGACGTTGAAGAGCCCGGTGCATTCATCGATGATCGTCAGCTCCTGCACGCGCCGAAATGCGTTTGCGTTTTCCACCGCGATCGCCGCAAAGTCGCATAGCACGAGCAGGAACGAGATCGCATAATCGGAGAGCATCTCGGGAGGCAGGTTGAAGAGTTGAATCACGCCCACAGTGCGCAGACGGGAGCGAAGAGGGATGCAAACCGCGGAACGGACTTCAAAGTCGAGTATGGGTCGACGCCGGTTGATACGGGCTCGTCCTGGAGGCGTCGGCGACGATCAGGGACTCGCCGCGCTCGGCGACCCAGCCGGCCATGCCGTCGCCGTAGGGGACGCGAACATCGAAGACGGGAGCCAAAGCGCCCGTCGGCGATCGCATAATAGAGGTCTTGCCTCTTTCGTCGGCAAGCAGCAGGGTCCAGGTTTCAGGCTTGAAGAAGCTCTGACCTGGCGGAGGATTGTGGTCAGAATCGACTCAAGGTCAAGCGAGGAAGTAAGCGCGCGAGCGATCTCGTGGAAGACAAGAAGATCCGCTTCCGCCAGCCCGGATTCGTTGATTGCGCCGGTCATCATCGATCAGAACGGCAGATTTAATTCCGGAAGCAACCTTAACGAACTGGGCGAATAGAACAATACCCGAGCCAGTCTTGTATCTTTTGAAAATGCTGCATACACATTACTCCTTTCACGGATAACGTCAACGAGGATTATCGCTTTCACATGAATTCCCGCGTCTCGGATTTCCATGTCCGACGAAATCCGGCACGCATGGCCTCACATGCCATCGTAGTTCGGGCCGCCGCCTCCTTCAGGAGGGACCCAGGTGATGATCTGGTAAGGGTCGGCGATGTCACACGTCTTGCAGTGCACGCAGTTCGCGAAGTTGATCTGCAAACGCTTGCCCGAGCTAGTCGCCGCTGAATCAGAGTCCTCGACCATTTCATACACCGCCGCCGGACAAAAATACTGGCAGGGGTTGCCGAACTCTTTGGCGCAGCGTGTTGCAGATATCCAGGTCGGCGATCACGAGATGCGTCGGCTGGTCGTCCTCATGGCGCGTGCCGGAGTGATAGACATCGGTCAGGCGATCGAAGGTGAGTTTGCCGTCGCCCTGCGCATTGCCCAGGAAAGCTCTCGCGGCCATGAGCGTGTTCGCCGAAGGTGTCGAGTGGCCGCATGGCTTCATAGCCGGCGCGATTGGTGAAATCCGGCCCAAGATTGCCGCCTCGAAATAGCTGCTGAATTCCCGCCTTGACCAGCCCGTCGATCAGCCCATGCTCGAAGCCCTGGTGGAAGTTGCGCACCGGGTAAAGCTCCTCGCGAATCCAGCTCTCGTCGACGCGCCGTTTGTAGTCCTGCAACTGCTTGCTGGAGCAGTCCTGCTTCACCATCGCATCGTAGGCAGTCTCGGCCGCGAGCATGCCGGACTTGATCGCGAGATGGATGCCTTTCAGCCGCTGCGAATTCAGAAAGCTGGCGCTGTCGCCGAGCAGCATCCAGCCATCGCCGGCAAGCTGCGGCATGGTGAGCCAGCCTCCGTAGGGCAGGGTCTTCGCTCCGTAGCGGACCATCTTGCCGCCTTCGAGAATCCGCCGCGCCAGCGGATGCAGTTTGAAGCTCTGAAAGACATGATGCGGGTCGGTGCGCGGGTCTTCGTAGTCGAGCCCGGTGACGTAGCCGATCGAGATCTCGGTGTCGCTGATGCCGTAAATCCACGCGCCGCCGTATTCGTGCGTGGTCAGCGGATAGCCGAGGGTGTAGATGACTTCGCCCTTGGCGACGCGCCCTGCGGGAATCTCCCACAGTTCCTTGATGCCGACGCCATAGGTCTGCGCGTGGTTGGGGTCTTCGAGACCGAGACGTTGAATGAGCGCTTTGGCGCAGTTGCCTCGCGTACCCTCGGCGAGGATGGTGATCTTCGCGTGAAGATCGTAGCCGGGCTCGAAGTTGGCCTTGGGCTCGCCCTGCTTGTCGACGCCTTTATCGTCGGTGCGGACGCCGATCACGTCCTGGCCGAATCCGTCGTCGTCAAACAGCAGCTCTGACCCCGCAAATCCGGTGAAGATGGTGATGCCAGCCTCTTCGACCTTCGCTGCCAGCCATTTCACAAACTTGTTGATCGAGATGACGTAGTTGCCGTGGTCGCGCAGCGGCGGCGGCACGATCGGAAATTTGTACTGGCTTTTTTCGTGAGAAAGTAGACCGATTCCTGCGTGACCTCGGCATCGATCGGCGCCTCGCTCTCAAAACCGGGAAGCAATTCGCGCATCGAGCGCGGATCCAGTAGAGCACCGGAAAGGCAATGCTGGCCCACCTCGCGCGCCTTTTCGAGGACGTAGATATTGTCCTTGGTCAGTCGGCGCATCGGGATGGTGCCGATTATGTTCGTCGATGAGCTGCGAGAGGCGCAGCGCACAGGCCATCCCCGCCGGGCCTCCGCCGACGATGACAACATCGGCCTCCATCTGCGGGCGGTCGATGTTTTCAAGGGGTTTGCGAAAATGGATTTGACTCATGGGGACTGGCCGTCCGAGTGGAGCCCTTCGCGGAATGGGGATTCCCTTTTGTAGCGGATGAGCAGAGCCTCAGGCAAGCGTGGCCTTCATTTATTTTCAGATGGCGGAGCGGATCTCCGGAGTCATAATGAAATCGTGCTTGTTGCGCAAATTCACGCCGGCATCAAGTTGAATCGGCTGCTCACTGAGGCATCGGAAACGCAAGTGTTTTGCGATCGTCATCAGATGGATCTGCATCTCGACTCGCGCGAACATTTCCCCGACGCATTTTCGGGGACCTGCGGAAAATGGGAGCATCGTCATCGGGTGCCGGTTCCGCGACTGAGCCGGCCCGAACCGGTCTGGATCAAAGCGATCCGGAGCTTCCCAAAAAGCGGGGTGTCGCTGGATTAAGTAGGGAGAAATGTAGATTTCCGTTCCGGCGGGAACCAGGTAGTCGCTAAGCCTGTCGTCCTTGAGTGCCATGCGCGTCATCAGCCAACCGGCCGGATATAAACGGAGCGTCTCTTCAATAACCTGGCGCGTGTAAATGAATTTGGAGAGGTCGCCGATCTCATGTCGGCCCCCCGGCATCGCGTCGAGTTCCCACGATAACTTATTCTCGACCTCGGCGTGCTGTGAGAGGAGGTACCAGATCCAATTCAAGGTGCTGGCGGTGTTTCGTGCCCAGCGACAATGATGGTCATGATCTCGCGGACCAACTGGCCATCGGGCATAACTTGACCACTTTTTCGGTCGCGTGCCTCCATGAGCATGCCGAGTATGTCGGTTGCCGCTCTGTTCTGGCTCCGCCTGCGATTCGCGACCTCGGCGACTATCTTTCCCAAGGGCCTAAACGCTTGAGCGAACCCCAGATTTCGAGCCGGTTCATCGGAAAGGATATTGAAGTGTGGCGCCACCCCTTCACTGTCGTCTCCGAAGATGGAAGTGAGCACAATCTTGAGGATCATATGACTGATGTCGCTAGTGATATTGACACTCTCTTTCCTCAGAGCTGCGGCCTTCCATTTGTTAAGCAACGCAAAGTTCGCCCCGAAATAACGTTTACCAACCCGCTCATTACTTCGTCGTGGAAAGCAGGTTGAATCATCCGTCTCTGACTCTTCCAAAACTCTCCTTCGCTCACCATCAAGCCATTGCCGAGGAGCAAGCCGATACGTTTGATGGCCTGACCCTTCTTATAGTTCTGCCAATTGATTCGGAGCACGTGATCAACATGTTCAGGGTCGCTGACAACATAAACATCGGTACCGTAAACAGAAGCCCGGTAGATGCTTCC